>NZ_CM002299.1:2144950-2802827 GCF_000153125.2 Congregibacter litoralis KT71
CCAGCTGCTCCCCGTAGCTCTCCAGCTGTGCCATTACAAATTGCCTCACGTCCTCCCCAGGGCCCGGGATCGCGGTTTTGTAATCGATCACCCAGCGCTCTCCCGCCTCTTCATCCAAAAAGCTGTAATCGAGAATGAGCTGCTGCGCTCCGGTCCCCGTTGCAATGGTCAGGGGCAATTCCGCCGCCCGTTCGCGTCGTTGTGCGGATAGCGCCCACCGGGCCCAGGAATCCCCTAAGAGCCGGTCCAACATGGATGCACCTTCAAGCACCAGCTCCGGCAGCGCCTGCCGGTCAGCACCCGCTTCGATTAATGCGACACGTAGCAGGCCCCGGAGCTTCTCGTCGCAGCATTCGGGAAGCTCCGGTTTGTAGATCAATGCCTCGATGCAACGGTGCACCGCAGTGCCAAGGGCCCGTGCGAGATAATTTTCGGAAAGTTCCAGAGGTGATGCGGGGCTGTTTGCCGCCACGACGGCGATGTCCGGAAGCTCCCGCAGTCGTCGATAACCCAGGGTCGGCGCATCGACCGCGTCCTCGTCCAAAGACACATGCGTAACGCTGGCCTGATGTTCTATGGAGGGCCAGATCACACTCAACAGGGACCCTGACCCCGGGGGGGAATAGCTGTCTTTTGCTTCACTAAAGGATAATGCTGCCCCCAACCAGAGGTAATCTGCCGCACGGGTACAGCCCACATAAAAAAGCCGCGCTGCTTCATAGTCGCGCTTTTGTTTGGCCTGGGCTTTTAAATAGTCATAAAGGCGCGGGTTAGCGCCGCCCTCGGCGGTGTCGCGAATGTCCAGGAGAAAACTCGGCGGCGCGCCGGGCAATACAAACTCGTCCCACAGCAATAACTCCTTATCCTGTCCCCCGGTGCTTTTTGCAAGCGCGGGTATGAACACCCAATCGAACTCGAGCCCCTTGGCTTTATGCAATGTCATCACCTCGACCTTGCAGCGCTCATCGCCCGGGGAGGCGTAAAGGGCCTCGACCGCTGTGGCAAGGCTCCGTCCGTTCAGGGGAGCCTGGTCAACCTCCAGTTCCTCAAGGCACTGAAGAAAACGTTCGGTATCGCGTAAATCCGCATCACTGGCGAGACTCGCAGCGCCTCCCAGAAACAGCCAGCACTCCTCCACCCAAACCCGCAATGCGAGACGGTCTTTGTAGTGATCGGCCCAGGCCAGGAGCTTTTGCAGCTGCCCCAAACGCTGTTGACCGGGTCTTGAGACTGCCTGGAGCGCCGTGTCTCTGGTGATCTCTCTATCACGGAAATCTGCGGCCGTAGGACAATGAGAGGCCATGCGCAGGAGATCAGCGTTATCCAGGGCGATGGCCGGCGTGCGTAACAGGCTCAACCAGGCAAAGCGGTCGAAACGATCGCAGAGAACCGTGGTCAGGGTCAGAAGGTCGCGGATCAGGGGGCGCTGGGCAAGGGTGTCCAGATCCCGTGCCGCCACATCGATATCCCGAGCGCGCAGCGCCGCGAGTATGGGTCTGAGCTGAGTCCGGGAGCGACCCAATACTGCAATACTCTCCACGTCGTCTCTTGCGACACCTTCCGCAAGCTTGTCGCATAGCGCCTCGATTTCCGCTGCCTGCCCGCCGTCGCCGGTGAATAACGCGAACTCCGGGGCCTCATCGGGTGCTCTTGCCGCAATGGCCTCGCGGAACTGTACCGCGCCGAGCTGCGCGTCATCGACCTGGGGAAAACCGCGCTGAAAATGCGCGTTCGTCCATTCCACCAATCCCTGCTGACTCCGAAAATTCACCTGCAGGTCCAGAGGGGTCAGGGACAGATCGCCCACGCCCTCGTTTCTGGCGCGGATAAAAAGCCCCACATTGGCTTCACGAAAGCCATAGATGGACTGCATCGCATCGCCCACGAGGAGCAGCGTCCGCGGCCCTTGGGGATTGGCCTCGTTATGCTCATGCCAACCCCGCGTCAGTCGGCGGATGAGCTCAAACTGCACCGACGAGGTATCCTGAAACTCGTCGACGAGCAAATGTTCGATGCTGTGATCCAGACGCAAAGCGAGGTCCGTCGGCTCGCGGTCCGTGCCCAGGGCATCCAGCGCCGCCATGGCGATCTGCGCATGATCAACCTCCCCTTTTTGCTGAAAGACAAGGAGAAGCTCCGCGCCTAATCGCGGCAGCAGACGGGTGACCGCCACCAGCACATCCCAGTGGGCGGGCTCATCGTCGACATCCGGCAGCAACACTACCTGTCGCAGCTCTCCCAGAAGAGCGCCGTCGTCCTCCTCCCGCAGCGTGCTAAGGAGCGCCAGCATCTGCGCCTTGAGTTCTGCGGGTTCACCCTTACCCGCGGGAAATCCATCCCGCACGGTCACGGTTTTTCGCCATTCGCCCTTACCCGTGAGCAGCAGCGCAGCCACGCCACGCCACGAGGCAAGGTCGCTGCAGTCACCGCTAAACAGCAATCCCCGCTTGAGGTTTTGTTCCCGATAGTCCATCAAGGTGATGAGCTGCTGCATATGCGCTGCAAAGCGCTCCTGAAGCAACTCCAGCCGGTAACGGACAAGGGATTCCGTGATCTCCAGAACGTTTTGCTGCGCGTCCCCATGGAGTCCCCCACCGCCAAACACCGGTTGCCACTGCTCGCGCCGCTGAAGAAGCTTGGATAGCAGCTCCAGAGCGCTGTCCCAGTTGTTATCGAGGTGCAGAAGCAGGGTCTCTATGTCTCGCGCTTTGTCGTCTTGCCTGCGGTTCAGTTCCCCGTGCAGGAAGTTTTCAATCGCCTCGCGGTACAGCACCCGACTGTCATCGGTCGCCGTGACCTGCCCTCCGCAACCGCTGAGCACCGGCATCTGCCGGGTGAGGTAGCCACAAAAGCTGTCGATGGTCTGGATACGCAAACGGGAGGGGTTATCCAGCAATCCCCAGCCGCGGCTACCATCGTGCTCAGCCACTGCCCGTGCCGCGGCCATAAGCGCCTCCTCATGGGGATTCCTTGCCTTTACACCCTCGGCGGCACCCTGCAATGCACCTACGACGCGAGCACGCATTTCTGCCGCCGCTTTGCGTGTAAAGGTAATCGCCACCACGCTCTCGGGCTCGCTCACCCGGGCGAGCAGGCCCAGAAAGCGCTGTACGAGCAGCGCGGTTTTACCCGAGCCGGCGGGGGCGCTCACGCACACCGACAGACCCGGATCCACGGCGCGCAGGCGGGCTTCGTTATCCACGGGAGTCATAGAAGCTCCTCTCCCAGGCGGCACAGGGAAAAACGCTGGCAGTAGCGGCAGGCTTCCACCGTGGGGTCTACGGGGCTGATCCCCCCAATGAATTCCTCCGCCAGCTCTGCAAGCGCCTTGCGCCAGTGCCCTCGCAATGCCTCCATCGCGTTTTCTGGGGCGTCTTGCGTCTCGCCGTCGCCGTCATCGTCTACGTGGTCCCGGGCACTGGCGATACCTGCCTCAAAAGCTCGCTTCCCAATACCCTTGAAGCCTTCCATGCCGGGCTTGAGAGACGCGTAGGCGATGCCCGAAGCAAAGGGTTCAAGAAGTGCATAAAGCGGTAACTGCGGACGGGCCGGTCGATCTCCAAGCCACTGACTCACGCTGCCCGGTGAGCCGCTTTTGTAGTCAACGATCACCGTGCTGCCATCACTCAATTCATCAACTCTGTCGAGACGCAGTCGCAGCCGCAAACCGCCCAGCACATGCTCCCGGGGTTCTTCCCGCGCGACCACGGTAAACCCCTCGTCGCGAGCTCTTTCCACCTCCAGCCAGCGCAGCAGGACACGCCTCAGGCGTTGCTGCTCGAGATCCAGTAGCGCGCCGCCGAGCACGTCCAAACGGGCTTTATCGATGCCCTGAAGCGCAAAGCCCACCGCAGCGTCGATGACGGCCTCGAGCTCTGATTCGTCGATACGATGCAGGTTTTCGCTGTCTTTGATCTCTCCCCACAGCGTGTAGAGCGCACGGTGCAGCAGGGTGCCCCGCTCCGAAGGCAGCAGCCCCGCAACCGGTGCCGGCAGCGGCGTGGCGGCGAGCCGGGCTGCGGCAAAGGCCAGAAAGGGGCAGGCGGACTGCTGTTCCAGAACGCTGGTGCCCACGCCCTGAGATACCCGTTCTTCATCACTTACGGGAACTGCGGCCAGCGCCAGGGACTCAAAGGTGGACGCTGCCCTCTGCGTGAGCCAGCGATCATCAGGCCTCGACTCGCTGGTTTCCGCGGTCACAGCTCCATCGCTCAGGAGAGAGCTTGGGAGCACTTCGCTACCGTCGACCAGGTTGACGTAGCTGATCTGAATCTCTGTTGCCCCCTGCAGCCACTGGGTCCACCGGGCCTCCGCCCAGCGCCGCTCCCAGGCGGCATCGGCATGCGGCATGCCTGATTGTCGCTGAAGACTGTGGGGAAGATACGGATTGGGCTGCGCTGCGGCGGGCCAGCGATCAGCACTCATACCGGTAATCCACAGAGCATCAAATTGCAGCCCCGTTGTTTCCAGGGGGCCGAGGACCTGTACGGCCTGATCATCCGTCCGCGGTTGGAATTGCTGCTCCCCCAAAAGCTCTCGCAGGCTCTGGATCGCTTCCGCCAGGCTGAGCTCCGCGACCACATGATCCTGAGCGGCGAAAGCATCGAGGGTTTCCCGCCACTGCACCGCCTGTTGATATTCCAGGGAATCCAGGGCGGTGCCGTAGGGCCATCCCCAGGCGTTGAGTATTGCCTTGAAAGGCTCCAACCACTGCGATGGCGATCGAGCACGTTTCTGCCATGCGCCGTTGGTAGACCGTTGCAACACCAGGTCCCAGGGAGGCGCACCGAGACTTCGGTCGAAGAGTTCCTCAAGAACACCGTGAAGCACGTGCTGAGGCACCCTCTCCCGGGCAAGCTCGCGAAGCCGGCGCAGGGATGCTTCACGCTTCTCAGCGTGGATCTTGAATGGCGAAACAAAACGCGATTGCAGCAGGGTGATCACGGTCTCCACGGTCACCTCCGGAAGACTGAGTTCGAGTATCCGCAGGGCGTCCCTGACCAGGGGAACGCGATCCAGACGAAAGCCTGTGGCAAAGTTGACGGGGAGGCTCGCGTAGTTTTTGCTGAGACAGTCGAATTCCTGGCGAAGAAAGAACTCCAGTCTGTCACGATCATTCTGCATATCCGACAGCACCACGGCGTAGCGGCCCCCGGGGTCTTTCAGGTACTGCTCGCGACACCAGCGGGCGGCGGCTTGAAGCTCAGCGCGAGGCTCACTAAAACCTCGCAGGGGCAGAACCCTCCCCTCCTGGCGCGGCGGCGCCACCCGGTGGCACTCCCCCGCGGCCCGGCAGAGAGCATCGTGCAGGGGCGGCAAATCGTCGTCGCTCATTATGGCGACGGCCTGATCCATGGCTTCGGGACAGTTCAGAAGCGCCTCCAGGGCCTGCTCCGGTGTCATGGCATCCATGTCTTTGAGGACGCTGCGGAAGGCTTTTTCCCAGCGAAGGAAAGCCATGGAATCTTCGTCAAAGCTGAACAGCTGACGGGTGTCTGCATCGCCGGGATCGATGCGCCATAGAGCGAGACGCTCGCTGGCCTCCTGGCACAGGGCCGCAGCGCGCGTGGGGCTGAGAAGTGAGAACCTTCCCTCACTGTCCTGATCGATGACTTGTCGCCACACCAGTCGCTGCGCAGCGCTGTCAAGCAAGGTGTACGGTGCGAGGAAACCTCGGGTCACAGCAAAGCGCCATCGCTCAATCCAGTACTGACGAAGGGGTAGCACGGTGCTGCTGGGCCACACGGTCTGCCCGGATGTCTGGCGCTCCAGGGCCTCCGCCTCGCGAATGGCGCGGCTGAGACGGCGGTTTGGCGTCAGTATGGCCACATCCTCCGCAAGAAGCCTGGCGATACTGTCCATATCCTGAAAAAGGGGGCGGAGACTCACGGTAGACGCCTCGAACGCCACGGCCGGGCCGTATTAGTCATGAATATTCACGCTTGATTGGATCTTTGAACACCTACTCATTGCCCTGCCCCTGCATTACACTTTCGCGCCTTCCCAACGCCTTCGTCATTGCCGTAAGCGCAGACCCGCACTCTAGCAGGACCGATTCCATGAGCAACAACGTCCACAACATCAATGTCGCCTCACAGGACATATTGCCGACGCCGGCTGATCTGAAGCGCCTCGTCCCCTTGACAGAGGGCCTGGAGCGCGACGTCACCACCAGTCGGCAAACCGTCTTCGATATTCTGGATCGCAAAGATCCAAGACTCCTCGTGGTGGTAGGCCCCTGCTCTATCCATGACACCAGCGCTGCCATGGACTACGCGAAGCGTCTCCGCGCCCTGGCTCGGGAGTTGGATGACACACTGTTTATTGTGATGCGCGTTTACTTTGAAAAACCGCGAACAACCGTGGGCTGGAAGGGCTTGATCAACGATCCGTATCTGGATGATTCCTTCCGCATCGAGGAGGGCCTCACCATCGCACGCAGACTGCTGACCGATGTGGTCAGCCTGGGACTTCCCGTCTCCACGGAGGCTCTGGATCCAATTTCGCCCCAGTACCTCCAGGACCTCATATCCTGGTCTGCTATCGGGGCGCGAACCACGGAGTCGCAGACGCACCGGGAAATGGCCAGCGGGCTCTCTTCCGCCGTGGGGTTTAAAAATGGTACCGACGGCGGATTAACCGTTGCGGTAAACGCCCTGGGCGCCGCGTCCCAGTCTCATCGGTTTCTGGGTATCAACAGCCAGGGGCAGGTGTCGGTCTTCACAACGCGGGGCAACCCCTACGGGCATGTTGTCTTGCGCGGTGGGAGTACGGGACCCAATTACGATTCCGTGCACGTGACGCTGTGTGAGCAGGCCCTGGAAAAAGCCGGTATGCCGCAAAACATCATGGTGGACTGCAGTCATGCCAATTCCAACAAGGACCCTGCCCTGCAACCCCTGGTTGCTGAGAATGTGGCGAATCAGATTATCGGGGGTAACCGCTCGCTCATCGGCCTTATGATTGAAAGCCATCTCAAGGCGGGCAATCAGAGCATGGCGAGCAGCCTCAAAGACATGGAATACGGGGTTTCTATCACCGACGGCTGCATCGGTTGGGAAGATACGGAAAACTGTCTGCGCTCTCTGCGCGAGAAACTGAAGGATGTGCTTCCCGAGCGCGCGCGAGCGTCTTAAAGAGCGATCTAAAGACCGACCTAGTAGAACGCGTTGCTGCGATCCGAGTGATCGGTCATGTCCCGCACGCCCTTCAGCTGGGGTAGCTGGTCAAGGAGCGTCTTCTCCACGCCATCCTTGAGCGTCATGTCGACGGCGCTACAACCTTGACAGCCGCCACCGAAGCGCAGCACGGCAAATGCGTCATCTGTTACCTCTACCAGGGACACTTCGCCGCCGTGAGCGGCAAGGGAAGGGTTGACCTCGTTGTAAAGTACGTAATTGATGCGGTCTTCGATGGGAGAGTCGTCGCTCACCCGGGGCATTTTTGCGTTGGGAGCCTTGATGGTCAGTTGGCCCCCCATGCGGTCTGTGGAGTAATCCACCAAAGCGTCCTCAAGAAACGGCACGCTGCGGTTGTCCAGCCAGGCGGTGATTTTGTCAAAAGGCTGCTTTACGTCCTCATCGAGGACGTCGCCCTCACGACAATAGGCGATGCAGGTCTCTGCGCGCGCCGTGCCCGGATCGTTGATGAACACACGCACACCCAGAGCGTCCTCCTGTTTCCCCAGTAATTCCGCGAGGTATTCCTGTGCACTCTCTGTAATCGTCAGCATCGGCGTAATATCCACACACTTCCTGAGTAAATTAGTCAGGTATTATAACGAGACGTCGGTCCAGCGTCACTGTGTCACGGCAATTCATGTTTTGCCTCACCCTCACAGCGCCTAACGGCACTCATTCACTGGTAGACGCCGGACCTTGCTGCCAATGCTGCCAAAGCCGCAATCTGCTATCATCCCGCCCCGAATTTACCGGCGTTCCCCGTCCTTTTTTGCCGCGGGCGTCGGCTCCTGATTTTCTACGGATGTTTTAAAAAATGACAGCCTTTTTCCCCGTAACAGGTCCCCTTGCGGATGCCCTGAGCGAGCGCATTCTTATCATCGACGGTGCCATGGGCACCATGATTCAAGCCGAGGGCCTCGCCGAGGCGGACTACCGCGGGGAGCGCTTCGCCAAGCATGGAGGAGATTTAAAGGGCAACAACGACCTCCTGTCGATTACCCGTCCGGATGTCATAGAAAACATTCATCGTGCTTATTTGCAGGCGGGCGCGGACATCATCGAGACCAACACCTTTAACTCCACCGCCGTGGCGCTGGAGGACTATGGTCTTCAGGCCATTGCCCGGGAGCTGAATGAAACCTCGGCACGTATCGCGCGGAAGGCCGCGGATGAGGTGAGCGCTGAAACGCCCGACAAACCCCGGTTTGTGGCCGGTGTTCTCGGGCCAACACCGCGAACGGCCTCCATCTCACCGGATGTTAACGATCCCGGCGCGCGGAACATCGACTACCAGACCCTCAGCGAAGACTACGCCGAAGCAACCCGCGGTCTTCTGGACGGCAATGTCGATCTCCTCATGATCGAAACCATCTTTGACACGCTCAATGCCAAGGCAGCGATCTTTGCCATTGAAAAGGTGTTCGAAGAGCGTGGCGTGCGTATTCCCGTGATGCTGTCCGTCACCTTCCCGGACGTGAGCGGGCGCAACCTCTCCGGTCAGAGCCCCGAAGCGTTCTGGTTCTCCATCGCCCACGCCCGGCCCCTGGTTGTGGGAAGCAACTGTGGTCGGCGCTTTCAGGAAGTGCGGCCCTTTCTCGAGGAGCTGTCAAAGGCCACCGATGGCTATTTCAGCGCCCATCTCAATGCCGGACTGCCCAATGCCTTCGGTGAGTATGATGAGGCGCCGGAAGTTATGGCGATGGAGTTCAAAGACTTTGCCGAGCGTGGTTTTGTCAATCTGGTCGGGGGTTGCTGCGGCACCACGCCCGCACACATCCGGGCCATCGCCAACGCCGTCCACGGGATTCCGCCGCGCCCGCTGCCCGATAATCCAAAGGCCTGCCAACTTAGCGGCCTGGAGCCGTTTACCTTCTCCGCGGACAGTCTGTTTGTAAACGTCGGTGAGCGCTGCAACGTCACGGGCTCTGCCCGTTTCAAAAAGCTCATTTTGTCCGGCGATTACGAAGCCGCCCTGGATGTGGCGCGTACCCAGGTTGAGGATGGCGCGCAGATTATCGACGTCAACATGGACGAGGGCATGCTCGATGCCAAGGAAGCCATGGTCACGTTCCTGAACCTCATTGCTTCGGAGCCGGATATCAGTCGCGTACCGATCATGATTGATTCCTCGCGCTGGGAGGTCATTGAGGCCGGTTTGCGCTGCGTCCAGGGCAAGGCGGTGGTCAACTCCATCAGTCTCAAGGCGGGCGAGGAAGAGTTTCTGGAGCAGGCGGCACTTTGCCAGCGCTACGGGGCGGCGGTGGTTGTCATGGCCTTTGACGAGGATGGTCAGGCCGACACCGTTGCCCGTCGCCGCGAGATCTGTCAACGCAGCTGGGATCTTTTAAGAAATCGTCTGGATTTTAATCCTGACGACATTATTTTTGATCCGAATATATTTGCCATCGGTACGGGCATTGAGGCTCACAACAGCTATGCCGTGGACTTCATAGAAGCGACCCGCTGGATTAAAGAGAACCTGCCCGGCGCCAAGGTCTCCGGGGGCGTGTCCAATGTCTCCTTTTCGTTTCGCGGCAACAACCCCGTGCGTGAAGCCATTCACTCCGTGTTTCTGTATCACGCGATTCGCGCGGGTATGGACATGGGAATCGTCAACGCCGGGCAGCTTGCGGTCTACGACGAGCTCCCGGCGGAGTTGCGTGACGCGGTGGAAGACGTGGTGCTCAATCGTCGCGACGACAGCACCGAACGCTTATTGGATCTCGCAAGTAAGTACCATGCCGATGGACCGGCCTCGGTCCGCGTAGAGGACCTGGCCTGGCGCGATGAGCCGGTTAAAAAGCGCCTGGAATACGCCTTGGTTAAAGGCATCAATGGCTACATCGAAGAAGATGCCGAAGAAGCGCGGCAACAGGCCGATCGCCCCATCGAAGTCATCGAGGGGCCGCTCATGGACGGTATGAACGTGGTGGGCGACCTCTTTGGTCAGGGCAAAATGTTTCTCCCGCAAGTGGTGAAAAGCGCCCGCGTGATGAAGCAGGCGGTGGCTTACCTTCAACCCTACATCGAGGAAGAAAAAGCCGAGGGCAGCACTAACGGCAAGATTCTCATGGCGACGGTCAAAGGCGATGTCCACGATATTGGAAAAAACATCGTTGGTGTGGTGCTGCAGTGCAATAACTATGAGGTGATTGACCTCGGTGTGATGGTGCACTGTGAAGAGATCCTGCGCGTTGCCAGGGAAGAGAACGTCGATGTCATTGGCCTGAGTGGTCTCATAACACCGTCCCTGGACGAGATGGTGCACGTTGCCAGCGAAATGCAGCGAACGGGTTTCTCTGTGCCGCTAATGATTGGCGGTGCAACAACGTCCAAGGCACACACCGCCGTGAAGATTGAGCCCAATTACACAAACGACCTGGTGGTCTATGTCCCGGACGCATCCCGTAGCGTGTCCGTCGCCTCACAGCTCCTGGGAGAACAAAAAGAGGGGTTTGTCAGCGAGCGGCGCGAGGAGTATTTGCAGGTTCGCGAGCGCATGGCCTCGCGAAAGCCCAAGGCAAAGCGTCTGTCCTATGAAGAAGCTCTCGCGAACCGCGCAGTTTTCGACTGGTCGGCCTACACACCCCCTACTCCTACGTTTACGGGCGTGCGGGTTTTCAAAGATATCTCCCTGGCGGATCTTGTTGAGACCATCGATTGGACACCGTTTTTTATCACCTGGGAACTGGCGGGCAAATATCCACGCATATTGAACGATGACATCGTGGGCGAGCAGGCACGGGATCTGTTTGCTGATGCGCAGGCGATGCTGAAGAAAATCGTCGACGAGAACTGGCTGGAGGCTCGCGCTGCGGTGGGTTTCTGGCCTGCGCACAGCGATGGAGAGGACGTACTGCTGGATATCGATGGCGCTCCAGAGCCCACGAGGCTCCACCATTTGCGTCAGCAAACGGAAAAAGCGAACGGTGACCCGAACTTCAGTCTGAGTGATTTTATAGCACCGGAAAATGATTTCATTGGTGGTTTCTGTGTCACTACCGGCCATGGCGTTGCTAAGCGCGCTGCGGCTTTTGAGGCGGCGCATGACGATTACAGTTCGATCATGCTCAAAGCCCTCGCGGACCGCCTGGCCGAAGCGCTGGCGGAGCATATGCACCGACGCGTACGCCAGGAATTCTGGGCCTACGCACGGGATGAGGAACTCACCAACGAGGACCTGATCAAGGAGCGTTATCGAGGTATTCGGCCTGCGCCGGGGTATCCCGCCTGCCCCGATCACACGGAAAAACGCACTTTGTTTGATCTTCTGGACGCAGAGTCGCTCTGCGGCGTGAGCCTGTCAGACAATTACGCCATGGAACCCGCGTCGTCGGTCAGTGGCTGGTATTTCTCGCACCCCGAAGCCCGTTATTTTGCCGTAGGCAAAATCGGCGAAGATCAGTTGGAATCCATGGCTGCGAGAAAAAACAGCAAGACCGCAGAGCTCGCCAGATGGTTGGCACCCAATCTCGATTGAGGCTCCAGGCCACCACAGAGCAAGGATGAATACAATGAGCAGCAACAGCGGAGAGAACGTGGCTACGCCATCAAAAGAACAGGTTTTGGATAACGGTCCGGGGGCTGCGCCTGAGAAAGTGTCGGAGAGAGTGTCGGAGAGAGTGTCGGGCGCTTCCTCGAACCAGGTTGGAGAAAGCGCACCGGAGCCAGGAAAGCACGAAGGACAGGGAGATAACAGCTCCCACGAGCCTCTGAACCCCATGCAGGTGCTCAGCAGCGTCCTCGCGGCGGGCCTGGGTGTTCAAAGCAGTAAGAATCGTGAACGGGACTTCAAGCAAGGCCGAGCGGGCACGTTTATCGTGGCGGGCCTTTTGTTTACCGCCTTGTTTATCGGGACGGTCTATACCGTTGTGACTCTGGTTTTGAGCAATCGCTAGCGTCGAGGCCAACGGGGGCATGATGCTGAGCCTTGCTCTTAGTCTTGCTCTTTGCCTTGCTGTAAACCTGACTCTAGCCAGGCATACCCGCAAGCCAGAACGATACCGTAGCGACCACGACGGTCATAATGACAACGGTCGCCACCGCGTCTGCTTTGCTGTTTGACTTCTGCGGTCCGCTGGACGCCATCATAAAATCCCCTTTTTGGCTGTTTGTGCTACTCAGCTTTGCGATTGTTGTCAGCGCTTGTTCTGAGTTGCAGTAGTATGTGGTTTCGGGCTGTAGTTTGGGGCTGTAGTTCGAGCTATAGTTCGAACTAGAGTTCGAACTCTAGCTTCGATCTATCGTTTTGAGATAAATCTCTGTCCTGATTGACAGCACCTCACCCCGTAAACCGGAGCGGAGTTTAGCATTGGGAGGCACGACTCCCAAGAAAAACATGCAGCTTCGGCGATTCCTCCAGCCTGATTCCGACGCGACGGTCCGGATTTTGAGGCAGCGATTGCATTGGGATTAGAGCCCGTTGTACACCGCGGTTTCCATCTCAAAATAAAGCGCCGACGATGCCTGATCCGCAAACGGTAAAATCTGGCTGAGATAGGCGCCGCCGATGCCGTTCTGACGATCTATCCAGTAGTAGCTGTTAGCCAGTCCTGCCCACATCAGCGTCCCTGCGGGTCTTCCGGTGTAACCCGGTACCTCATTGATCTGAAAAGCCAGGCCCCAGGTCTTTGGATCGCCGGGAAAAAACTCGCCATCATTACTCATCGCCGGTACGCAGCTCTCCATGGGCAGTACCTGCAATGTTCCAATCTGGTTACGACACATGGCCTGCACCGTTTCCGTCTGTAACACCCGGATTCCATCGAGCTGGCCATCGTTCAGGATCATGCGGATGAATCGACCGAAATCGGCCATGGTGCCCTTTAATCCCCCGCCACCTTCGTCAAATTCACGCTCATCGGATTGCGCCGTGGGTATCGGCGACAGACGCCCGTCAGCTGAGCGGATATGAATATGCGCTGTGCGGGCAAACATCCCGTCGTTGTAATCGAAATGGGTATCGGACATATCCAGAGGCCCGGTGAGATGCTCGACAAAGTAGTCTTCCAGACGCATGCCGGAGGCTGCCTCCACGAGTTGCCCCGCCCAGTCCAAACCAATGCCGTAGCGCCACTGGGTGCCCGGGTCAAACATTAACGGCTGTCGCAACGCCGCCTTTTGCTGACTGCTGATATCCGGTGAACCGGTTGTCTGCAGCCATTGCAGCAGCGTTGAATCCCACATGTGATAGCTGTATCCAGAGGTATGGGTGAGAAGCTGACGCAGGGTTACCGGTGATGCCGGGGCGCGGGTTATTGGCTGACCCTGATCATCAAAGCCCGTGAGCACCTCCGCAGACCCGATGTCAGGGCAGACATCTCCCGCCGGCGCATCGAGGTGCAGAGCCCCTCTCTCGACCAATTGCATGGCCGCGGCAGCCGTGAGGGCCTTGGTCATGGAGAAAATCTTACCCACGGTATCCGACGTCATGGGGACACCGCTACCGACGGCCCGCTCTCCAAATCCTCCTTCGTAAAGCACTCCCTCGCGATTCACCACCACAGCGGTAACGCCGGGAGCGGCGCCACGATCAATGCCCTTTTGCAAAATACTGTCGAGACGGTCCTTCATCAAAGCCTGTCCTTGTTTTTCTAGTGAGATTTACGCGTGGAATTCCGACCTCGGGGAGACTGACAAAAAAGGCTCCGGGGCGCCATAACTAAATCATCCAAGCTTAGAAAAAACTGAGATAAAACAGCTCTCGCAGCTTTGGTAGAGTGCGCCCTCCTTCGCCGACAGCACTGCCATGTATCAGTACGACAATCTTGATCAGACCATCGTTGATGAGCGCGTCGCGCAGTTTCGCGATCAAACGGCGCGCTATTTAGACGGTGAGTTAAGCGACGCGGAGTTTTTGCCCCTGCGATTGCAGAACGGTCTCTATGTGCAGCGTTTGGCGCCCATGTTGCGTATCGCCGTGCCCTATGGGCTCATTAGCAGCATACAGTTGCGGGCCATAGCTGAGATCAGCCGTCGTTACGATAAAGGCTATGGGCACATAAGCACGCGGCAGAACATTCAGTTGAACTGGCCCCGGCTCGCCGACGTGCCGGACATTCTCGCGGACCTTGCCGCGGTGCAAATGCACGCCATTCAGACCAGTGGGAACTGCATCCGCAACACCACCACGGACCAATTCGCCGGCGTGGCTGCCGATGAGATCGTTGATCCACGACCCTACTGTGAGATTATCCGTCAGTGGTCCACGCTGCACCCGGAGTTCGCTTTCCTACCGCGTAAATTCAAGATAGCGGTAAACGGCGCTGAGGAAGACCGTGCCGCCATACACTTCCACGACATCGGCATTGAGCTGTACCGCAATGAGGCGAGTGCCGTGCGACTGAAGTTTCTTGTCGGTGGCGGGCTGGGCAGAACCCCCGTAGTGGGATCCATGATCCGCGACGATCTGGACCCCGCGGACATGCTGAGTTATCTCGAGGCTATCCTGCGCGTTTACAACCTCCACGGACGAAGAGACAACAAGTACAAGGCCCGCATCAAGATCCTTGTGAAGGCCATGGGTGTGGAGGCATTTAGCAACGCCGTCGACGCCGAGTGGGACTCCCATCGCGGCGGACCGAACACTTTGACTGAAGACGCCCTGGCTGCGGTCTCGGCGCACTTCACCGCCCCCGATTATGGGCTTGTGGATGGCTCTCAGGAATGCGCTGCGCTTAGGGAAGCCTGTGCAAGTGAGCCCCTGTTTGCGGCCTGGGTGAAACGTAACACGCAGGCTCACAGGCAGCCGGGGTACCGTGCGGTCACCGTTACCCTGAAAGCCACGGGGCAGCCTCCCGGCGACATCAGTGCAAGTCAGATGGACGCACTTGCCGATCTGGCTGACGCCTACTCCTTTGGTGAATTGCGGACTACCCATGAGCAGAACATCGTTCTCGCCGACGTGCGGGAAAGCGAACTCAGAGCTCTGTGGGACGCACTTCAGCCCCTCGGGCTTGCGGGTTCCAATGCGGGCTACATAACTGACATGATCTGCTGCCCCGGCGGCGATTTCTGCTCCCTGGCGAATGCAAAATCCCTGCCCGTCGCTCAGGCGCTACAGGAACGCTTTGAAAAAATGGATTACCAGTTTGATCTGGGCCCGATAGAACTCAATATCAGTGGCTGCATGAATGCCTGTGGCCATCACCACGTCGGCCATATCGGTATTCTCGGGGTGGATAAAAAAGGCCAGGAGTTCTACCAGGTCTGTATCGGAGGCTCCCAGGCGGGTACGGCGCAGGTGGCGAAGATTCTGGGACCTTCCTTCAGTCGCGCGGATTTGCCCGATGCCATCGAGTGGCTGCTCCAGCGCTATCTTGAGCTTCGCGACTCCGATGAGGAACGATTCCTGCAGGTTTATCAGCGATGCGGTGTTGAGCCGTTCAAGGAAGCGGTTTATGGACAGTCCTGATATGCCGTCAGGCACCGTATTGGCACCGGCAGCGCAAGAAGCCAGTACTCTGATGTTTGCAGACTGGCTGGAAGCCGGTGCGCCCGAGGATGCCTGGGTGATCGTTGGGGGCGATGACAATCTCTATGACCACCATGCGGCCTTGCTCCGGGTGCCCGGCATCTGCATCCGTTTCGAGGGTTTCATGGATGGACGGGGCTTCAGTCATGCGGCGAAGCTGCGTCAGCTGGGCTTCCCGGGGAAACTTATCGCCGGTGGCGATATTCTTGCAGACCAATGGGTCTATCTGCATCGCTGCGGCTTCGATGCTTTGGAAAATGATGGAGTGGCGGCAAGCGCCGGAAGCCTGCCCGGCTTTTCCGAGGCCTATCAGGCTGATGCACGGGAAACGCAGCCGCTCTTTCGCCGCAGGCGCAGCGCCTGACCCGCATCCCCCGTAGGCCATCCCGGGGGCCTGCTACAATCCAAACTCGTTTTTGATTCAGGGCGTTATGGATACGGGCTCCGTCACTTTTGCTTTTTTTCTGATCTTCAGCGGTGCTGCGGCACTCGCTTCCGTGGCCCTCTACACCCGGCAGCCGCTGATCATTGCCTATATCGCTCTCGGGGCGCTCATCGGACCCTCAGGCTTCAGCCTGGTCACGGATCTCCAGCAGCTTTCGGATATTGGGCACATCGGCATTATTTTTCTGCTCTTTCTCCTCGGTCTGGACATGCAGCCCCAGGCCCTGTTTGCCACGATCCGAAATTCCACGGTCGTCGGGCTGGTGAGTTCCGCTATCTTTTTTCTGGCGTCGTGGCTCCTCGCGAGTTTTTTCTTTGCGGAATATGGCGAGTCGGTGATCGTCGCCGTGGCAATGATGTTTTCTTCCACCATCATCGGTATCAAGCTCCTGCCGACGACGATTCTTCATCACAAGCATATCGGCGAAATGATGATCGGTCTTCTGCTATTGCAGGACTTACTCGCCATCATCGTGCTGGTGCTCATCATGGCCAGCGGAAGTGCCGAGGACGGAGAAGCCGCCTGGCACATCGTCAAGGTGCTGCTGGCGCTGCCACTTCTCGGCATGGCGGCCTGGGCCTTCGTGCGCTACGTGCTCCTGCGTCTGATCCAACGCTTCGACCGCTTTCACGAGTACATATTTTTACTGGCCATCGGCTGGTGCCTGGGCATGGCCGAGGCCGCCCAGCTGCTCGGTTTGTCCGCGGAGATTGGCGCTTTTGTTGCCGGCGTCAGCATCGCCACCAGCCCTATTTCCCAGTACATTGCTGTCAATCTAAAGCCTCTTCGCGACTTTTTTCTTATTCTCTTCTTCTTCGCCGTCGGGGCGCGTTTTGACCTCGCTATGCTTCAGCAGGTCTGGATGCCCGCGCTGTGTCTGGCGCTGCTGGTGCTGGCAATGAAGCCCCTGACCTATCGTTTGCTTCTCAAGGGCGTCAGTGAACGCAGCAGTCTCGCCTGGGATTTGGGGTTTCGTCTGGGACAGGCCAGTGAGTTTTCTTTACTCATCGCCTACATCGCTTTCGATGCCGGTCTTCTGGGGCTGGAGGCATCCCTGACGATTCAGGCGGCTACCATCATCACCTTACTGGTATCGTCTTACATCGTGGTCCTCAACTACCCTACCCCCATCGCCATCAGCGATCGTTTGCGCAGAGATTAGTTACATTGCCCATGAAAGGCCTCTAGCGATAAATAGAGGAAAGCCTCCAGCGACAAAAGCCTTTAGACATAAAAAAGCCCTTAGCCATAAAAAAGCCGGCTTACGCCGGCTTTAGATTCACGTTCTTTCGTGCAGAAGACGCTAGATCTGTGCTTCGAGCTCGGGCAATGCCTCGAAAAGATCTGCGACCAGGCCGTAATCCGCCACCTGGAAAATCGGCGCATCCTCGTCCTTGTTAATGGCCACGATCACTTTGGAGTCTTTCATACCCGCAAGGTGCTGAATCGCCCCGGAGATACCCACGGCAATATACAGATCCGGCGCGACGATTTTGCCTGTCTGACCCACCTGCATGTCGTTGGGCACAAAACCGGCATCAACGGCGGCGCGCGATGCGCCAATGGCTGCACCCAGCTTA
Source organism: Congregibacter litoralis KT71 (assembly GCF_000153125.2). NCBI lineage: Bacteria > Pseudomonadati > Pseudomonadota > Gammaproteobacteria > Cellvibrionales > Halieaceae > Congregibacter > Congregibacter litoralis. The sequence continues at coordinate 2,162,630 of NZ_CM002299.1, forward strand.
TCCGCAATGCCATCGAGGAGCTTGAAGTTGTCTCCGTTCTGCATGCCGCGCCCGCCAGAAATTACCACCGACGCTGCGGTCAGCTCAGGACGATCGGATTCTGCGATTTCCTGGCTGACAAAGCTTGAGATACCCGCATCGTGAGCGGCGTCTATTGCCACGAGCTCCGCACTGCCACCCTCCGCCGCAACGGCGTCAAAGGCCGTGGTGCGAACGGTGATGACTTTCTTGGCATCACTGCTCTGGACCGTCGCAATCACGTTACCCGCATAAATGGGACGCTTGAAAGTGTCCGCAGATTCAACGCTGATGATGTCGCTGATTTGTGCGACGTCGAGCAAGGCCGCAACGCGGGGCATGATGTTCTTGCCATTGCTGGTGGACGCTGCGAGAACGTTATCGTAGTCGGCGCCGACTTCTGCAATCAACAAACTGACGTTCTCTGCCAGCTGCGTGGCGTAAGCCGCTTTGTCTGCAGTGAGCACCTTGCGAATGCCCGGTACTGCCTGGGCCGCAGCCGCCGCGCCACCGCAATCCGCACCGGCTACCAGAATATCAATATCACCACCCAAAGCCTGCGCCGCGGCGACGGTGTTCAGGGTGGCAACGTTAAGGCTGCTGTTGTCGTGTTCTGCTACAACGAGAGTACTCATTAAATCACCTTCGCTTCGTTTTTCAGTTTGTCGACCAGCTGTTCCACGGACTCTACCTTGATGCCCGCGGAGCGCTCCGGTGGCGGCTCAACCTTGACAAGGGTCAGATGCGATGTGACCTGCACGCCCAGTTCATCGGGGGTCAACACGTCCAGAGGCTTCTTCTTTGCCTTCATGATGTTGGGCAGAGACGCGTACCGGGGTTCGTTCAAACGCAGATCCGTTGTAACGATAGCCGGCAAATTCAGACTGATGGTCTGCATGCCGCCGTCAACTTCCCGGGTCACGGCGAGCTTGTCACCATCGACCTTGATCTCGGAGGCAAAGGTGCCCTGAGGCATGCCTGCCAGAGCGCCCAGCATTTGTCCCGTCTGGTTGTTGTCGCCATCGATGGACTGCTTGCCCATGATGATGAGATCGGGAGATTCTTTTTCTACGACGCCCTTGAGCAGCTTGGCAATGACCAGGGGCTCGGGGTTACCCTCGACCTCAACCTGGATGCCGCGGTCCGCCCCCAGGGCAAGAGCCGTACGAATCTGCTCCTGGCAGCTCTTCTCGCCGATGGAAACAGCAACAATTTCCGTGGCCGTGCCCGCTTCCTTGAGACGCACCGCTTCCTCTACCGCAATCTCGCAGAACGGATTAATGGACATCTTGACGTTGTTCAGATCGACGTCTGAACCGTCGGCCTTGGCGCGCACCTTGACGTTGTAGTCGACGACACGCTTGACTGCGACGAGAACCTTCATACTTTCTCCCATACCGGGTTGATCGGGGTTAAACGAACTTCAGGAACTGCGGAACCGCTGCTCCCTGGAAAAAACGCGGGCAAATGGTGCCGCTATTGCCGATCCAGGTCAATAGCGCTCTATTTGCACCCATCCTGCATTAATGATAGCGGAATTGGCGTCCAACGCCCGGTAGCCTGATTTCCGGACTCTGGAATCGGTAGAACTCGCCCGAGAACGAAAGCGTCAATCGCCAGCTTCGTCATCGAGGTAGCCATAAGGATCTCGCAAAACTCTGTGGCTTTGAGGGTGCACGAAACTTTATAATAGGAGACTACATTTTTCGTCGTCCGGTCCCGGGCGCCCAAACCACAGCGAGAGAGGTTACCCAGTGGAACGCGAAGCCATGGAGTTCGATGTTGTTATTGTTGGTGCCGGTCCGTCCGGACTGTCGGCGGCTTGCCGGATTATGCAGCTGGCACAGGAAAATGATCGCGAACTGACGGTATGCGTGGTTGAGAAAGGATCGGAGGTGGGTGCTCATATTCTCTCCGGTGCGGTACTTGAGCCCCATGCCCTCAGCGAACTGTTCCCTACCTGGGAAGAAATGGGTGCTCCTCTGAAAACCAAAGTGACGGAGGATCATTTCTACTTTTATACCGGAGAAAAATCCGCAACCAAACTACCTAACTTTGCGATCCCCAAGCCTACGCACAACGAGGGCAACTACATCGTGTCCATGGGGAATGTCTGCCGCTGGCTGGCAGAGCAGGCAGAAAACCTCGGTGTTGAAGTCTATCCCGGTTTCGCCGCGTCAGAAGTGCTCTACGGGGACGACGGCAGCGTCAAGGGCATTGCCACGGGCGACATGGGTATCAGCGCCGAGGGCGAGGAAAAAGACAGCTACATGCGGGGCATGGAATTGCACGCAAAGTACACCCTGTTTGCGGAGGGCTGCCGGGGACATCTGGGCAAACAGCTCATCAGCAAATTCGGTCTTGATGACGGTAAAGATCCGCAGCATTACGGCATCGGCATCAAGGAAATCTGGGAAATTCCCCCGGAGAAGCATCAGCCGGGCCTTGTGGTTCATGGCCTGGGCTGGCCATTAAAGGAGAGTGGCTCCAGCGGTGGTGCGTTTCTTTACCATGCGGACGATAACCAGGTGTACATCGGTTTTATCACCGACCTGAACTATAGCAACCCTCACGTGTCTCCCTACGAGGAGTTTCAGCGCTGGAAGCATCACCCTGAGACGCTTAAGTACCTTGAGGGCGGTTCACGCCTGAGCTATGGGGCCCGGGCAATCGCAAAAGGCGGTTTGAATTCTCTGCCGCAGATGCAGTTTCCCGGTGGTCTGCTCATTGGTTGTGATGCGGGAACTCTCAACTCCGTAAAGATTAAGGGTAATCACACCGCGATGAAAAGCGGACTCGTTGCCGCGGAAGCCGTGGTCGAGGCCTTATTGTCTGACGCCCCGCCGGCTCAGCTCGACAGCTTTGAAGCCAAAGTCCGCGATTCCTGGCTTTACGATGAGCTCTACAGCACGCGGAATTTCTCCGGCTATATGCACAAGTTCGGTTTCATGCTGGGCGCCGCCATGGTGTGGATTGATCAGAATATTTTTGGCGGCAAGGTGCCTTTCACCCTCCACGACAGCAAGCCTGACTACGCGGTACTCAAGCCCGCAGCGGAGTGCGCAAAGATCACCTACCCGAAACCCGACAATGTCATCAGCTTCGACAAGTTGTCGTCGGTGTTCCTGTCGAACACCAACCATGAAGAGGACCAGCCCTGTCACCTGACCTTGGCGGATAGCGCGATCCCCATCCAGTCCAATCTGCCCATCTACGATGAACCGGCGCAGCGCTATTGCCCTGCGGGCGTCTATGAGGTGGTGGAAGATGATCAGGGGAAGCGTTTTCAAATCAATGCGCAAAACTGTGTTCACTGTAAAACCTGTGACATCAAGGATCCTGCGCAGAACATTACCTGGGTGACGCCTGAGGGCTTCGGCGGGCCGAATTACCCGAATATGTGATTCGGACTGGTAGTCAGAGTCAGGAGAGGAGCCCGGGAACGGGCTCTCATTCGGTATTTTTTTGTAAGCGCCAGGTTTCAGGCACTGGGCGCTAGTGGCCGCGGCGCTTCAGGTAGCTTTAGGTCACAGCACCTAAGCTTATTTTTTCGCCACCGCTGATGACAAACGCCGTATCACCCTCTAGCTGCGCGGCATTTACCAGGCGATACCAGGCGGCGCGGGTAATCTGCGCTGTGAGCCCGTTCGGGACTTCAATATAGGGTTCTCCGGCTGTTTCATCATCGACGCCAGGTAAATGAAGACGATTGGGGCCCCCGAGCTGACAACGCCCTCCGGTATTGAGCAGCACCCGCAGGACGTCATCGACGAATTCACAATCAATGCCGAGTAATGCGTGTCGCTCTACCTGAATACGCCACTTTTCTGAGGGGGTGACGAGATAGTAATGCCCGTCGCCCTCCCGTCTCAGAAGCGACGCAAAGACGCGCACCAGCCCCTCGCGATGAATGATGTCGCCATCGTGGGTCCAGGAGCCATCGGCAAGAATGCGGATGTCGATATCACCGCTTAGCGCCGGCGACCAGCCGGCCAGGGCATCGGGGTCGGGCAAGCCCGACGTGGCAGCGACAATCGTATCGACGATCTTCTGAAGGGATTTACCCACGCGACTTACCCACGCTATCCACCCACGGTACGGCGCTTAGTAAACGATGACCTCAACCCGTTCCCGAAGGCTGCGTTCATATTGCTGTTGCAAGGTGCCGCCCGTTTCACCGGCGATACGCTGGCGGAGACTGTTTTGCTCCTCCGCGGGCAGATCTTCAGGATCACCGGCGTTCACCCTCGCCAGCTCGACGATGTAGGTGGCGTCCGGGTCATCACTGACGATCTCGCGTACGGCGTTGCCATCTGTAGGTGCCGCCATGGAAAACAAACGTTCACGCACCACGGGGGGCAGCGTAGGGCTGTCTCTGCGAGCACCCAGCTCCACCTGCCACTGAAACCCCGCTGCGTTTGCCGCTTCCTCGACGGTGTTTCCATCGTCCAGTGCTGCCAACAGCTCGCGAGCCTCCGCTGCGGCTGCTTCTCTGGCGAGGCGATCTCGCAAAAGGTCCTCTATCTCGCCGGCAACGCTTTCCAGTGGCACTTGAGCCGGCGGGCGCCGCTCTGCAACGCGCAGCAGCACAAATTGCTCGGGACTCAGCTCCAGTACTTCACTGTTGTGGCCCGCCTCCAGCACATCTTCAGAAAAGGCTGCCTGGAGGAGCACCGGGCGACTGAACAGGCCTTCTCTCTGATTGCGGGTCACGGGGTCTGATGTTTGCACCGTGAGCTCCAGGGCCTCTGCCGGCGCATCGAGATCGGCTGCGTTAAACGCGATGTCCCGGAGGCGTTCAACGTCAGAGAGTAGCTCAGCAGCCGCATCACGACGGGCAATGCGGTCCTCAAGCTCCTCAGCGACCTCTTCGAAACTCACATTGCTGCCCTCCCGTCGGTCCGTGACCAGCAACAGGTGGGTGCCCGCCTCCGTTTCGACGGGAGCCGATCGCTCACCGACCGCGAGATTAGCAACCGCGTCCTCCATGGCCTCGGGGAATGTATCTCCCGCCGTGTAGCCCAGATCACCTTCGAACTGCGACGATCCGATGTCATCGGAATATTCCGCCGCGGCTTCGGCAAAGCTCATACCGGCATCGAGGGCGGCCTGCGCCTCGGCGATACGTGCCGCTCGCTCTTCATCATCACCTTCAACAAGGATGTGGGATACGCGGGCTTCCGTGGCAAGTTCAAACTCGTCACGCACCAGCTCAAATTCTTCCCGGACCCGCTCTTCATCAATATCTTCAATATAGCGATCCAAGGTGATCTCTACATACTCCAGCACCAGCTGCTCTTCACTCTGAAAACGCTCTGGATTGTCGTTGTAGAACGCTTCAACGGCTTCATCGCTCACCTCTACCGACGCCATGAAGTCGATGAGCGGTAAGCTTACGTAGCGCACATCACGCCCCTCCAGGGCGATGGCGGACGCAAGTTCGAGCTCCGCGGCAGTGGTGAAATCACTCCCCGCGATTCCTGCACGGAGTTGGCCTATTTCGACGTCCTCGGACAGTCGCTCACGGAACAAAGCAGGCGTAAAGCCGGCACTTGCCAGAGCGCTCTGAAACATGTCCGGCGAAAACTGACCGTCTATCTGAAACTGCCCCATGGATCCGATGATGTCAGCCAGGGCCTGATCCGAGGTCGTGAGCTCCAGGTCTGCCGCCGCCTGCTTGATGATCTCCCTCTGGATAAGCGTTTCCAGCGCCTGCTGGCTCAGCTGTGCCTGATCGAGGAGCGCCGGGTCCGCGTTTTCTCCAAGGATGGATAGGAGCCGTCGTTGCTGAACCGATACCTCCTGCTGTAAGGCAAAAGGCGTGATCTCTTCACCATTCACCTCGGCAACACCGTCGGATCCGCCACTGAAAAGAAGTGACTCAATACCAAATATGGAAAACGAAATAACGATGAGGCCAATGATGATTTTGGCGACCGTTCCCTGAGCGTTCGCCCGGATGTCCTGGAGCATTGAATTTTTACCCTGCGATGATGAAGAAAAAGAATTCTCTTTCTGCCTTTACGCACAAGGCGCACCCGAAGTGCGCCTTGTATGAATGTCGTGTAAGAGAGGCCTCGGTCGTCGGTTCAGATCACCGACTCAATTCAGCCCCCCAACAAATCCTCAGGAGTTGACCGCGTCCTTCAGCGCCTTTCCCGCTTTAAAGCCAGGCACGTTGGAGGCTTTGATCTTAATGGTTTCTCCGGTCTGAGGGTTACGGCCGTCGCGAGCAGCGCGATGCTTCACAGAAAAAGTGCCAAAGCCCACCAGAGACACCTGGTCACCTTTTTTCAAAGTGTCGGTAATGCTGTCTACCACGGCATCCAATGCACGTCCGGCGTCTGATTTATTGATGTCAGCTGCTGACGCGATAGCGTCGATAAGGTCTGATTTGTTCACTAAGGTCCCCTTTTTTAATTTTGAATCGTAATCTCTACGATACTTGTCATTGCAAAAACTTTGGCGTTCCATGGCAAAGCCGCTGAAAGTTGTTGAAAGCCCGTCCCGCCTGCCTTGATACCCCGTTGATCGTTTCGCTTACTGTCACTCTTCTGGCATTGGATAGGCACGCACTGCTTGCCTGCGCCGACAGCGTGAATGCCTTGTAAGGCCGGGCTGACGGCGGCTTGCCAGGATCAAAGGTGTACCTAGAGACTTTTCTAGAGACTCTTTTAAAGACTCTTTTAAAGACTCTTTTAAAGACTCTTCTAACGACTCATCTAGAGATGTACCTAGCGATCTCGGCGACCCGCCGGTGCCTGTTTTCGGTGGTTAAAACGAAGCGCCTAACAGCTGCGAGACTGTATACCAGCCTCCTCAGACGGGTCAACTATCGCCGGGACTATTCAAGGTTTTAATGGGTATTTATACGGCTCTCATCGCCGTCGCGTCCCTTCTCGGCCTGGGATCTCTCAGATCCCGCAAGATAGTCCTCATCACTCAGGGGCACAGGCGGACTCTCCAGGGCAACGGCAAGGACCTCATCAATCCACTTCACGGCAATGATCTCCAGATCTTCCTTGATGTTATCGGGAACTTCCTGAAGGTCACGCTCGTTTTCCTTGGGAATGATGACCGTCTTGATGCCGCCCCGCCGGGCTGCGAGGAGCTTCTCTTTCAATCCGCCGATGGGAAGTACTTCCCCGCGGAGGGTGATCTCTCCGGTCATCGCCACATCGGCGCGTACCGGGATCTCCGTCGATACAGAGACAAGGGCCGTGCACATGGCGACTCCGGCGCTGGGACCATCCTTGGGCGTCGCCCCTTCGGGGACATGGATGTGCATATCGTGGCTGTCGTGGTAGCTCGCGGGAATTCCCAGAAGCTGTGAGCGACTACGGACAACCGTGCTCGCCGCCTGGATGGATTCCTGCATCACGTCGCCGAGGGAGCCGGTTTTTACGTAGCGGCCCTTGCCGGCCACCGCAGCGGTCTCAATGGTCAGGAGTTCCCCCCCCACGGAGGTCCATGCGAGACCCGTCACCTGTCCGATCTTGTTCTCTTCTTCGGCAACGCCGTAGTTAAATTTCCTGACGCCCAGCAGGGTGGAGAGCATCTCCGGCGTGACCGTCGCACCGTACTCACTCTCCTTGAGGGTGATGGCTTTGACCATCTTTCGGCAAATCTTCGCAATCTCCCGCTCCAGGGCACGGACACCGGCTTCGCGGGAGTAGTATCGAATCACGTCAATGAGTGCTTCTTCGGTGATGGTCAGCTCATCGGTCTTGAGGCCGTTACGCTTGATCTGCTTCGGTATGAGATAACGCTGGGCGATATTGAGTTTTTCATCTTCCGTATAGCCCGGCAGACGAATAACTTCCATGCGATCAAGGAGCGGTCCCGGTATGTTCATGGTGTTGAGGCCACACGACATGACTCAGACCTTCGAGTCCACTTCGAGTAGTGATCATGAACTGATGTTCTGTCTGGATCTAGCACTTCCAAAGCGCTGAGCCGGATCGCCCCGGTGATCCATGCCCATCTTGTCGATTTCGTCGAGCAGGAAGAGCGGATTCCGCACGCCGGCCTTGGCCATTTTTTGCAGTAATTTACCCGGCATGGAGCCGATATAAGTTCTGCGATGCCCGCGGATCTCGGCTTCATCACGTACGCCGCCAAGCGCCATGCGGACAAATTTGCGATTGGTGGCGCGCGCGATGGACTCACCCAGGGAGGTTTTACCAACACCCGGAGGGCCGACGAGGCACAGCACGGGACCCTTGACCTTGCGCACGCGCTTCTGCACCGCGAGGTATTCCAGGATGCGTTCTTTGACTTCCTCCAGGCCATAATGATCTGCGTCAAGAATGTCCGTGGCACGCTTCAGGTCATGCTTCACCTTGCTGCGCTTTGCCCACGGGACGCTGACCATCCAGTCAATGTAGCTACGGAGTACAGATGCCTCTGCGGACATGGGGGACATCATCTTGAGCTTGCCCAGCTCCGTCAGTGTCTTCTCCTTGGCCTCATCGGGCATCTTGGCTTCGGCGATGCGCTGTTCAAGCTCATCGACCTCATTGGGCGCCTCATCCATTTCCCCGAGTTCTTTCTGAATGGCCTTCATCTGCTCATTCAGGTAGTACTCCCGCTGGCTTTTTTCCATCTGCTTTTTGACGCGGCCGCGAATGCGTTTCTCGACCTGAAAAACGTCAATCTCTGCTTCCATCAGGCCCATGAGGTACTCGAGACGGCCTTTTACGGAGGAGATCTCAAGTATCTTCTGTTTCTGGTCAAGCTCTACGCCCATGTGCGCCGCGATGGTGTCCGCGAGACGCCCGGGTTCGTCAATGCCGGTTAAAGAGGTAAGGACCTCTGCGGGGACTTTTTTACTGAGAGTCACGTACTTTTCGAAGTTTGCCGACGTGGTCCGCAGGAGGCCCTCGGCTTCCTCCTCGTCGGGCTCATCGGCCTCTATTTCGCGCACACCGGCAACAGTGAACTCGCCGTCGTCATTAACGAAATCGACGGCAGCGCGGAAGCCGCCCTCCACGAGCACCTTGATGGTACCGTCGGGGAGTTTCAGCAGCTGGAGAATGTTGGAGACGGTGCCCACCTGGTAAATGTCATCGGCCCGGGGGTCGTCGTCGGAGGCATTGCGCTGGGCGACCAGAAGCACCTGCTTGTCGTTGGCCATGGCATGCTCCAGGGCCTCTATGGATCGCTCCCTTCCCACAAACAATGGCAACACCATGTGCGGATACACCACAACATCGCGTAGGGGTAAGAGGGGTAATTCTAAAACAGGGTGCTCGCCCATAGTGTTCTCCAGTGACAACCAGAAATCGGGTCAAGAATTTTGGCGCAGCCCGCTTGGGTCTGCGAGGACTCCGACCCCTATGTAGTGGGGCCGGTTACACGAAATGCAAGTCGACGCTGCAATCCGTCGGCGGATTCCAACGCGGGGGTGCTTATTCCTCCGGCGCAGCTGCCCGCACAGGCTCGTTGTTCTGATACACCAGCAGGGGCTCAGAATCGCCGCGGATCACCGATTCATCGACAACAACCTTGGCAACATCCTCTCGGGACGGAATGCTGTACATGGTATCCAGAAGCACGCCTTCGAGGATAGAGCGAAGACCCCGCGCGCCGGTTTTACGTTCCATAGCCTTTTCCGCCACGGCTCGCAAACCATCCTCGCGGAAGTCGATTTCCACGTCTTCCATTTCAAAAAGCTTGCTGTATTGCTTCGTCAGGGAGTTCTTGGGCTCTGTCAGGATCTGCACCAACGCCGGTACGTCGAGTTCTTCCAGGGTGGCTATCACCGGCAGGCGACCCACAAACTCGGGAATCAGACCGTACTGAACCAGATCCTCAGGCTCGAGATCAAAAAGCACTTCCCCCACGTTGCGTGTGGCGTCTTTGCTGTGGACCTCGGCGCCGAAGCCAATACCGCCCTTCTCGGACCGATCACGAATGACCTTGTCCAGTCCCGCAAAGGCGCCGCCGCAGATGAACAGGATGCTCGATGTATCTACCTGCAGAAATTCCTGCTGGGGATGCTTTCGCCCGCCCTGGGGAGGAACGGATGCGACGGTACCCTCAATGAGCTTGAGCAGGGCCTGCTGCACGCCCTCCCCTGACACATCCCGGGTTATAGACGGGTTGTCGGATTTGCGCGAAATCTTGTCGATCTCATCGATATAAACAATGCCTACCTGGGCCTTCTCAACGTCGTAATCGCACTTCTGCAACAGCTTCTGGATGATGTTCTCAACATCCTCGCCCACATAACCTGCTTCCGTGAGCGTGGTGGCGTCAGCGATCGTGAAGGGGACATCGAGAAGTCGCGCGAGGGTCTCGGCGAGTAATGTCTTACCTGAACCTGTAGGGCCCACGAGGAGAATGTTGCTCTTGCCCAGCTCGACGTCGTCACTCTTGGAACCGCCGTGACGAAGTCGCTTGTAGTGGTTGTAAACCGCGACGGAGAGCACCTTTTTGGCGCGCTGCTGACCGATCACGTATTCGTCAAGAATTGCGTTAATCTCTACGGGAACCGGCAACTTTTCGTCGGCATCTTCGGCCGCGCTCTCCTGCACCTCTTCGCGAATTATGTCGTTACAGAGGTCTACGCACTCGTCGCATATAAAGACCGAGGGACCGGCGATGAGCTTGCGAACTTCATGTTGACTCTTGCCGCAGAACGAGCAATATAAAAGTTTGCCACCGTCATCTGTTGTGGATGAATCTTTACTCATTGGCTCACTTCGCCTCCCACGACACTGCCACCGGTTTTAGGTTGATGTTTTTCGCCTCCTAATGCAAGTGGACAGGCATCGTGTGCCTTAGAAAACTGCGCCTGAATCACTCGCTGGCGCCGGCGCTCCGAGCCGTCACGACTTCGTCGACCAGGCCATATTCCTTGCTCTGCTCGGCGTCCATAAAGCGATCGCGCTCGGTGTCGCGCTCAATAACTTCCAGGGGCTGACCCGTATGCTCCGCCATGAGGCGATTGAGACGCTCGCGGATGATCAGAATTTCCTTGGCCTGAATGTCGATATCCGTGGCCTGACCCTGGGCACCGCCGCTGGGCTGGTGGATCATGGTCCGCGCATTCGGCAGGCAGTAACGCTTGCCCTTGGTGCCACCGGACAGCAGGAAAGCCCCCATGGAAGCGGCCTGACCCAGGCACATGGTGCTGATGTCAGGCTTGATGAACTGCATGGTGTCGTAGATCGACAGCCCTGCCGTTACGGACCCGCCCGGGGAATTGATGTATAAATGTATATCTTTATCCGGATTCTCAGACTCAAGAAACAGGAGCTGGGCAACGATCAGGTTGGCCATATGGTCTTCAACCTGCCCCACCACAAACACCACGCGTTCCTTAAGAAGGCGTGAGTAAATGTCGTAGGACCGCTCGCCCCGCGAAGTCTGCTCCACCACCATGGGTACAAGACCCAGTGCTTCAACGGGAGGGGACATTCCTTGGATCTGCTTCGACATACTTCCTCAGCTCCTGAGCTTGAGTAACTCTTACGGTTTTTGCAGCGTTTATTTACTGCTGATTAGCCTGCTGACCTAAAGCGATGGCTTCCTGGTACGTGCAGGCCTTCTCACTAATCGCGGCGGACTCGAGAAGACGATCCACTACTTTGTCCTCCAATACCTTGGATTCTACGGCGGCAAGCTGCTCCTGGTTTCCAAAATACCAATTAACCACCTCTTCGGGGTCCTGATAGGTGGAGGCAATCTCTTCTACTGCAGCCTTAATCGCCTCTTCATCGGCTTTGAGTTCGAAGTGGGCAATGAGCTCCGCCAGCACGAGGCCAAGCTTTACGCGTCGGGCAGCATTCTCCGCAAACATGTCGTCGGGGAGAATGGATTTGAGGTCCATACCTTCGGGCGCGGAGCCACCGAACTGTTGAAACATCTGATTGCGCAGTGCATCCGTTTCCTGGGAGATGAGTGCCGCGGGCACCTCCAGATCGCTGTAGGCCTCTATGACCGCATCCATAACCTGCTTCTTGACCCGCGCATCAACGGCGTTTCGCAGTTCGCGAGCCATGTTCTGCTCAACTTCTGCGCGAAACTCGGCTTCATCGTCGCCTTCGAGGCCATAAGCCGCGTAGAGCTCTGCATCGAGGGGCGCCAACTGCATCTCCTCGACCTTGTTGACTTTGACCTTGAACTCAACGGCAGCGCCTTTGAGCTCGTCTGCGTGGTAGTCATCAGGAAAACTCAGGGAGAGCACCTTCTCTTCACCTGCGCTCATGCCGACAATGCCATCCTCAAAGCCGGGAATCATCTGTCCTGAACCCAGCTCCAGGTCACTTCCTTCGGCGCTTCCGCCCTCGAAGGCTTCCCCGTCGCGGGTGCCCTCAAAGTCGATATTCACGCGGTCTTCTTTCTCGGCTGCACGCTCTACGGTTTCCCAGCTACCCCGTTGCTTGCGGAACACTTCGATGATGTTATCCACATCCTCGGCGGTAACTTCCGCAGCGGGCTTCTCCACGGGGTAGTCCTTGAGCTCGACCACTTCCACATCGGGGAACACCTCGAAGGTCGCGATGTACTCAAGATCCTTGCCCGCATCCATGTTGCGCGGCTCGATGGTGGGCTGCCCTGCAGGCTTGAGTTTCTCCTGGGTAACCGCCTCCTGGAAGCTTCGGCTCATGACCTCGCCCAGCACCTCCTGACGAACACCGGGACCAAAGCGTTGGCGCATCACTTTAAGTGGCACTTTACCGGGCCTGAAGCCCGGCAGACGCACGTTTTTAACGGCCTGACGGAGACGTTCGTCGACCTGTGAGTCGACAGTTTCGGCCGGTACTCCAACGGTCAGCCGGCGCTCCAGCTTGGACGTTGTTTCTATGGAAACCTGCATAATCTGGTGATCCCTAATAACTCATTCTTTGGCGGGGCTTTGGACAAGCCCCTGATTGGTGCGGAAGGAGAGACTCGAACTCTCACGCCATAAGACACTGGTACCTAAAACCAGCGCGTCTACCAATTCCGCCACTCCCGCATATGGACCAGGCGTTTCAGCGCCCTCTCTGAGCGGCCAAAAAACCTGCAAAACGTTGATATTTCTGGACTTTTATCTAAGGCAGGGGCTGCGCCGGGTGCCTTCGAGGGGCGCGATTTTGCCACAGGCGTCCCGTGGCAGCAACATGCCTTTCAACAGGTGAGACACTCGGGGTCAAAATCGTAGCCGCCGCCAAGCCAATCCCGTAACTCCGCCGCCGCCAGGCTGTCTTTGGACGCGGCGAACTCCAGTTTTGCGCGCTCGCCCTCTTGGAGGCTGCCCAGGGTGCGACTCGCCAGGGGCTCGCAGGCCTCAATCAGTGCTTTATCAACACCTGCCTCTTTCAGGGCCCCCTCCCACTGCTGATTCAATGCGCCATAAAGCGCAGGTAGGGAGGCGAGTGCAGGGAGCGATAGTGCGGGCTGGTTCATCGCGTTGCACCAGTGGCTGCTGATGACGCTGCCTAACGCCGCCGAGCGCCCCTGCAAGGGATCTATAAAAATGTGGGGCGAGCGGGCCCGGCTGTCGTTGACAGGATAGTTGTCCCACAGAGCGAGCCTCCCTTGAAAAAGCAGGCTCGGTTTCGCGAGATCCTCGGGTGTTACCGCGGGTGAACACACTTCGGGACCTGTCCAGAAAACTTCGTAGCTCCCTTCGAGACTATCCAAAAGCGTTTCGAGATAGCGATCCGGCCGCTGGCCAAAAATTTCATCAAGGATGGGATCATCGCTGTAATAGCTGGGACACAGGCGCAGCTCGAGATCGCTGGCGCCGACCCAGTGGCGTATATCGCTACAGACTTCCCCCTGACGGTCAGCGAGGTTGTCAAGATTGCCGGGCATGTCATCAAAAAGCAGCGCAAGCCCCCCAACGCCCAGATCGACAATTTCCCCCAGCTTGTTTTTCAGGGCCGTCTTGGACGCGCCGTTGTACTCACGGTAAAGCTCGAAAGGCGACAGGCCGATATGAAAGGCCAGTCCCTTATCGCCTGAGCGCCGCGCTACGGCGGCCAGATGGGCTCGCTCCGCTGCTGGCCAGGACCGCTTCCAGCCCTTTCGGAGGCAGGCATCGGCCTTCGGGGCATAGAGATAGGCGTCAATGCCAAGCGCCACTAACCAGTCGATCATGCGCAGGCGAGAGGCCGGCGACCACGGCCGTCCGTAAAATCCTTCCAAAACCCCTAAAGTGGGCCTTTCACCGATCACTGAGTGCTTTTTGCTCCCTCAGGCTATTAAAAATTTATTTGTATATGCAGAAAAGAACTAGTTTTTGCACAGTAAACTGTGGAATATTTCCAATTAATGCCTTTACTATAGAGGTGACCCCATTTCCTCGCAGGAATGGTATGTCACCGGAACAAACCCAATGTTCCGTTGTGAAGGATTAACTTCCTTTATGTTTCACTCCTAATGGTCTTATTGGGCTCCTCCTGGAGCCCACTTTTTTGACTGAAAATCATTAAAATCAATAGCTTAACGAGGTTTTCTCGATTTTATGTTAGGTATCTCGGGCCTGCACTTTCCACGCACCTCCCATGCACCTCCCATGCACCTCCCATGCACTTCCCACACACCTTCGAAAGACAACGTTCTCAAGAACAATTCCAAGCAGGAAAGGTAACGCTTCTGAACTGGCCACTCCCTTGAGGGGGACACTGACGGGACAAAAAAGGGGGCATGAAGCGGCCATGAAGGGCTTATAAAGGGGCATGACATCTGAAGACTGTTTGTTGCCGCCCTCGCGGTCTCTTACATCGTATGCGTGGGTCTATCGGAGGTCAGCATGCCCGCCAGATGCTCTTCGATCTTGGAGTTAGCCGCAGCGTCCTGCTCAGAAAACTGCACTCCGATCCCCGAGGTTCTGTTTCCCTGGGCGCCCCGCGGCGTCACCCACACCACTTTTCCCGCGATGGGAATCTTGTCAGGCTCTTCCATGAGGGTGAGTAACATAAACACCTCATCACCAATTTCGTAACTCTTGTTAGTGGGAACAAACAAACCGCCGTTTTTAATAAAAGGCATGTATGCAGAATACAGGACCGCTTTGTCCTTAATCGTCAGAGAAAGAATGCCCTGATGGCCGGAAGATTGTTCATTCATGATGCAAGAAATATGTAGTGCGCAGCGCTGAGTGTAGCATTGCGTTTATCACTCCCATAGCCCGTTAAGCGCGCTTGTTGCACTGAAGCGCAACAAGTCGACATTGGGGTTAGTTCCGCTGCGTTTCGCTGCGCGCAGGCGACCGATGGTATCCAGCGCCCCAAACCCCCGCTGGGCTTCCACCGTTCGAAGACGCGCCGCCGGTAACTCGCGAAGCCAGCGCTGGAGTGCAGACTCCATAGCGTCCAGGGCACTATCGGGCTCCACGCCGGCGACTGCCTGCTCCAGCAGGGTTGATTTTCTGCCCTGATGGAGCACTTCCCTGGCACACCGGTGCATCGCGAGCAAGGGCTCCCGCTCTTCGCCCTGGAGTTTGCTAAGGGCATCGAGGGGCCTACCGTTACATAATTCCAGCATTGCGGACGCCGCGCCATCGGCCTCTGCCTGCTGCCCCAGCTCCTTTTTCAGCCACTCCTGAGCTGCCTCCTCCTCCGGCGACGGCAGTTGCCAGCGCTGACAGCGGGAGCGGATCGTTGCGGGCAAGGGAAACCCCCGGGCGGACACCAGAATTATGAAGGTCTCCGATGCGGGTTCCTCCAGGCATTTGAGGAAAGCGTTGAACGCTGCCGTGGTGAGGGATTCGGCGGGGGTGATCAGTATGACTTTGTAGCGCCCGAGGGACGGTGTCCCCGCCGCGAAGCGGATAACTTCCCGGATTGCATTAATACCGATCGCTTTGCCCTCTTCGGCGGGCCCAACGCTCAACAGGTCCGGGAGTGCGCCGGAAGCGCTGAGCGTGCAGGTTTTACACTCGCCGCAGTTGCCCTCAACGCCGGGCTGGCTACACAGAAGAAAACGCGCCAAAGCCAGGGCCAGGCGATTACGTCCGGTACCGGGCTGCCCCTCTAAAAGCATAGCGTGGGGAAGCCGCCCTCCCTGGAACAGGGTATGGAGGCTGCGCCACGCCGACTGATGCCAGGGCAGGGTCCGGGACTGCGGTGGCGGGATTATCGTGGGTGGCAGTTCCGGCATCAGTCCGTCACCAGGGGTGGGCAGGCAATGAGGTCCTTGACGACGGCCTGCAACGCCCGCTCCACGTCCGCGAGCTCTGCTGAGGCATCAATGATCTGATAGCGGCCACTGCTGCGGCGGGCACGGGACAGATAGGACTGTCGCACGCGCTCAAAAAAAGCCAGATCCTCCAGCTCAAAGCGATCAAGAGCTCCCCTGCCCCGGGCCCTGGACAGCCCCAGGTCGGCGGGAACATCGAGAAGCAAGGTCACATCCGGACGCAGGTCTCCCTGCACGAATTCCTCAAGCAAGGCAACTGGTGCCTCTCCCATGTTTCGGCCCGCGCCCTGATAGGCATAGGTGGCATCGGTAAATCGGTCACAGAGCACCCACTGCCCCCGCCGGAGCGCCGGCAGTATGCATTCAGAGAGATGTTGTGCCCGGGCTGCAAACATCATCAGAAGTTCAGCCAGAGGCGCAATGCCTGCCTCCGTAGGTGCCAGCAGCGTTTCTCGTAGCTGTTCGCCCAGACTTGTGCCGCCCGGCTCGCGGGTGCAGATGAGGTCCACTCCCGCATCCCGCAGACGCTCCTCAATATAGGACATGGCCGTGCTCTTGCCTGCGCCAAATATCGGAACAATTTTTTGTGTAAACGAGTGAGTGAGTGAGTAGCTCGGGTCGTTGCTGGCCTCTGCGAACCGAAAAAACACTGGCTTTTCCTGGTATTGGCTATTCTTTCGAGCTGCCGAATTCACCCGCTCGCACCGCAAAATGGAAACAAATGCTCAAAAGGTTCAATCACGGCGCTAGAGTAAACCATAACGACGTGATCAGGGGAGAAGAATCCACCGGTTTTCGAGCCTAAATGTAAACCAGAAACCTTTCCAGATTTCTCCACAGGAACCGCAGCCCTTCCGGGCGGCGGCGGGTCTACCGGGCTGGCTATCTTGGAATCATAATTTGTGACAACAAGCGTGAGGCATGGAGGCCCCGATCTGGACCTGAAATGGTCTGCCGGCTTCGCTGGCGCTACGCTCACTTGTGCAGCGGCTGCTGTTGATAATCAGTGTAAATAGCACAAAGCGAGAGCTTAACGCTCTGTTGTGATGTGCTTTTCCCATCGAGGCGTAAGGTTCAGGCTAGGCCAATTTCTCACGGTACTTGAGTCAAGCCGTACGTTCTCAGAACAAGTGGCAAAACATGCGCGATCAAGGAATAGCACCGATCGACGCTTTCTGCCGATTATTGGATTTGCCAGTGCTTACCCGCTAATCCACAAAGACCGCTTTCGCCTATTTTGCGACATTGGGGCAAAATTGCAGCTGTGTCTAGGTGTTGCAACGACCGGTTGAATCCACAACCCAAAGCGGTACTTTATCGACGCCGTCATCTTACGCAGTCAAACTACGCATTTTTTTGGGATGATTGCTCAATGACGCGGTCTTAATTGTTGGGAGGGCGAATACATGAGGGGCGGAATCGTATCTGTTTGTGGTCCAGAGCAAGACGGTAGTCGCGCCGAATGGGTGGTCCAAAGATGTAGCGGCCCCTTGTTCACGGTTAATCGCTGGGTGCCGTCGGGCTTTGAACGTTATGTTCAGATCTGCCCGCCGGCGTGGCAAGTAAGTACGGACCCGCGCGATAAGAAGTACACTCCAGAAGATGGCTCACCTCCTTGGGAGTTCTTCCTGAGGCCTGTACGTTGGTCGAAGGTGGCGGAAGAACGCGGGCACACAATCGACGAATACACGCAGTACGGTGATCTGATACCGCACCCAAACTACGAGCAACTGCGCCCGGGTGACTTCTGCGGACCGCTTGAAGAAACGCCTACAGGCGCAATGATCGATGCGGTCAGTGACGCTGTATTGTCGTATAGCGGCGAGCATCAGGAGTGCATCGTTGCCGTCTGGCATGGCTACGGAACCGAAGAGATCGACGACCTTCACCGTCGCAACGCTACGAGAATTAAAGGCATGGGCCAGCAGGAGCATTTTGTGCTGTGCGCGAGTCTCGGCACCGTATTCGAAAAGTGGCGCACTCTGCTACCGGATGAGCCCGTGTCGGGATCATCAGTATCGTCGCTTTCGCCGCAGGCGATCTGGCCGACTACGGCGGAATGGTTTTTTACGGTACCGTTCGACCACAACTCAAGCTTCTTTGCCGGCCCGGCGGCGCTTGCCGATGCTTTGCTCAGCGACGAGCGCATTGAGGCCTACCCGGTGTCACTTGAGGCTGACTTTCGACATGAGTCGCAGAAGCACTGCTTTCTTCAGCCGTAGTATCCGCAGTTGGCCGGAAGCGGTCCTAAAAACACGTTGTTTGACCTTCAACGACCGGCCGCTTTGAGGTGTTTTGCGTCATTGCCAAACACCGCATACGCCTACGCCTACGCCTACGAGCGGAAGTTTGGGCTGGCCGGGGCTAAACGGCATCCACCAAACCTTCGCTGCCGCTAGCAAATTCCTAGCCTCTCGCACCAATTTAGAGACAGCTTTTTTCAAGGCGCTGAGCGAGTCTCAAGGCAAGGCCGAATCCTCAGTCTTGTGCCAAATAGAGGCATCGAGCAACAACTCAGTTTCCTCAATACTTTCCCAAACTTCTTGTTTAAAGCGTTTGTGAATAGCATCGACTTCATGCTCGGACGTTTTCACCGACGTTCTCGATTGCTCCATACTCACAGCGCGCATGTAGTACACCAAGTAGTCTCCTTCCCTCCTAGACAGCAAGAACACAGATTCAATGACTACGGATTCATCGTGCAAAGAGGCCAGAACTTCTTTCATTCTGTCATTCATGGTCTCCGCCCACTTCCGGGCCGTCGGCAGGCTCCCTTGCTTTAGTCGAATAAGATTGCAGGCGACATCCATAATAATTCTCGGGTGATACATAGTGGCGTGTTATCGGATCGCTTGAGCGGAGACCGGCTCAAACACGTGATTCTCGCTCACGTTTTACCTTAACATCAGACATAGGTTGAATCGCCACCAGTTTGCTAGACACCTTTCAGCCATACAAAATGGCTATCAGAGAGGTGTTTATGAGCAACAAGCGTTACCCCGAAGAATTCAAGAGAGAAGCCGTTCGCCAGATCACGGATCGCGGCTACAGCGTGGCGGACGTGGCCAGTCGGCTGGGCGTGACGACGCACAGTCTGTATGCCTGGGTGAAGAAGTACGGGCCGGCTGCTGAGCAACATCGAGTGGAGGCTGATGATCAGGCCGAGATTCGTCGGCTACAAAAAGAGCTTAAGCGTGTCACGGAGGAGCGTGACATTCTAAAAAAAGCCGCGGCGTACTTCGCGAGCCAATCCGAGTGAGGTACGCTTTTATTCAATCCCATCGCCACCAGTTGCCGGTGCGGCATCTGTGTTCTTTGCTTAACGTTCACCCCAGCGGTTTCTATGCGTGGCGTCGACAGCCGCTATCGGCTCGCGGTTGTGAGGACAAGCGGCTCTCTGGCCTGATCAAGCAGTTCTGGCTCGAGTCCGGTGCTGTGTATGGCTATCGGAAGATCCATCGTGATTTGCATGAAATAGGCGAGTGTTGCGGCCCCAACCGTGTCCACCGTCTCATGAAAGACGCTGGAATCAGGGCGCAGGTTGGATATCGCAAGCCACGGCATAAGGTTGGCAAAGCGCATGATGTGACGCCTAACGTACTGCAGAGACAGTTTAATCCGGCTGCGCCGAACGAGCGATGGGCGACCGACATCACCCATATTCGGACCCACGAAGGCTGGTTGTACCTGGCCGTGGTCATCGACTTATTCTCGCGCCGGGTGATTGGCTGGTCGATGCAATCACGGATCACGAGCGATCTGGTTCTAGATGCCTTGTTGATGTCGGTGTGGCGTCGCAAGCCGGTGAGCAAGGTACTTGTTCATTCGGACCAGGGCAGTCAATACACAAGCTATGACTGGAGCGCGTTTCTACGCGCAAACGGCCTTGAGGGCAGTATGAGCAGACGCGGCAACTGCCATGACAACGCAGTCGCTGAAAGCTTCTTCCAGCTACTGAAACGCGAGCGCGTGAAGCGCAAGATATATCCGACCCGGCAGGATGCCCGGGCCGATATCTTTGACTATATCGAGATGTTCTACAACGTCAGACGCCGGCATGGCTCGAACAGCCTGCTGTCACCTGTAGACTACGAACAGCATCACGAAAAACAGCTGGAAAGTGTCTAGAGAACTGGTGGCGATTCAGGTCTTAGGTTGGCAATATCCCCTCTTGGCCGAGAGTAGTCGTAAAAACCATCTCATTTCGCTTTTAGCGACTGTCTGCATTGAGGTGTTTTGCGACATCTCGAAAGACCGCACCTAGTTCAGGACATTTGATATAGTATGTTGAATGACTTTCATCGCCGTTAAAGCGGGTTTTCCCAGGGGAATTCTGTTGCAGGAACTCGAAGACATTTTTGGCTTCATCATTGAACTAGATAAGTTGAAAGGTGTGCTAAGAAAAACTCGACCTATTGGTCTCCAACGGTACGAGAACTCGGCAGAGCACAGCTGGCACGTATGCATGGCCGCGATAATGCTGCGAGAGTATGCCAACGAGCCGGTGGACATTGATCGCGTTATCAAAATGCTCCTAATTCACGATATTGGTGAAATTGATGCAGGAGATACCATCGTCTATTCCGCTGAAACCCCACAAGTCAAAGCCGAGGAAGAAGCCGGCTTGCGGAGAGTTTTAGGGTTACTTTCTGAGGCGGTGGCGCAAGAGTACATTGACCTTTGGCTGGAATTCGAGGCTGGTGAATCTGCTGACGCAAGGTATGCCAAGTCTATTGACCGCATACCGCCGCTTCTCCATAACTTGCACGGAGATGGGCTCAGCTGGAAAGAGAACGCGATCTCTGAGCAAAGAGTGCTGAACCTAAACAGTCGCATCAAAGATGGCAGCAGCGCCGTCTGGGATAGCTTGGAGTCCAAGCTCAAAGACGCGTTTTCAAAAGGCTTGTTGAGCTAACAGCGAAGGTCGGGATAGGCTTCAAAGGGGACGATAAAAACTACCGAACTCCCTCGAGTTATTGGCCGCTTTGAGATGTTCTGAGACATTCCCCAGGACCGCTTTCGCCTACTTTGAGTCGTTCGGACCACAACTGCATCTGTGACCGCTGTCGACGCTTCTCAGGCATTAACGCCCGGGCTCAGGGGCGCGTAACGAGGAACGAGCAGAGCATCCATTGGAGTCCATTGTTATGCATTTATTTGAGACCATAGTATTTCAGTGCGGCCTCTGTTAAGACTTTTGTGGCAACAGAAATGCCTACGTTCCAAGTCCCCTCTGCTGCTTTTTTCAAATTCGATGTGATCCAATTTTTTGCATTTTCACCAAATGGCTCCTCTGGACTCGATGGCTCCTCTGAGTGAACAATTTCAGCAAGCTCTTTTGCATCTTCATTCGCAATGCCTGATTCAGTGAGATACTTAATAAAAGACTCATTGTCTCGCAACCCAATTTCTACGGAGATTTGCGTATCGCTACTTCCAGCGACGGCAGTTGTTACGTTACCGTAAATTATTTGTTGTGAAATATGTTGAACCTTTTCTGGATTCGTTTCGGTATTTTGAGGGGCGCCAAACGAAATATGCGCTGCGGCTGGAATTGCTTTTTCTAATTCAAGAGTTAGCTCAAGAATTCTTGCTCGAACTGCCTGTTGGATTTCTGCTATTGCGGTGCGAGAAATCGATGAGCTTATGTCGATGCACGAGTAATCTTCGTAGACCTTGCCTTGCAAAAGTAGAATTAAATTCGACGCATCAATTCCTAATCCGCCTTTATCAGCACTCATGCGGAGTAGTTCTTCAACACCTGCAATGCTTTCCCGTACTTTTTTCTTTGTCCAGTGTTCCCCGGCGTGCTTCTCGACAAGGTAAGTTGGAATAGGAGCGTTACTAACGCCTGATCCAAATGCGCCAGAAAATGTGCCCTTATAGCTTATGCTTACCACTCGGTATGAGGGTACTTCTGCGTCTTCTGGGTATCCTTCAGATTCATGCTTTACCCATTCTTCAAGCAGATCACTGCCCAAACGAGATGCTAAAAGACGTAACTTCAAGAGCACAGAGCCTAGGTCAGAGCCTTCTTGAACTACAGCTTCTTGTACTTGATGCAGTAAAGCCATTTAGGATCTCTCGCGCCCTCTTCTATGCATGACAGCGTGCTAACGAGCCAACGCTTGTTATCTTCATATGCGTTAACACCTATTCACCCTCACGCTGAGATACGATAAAAGTACGTTAATACAGCACGTTACGCAAACCAATTCATGTAGGGCCTGAGTGCGAGGCCCTTCTTCGCCCGCTCCTGGCCGGTTGCGGTCCTTCAGACTACTGCATAAGCGCCTCTGCGACCGGCAGCTATGAGGTGTTTTGGGACATGGCTAGAGACCGCTTCGACCCTTCTCGGACATCAACGCTGCCAGCAGCGGGCGGCCAACCCGCGTAGCGGTTTGGTAGTCCGGCGACCGAAGGGAGCGAACTGCCTGACCTGGTTATGTGTGACGGTGTTCATGGCAGCAATACGATCGCTGGGGCAATTGCGGTGAAGACCAAGAACAGTTGTCCAAGCGACTTGTTGGTTTGCGTCTCCCACTTCAGCTTCTCTTCCTGCTCAGCCAAATCATGTCGTCGAGCTCGCCGCACCAGCGACACGCGCTTAGACTCTCGCGGTAGAAAAGCCCATAGCAATCGCACCTTCGCCTCTTTGGCTGCATTGCCTCACAAGCAGCATGACCGCTTAAGCCTCCAAAGATTACGAATGCCTAAGACCCATAACGCCGCCGCTCAGGCGCGAGCCTTTTGCGCGTCATCTGCGGCGGCTTTTTCGGCTGCTTAGACGGGGCCGTGACGGTTCCGAGAGCCGAGAGCAAGAGCCGCAAGGAGAAGCAAGAACACGTAACCAGCAACACTTAACGCAAAGAGCCAGACAAACGGCACATTGTCCAGGCCCACGAACGAAGCCGGCGTCCCGCGATATAGGAGCGGCACGAGTAAAAACCAGTAAAGGCCGCCGAACACCACAGGTAAAAGCGCGGCTATAGCCGGCCGGAACCACGCGACTGGTAACGCGCCCAAGATTGAAACGGCCGCTACCATGGGGACAGCAAAAGTGTACTGGTCCAGACCCAAATAGTCCTCGACCCCCGATCGTGCGAGATATTGCTGGGAGTGCTGATAGTGTAGAGCGTACGGAGCGAGGGACCCGGCAACAGCGCCGAAGTAGAGCCAGTGTCGCCACGGCATGCGCACCAACCGCAAGAGGTACGCTACCGGAATGCCGAATAATGCACCCGTTACGCAGCCTGACAACGCGAAGTACACCAACACCATAAACTCAATTCCCCTTCGTCTGAGTTCCTCTACGTCGAACGCTGAGAGCACCTACCTCTGGAAGCAGCGGTTTGCGTGTCCGGCCCCGCAGGGGCGCATTGCCGGTGATTGTTACGTTGCCGGCTAACCCAATGCTTGAATAAGAACATAAATGTTCGTGACTCCGTAGGTTGACATCATGGTTGTTCAACTTCATGTGAAGAGCGTGTCCGCGATGCTAACGGGCGCAGAGCGGCAGAAGCGGACATTGTGCTGTGGGGGAACGCCATCGCGCCAGTCGACCCATACCCGACGTGCGACCAGAAGGCCCTGAAGGACCGCTTTCGCCCCTACTTTGAGACCTTCGTGGTCCGACGAGCGCGAAGACTGCTTTCGCCTTTCCGGTCGTTAACGCCGCCAGATACGGTTCGAGCTTGGATGCATCCGGTGACCGCAGAGAGTGAATTTAATCGCCTTGTTGCTCGCTAGCCTTCCCAAAGACATAGGTTCTTACGGGTTGGTCAATCGCGTTGAACTGAATCAAATACATGAATTCGTCGTCCAAGAGGGTCACAACATGCGTATTTAGCAACGTAATAACTTTCGAAGACCAATCGTCCAATTTGGAACGGAAAGTTGCAGGGTCGATCTGCCTCCCAAATGGATTCCGAGCGTGAAGTACGCCCCCGCACTGACCATGTGCAGAAACGAGTTCCTCCTTGGTCAAGTATCCGTCCGAGATGTCAATCAGATCGTTTTTTATATTCTCTCGGGCCGAAGGGACTTCTCGTATGGGCCGTGGATAGAAATTTTTGTTCAATTTCTCCAGGTCACCAAAAATATCTGTGACACGCCATTTTTTCTGAAATTTTACTTGGTAGTCTTCGAAGATTTTTGCGTGGGCTGATAGCGATGAGAGAGCTATCAGCTCAAAGATCATCCTGAATTGGAGAATCATCACCTCCATGGTTGGGACGTCATAGATCGCATTACGTTCGCCCGTATTGAATGAATTTGCGATCTTATATCTCAACTTGATTTCATTCATGCAGGCCACGTAGGGGCCCATGTCGGGATGCTTGTCCATGACGTCTCACAGCGCATTAATGAGCAAATGCCTTCAGGATAGGACGAAGTGGGGTAGCTTTAAAGCGAAACTCGAGAGACCGGTGTTGGCCGGAGGCTGCCCATCAGTGCCCCTGGCCGCAGCGTCCGCTATCGGGGAGCGGACGTTCACGGCTTTCCTCTCGAACAGCCGCTATCGACCCAGACCCGACGTTCGACCAGAAGGCCCTGAAGGACCGCTATCGCCTAGGAGCTGAAGTTCGGGCTCATGTTTAGTCGGTTTCTACTCTCGATCCGAAGCGGCCATCCAGCCCTTGTAGTACATAGCGCAAACCCTCGTTGCCGATTCGAACTTGTGCTTTCCCCTTCCCTCTACCAGTTTGCGCCACTATTGACCGCTCAATAGCCCGCCACCGGAATCCGATGACCGCGCTCATGCTTCCCGCATTCGCAGCAGACTGAGCCCAAGCCAAAGAAACCAAACAATCTGTGAGAGCCCAAACATATCGGTAAACACATCCAAGGGGATGGTCGTTGCAAGGCCAAAAGCGCCGACAAGACAGCCCAGGCTGTTCAACGCCCTCGGCAATACCCCGTATTTGAGACCGAGCAGACTCACGCCAGCTACCCATAACCCACCAACAAGTTCGTTACCGCCACCCAGACTGTCGCCGAGCATCGAGACAACTCGCCATAAGTGGAAGGCGGCCTCCGAGCTGTCGGGCAGAAGGCCGACAACATGCTGCAGGCCTGTGACATAGATCATTCCACTAGCCATGACGAGCCCAACCCAAACTGCGCCAAGCAGCGAAGTGAGTGACGCTGCTGGCCCGTAGGGGCTTAGCAAGTCATGTAATCCGGCAACCATGACAGCCAGCAAGGCTCCGAACAAAATATAGATTGAGCCATAGGCGATAGAGACGGCCAGCTGATTCTCATCCAAAAACCGGAGTCTTTCTTCCTGAGTGCCCTGCGACGGGTAATCGAAGAACGCGCCAAAATAAACGAAAGCTGCAATGTAAATAAGGGCCATCGCGAGTCCGGAAAAGCCTGCAGCAGAGCGTAGACTAATCATCGGGATTTCAGTGCCCGCTACGCGATGTGGATTATGGTGTGTCAAAGTGAACTGCTCGCGTCCTGTAATTGACGCGTTACACTAACGCATTGCGGTTGATCTCAAATACTAACCCGCGACAAACTGATTCGATTTCGCGATAGACGACTGCCGCTGGCCGAAAGCAGCCGTTAACGTCATGGTGATTCTTCCCCACGCTAAAGACCGCCTTGAGGTGTTCTGGGTCATTGCTAAAGACCGCTCCCGCCTAAGAGCCGGCATGGTTCTGTGACCGATGCTAACGATTGATTTCGCTTTACCGGGTCTGAGTCAGTTTTTAACGTAGCAGTCGTTACCCGGCTTCTCCCCTTCATGGACAAAACAAAAGCCCACGTTATCGAAGCGAATAGTCATGACGCTCTCAATAGTCTCGCCCTCGTGTTCAACGCGGGTACGTAGCTTACACTCCGTACCATTCTCAGCAATCGGGTCGTAATGCGCGTCTTGTGGGACGCTCCATTTCTCGAGGTCCCGATTCCACTCTGAATTGGAGACCGTATTCTTGGTGAAAGACACACGCATAAAAGAGACTCCACCGTAGTACGTCAGAATTTTGTCACGCGTCGTTTGGTCGTGCCCAGTGGCGAAACGAGTTGTATCAAGCTGCCAGTCACCCAATACGTTGTGCGTGCAGGATGCATAAGACTGCCCAGACACTGCCACTAGCAGGATAAGTTTGAAAAGCTGGGCGGTGGGGCGAAACTTTCGCATCATTCCTCCGGTATCAAGGTCAACCGAAATCTTAATCCAGAGACCTGTTTGTGGCCACTGGCGAATTCAGGAGTCACCCGGCTTCGCGCACAACGACCGGTCACCTTGAGGTGTTAGCTGCCGCTGACGAAGGCCCCGTTTGCGCCTGTTGGGGCAGGCCAGTGAAGGCTAGCTAGCAGCGGCCAATGTTAGGTGTTGCCAAGTAGGCAGCGGGTGCACATAGTGGAGAGACAGAGTCGAGTGTGACTCCTGCTCAACGAAGCATAGAATTGCGCACGTTCTGGGTTCTGCTGAAATCGAAGTACCGGCCCAGGGACGCGCGCGCTCCATTGATGCTGTCGTACGCCCGCAGATACACCTCCTCACCGCACCCGGGTTGTCGGTGCGTTCCCGGATGGTGAGTCCGCGGTGATGCTTGTCGGTGCCAGGCTACGGCACATAGCAAGTACCTCGTGGGGAACCCGCAAGTACATGTCGATGGATTGGCTTAAACAACACGATATGGAGACTCAACATACCGCTTGAAGACATAGCCCCAAATCAAAAGTACGAAAAACTATTTACACAACCCAATCAATCACCTACCTAAACATTTCCTGTCGCAGCGTGTCTGCGAAAAAGGCAGACAAAAAAATCACAGAAAATAGATAGTACTTTATCGGGTGAGTCGGGTCTTCGTCATACACCACGTATCCGGGGCCGCGCAATGCTAACAACACTGAATTCCCAACTGCCATCAGGAAGAAGAAGGCAGCAATCGACTGAGAAATCTCGACGGCATTCGCCGTAGAGGCGCAAGACGCAGCCAAAAATCCACAACCCGCAACACTCACATAAAAAGCTACAAGTCGTAACGCTGTCAGTCTCATGTATCCTCTTTCTCGAGTTTTATCAGCTATCGCCAACGCCAGCGACCTGACATGCCCAACTCCTACAACAGGCCTTGCTCGATTGCAGGGATACTCTCAAGTATGTATGGTTTCCCGCTGTAGAAAAACCCCTTTTCCGAGCTTGAAAATATGTTGCGCTACAGATTTTCGAGGTACTTGCAGTACTCGATGGATGTCTTCACCACTTGGGCGGGGTAGCCCACTCTCTCCATAAGCTTAAGGGCGTTTTTTGTTCGGCATACCCCTGGACGCAATACATAGTCGAAGGGCGCTTCGATATTGCCCGTTTCCGAAAAGTGATAAAACTCGTAATTCTTTGACAAAAATGTCTCGAGCTCTGTGTCGTGACTGGTGACCAGTACCCGGTGATGACTCCCCAACTCTTCGAGCACGGCAGCTGAACCCGCTATTCGCTCCAGAGTATTGGTTCCCCGAAAAATTTCGTCGACAAGGAGCAGCATGTTTGAGTCAGGATCCTTGTTCAGAAACTCCAGGATTCTCTCTAGCTCCGCAAAATAGTAGCTCTTGCCTAGAGAGATAGAGTCACTTGTCTTTATTGAGCTAAGCACGTCCAGCGCGGGTAATTTCGATCTTTTCGCGCAACAAAAATGCAGCGTTTGCGCAAAAATGGCGTTGATGCCTACCGCTTTTATCAGCGTAGTTTTACCTGCCATGTTAGAGCCGGTAATGAGAGCTGATGTGTTCGTGAGCGAGATAGTGTTTCTGATCGGATCATCAACTAGAGGATGATAGAGTTCGTCGAATTGAAAGATATCCCCTTCTGACACCTGTGGAGTTGACCTTACCGCAAAGTTCAATTTATATCGGGCAATAGCGATTGCACTATCCATGTTTCCAATAAAAATGTAACTCTCTTTTAATGTATCCAGCCTTTGTAAAAGCGTCGATGAAAGAAACGGGTGCAACACGAATTCAATGCTGGTGACCAAATTCACCAAATACATCGCATTTCCGAGCAGCAGCTTTTCGCTGGATTGTGAGAACGAGGTCAACCACGTCACCCTTCTTACCTGGCGTAGTGGCTGAACCAATTTTTCCCCCTGACGCACAGATTCGACCTTTCCCAAAGACCGATCGGTCGCGATTTTCAAAGCGGTTGCGGCTATTCGGTGGAGTTCATAATAGCCATGAGACAATCCGTCTATCTTTCCTTCGAACCACTGCGAGACGAAAAAATTTGCCAGTATTTGAAGCGCAAGCAGGCCCCAGAAAACCCCACCAAAAGTTAGTGCAAACTGGAGTATTGTGAGACAGGCGACAATCCAGATCAGAGCCAATGTTTTCGGAATTTTTACATGCTTGAACTCCCTGAAAATCAGCTTCGTGGAGTCATTTGCAGAGGTGCTGCCGAAGTCATGCAGGTGACTCGCCAGAGACCTTCGGACAACGGCATCCGACTGAAGTTGGCCGGTAAATGTACTGGTTTCCGAAAGATCCTCTTGAGCGCGAAGCACCCTGAATCGGCAGTACAGGAATTGACGGCCAATGTTGGTCCAGGTGATGTCCGCCTCCTGAAATAACTCATCAAAATCAAGATCTATCCAGGTACGGTCATCGACACACCTCGTTGAACTATCGCCATGGAACCTGAGGTCATAGAAGGTGCGAGTAGACTCGGGAAATCTGGATAGTTTGGGTTTTGGCTCTGACCACTGCGCCTCGATGTTCTCTTCCTTGACACTACTCGTGAGAGAAAAAAATCTGAGCGAGGGCCTGAAGTGCTCGAAAAGTAAATTCGCGACATTTGCGGTACGGCTCCAGGCTTTTGTCACTTGCAATCACCAATTGCTATTGAGTGCTTGAATATTCCGCCTTTTGTATCCACTTGCATTTTTTGAAGTGTATCAGTAGCGGCGGCTGTGCCAGACAGAACCCCAAGCGCATTGAGTGCTTCCGTCCTCATCAAGTCAGGAAGCGAGGAGCTTAGGCAGATATCTTCCAGCAATTGTGCCGTGTTCTGGTCACCTATCAATCCGGCGATTGGGATAAGTGAACATTTGGTGGACAACCTGGTCTGCGGAACCAGTGACTCGATTCTGTCTACGTTGGAGTTGAAAACGTACTGTGGTTCCAGCCGCAACTCCGGGTTGTCTACTAGAAGGTTGATCGAAATCGATAACTCATCCGGAATGTACTGCGTGTGAATGTCCTGCATAGCTCGGTACATCATCACCTTCTTCGCGGGGAGCGTGGTTTCCTCGAGAAAGCGGGCTTGAACTTTCTCGCCAGGGAATCCTTCGACCTGTCTTCTATTGTATTCGAAAATACGCGTTCTATACCCTCCTCCGAAGTATCCAACAGTTAGAAAATCAAAGTTATGATCGTGGGGCTTCTCGAAAAAATATACCTCCTTTTCCAGCCGCTCTTGATCAGCAGAAAGCTCTGCTTCTTCAAGTGGAAGCCAAATATTGCATCTAAGGATATAGCAGCCATTCACCCCTATCAGGAAGCTTTGATTTCCCAGCTCGGCCTGTGCACCGGACTCGATAAAGCCTGCGAGATAAGCGTTCAAATTCTCCGTCAAAAGGCGCTCATCATCGGCTATTGTTGCAAACATGGGTGCGCTTTCGATGATCCCCGCGGTGTCACGCGGGTCTATGTTTCTGTCAAGATAAGAGAGGTACTCTTTAGGAGACACACGAGGCTGATCGCAAGAATTTTCAATAGTGAGTGCCATTGGGCAGTCCTGTTACAATCCGTTCAATTCCAGGGTACGTTTT
Organism: Congregibacter litoralis KT71; assembly: GCF_000153125.2. Taxonomy (NCBI): domain Bacteria; kingdom Pseudomonadati; phylum Pseudomonadota; class Gammaproteobacteria; order Cellvibrionales; family Halieaceae; genus Congregibacter; species Congregibacter litoralis. The sequence goes on from NZ_CM002299.1 coordinate 2,192,566, forward strand.
GCTGCATTCGAAATATGTGGATGCGCGTCAGTCAAGGCATTCTGGAGCATCTTGATCGCAGCGTCTTCCGATATCGCTGCTGCTGCTTGCACAGCGGCCCATCTAACGGAATGGTTTCCGTGCCTGGTGGCAAGCACCCTCAAATTTTCCAGACTTTCATGGTCACCAATTTTGCCCAGCGTCGTTATTGCCAACAGCAACTGGGAGTCCAGGCTGAGCACTTCATGCGTCTGCAAAGCTTGACGACTTGAGCGAGAAAAAGCCCAGGTCTTTGTGCAAATAGGGGTAGACAACAATTTAAGTACGAGACAGCCGGGAGACTGGAAGTCGACAATACGCCTGTTCCCCTCAAATATAATGACCTCTCCCGGCAAGGCCTGCTGCGCTTGCCCCTCTTCCAAAGCAAATGCTGGATCAAATACTTCAGGATTCCAGGTCTCTGGCAGATCGTAGACGACGTATTCAAGTGGCTTTTCGACCAATACTCGAGCCAGTCCGTTAAATGCCTGGGACATTATGTTCGATGTCATCTTGTCGAAAAGCATTAACGCTCTTTTCGGCAGGCGTCGTCATACTGAAGCCTCCATTTCTTCTATGAACTGCTCAACGCTCACATCCTGGTCGGTGATGATTTCGTTAACCATTCCCTGGTTCGCCATCACTACCAGACGCGCCTTATCGACATAATATTTGTAGGTGGTTGCCAGGTCTTGGTGACCCATCTGGCTCTTGAGAACTTCCGCAGCGGCTGCGTACAAAGCATCGGCCGCTTCAGTGAGCAGCTTGTCCTCGAAGAATCGAATAAGGAACATGGTCGGCCACCAGTGCCGAGCCTCGTAGAAGTTCACGCGATTGCGAAACTCAGGATGGATTTCCTTTGCCTTCGCTTTGGCGTCAGTGGTCGCATCTGAAATCATCTTTGGCGTTACAGGCTCTCCAAATCGATTCAGAAACAGGATTGATGGAGGACACTTTTCTCCGTAACGCTGCTCGTACAATTTTGCGCGCTCGTGGTAATAAGGCTTAATGTAGTGCTCATCCAATGCACGCAGGTCTGCCCTGTTCATCTTTATTTCCCGCGTCTTTCCTCCCTTGCTCTTTTCGACCGTGTAATCAACGACATTAGATTCGGATTCAGCCATATCGCTATACGGCAGTATGTGCTTGTTAGGGCCATTGCCGATGTATGGAAACCTCACCAGGTCCATCGGACGCATAGCCGTTCCGAGAGCAAACTTGAACAGCGCCGGATAAACGGGGTCGTGATAAGAGACGATAAGCGCCTTGATCTCCTGATTCGTAATCAGAGAATGCAGCCGCGCCTGCCTCCATTCCTTGTCAAGCACCTCGATATTTTTCGGATCGATCACTTCCCTGGATTCTTTTCTGACGTAGTTTAAGAACCCTTCTCTTTTAAAGTTTGGTGACCACGTCTTCGTCTTCACGTTCACGCATGTCACAAAGCCAGCAGCGACAAGCCACTCGAAAAAAATAAGGAGGAGCTTTGCATCGCCATAAATTGTCTGAGAAGAAGGTTTGGGTTGATTTTTTAGCAACCTCTCTTCTTGTCGTGCCACCTGCCATCTCTTGATGTCGTTGTTGTCGGCGAGGGCGTGGTACTGACTAACATCTACCCATCGGTACTTCTCTTCGCCACTGAGAAAGCGGTAGAACATGGCTATCACATTCGAGTATCTATTCGAGGTGTTCTTCGAGCTGCTAGCATTCTCGTAAAGAAACAGATTGGGGTGACTCAGGAGCACGTTCTTGTCCCCACTCTGTGCAACCAGGAGGTGATGCGAACACTTAAGTCCGGTATCTACGCTCTCGTAGTCAACAAATCTGCGCTCAATCTCAATCATCAATCGCCCTGCCTCACCTCGTAACTGCATACGCGCTGAAACCCATCATTAAGCGAGGGAGTTGCGAGGTGGTCAGCAGCTTCTTTCTCTACGTCGGGAACATCTCTGAAAGAGAATTTCCTTTGGGCCTTTGTGACTGTCTCGCTAGCGCAATGCGGGATCCAGATTTCTTTGGTGGCCTTCACGTATATGTTTTTGGCGAACAACCTCAATTCTGTTCGGGAGAAGATCGGAAGTCGTACGATGATGACCTGACCTTTGCTTGAGGTTCGGTAGGAGGACGCGAACTCGTCAAAGCTCGCAAGAAAACGATCTACATACAGAACAACATGAGCGTCACCGACTGAGGCTAGCTTGTTGACCTTCTTGAGCACGCCAGCCAGCGCCCGGTCTTTCTCATCCTCTAGGACATCCCGATCTCCGGTTTTCAGGTAGTTTCGGTAGATTGGATTAAGATCAACATCAATTATCGTGACCTCCTGCCCATCGACATTATGTGCCCCGCCCTCCTGAGTTAACTTGGCGACCATCGCTATGGCGTCATTCAGCTTTCCTTCACACTCCTTTTTGTCCTTAATGAGCTTGTCATTGTGCAGCACCTGCTTCTGGAGTCGCTTCCTGGTCTCATCTGCTTCCATAAGAGAGATGTCGCTATTCATCAGCGATGTGATGTACGAATCCTTGATTTTCTCGACCTCCTTTTCTTGCTCTATATGGAGTCGAGCAACCTCCTTCTCAAGCTCACGTATGCGCTCTTGGCTCTTTGACAGTAGCCCCTGAACATCATCGGCCTGGTCTGTGAGTAACTCTTCGATGGGGCGAGCACCCTTAACGTAAGGGGTAAGGTGCTTGTAGTACTTGTTGTAAGCCTGTCGAGAAATCCCCGCCCAGCTCGACACGACCTGTATGGTCAGCTTTCCTTCTCCACCGCCCAGATGGTGTTCAGCTATCAGTCGAACCAGTCGCTTCTCTGTGTCTTTCGCGCTCATTGCACAACATCCCCTGCAACAACTGACGCCTTCCCGAAACATTTGGTATTTCCGAGGTTGGAAAGATGGACCTCGTTGATCTTGATCTGGCGCTCAATCTCACGCCGGGAGAGTCGGGATAGCATCCCCGGCCCACCATCGAGTAGCCCCCGGTAGAAGCTGATGTTTTTCTCCAACTCGCCTTTTGCATCACTGAGAACGACCGCATTCTTGCAGTCCAGTTTGCAGTTCGAGGTGTCTGGCTGGATTGGGCCGTCTGACAAACACTTCCCCTCTAAGCAAGGAGGCAATTGGTCTGCCGAATACTCATCGTTGCTTACGCAATAGACGCCGACTGAGGCCCGCTTAATGAACACAGGCTCACCGGCCTCAATAAGGTATGCGATGTAATTGTAGATGGTCATGCGAAGCAGCTTGCCCTTAAACAGCAATGGCTTTTCTGCTGATTTGGCTGCTATCCGCTCTGCCGCGCTCCCCGAGTACCCGCCGCCTTGTACTGCGCTAACGAGATTGATGAAATCTTGTGCGTAGTGGGTTTCTATCGCCTCTGCAACAGAAGAAATAATGTAGGGATTTCGAGCGATATAGCGAAGGGTCATCTTGTAGCTGCGATGACCGAACAGCATACGGATAACGTCAATGTTCCGTTCTGAACGATTGATCAGCATCTCCGCTATGGTTTTCCTGAATCTGTGCGGATGAACGCCATCAATACCTGTTACTTCCCCAATCCGTTTCATCGACTTTTGGATTGAACGAGCCATTATCGATGCCACTTTCCCCCCCTTGGCGCAATAAAAAACCTTTCGGGTTCGCATGTGGACTTCGACCTCACGAAGTTGTTTGAACTGTGTGATGATCTCACCTAGAAAGTCCGGCAAGGGGATCGCATCAGGTTCCCCAAAATAATTGGGGTCATTGCTGGTTTTGAATCTCACGACGTTAACTGTGTATTCGCCATCACCGCTCTGGGTGATGTCGTCGAAATCCAGTTCTGCCAACTCGCTAGATCGGAGTCCCGTGATGAGCGAGAAAAGGACCAGAATCCCCTGCATTACGTTATCTAGGGCCACCCTGTAGTTGTTCTTCCAAGTGTAAGCGATGTAGTCGTATTCGAGCTCCCTACCGCTGCTGCTGGTGATCTTGGCCTTAGTTGGTCGAGTTTCATATCCGCAGACAGTCACTCCTTTCACCTTCTTGCCGAGCATTTCTTCAATCTCGAGGTCTGGCTTTGAGCGAACAAGGAAACCTACCTTGTGGACACTAAGGCTCTCAACGATAAAGTCTCGTATCTCCATCAGTGTTGGCATTGCCTCCTCGGTCCAGAAGAGTGCGTACTCAACCATGCTGGACAATTCGCCTTCAGTGTACGGTTTCCAGCCCTGTGTTTCGGCGGCAACTTTTTCCTGGACAGATTTTTGTCGCGCTTTGGTGACCACCTTATTCAGCGGAATATCCAGACGTAATTCTCTTGAGATTAACTTCTGCGCTGACAGTGAAATCCAGAAGGCGAGGATGAAATACAGAAATGAGTAATGCCTGTAGATGCCTTCATCACGAGCCATGTCCAGCGCCCTGTTAATCATGGGCACTGTGATCGTGCGAATGCTCTCTGGCGTTGCATCTAGTCCGTTGGGGCTCAACAGATACCAGTCAAGGTAATCACAGGCATAAGAGTAGGTCCTTGTTGATCGATAGCTCCTGACTTTGCCGTAGGGGTGAAACTCAGGAATCAAGTGATAGATCAACTGCTTGTAAAGCTCATTGCCCCCAGCAAGTCTGCTGGTAAATGTGACGATCACTTTCTCGCCGGAGCGAGTCGCGTAAAGCCAGCGATTATCATTGTAGCTCGACTGATCTGATGTGCGGAAAGACAACGTCGGATCATCTTCGATTTTTGCTAGGAGCGACCCGCTGTCACCATCGAGGTCACCATGCGAAAAATCGAGGAGTTCATGGAATTCTGCTGACGCTGCTTCCTTGGCTTCTTCCTCCAAAGGCCTGTTAATGGCCTGAGCGAGGTCTTCATTGTCCAATTGGTTGCTCATTCGTCGTCCTCAAACAGTACGGACAGGATAGACATATCGGAAGGCAGCAGGCTCGGGTTCTTCCTGAGATAGCGTGCAGCATTTTTCAAGGCTTCCTCATCCCCCCAAACGTCAAAGATGTATTCGATGATCGACAACTCATCAGCGTGAAGAGGGTCCAACATGGCAGCCCCGATTTCTTCGGCCTCCCTTTGGAGGGATGCTTGTCGATCCATTAGATATGGCAGCGAATCCTCGAATATGCAGACCTGACTACAGAAGAGACACTTCCGCAGTTCGCTGCATTTCTTTCCGATAGGGATTTGTGTGGAGCTGCCAGGCCAGTCTGGCTTGTATGAATCGGAGCACGCCCAAAGAGAGCGATCTTGCCCAGGTAATGAAAACACTCTCAGTGATGCAAAATTGATAGAGGTGTCGCCTCGCTTGCCGATGAGTCCTTTGAACTTATTCTGGCGAATTTTACTCATCAGCAAGGTCAGTTCTTTTCTGAGCCGCTCGCGGCGCTGTTGCCTCGCCATACCAGAATCGTCGTAATGAATGTCCGTACTCTCAATATCCTTATGTCCTTGCGTCAGTGCGACAACACTTAAAGGTGTGCCTCGCTTATCACGAACAAAGCGAACCCAGGTCGGGCGAAGGCGCAACGCAATATCCTTGGCAGTCTCCAGTCTGTTTCCGTTCTCGCAGACCTCGTACTTTTTAAAGAATGCCTTTACCCCTGAGCTCCAGACGTCCTTGACCGTAGCGGACGTGTAGCGCCCTGGACGGGACAGGTTCCCCTTCTGATTCTTTTTCAGGTCATTCGACATTTGCCTTGTCCCTCTTATGCAGGAAAAAAGGGGATTGATCGTGCAGTACTCCCGGCCAATATGGTCTATGGGTAGGCCTAACATCGGCTCCGAGAGCTTCTTCGCTAACTGAATCAAGTTGTATGCGGAATACCTGTCTTCCTTGGAGCTTGCTGCATAGAAGGCCTTGGGGTCCTTATAGGGCTTACCCCTTCCTTGTGACTTATTCTTCTCGGAGAAAATCAAGGCATTCTTGTCGTTGAGAATTCCAGCAAGAGCGTGCTCGTAATTGCCACTATCGAGCGCGGACACCGTTTCCTTGTTCCACCCTGTCTGCAAGCCAATGAAGAGTGCAATAGCCACCTGATCCATGGCGGTCGGGAAATAACGTGCAAATACGTCATCTAACGGCGTTACGGCATCCGCGTAGTCAGTCGGCCTGACTGCATGAATCAAGTAGCGCCGATAAATGAACTCACAGGGGTTAGACAACGCATCAGTACTTCTGGCGCTTCTGGCCGAATCGTAAGCGTGCTGGAAGTCATCGAAAGGTACTGCAAGAGGATGCCCTTCAAGCAAGAGTGTCTTTAGAGCGCGGTCATCATCCGGCACCCACCTACTCACCTTGCCGTCGAAAGGAAGTAACTCGCTGCGGGGGTAAGGCGTCACCGCGCCAAGTTTCTCTCTGTACGTTAATTTTTCATACAGAGAATCAATATGCTGCTTTAGTGCAGTCGAGAGCTGGACAAAGCAAGCCTCTGTAAGCGGCTCAGCTGGCTTGCCACTCCTACTATCCACCGCTGGCAGAAACAGGAGGGGCATGCCTTCGTCGTAATCCTTTGCGACAGAAGTCAATGCTCCGCGAAGGCGTGATGCTAAGCCCTGCGGCGCTTTGACCTTCTTGGCGTATTGATCAAAACCGTAAAATACTTCTGATGTTATTTTATCGAGGGAATTCAGGTGTAATGCGTCTGGGACTCCAGACTCGTACACGCATATAAAATCTAAAAATACATTGATCGCTTTGCGAATCTCATAGCCCTTCGAGTACGAGCGATCTTGGACAAATCTCACGAAGGCGTAGTGTAGACCTGCACTGAAATTACAATCATAAGAAAAACGAGGATGCTCAAGATAGTTGCAGGTCACCGACCTTCCATCGCCGCTAAGCACCGTCGCAACGCCTTGAACAACCTTAAGATACTTCATGCGTTGACCCGTTACGCTTCAATAACTTGGTCAACGACGCTCAACACCTCACTTATTACATTATCAAGTGACTGTGAGGCATCAATCACAACAAAGTTATCTGGGCTTGCCTTAGCCTGCCCCAGGTAGCCATCACGGGCTTTGTGAAGGAAGTCCAGCTTCTCCTTCTCAAGCCTATCCAGGTCATCGCCACGGGAGCCAACACGCACCAGACCTGCCTCTGGGTCCAGATCAAGAATGATCGTCATATCAGGCTTGAGGCCATCAACGGCGATTTCATTCAGCGTGGTAATCAACTCCAGGGGCAGCCCCCTTGCGTAGTGCTGAAAACTTACGGTTGCTGAGTCAAAGCGATCAGAAACAACAACCTTGCCTGCCTCAACGGCAGGCATGATCTTCTCGCGAACGTGTTGCGCTCGCGCAGCGGCGAACAACATTAGTTCAGTCACGTCAGCCATCTCACCGGCCTCCGGTGACAAGAGAATCTCTCTTATTTTTTCTCCGATAGGAGTGCCGCCAGGCTCGCGGGTAAACACGGTCTCACGGTTCACATGCTGGAGATGATCACGAATCGCTTCAATGACCGTAGTTTTTCCAGCTCCATTACTCCCATCGACGACGATCATGCGGCCTTTTTTCATTCGTCTTCTCCACATCAATTCCAGTGCTTTACCGCTGCATTGTTTACAATATACCATAATCCGATATATTTACAAACTGTTTACGAAAAAAAAGAATCCGAAACAATGCGCCCTCGCCGCCCTCCAGGGTAATAAATAATCCTCGTTGATTCACGGCTCATTGCTCTTTGGTGCTGATCGATAATCAGCGCGTCGGGACAACTGAAACTGCCGAACGGCTGCCTCATGCTCTTTCAGGCTTGCGCTGAACTGATGGCTTCCATCACCTCGCGCTACAAAATACAGGGCATCTCCCGCCTCGGGATTCACCGCAGCCATCAGCGCGGCCTTTCCGGGCAGGGCAATGGGCCCCGGAGGCAGGCCTTTATGTCGATAGCTGTTGTAAGCATTCTTTTCATCGCTCAGATGTTTACGCGTCAGGTTACCCTCAAAGGTTGCGCCAAGCCCGTAAATCACCGTGGGGTCGGTTTGCAGACGCATACCTGATCGCAGTCGTCGCACAAAGACACCCCCAATCGCCGCGCGCTCCCGCGCGAGACCCGTTTCCTTCTCGATGATGGAGGCCATGATCAAGGCATCATAGGGATCACGGTAAGGCAGTCCCTGTTGGCGCTGCCCCCATACCTCGACGAGAGCCTCTTCCATCATGCGATGGGCCTCGTGGAGGATATCGAAATCGCTGTCACCGCGCTCGTATTGATAGGTCTCGGGCAGAAAATAGCCTTCCGTCAGCGTGGCCGGCGCCACCAGATCGAGTAAGCGTGAATCTTGCGGGCCCTCAAGCACGGGCTTGATACCTTTACTGTCCGCCAGGAGTTTCAGCGCTTCACCTAAGGTAATCCCCTCGGGCAGGGTCACAAGATAACGCACCGTATCGCCACTTTGGAGCTGCGCCAACAGTGAAGCCGGCGTGACGCCGGGTTCCAGGCGGTACTCCCCCAGGCGGATGCGACTATCCGCCCCAAGAAAACGCCCGGCCCAGTTAAATAGACGCTCGTGATCCAAAACCCCGGCGTCAGCAAGACGGCGGGACAAACGACTCAAACTGTCGCCCGGCTCCACATACACGATCAAACCCTCCTCCGCTACGTTCAGAGGGCCTTCCCACCAGGCGTCCAGCCAGCGGAGAGCGACCAACACCATCAAAAACGTACCGGAGAGGGCGAGACTCAGATAGCGCAACACTGCCTTGCCTCGCTAAAGAAACTTTGTTGTAGCGCGCTCAGTCTCTCGCTAGGAGGGTAATCCTGCTCATCCCAGCGGGATATGCCGCGAACCCCCACAACACTGTTGCTGAGAAACAGTCCATCGGCCTCGCGCAAATCCCGGGCTTGCAGGGGCTTTTCCTCGGCTGTCATGCCCAGCTTCGGCGCAAGCGTTTCCATGAGAAATCGCCGTCGCGTGCCCAATACGCCACTGCCGTCACAAGGTGATGTGAGCAGCCGATCGCCCCGAAGCACAAATAGATTGGCATTACTGGAGCACTGATAAACACCCCGCTCGTTGCGAAGCAACACATCGTCGACCGCCAGATCCTTTGCCTCAGCAGCGGCCATAACCTGCTCCAGGCGATTGCAGTGTTTCAGGCCCGCCAACAGCGGCTGGTGGCTCATCACGACGGACGAGGTTGTGACTGTCGCCGGCGGTAAAGCGTCAAGGGGTGGCCTCTCAAGGCTGTGATGGGTGGTGGTCACCCTGGCCCGCGCAGAGAGATCCGGCGCATATCCCCGCTGCCCCGATCCGCGACTGACGGTCACGCGAAGAATAGCGTTTGCTCCTGTCATCGTCCCAAGGGTATCGCTGATCGCATCGCGAACATCCCGGCTATCAAGGTTCATGCGCAAACGCCGGGCACCGTCTGCGAGACGGTCGATATGGAGATCAAGCCAAAGTACCCGGCCGCTGACGATGAGCAGGGTCTCAAAAAGTCCGTCGCCATAGAGAAATGCCCGGTCCGTTGCAGGCACCGAAAGCAAAGGAACCTCCCGTAAGGCCTCCACCGAGAGGTCTAAACGCGTCCGAAGATCAGGGAGCCATTGGTGCCGCCAAAGCCAAAGGAATTAGTCAGACTGTGCGTGATTGTCATCTCTCGTGCCGTGTTGGGAACGTAGTCGAGCACGCAGCCTTCACCGGGGTTATCGAGATTGATGGTTGGCGGAGCAACCTGATCACGCAGCGCCAGTACCGCAAACACAGCCTCGACGGCTCCGGCGGCACCCAGGAGATGTCCAATCATGGACTTGGTAGAGCTCACGGCAACAGACGATGCGGCAGTTCCAAACACAGACTCTACGGCCCGGCTCTCGGCTACGTCGCCGGCGAGCGTTGAGGTGCCGTGAGCGTTGACATATTCAACGGCACTCGCATCGAGTTCTGCATCGAGAAGCGCATTGCGCATCGCGTCGGCGGCGCCGCGGCCGTCCTCCGGCGGCAAGGTCATATGATAGGCATCGCCACTCATGCCGAAGCCATTGAGCTCCGCAAAAATCTTGGCGCCCCGGGCCTTCGCGCTTTCATACTCCTCAAGAAACACCATGCCGGCGCCATCGCCCAGGACAAAGCCATCGCGATCCGCATCCCAGGGCCGCGACGCGGCCTCGGGATCATCATTGCGTGTCGACAAGGCGCGGGCCGCAGCAAACCCCCCAAGACCTACTTTCGTCGTGGCCATCTCAGCGCCACCTGCCAGCATGGCATCCGCGTCGCCCTGGGCGATCATTCGCGCTGCAAGACCAATGTTGTGGGTGCCGCTTGTGCACGCCGTAACAATGGCGATGTTGGGGCCACGCATGCCGTAGCGAACAGACAGATTTCCGGCAATCATATTGATGATGGAACCCGGCACAAAAAACGGTGATATACGACGGGGTCCCGTGCTGTTGACGATTTCAGAATTTTTTTCGATCTGACCGATGCCGCCGATGCCAGAGCCAATGGCACAACCCACGCGACCGGCGTTCTCTTCGGTGACCGTAAATCCTGCGTGCTCCATCGCCTGGATGCCTGCAGCCATGCCGTATTGCACGAAGGTATCCATTTTTCGAGCATCTTTCGGTGGGAGATAGGCGCTGATATCAAAGTCTTTAACACTGGAGCTAAAGCGTGTGGTGTAGGCATCAACGTCGAAGGCTTCGATGGGTGCGGCGCCACTTTTTCCCGCGAGTATCGATGCCCAGCTTGATTCAACGTCGTGTCCCACGGGAGTTACCAACCCCAATCCCGTCACAACTACGCGTCTTCCCTTCACAGTCCTTCTCCCCTGGCTCTCACCAACTTTCAATTACCCATTGTCGATTCACTGTCAACTTGTTGAGCTCACACAAACAGAAAAGCCGTGATACCTGGCGGTAGTCACGGCTCTTCAGATGCTACACGCGCTGCTGCGCGCTCGCAGTGCCCTCAGGAGAGGTGCTCGTTGATGTAATCGATCGCAAGCTTCACCGTTGTAATTTTCTCAGCTTCCTCATCGGGAATTTCTGTTTCAAATTCCTCCTCGAGCGCCATCACAAGCTCAACTGTATCCAGCGAGTCTGCGCCGAGATCTTCTACAAAGGAAGCCTCCGTCTGCACTTCTTCTTCTTTTACGCCGAGCTGCTCAGCGACGATTTTTTTTACGCGTTCTTCAATGCTGCTCATGATCCTCGAATACTCCTGCTGAAGGAAAACCTACATTGCCAATGTTATAGGGCAGGTGCGAAGTCTACCGGTTTTTTATTACCCGGCATACACCTGACGGAAACATTAGGCCATGTACATACCGCCGTTAATGTGAATTGTCTCACCTGTTATATACGCTGCTGCGTCGCTGCACAAAAACGCGACCAAAGCACCGATTTCTTTTGCATCTCCCAAACGAGCCAGGGGGATTTGTGCCAGCATGGCATTGCGTTGCTCTTCGCTCAGCGCTGCTGTCATATCGGTGTCGATAAACCCCGGCGCTACCGAATTCACCGTGATATTTCGCCCACCTATTTCCCGCGCCAGAGCGCGCGAAAAACCTTCTGCACCGGCTTTACTGGCCGCGTAGTTACTTTGGCCGGCGTTACCCATGGAGCCGACCACCGACGTGATGTTTACGATGCGGCCCCAACGCGCCTTGGTCATCCCGCGCAATGCGGCTTTGGATGTTTTGAACAGAGCGGTGAGGTTAGTGTCCAGCACCCCTTGCCACTCATCATCTTTCATCCGCATGAGAATGTTGTCGCGGGTGATGCCGGCGTTGTTCACCAGAATCAGGGGTGCGCCGAATCGTTCATTGATGGCGGCGAGCACGCTGGCAACGCTCTCGGGATCCGCAACGTCAAGGCGCATGCCGGCGCCACCGACCTTGGCGAGGTGCTCATCAATGGCCTGGGCGCCGCTATCACTTGTGGCGGTACCGATTACCGTATGACCCGCGGTTGCCAGCGCGTCCGCTATCCCTCGGCCGATGCCCCGGCTGGCGCCGGTTACAAGGGCAACGCGTGTTTCAGTGTTCTGTGTCTCTTCGGTCATATCCTTTCCCCAATCTGCCTGCGATTTTCAGCGAGTCCACACTTCCAACCCAGGTGGGTGTCCTTAAAATCATTGCGCAAGTGCAGTCGCCGCAGCCCGGAGGTCATCTGGATTTTCGAGGTAAACGCAGCCCAGGCTTTTATCGATGCGCCGCAGCAAACCGCCCAGCACCTTACCTGCACCACATTCCGCAAACTGTGTAGCACCCATGGACTGCAAACTTGACACGCAGGAGGTCCAAAGCACCGGCGCAGCAATTTGCTCCACCAGCAACTGACGGATAGTCTCGGGGTCGGTCTCTGTCGCGGCGTTGACATTGTGCACCACGGGGATTTCCGGGCTGGCTATAGCAATACCGTCAAGCACCTCAGCAAGCTTTTCTCCTGCCGGGCGCATCAGGGATGTATGGAAAGGTGCGCTCACCGGCAGGGGCATTGCACGCTTTGCCCCGGACTCTTTCAGCACAGCGATGGCTTTTTCCACCGCAGCGCTATGGCCCGCGATCACCACCTGCCCCGGTGCATTGAAATTCACTGCCTGCACTATTTCCTGAGCGCCGGCGGAGAGCTCGTCACAGCAGGCGGTAACAACGTCATCATCGAGGCCCAGGATAGCTGCCATGGCACCCACGCCCACGGGCACGGCGGTTTGCATGAAGCGCCCTCGCTCGCGAACCAGCGTCACGGCATCCTTCAGGCTCAGAGCACCAGCGCAGCACAGCGCAGAAAACTCACCAAGACTATGCCCCGCCATTGCTCCGGGACGAACACCACCCGCGGCACTCCACACCCGCCAGATTGCCACGGACGCTGCAAGCAGCGCAGGCTGCGTGAACTCCGTGAGATTAAGCTGCTCGGGATCGCCTTCCGTGACAAGTGCCTTAAGGTCAAAACCCAATGCGTCAGAGCACTCCTCGAAAACCGTTGCAGCCTCGGGAAACTCGGCTATCGCCTCCCCCAGCATGCCCACGCGCTGACTCCCCTGCCCGGGAAACATAAAAGCAAGATCGCTACGCATGAATTACCTCCGATTAGGCACGTCCCGAGGGACGATTGTCATAAATATAGGGGGCTAGCAACGACGGCGGCACCCCGATCAGACGGAAGCAACGATGATGTTGCGCCCCGTCCGGCCAAAGGTGCCGCTGTAAAACTCATCAACGGCCTGACGCAATCGTCAGGCTCAAGAAGTTTAGTCGTCGCTGCCGGTCTCAACCACTTTTTTACCGCGGTAGAAGCCGTCGGCGGTCACGTGGTGACGCCGGTGTGTTTCACCCGTCGTCTGATCAACGTTTAATGTGGGTCCACTCAGGGAGTCGTGCGAACGACGCATGCCGCGTCGCGAGCGGGTCTTTTTGCTCTTCTGAACAGCCATGGGCTATTTCTCCTTCGTGCCGTCGCTGTCCAGCAGCGATGACAAAACACTAAAAGGGTTCTCGGCCTCCTGGCCGGTGGACCCCGTCTCTTCACTTTCTGACCGTTCACGCCGGTCGCTTTTCGGTGGCTCGCATTCGCCGTCCGGATGGTATGCCACCACGGGCAGCGCGAGCGCCAATTCTTCCTCTGCCACTGCCCACAGATCGACTTCGTCAATCGCTATTAGGGGCTCCAGACCCGCAGACAACTGCTTGGCCTGCTCGTCTCCCGGGACAATGCCCAGACGACTGTTACCCTGAACCTCGCAGACAACGGGCTTAAGGCAACGCTGGCATTCCAGTACCACCCTTCCCTGCATCTCGACCGCTGCATACTGCTGCCCTTCGTCGTTTTCGCCAAATTCCACCACCACATCAATGGTGGGCGCCTCGGGAACCAGAAGGTCCTTAAACTGGGGAATTTGCTCCGCGCCAAGGGCCCCTGCATAACGCGCCGAACGAGTCACGGCCTTTCGAATATTGACCCGAATCGGGAGGGGGGCTGTCAACATGGCGGCGCACTATAGTGATAGCCCCCACCGTTGTCAAAAAAATCTTTACAATCCCGAACCTTAGCGAAAACGCAGACTGATGCATACCATGACGAGTTCTCCCCTTATCCTCGCTTCGACCTCCCCTTACCGAAAGCGCCTCCTGGAGCGCCTGGGTATACCTTTTCAATGCGTAAGCCCCGAGACCGATGAAACGCCACGGAAAAATGAGCCCCCCGAGGCTCTCGCCGCTCGCCTCGCCGACGCCAAGGCCCTTGCCGTCTCAGAGTCACATCCCCTCGCGATTGTCCTTGGAAGCGATCAGGTGGCTGCCCGGGGCGAGATACTTCTGGGTAAACCGGGAAGCATCGCGGCAGCGCAGAAACAGCTAGCTCTTTGCAGCGGGGAGAGCGTGAGCTTCTACACCGCGGTCTCCCTCGCCCGGGGCGGCAAGGTGATTGCCAGGCACTGCGTGCCCACCCTGGTAACGTTTCGCGCGCTAACGGACCGGCAGATTGCGGAGTATGTGGACAGAGAGCGGCCCCTGGACTGTGCGGGAAGCTTTCGCTGGGAAGGTCTGGGTATCTGCCTGTTCACCGCCCTCGAAAGCACGGACCCCACGGCTCTGGAGGGACTCCCTCTGATCGCCACCTGCGACCTTTTGAACTCTCAGCAACTAGGAGTGCTGCAGAATTAATTTAGAAACAGTTACTTAGCCAGCTTAATTAAAATACTTTCTAGCTCTTCATCGAGGGGCGCCGTGAGTTCATAGCGCTGATCATTCAATTCAAAGGACAGGGACTGTGCGTGAAGGAAAAGCCGCTTTAAACCGAGTTTACGCGCCAGACCCTCTCCTTTCTCGCTCTGGTATTTGCCATCGCCAAGGAGCGGATGGCCCCCGTGGAGCGCATGGACGCGGATCTGATGTGTCCGCCCCGTCAACGGTCGCGCCTCCACCAGGGTCGCGGCGCTAAAGCTCCTCTTGATCCTGAATTCCGTAATGGACGGCTTACCGTCTTTTGCCACCTTGACCTGTCGCTCCCCGGACTGACGCTCAAATCGCTTCAGAGGGGCCTCCACGAGGCGCAGGTGGCGCGGCCAGGCTCCTTCAGCAAGGGCGAGATAGCGTTTGTCAATTTTACCTTTCTGGCGGAGTAGTTCGTGGAGCGCACGCAGAGCGGCGGGTTTCTTTGCCACGAGGATGAGTCCGGAGGTTTCCCGGTCCAGACGGTGAACCAGTTCCAGGAATTTCGCCCCGGGGCGCATGGTGCGTAATGTTTCAATCAAACCAAACTGGAGACCGCTGCCACCGTGCACCGCGATACCCGAGGGTTTGTTAATGGCGAGTAGATGCTCGTCCTCAAATACGACCCGTGCCCCGAGGCGCTCCTGCCAGCCCGGCGGCGCCGCGCCGCGCTCTCGGGGCTCAGGGGTGCTGAGAGGAGGCAGTCGTACCACATCGCCGAGAGCCAGACGACGATCGGGTTTCACCCGCCCCTTGTTGACACGAATTTCACCCTTGCGCATAGCCCGATACAGACGGGTCTTGGGTACTGCCGGGCACTCTCGCAAAACATAATTATCCAGGCGCTGCCCCTCTCCCCGTTCGTCGACGGTGAGATAACGCACCGCGCTCACAAAAAGCCCCCTAGGATCGTTGGCTTTCCTCTGCCTGCCCTCAGGGAAATCGTTTTGGGCGTTGCCGTGGGCGTTCTCGTGCACATGGGGCTGATTCACGTCCTTCTTTTATTTGAGCGTCAGCAAGGGAGCTGCTAGTATGCCTGCCAGGCAGTGAACGGTCTGCGGCAATTCTCCCCGATCATCTATCACCCACGACGCATCGAAGACGTCGTCGGTCGGGGCCCGTCACCGGATTATCGCAGGTAGCAATTTCTCTGCTGGGATTATACGACGCTGTGGAGGCACGTTACGAACGAATGCCAGAGCAGATCGTGAAGCAAACAACACAACAAGCACGAAACACAGTTACAACACAGTTACAACACAGTTACAACACAGTTACAACAGAGTTACGAACCGCTTTTTGACGAGACCCCATTCCTCAGCAGCATGATCAGCATGTGATGGAAACGGCGCCAATCCAGGCTTGCCGTCCAGCGTGCACGAGAAGGAAACGCTGAGCGCCAGATCGACCGCCCTGAAGCAACACCGCAGGAGTCGGCCCTGGGACCGGGGGAATCGAGACGAGGCTGCGCTTCCCAAGGAAGTCCGCCATCTACAAAAAGCGCCCTATCGCAACACCAATAAACAGGGTTGCCGGGGCAGGACCAGAATTAGCGATGGGCGGCGGAATTTCCCGACCGCTCGGAGATAACAAAAATTGCAGCCTGATTTCGCCGCGAAGCGGCTCAACCCGGGCTGCGGCGAACGGACGATTTCTTAGATCTGCGGCCTAACAGGCCTCGTGAAAGACGAACGTAAGCACTGGCATGCGCCGGCTAAACCCCATGAGAGGTTTAGTTAGACATGAAGAAAATGCTCATCAACGCTACGCATGCAGAAGAAATGCGCGTAGCACTCGTCGATGGCCAGAAACTATACGATCTGGATATCGAGAACAGAACCCGCCTGCAAAAGAAAGCCAACATCTATGTTGGCAAAATCACCCGCGTAGAACCCAGCCTCGAAGCGGCCTTTGTGGACTTTGGCGCTGAGCGTCACGGCTTTCTTTCCGTTAAGGAAATTGCCCGAGAATACTTTTATCGCAATCCCAAAGACGTGGACGGCAAGTTCTCCATTCGCGATGTCGTCAAGGAAGGCACTCGCCTCATCGTTCAGGTAGACAAGGAAGAGCGCGGCAACAAGGGCGCAGCGCTGACCACGTTTATCAGCCTCCCCGGCCGCTATATGGTGCTCATGCCCAACAATCCCCGTGCTGGCGGCATTTCCCGCCGCATTGAGGGTGATGATCGCGCAGAACTGCGCGAGGCGCTCAGTGCCCTGGATATTCCCGATGGCATGGGTGTGATTATCCGCACCGCAGGTGTGGGTCGATCCGCAGAAGAGCTGCAATGGGACCTCAACTACCTCTTGCAGCTCTGGGAAGCCGTCAGCAAGGCTGGCGAAGAGAACCGCTCGCCGGTGCTTCTTTATCAGGAGAGCAACGTCATCATCCGTGCCGTGCGCGATTATCTTCGGGACGATGTGGATCAGGTGCTCATCGATTCCCCTGATGCATTCAAGCAGGCCATGGATTTTGTCAGCATGGTGATGCCCAAGTATCAGCAACGCATCAAGCTCTACGAAGACAACATTCCCCTCTTCAACCGATTCCAGATTGAGAGTCAGATCGAAACTGCCTTTCAGCGCGAAGTGAGGCTACCGTCCGGCGGATCGATCGTGATCGACCCTACGGAAGCTCTGGTATCGATCGATATCAACTCCGCCCGAGCAACAAAAGGTGCCAATATTGAGGCTACCGCCCTGCAAACAAACCTTGAGGCGGCAGATGAAGTTGCCCGTCAATTGCGTTTGCGTGACATGGGTGGACTCATTGTTATTGATTTCATCGACATGCTCGCGGCCAAGAATCAGCGCGCCGTCGAGAATCGCATGCGCGATGCCCTCGCTATCGATCGTGCCCGAGTGCAGGTTGGGCGAATTTCACGCTTTGGGCTGTTGGAGATGTCCCGTCAGCGATTGCGCCCCTCCCTGGGAGAAACCAGCGCCATTATCTGTCCCCGCTGTACGGGACAGGGCAGTATTCGCGACACCAAGTCCCTGTCTCTTTCCATCCTGCGTTTGCTGGAGGAGGAAGCCATCAAGGACCGCACCGCCGAGGTGCGCGCCATCGTACCCGTGGATGTCGCTGCCTATCTGCTCAACGAGAAACGTGTCGCCCTGAGCGAGGTCGAGTCCCTGACAAGGGTTCGCGTACTGGTGATACCCAATCCCAACCTCGAGACACCGCACTTTGAAGTGACCCGTCTACGCGACGACGAAGTCGAAGGGGATCAGCAGACCAGCTACAAGGTAGAGATTGCAGTTCCCGACGCAGACAGCATTTCGGACAGCCATGATCACAGCCTGCCGACTCAGGAAGCCGTGGTGCAGAGAATTGCGCCCACGGCCGCACCAGCACCCACCGCGGTAGCGGACAGTGAAGCCACGGAGCCGGCGTCAGTGTCAGGCGCTGCCACAAGCGCGGCAACAACAGCTGTTGCCGCCACGGCGGCCGTCGCTGCCAAACCCGGATTGGCACAGCGTCTCTGGGTCAGTTTCTTTGGGGATCCCAATGCGAACGCCGAAGAAGCCGGTGCAGAGGAAGCAGGAGCCGTCACCACTTCCGATAGCAATACATCAGAAAGCGCAGATGCTGAGGGTGATCGCCCCAAGCGTACCCGAGGCCGTCGCCGCCGCGGTGGCCAGGGCCGCAACCAGAATCGCAACGCTGAGGATACGGATCAGAACGCGGACTCGAAGGACAGCGAAGCCAGCACCGACGCCGCTGAGGCAAGGACCGGAAGCGCCTCCGATGAGGACGGAAGTGAAAAGCCGGAAGACGGTACCCGTCGCCGTCGCCGCCGTCGTTCCCGCGGCGGTCGTCGCTCGGGGCCCGATGGACAGGAGAGCACGGGAGAATCCGGTGTTACCCAGTCTGAAGATTCCAGTGATAGCGATGAGGCAGCAGCTGTAGCCAGCGAAGATGATAACGGCGAGAGCAGCGATCGCGATCAGGACGTCGCGAGCGAACATAAGCCCCGGAAACGCCCCAGCAATCAGCGCCGCGGAGAACCCCGCCGTCGCCGTCGCAAGCCCGTGACGGAGACCGCCGAGGCCGTAGCTGAAGAGCAAACGGATCAGGCGTCTACGAGCGTTGTAGAGTCAGAAGCCGAATCGTCGGTAGAGCCCGTAGAAGCCATAGAAGCCGTAACAGAGGTCGAGGCAGTGGCTGAAACAGCATCTGTAGTCGATGAATCAGCGGTCGATGCAAGTCTCAACGACGCCGAAGCTAGCAATTCAGTTGCTGCCGCTGATGAAGCCCTGACAGGTGAAGCGGCAACCGCGACAGATACGGTCGAAGCAGCGGAGACACCCGTGGCTGAGGAAGCAACCAAGCCCGCCTCCGCCGGTAGCAGCATTGAAGCCGCCATGGGTTTGAGTGCGGCGACTGATGGGCAGACAGCGATAGTTGAAGCCGAGGACAGCCCCGAAGCAGTAGACGATGTGAGCGAGGTGGTAGCCGACGCGACTGCAGACACTGCTCAGGCTCCCGCGCCCGCGGAGCCTGCGGCGGCCACGCTGCAGGTAGACGCCAAAGCAGCCAATGCTCCCGGTGAAGGACTCACCGAAGAGGGTCGCGCGGTCAACGATCCCAGGGTTTCACCCTCACCGGTTCAGGAGCTACATATTGAGACAGGACAAATCGTGCTCTTCTCCGAGACCGCCGCACCAGCGGTGGAAGCGCCCGATCGGCAAGTTCCCAGGGCCAGTAACGACCCGCGGGGACCGAAAGACGCCGTAAGCGCAGAAGCTTGAGGCAGACTGTCAGACAGCAACGCGCGGTTAAACGAGCAAGCGTGTAGTCGATGAAGAGTCGCCTCAGTTAAAGCCTGAAGCGCTCTTTTGGCGATAGGACACCGGGCTCTGGTGCTTTTTGTACCAGGACCGGTGTTTTTTTATGGGGCCTCGAAAACCACCCGCCCGTCTACAATAGTCATGACGACCTGCGTTTGATGAATGGCGTAGGGATCCAGGTCGAACAAATCCTTATCGATAACCACCATGTCCGCCTGTTTTCCCGGAGTGATCGAGCCGATCTGATCCTCAAGACCCAGCTGATAGGCTCCGTCCAGGGTATAGCCGCGTAGGGCCTGAGCCAGGGTGATTCTCTCTTCCACCGGGGGTTGAGGCGCATAGTCCTTGTCCCCGGTTGGCTGGCGCGTGAGTGCCATTTCGATATTGAACAATGGATTCATGCCATCGAGACCGATCCAACTGGCAGGAAAGTCACTACCCAGGGTGACCTTGCCCCCCCCTTTGGCTATGGAGTTCAGGGGGTACATATGCGTCATCCTCTCCTCTCCCAGATAAGCCAGGGCGATGTCGTCGTAGGCGTACCAGGTGGGGGTAGACTGCACGATGACATCCAGCTCACCGAAGCGAGGCACGTCGGCAGGATTCACCACCTGGGCATGGCAAATGGTGAAACGACTGGTGCTGTTCTCTTGTTCTGCGCGCGCATACTCCACCAGATCCAGAGCCATGCGAACGGCTCCATCGCCGATGGCATGAAGGTGTACATCAATGCCCTGCCCGGCTGCCCCGGCCACAACTTCTTTGGTTTTTTCCAGTGGTACGAGGGGCTCGGCACGGTGACCCGGGGGCGACTGGTAGGGCTCGATGGTGTAGGCGGTCTGTGCCTCCACCGTGCCATCAAGGCTCACTTTCAGTACCTCTACATCGAAAAACTCGTTTTCATACTCCCGGGATAAGCGTTCCAGGTCTTCGAGAGCCGTAATCAGTCCCCTCTCGCTGTTGACGTAATGAGAACCCACCACCCGAAGGGGCAACGCACCTCTGGCGGCACGCTCGCCCATGAACCGGAATAGTTCACCGTCTCCCTCGATCATGCCCGCATCAAAGGCGGCCGTGATGCCCATGGACGACATGCTGGCAAAAAAGGCATCCGCCGCCTCATCAAGAATGTCGCTATCGATAACGCCAAGGGCCTCGGCGACCCAGCCAAAGGCCTCACCTTCGATGAGCCAACCCGTGGGACTACCGTCGGGGTAGCGACGATAAAAATGAGCGCCCGGTTTGGGGTCCGGCGTGGCAGCCGTGAGACCCACGGTCTCCATGGCAAGGCTGTTGACCCATGCGGAGTGAAAGCCCTCGTCAAAGATTATTGCGGGACGGTCCGAAACCACGCTATCCAAGTCCTTCGCGGTAGGTCCTTCGGGACCGAATGCTGCGCCAAGAAAACCCGTGCCGATCAATGGGTTTTGTTCCGGATAGGCTTCGGCGTGGGCTGCGATTGTTGCCAGGGCTTCTGCACGACTCATGGCTGGTGAGAGGCTGGCGGCGAACAGATAGGGCAGCGTCGATCCCACATGCATATGACTGTCGATAAACCCGGGCAGGAGCAGCCTGCCTTCCAGATCGTGCCGCTGGGTATCCGCATCTATAAAAGCTTCGACGCCGGCATTGCTTCCCACGTACACGATGGTATCGCCCTTAACGGCCACCGCCTCCGCCCAGGGAGCGGCCTCATTGAGGGTGTACACCTTCCCGCCAGACAGCACCAGATCCGCGGCCTCCTGTGACCGTGCGCTGGAAACAACACCTGGACAAAACAGCAGAGAGACTAACAAGTAAGAGAATAAGGAAAATGGGGCTTTCACACTGTGACTCATACGCACTCCTGTGCCGTGAACGCCGCCCCGCTGATACCTGGGGCAGCTGACTCGATCTACACCAATCGGTACTATGGCTGCCGAAAGCTCCGCCCACAAGCCCACTACACCCAGTGCTGGTTTTAGGCACACTTCGCATCACGCCCGGCACATTAAGGAAGCCCCATGACACAGCAACAACCCCCGGAGGCTGTCTGGTTGAAGGCCAAGTTACGGGAAGGCTACGACCGCCTGCAGCGTGGCGATCAAAATGGTGCTGCGCAGTGCTGCCGCCAAATTCTTCAGCGCAAACCCGATCTTCCCGAGGGACATTTTCTTGTGGGCATGATTGCCCTCGAGACCAACGATATACGCACGGCCATTCAGGGCTTCGGCTCCGTCACCAAACTCCAGCCGGATCACGGTGCAGCCTGGGCCCAGCTTGCGCGTATTTTTATTCGCCGTGGGCAGGTCAACCGGGCGGAGGATGCTCTGGAAAAAGCGGTGGCACATGCTGACGATAATCCTGCGATTCAGGACACCATTGCCAGCGTGTATACGCTCCTTGGCAATGCTGCAGCGGCATCGCCATGGCAGGAAAAAGCGCTGCAGCATCAGCCCGCCAATATTGGCTTTGTGATTAACCGTGCAAACAATCTGATGTTTCTGGGTGATTTTTCCCGCGCCCGCGAGCTTCTGGAGAGCGCCATTGCCCGCCATCCCGGCCACGCGAACGCCCACTGGCTGCTGTCAGGGTTGGAAAAAGCCCGCAACCACAATCACATCACGGTGCTTCGGGAGATTCTGGACAGGGAGTCCCGGAACGACCGGGACACGGCATTTTTAAGCTACGCCCTGGGAAAAGAGTTGGAAGATCTGAAGGAGTGGCCCCAGGCCTTTGACGCCTTCGCTCGCGGCGCAGCGGCACGTCGACGAACCCTCAGCTATGACGAGCAAGGGGAAATCGACTTTTTTGAGATGCTCTCTGCCACTTACACCCGGGACTGGCTAAGCAGCCGTGCCCCGGGCAACGACAGTCACGCCCCGATCTTTATTGTCGGCCAGCCACGCACTGGCACTACACTGGTAGAGCGCATTATCAGCAGTCACAGCGCGGTGCATTCCGCAGGAGAACTGCGGCAGTTCGAAGGCGCCTGTCGGCGGCTCCTGGGAGCGCGGGGGGACGGAAGCCTCAAGGCCGTGTTCGCGGAGGCGGCAACCCTGGACCCCAAAAAACTGGGCAGTGCCTATATGAGGCTCACGCAGCCCATGCAGGGCGATGGCAGTCATTTCGTGGACAAGCTGCCTGCCAATTTTCGCTTTGTACCACTGATTCTGGCCGCCCTACCCAACGCAAAAATTATTCACGTACGGCGAAGCCCCATGGATGCCTGTTTTGCCAGCTTCAAACAGCTGTTCGCGGATGCCTACCCCCACTCCTATGAACAGGGAGAAATGGCCCGGCACCATGCCCGCTATTACCAGCTCATGAGCGACTGGCGGGAGCGCTTCGGACTGCGCTATCACGAAGTTGACTACGAGGCGGTAGCGGCAGACCCGGAGCCTCAGGCCCGGGCGCTCCTCAGCTTTATCCAGCTCCCCTGGGAAGATCAGTGTCTCGATTTTTATAATCAGCGTGGTGCCGTAACGACCGCCAGCGTCGTTCAGGTAAGAGAAGCTGCCCACACACGCAGCGTAGGTCGCTGGCGCCGCTATGAAAAGCAGCTTGCACCCATGCGCCAGACTCTCGAAGAGCTGAAGATACCCCTGGACCACCAGGCTCTGTCGCCATAGAAACAACACACGCTACCCACTTAGGGGTACCGCTAATCCTCATCTAATGCTTGTCTGGCCATACGTTGTTTCGTAGTCTTGGTTTATCGGGCACAGCACAACAAAGAAGTAGTACGACTGTTTCTCTGACAACGAGCGCGGGGACGACAGGCATAGCACACGCAGAGCGACAGCCTGCAGACAGAGCCCATCACTTTTCAGGTCGAGCATCCGGGGTCCCTATGAATACAGCGTCATCAGCTACGTCTACTAAACGGTCACCATCGGCGCAGCACTGCGCTGAGTCCAAGGGGCTTTCGACGCCATCAGCCTCCCGGCGACACCTCGCCCTTGCGGTCTCGGCAGCCCTTGCCGCCAGCACAGCTCAGGCGCAACAACTTGAAGAAGTGATCGTCACGGCGACCAAGCGCGCCGAATCGGTGATGGATGTGGGCCTCGCGGTGCAGGCTTTGTCCGGTGATTTTCTTCGCACGGTGAACACCGACGACGTCAAAGATCTTGTCACCTTCACTCCCGGGGTAACGGGAAACTCGAAGGATAGCTTCCTTGACACCATAGCCGTCAGGGGCATTACCACCAACGATTTTGGAAACGGCGCAGATCCTTCCCTGGGTGTCTACAAAAACGGCTTTTATCAGGGCCGTAACGGCGCCGCAGTCACCAGCGTATTTGATCTGGAGCGCTCAGAGATTCTCCGGGGCCCCCAGGGCTTTCTTTTTGGTCGCAACTCCATCGCCGGCGCCATGAATATCATCAGTCGCCGACCCGTGCAGGACGATGCTGATGCCTACATCGACGTTCGCGCCGGGGAGCGCGGTATTTTCCGCGTCGAAGGGGCTACAAACTTTGATGTCAGCGACGCCATCAGTGTTCGCGTCGCGGGCCTCCATTCGCGGGAAGACGGCTACGTTAATAACGAAATCACCGGCGAAGACTTCATTCAACACGAAAAAAGCGCCCTGCGTCTTACGGGCGTCTACGATGACGGCGGCGCACTCACCGCGACGCTGTTCCTGGAATACGAGGATCGCGATCAATCGGGCACCATTTACCGGGCCACGGGCCGGGGTGCCTCCTACGAGTTTCTCGAGGGCATCTATGGTGACATCGCCCTGCCCTCTGACCCCAGGGATGTGCGTATTGATGGCCCCCGAAACGGTCTCTTTGACGGTGGGGAGGTTTTTCAACTGGGCCTTGAGCTGAACTACGACCTGGGCTGGGCTACGCTTACGTCTCTCACAGGCTACAAAACCCATGAGTACGGCTATACAGAAGATTTTGACGCCACGAGCCTCACGATCTTCAACTACGAGCAGGATCAGGAGGGTGAGTACTTCGAGCAGGAGCTGCGCCTCACCTCTGACAACGAGGGTATGTTTAACTGGTACGCCGGTGTGTCCTACTATCGAGAAGACATCGACACGGAGTTTCTGGGCCAGCAGGACGAGGACGTGTACTGCAATGTTTACTGGGGCGATAACTGTCAGGGCGTCTTTGACTATTACAATGCCTATGGGCTCAGCGATTATCTCGAATACTACTTTGGCACCAGTACCTGGACGCCCAGCAGCAACAATGGCTTGATTGATGACTGGAATCGCACCGAAGGCGTATTTCAGGGCTGGGCCGCCTACGTGGACCTCCAGTTCCGATTCTCTGATCAGCTGGATGCGAGCCTGGGGGTTCGCTATAACGACGACGAGAAAGAATTCTCCCAGCGCGTTCTGAGCGAACGCAATGGCAGCTTGCTGGGCCAGGTCGTGCAGACCGGCTTCACTACGCCCGAAGGCGCTGTTTCCGACACCCTCAGCTGGAGCGAGCCCACCTGGCGCGGTGTCGTTAACTGGCGACCCGTAGATGACATGCTGGTGTACTTCAGCGTCACCACCGGCTACAAACAGGGGGGCTTTAACAGCTTCTCTGTGGCGGGCGTACCCTTTGGCGGGGAAGCCCTGCCCGGTGTTAATCTGCCAACGTCCTTCGACTCCGAGACGGTGACCTCCTACGAGATTGGCTACAAAGCCACGCAGTGGGATGGTCGCAGCCAACTCTCCGTAAATGCTTTCACCTACGCCTACGAAGGTCTGCAGACAACCTGCAGCGAGCCGGGCTCCCCGATTGTTGAAGTTTGTAATGCGGAGCTCGACGGCATTGGTGCGGAGGGTGTCTGGAACGTGGCACTCACCGATATCCTGAGTTTCGGTCTCGGCATTTCCTGGCTGGATACGGAGGGCTCCAATATTCAGTCTCAATGCACCGGCGGTCTGGCCCTGTTGGGCGACGATACGATTTGCGAAGGCTCGCCTGCTCCCGGGATTCCGGAATGGACGGCTTACGGCACGATCGACGCCGTACTGCCCTTTGGATCCGGCGAACTCTACGGCAACCTGTCTGCGAGCTGGGAAGATGACGCCGTCACCGACTGGGAACCGTTTATTCCCGCAACGGTTGCGGCAGGATTACAGGAAACAGGTAGCTACACCGAGGTTCAGGCATTGGGCGGTTACCGATCCGACGCCGGCTGGGCCCTTGCGCTCTACGTGGAAAACCTCCTCGATGATGAGTATTACGACGCGGAAGGCGGCATCAGTATTGGTGGGCAGCCCTATGTCCAGTCGAGCATCAGTCCCAGCCGGCCTCGCACCGTGGGCATGCGCTTTACCTGGAACCTCTAGGACAGCCTCTTGCCCTCGCGTCTGAACATCACCCGCAGGGACTTTCTCGGTGGCATAGCTCTCGGCACCACGGCGGGCGCGCTGACGCCACTGGAGCTGTTGGCTCAATCAGCGGCCGCTCCCTATCCCCCGGCGCTCACGGGCATGCGAGGCAGCCAGCCTGGTTCCTTTGACGTTGCCCACGCGATGGCCTGGGGCGGCAAGGAGTTTTCAGTGCCGAGGGAGCAAACTGACGATGACTACGACCTGGTGGTCGTCGGTGGCGGTATCTCCGGGCTTGCGGCGGCGTTTTACTGGCAACAGCAAAAGGGCACGGACAGCCGCATTCTGATACTGGATAACCACGATGATTTTGGCGGCCACGCACGGCGCAACGAATTCACCGTGGATGGTAAAAAACTCGTCGGCTACGGTGGCAGCCAGTCCATCGATACTCCTGGCAGCTACTCTCCGGCCGCGGCGCAACTGCTTCGTGATGTGGGCATCATTACCGATCGCTTCTACGACTACTACGACCAGGACTTTTTTGCCGGGGCAAAGCTGGGCCGGGGCAGCTATTTCCCTGAAGAGGTTTATGGGAAAGATCTCACGTTGCCGGGTGTGAAAAGCTGGCGCAGCAGCGACGACGCTGCACTCACAGAGAACGATATCAGGGATTACCCCATTCCCCTGGAGGCGCGCACCGCCCTGCTCTCCCTGATGAACAGCACCATTAACTATGCAGCGCACATCCCCCGGGAACAGCGGGCCGAGTGGCTACGCGGGCAGACCTACCGGGAATTTTTATTGGACGTGGTGGGCGTACCGGAGGATGTCTACTATCTCTTCCGCGACAGCGCCCGGGGTTGGTGGGGAGTTGGCTGGGATGCGCTTTCTACCCTCGCCGCAGCCAGCATGGGTATGCCCGGCACCGCCTATCTTGATCTTCCCGAGGGCAGCTCCGACGAACCTGTGCGGGATGAGCCTTATATTTTTCATTTTCCTGACGGCAATGCGGGGGTGGCCCGGGCCATTCTCCGCAAGCTCATTCCCGACGCCGTTCCCGGATCGACCATGGAAGATCTGGTGCTCGCAAAAACCGATTACGGCAAGCTCGATCGCAAAGAAAGCCCCTGCCGACTCCGGCTCAACAGCACCGCGGTCAATGTGCACCATACGCCCGACGGCTCTCATGTCGATGTCAGCTATGTACGCGACGGGAAAAGTCACCGGGTGCGCGCCAGGCATGCAGTGCTCGCCTGCTACAACGCCATCATTCCGCATATTGCGCCGGAGCTTCCCGATGATCAGCGGGATGCCATCAACTACGCCACCAAGGTGCCCCTCATCTACATCAGCGTTGCTGTCCGCAACTGGCGCCCCTTCGCTGAGCTCGGCATGCACAGCATCAGCGTGATGCAATCGGACTTTATGCATTCTTTTGGCATGGACTTCCCCGTGTCGATGGGCGGCGTCAAGTACCCCGAAAACCCGGATGAGGCTGCGATACTGCATGGCAGCGTGGTGCCCTGCGCACCGGATCAGGGACTGACCGCCAAAGAGCAGCATGTCATTGGTCGCCAGGCGATGTATCAGATGAGCTACAACGACATGGAAAGCCGTATCCTGCGACAGTTGAGCGGCGGGCTCAGGGGCACCAGCTTTGATCCCGAGCGGGATATCGCTGCTATCACGGTGAACCGCTGGCCCCACGGTTACGCCTATGAATACAACGATTACTCGGACCCACCGGAGTACGGGCCCGGCTACGGACCTCATCTTCTCGGCGCCCGGCAAATGGGACGTATCTCCGTTGCCAACTCCGACGCTTCTGCCTACGCCTTCGTCGACGGCGCCATTGATGCGGCCTATCGCGCTACCCGCGAACAGCTAAGCTGAGGATATGGTTTCCAGCGACCCGGGCATACTGAGCTTACTACCCACCATCCTGGTTTTCTCCCTCGCTGTCTGGACCCGCCGCCCCATAGAGTCCCTCCTCTGCGGATCCCTCCTCGGACTCGTAATGCTTTTCGGCAGCGGATTTGTCACGGGTATGGCGGAAGCCTCAATCGTTGTACTCACAGATCCCGACGTAGCGTGGGTAATCCTTGTCTGTGGTCTCATGGGCGGATTAATTGCGCTACTCATGCGCAGCGGCGCCAGCGGCGCTTTCACCGCGTTTATCAGTACGCGCGTCAAAGACGAGAAGCGTGCGCTGTTCGCAACCTGGCTCCTGGGTATCGCCATGTTTGTCGACGATTATTTGAACTCTCTGGCCGTGGGCGCAGCTATGCGCGACGTCACCGATAAGTTCAAAATATCCCGGGAAAAGCTCGCCTACGTGGTCGACTCCACGGCTGCTCCCATCAGCGTCATCATTCCCTATTCGACCTGGGGCGCCTTTTTTGCGGGCTTGCTCGTGGCGAATGGCCTCGCCGAAGACGGTGAAGGGCTCGACGTGTACATCAGTGCAATTCCCTATATGTTCTATGCCTGGGCAGCGGTCCTGGTAGTGCCATTGGTAATCGGCGGCTGGATACCCTCTCTGGGCAGCATGCGCGCCGCTGACGAAAGGGCACGGTCGACGGGAGTGACCGTTCCACCGGAAGCCCAGCACATCGAAAACGCCAACCGCGCCATTGCACCCAAGGCCGGTGTGAGGCCTCGCCTGTGGCTCTTTCTTGTGCCCATGATCTGTCTCGTCGGCGCAACGATCGCGGCGGACAATGACTTCCTTGTCGGCATCTACATTACCCTTGGAGCCACTCTTGTCGTGGTGCTAGGCATGCGAATTCTCGATCTTCACGATGCCTTTGACACGGTGCTGGACGGCTTCAAAACCATGATTGAACCGCTGGCTGTATTGGTCGCTGCCTTTATCCTCAAGGAAGTGAATGATGATCTGGGTATGGCTACCTATGTGGTTGCTTCCCTGGAACCCTTACTCACTGCTCAGATTTTGCCCTTCGCGGTTTTTCTATCCATGGGCCTGGTATCTTTTCTGACGGGATCGAACTGGGGGGTGTTTGTCATCATCCTTCCTATTGTGGTGGCCCTGGGTAACAGCGTGGACGCCGACATGACGCTCCTTATCGGAGCCACCCTGTCTGCCAGCACCTTTGGCAGTCACGCCTGCTTTTACTCCGATGCCACGGTACTCACGGCCCAGGCAACGGGCTGCACGCCCATGCAACACGCCCTCACACAGCTGCCTTTTGCGCTAATCGCAGCGGCAATCGCCGCCGTAGGCTACCTGGCGGTAGGATATGCAATCTGAGCTATTCTTCCGTTCCGACAGTGCCAAAGACATTGAGAACAACAACCTGAACACGCCAAGGAAAGGAGCATTAACGTGAATCGAATACCCCTGAAAAAAACCGTCCTTGCGGCAACGTTGGGAAGTGCCATGTTTGCGGCAGCCCTCCCAGTGCTGGCCGATACGGCCATTCATCCCGCCGAAATGAGTCGTGAGGATATTGCGGGGGCGATTTTCGATCGTCCCGATACGCTCATTAAGGGCGAGGGAGCCGATACCGTGAAGGACGTAACCTCCCTGCTGTCCTCGGATGGTCGCTTCGCGAGCGGCATGTATATGGCAGGAAAGTCACGGTGGGTTATCGACGAACCCTATGGTGTTGATGAGTTTATGTATTTTTTGGAAGGTGGCGTCACCCTCACGTCCAGTGATGGGAGCATCACGGAAATCGCTGCAGGCGAAGCCGTCACAATTCCCAAGGAGTGGACGGGTATCTGGGAGACCGACGGCTACAAAAAGATCTGGGTTATTTATTCCGAGGACGGCTCGGGGCTGGAATAACGCCTGAGCACGCAGATTAATATTTGGGGCATTATGATTTCGGGCCGCGCAGAACTCAGGCTCGATGCCGTCTAAAGCGGAGTGTGTGGCAAAGACAAAGACTACCGTTGCCACACCGAAATCAGTAGGTATAATCTGCGCCTCTCGTGATACGAGATTCCGGTGGGCTGGCTGAGTGGTCGAAAGCGGCGGTCTTGAAAACCGTTGAAGGTTTATCCCTTCCTAAGGTTCGAATCCTTAGCCCACCGCCAAATGCTCAACAAAATAAACGCCTTCGGGCGTTTTTTTTTGGCCTGTCCGTTACGCGCCCTGTTATGAAACGAATCTCCACGCCCAGCTTATTGAGTGCCAATCCAGTTTCAACAGCATCAGCCCCGAGTGTCACTGAGCGCGAGTTCTTCGCCTTCGATTCCGCGCTCGCGCTCAACGTGCTTTTCTTGGCGCTGAGCGCGGTTTTTCTACTGTGGCGCAGGAGAGTCAGTAGCCTGCCGGGTGGGGAACGCAAGGGAGGCGACAAAATTCTTTTGTAATGGCTTGCGTTTCTTTCTTGTGGCCTGACATTGGCGCTGTGAAGCCCTCAGCGGGCATGGTCTGGATTTCCAGACCTCGCGCAACGTCCATATCGGAAGCTGGAGGCTCCAGGGAAAACTGTCCGACCCTCTCGACCCTCTTGACTCTCTCGCCCCTCTCACGGGATTCTTGCTCGATTAAAGGCTGTGATTTTGAAAATCAGGGCAAGCTCAGACAATTAGCGCTCCCTCGCTCGCAATTGCACAGCTTTCTTATACCTGTACAGCGCGCTATCGGCGCGGAGCAAGGCCTGGTCAACGGTTTCGCCCGCAGCTAGACAGGTGAGGCCAACGCTGGCAGACACTGACTGCTCTGTCTCTGCGGGGAGTATGGATAGCATCAAACTCTTAAAATCCTCCTCGATTTTCTCGCTCAGACTGCTGAGTAATGCTCGGGAGCCGACAGCGAAGAACGCAAACTCATCGCCACCCAGGCGGCCAACCATTCCAATACCGTCTACGGTATTCCGAAGATGAGCAGCGACCGCGACGAGCACGCGGTCCCCCATTAGATGACCGTAGGTGTCATTAATCTCTTTGAACCTATCCAAATCCACCATGCCCAGGAGAAACAACTGGTCTTCGTTAAGATCCCGAAACGCGGCCTCCACCGCCCGGAAAAAACCTCGACGGTTCGCCACCCGGGTCAGGTCATCTTGCGTAGACAGCGCCAACACTTGCCTATGGGCCTCTTCAAGGCTCCGCAACACTCGCGCCAATACCAATGTCGATAGCGGAGCCACGACCAGAGGCACCAGGGTCGCGGCGAACAAGTAGTAATAGATAACGCCTGATTCCCGCTCCTGAGGCGATTGGTTGGGCAGCGCCAGCGCCAGCGTCAACGCCAGGGAGGCAAGAACCGCTACGACGGTAACCAGGACGATGAGCCCCCAGGCACCGAATCGACGATAGAGCCGCATAACGCGACTGTCAAAAATGTTCTGATCCGAACCCGTGTGTTCCACTATAGTTGCTCAAATCGATGAAGCGCCAAGACCGTACGAACAAGTCCCGTCAAAACGCGCCCGCCGGCCCTGGAAACACCACTGGTGTTTCACTACCGTCCTGGGCGACTGCGGATACGCCAAAAAAATAGTTGTCGATGACCAGGTTGGTGAACTCCCACTCCGTGACATTCCCCACAAAGCGTGAATGGGTCCACTGTGGTGCCGTGGTCTTTCGCCACCAGACCCGGTAGCCCGCCAAATTTTCCCGTGCCTGCTCAGAGCCTCCGTGGGCCCACTCCAGAGTGGCGGAAGCGCGGACCGCACCGGCGGCCTTCACCTGCGCGGGAAAGGGAGGCGCCCCGGCAATGCCCGCCAGAGTAACGGCATTCAGCGCCGTAAGCTTTGCCGCATAGTCAGGATTGACCCCATCCAAAGTGTCACCATAGGCACGGCCATCCTCCACGCGGAGGTCCTGGTGCTGGCGATCGTAGTGCTCATGGGTCTCCATAATGCGTACGCCGGGAATGCCCACGGCGTTAAAAGGCCGGTGGTGCCCTCCCCGCCCGAAGCGATCCAGACGGTACACCATTTCCACGTCCAGATTTGTGAGGTAGCGGTCTGCCATGCTGTCTATGTATCGCGCCAGGTTTCGGGAGGGGCTATCAACTTCCCCACCGGTAAAACGCCGGGACCGCGCCTCAGCCTCGGTCTCTACAGCGCGGGTACCCTCGGAAAATACCCGAGCCACCGTGTTGTTAATCACCCCATCGATGCCTGAGATATTAGATATCATGTCGTTGTTCAATACGGCCTTAATCTGCCAGCCCTGTTCCAAGGCGTGAGATGCAACGATGCGTCCACCAATCAAGCCCTGCTCCTCACCCGCGAGAGCGGCATAGACGATGCTGCCATCGAAGTTGTACTGACTGAGCACCCTCGCCGCCTCCAGCACGCCCGCAACGCCGGAGGCATTGTCATTGGCGCCGGGGCTATCCGCGGTAGCGTTCATGACGTCGGAGACGCGGCTGTCGATATCACCGGACATCATGACCATACGATCGGGGTCCAGGGCGCCCCGCTGTATCGCCAGTACGGACACAATTTCCACCGGATCAGGTACCCGACGCTCGCCGGATACGGTCTCGCCCACGTAGAACACCTCCAGGCAATCATCGCAGCTCGCCGAAATCCGCTCGAACTCATCAAAGATCCAGCGCCGGGCTGCGCCGATGCCGCGGGTATCGCTCTTCGTCTCCGACGCCGTGTGGCGGGTGCCAAAATTCACCAGGGTCTCAATGTCGCTCATGACACGCCGGGACGATGGTGCGGAGCCGATGTCGTAGAGCGCCATCACCTCTCCCGGGGGAGCAGTTTGAGCCATGGATAGTGCCGATCCACTCAGGAGCCCGACGGCAAGCACCGTGAAACAGCGTCGAAAGACGGGGCGTATCGTGCCGGGCATGCCGCTCAGAGTCGTCAAAGATCTCGTCTTAACGCTGCTCATGGCGCGAGAGTCTCGTCGAGAAAGCGGGTAAACGACGCCCAGGATTCCTTGTCGGCTTTTTCCTGGTAGCGAGAGCTGCCAAAGACACTGAAGGCATGGGGCGCGCCGCTATAGGTTGTCATTTCGTGAGTGACACCATGGGACTCCAGTTGCTCAGCGAGTGCAGCGAAATCGGCCATACTCACTGCCGTATCCGCACTACCGTGGTAGACCATTACCGGCGCCTGAGTCTCTTGGTAAGTCTGTCCTTCTGGGGTAGTCAGCCCACCGTGAAAGCTGGCAAAACCCTTAAGGGGCTCTCCCGCACGGGCAAGCTCCAGGATGGCCGTTCCCCCAAAGCAGTACCCGATGGCCACGGCGTCTGCGACATCAGCACCGCTCTCTGAGGCAGCGGCCAACGCCCCGCGCATGAGGCTACGCATCTTTTCGCGGTCTTTGTAGAGCTCGCCGGAGCGAGCGATCTTGTCCTTGGTTTCCGTAGGCCGCACGCCTTTGCCATAGAGATCTGCGGCAAATACGCTGTACCCGAGGTCCGAAAGCATCTCGGCACGCTTCACCTCGTAATCCGTCAGACCATCCCAGTCGTGGATGATAAGCACCATACCTTTACTGTCTTCCGCGGGCTCGTAATATCCCTCGTATTCCTGCCCCGCGACGGCGTAAACCACCGTTTCACCCGCGAGGAGGCTCGGGGCATACTGCATGGCGGCGGCGAGTAAGCCGACAGCGATTCCTTTGATATTCTTCACACTCGATTCCTTTTGCTAGCAATGTTGGTTCACAGCTTCTTATGATGGATTTTTACGCGAGCCCGAGGCAAGCAGTTTGACAGCACTGGACTGGTGGGTCATCGGTGCATACCTCGCGGCGATGCTGGGACTCGCCCTGTGGCTCGGTCGCGGCCAGAGCACGGAGCGTGAATACTACCTTGGCGGCGGCCTCCCGGCGCCAGCTCTGGCGACATCAATTCTGGCGACGCAATGCTCCACCAACAGTCTTCTGGGCGCGCCGGCCTTCGTGGGGTTTGCCGCGGGCGGCGGTCTGCTCTGGCTGCAATATGAACTGGCCGTACCCCTGGCCATGCTGGGCCTGGCTTTTTTGTTTCCTGCCGTCCATCGCAGCGGCGTGATTTCGATCTACGCTTTTTTGGAGCTGCGCATAGGGCGCGGCGCGCGCCTAACAGCCAGTGCCAGCTTTCTTTTCTTTAGGGGCGTCGCCACGGGAGTCACGGTGTATGGCGTTGCCTCCGTACTGTCACTGATCACGGGTATCGGCTACATCCCTGCCGTGGCGTTACTCATGGGTGTGACCGTCACCTATGACGTCATGGGGGGCATGCGAGCTGTCGTGATTTCTGACGTGGTCCAGATGGCACTGTTGATTGCCGCGGTCCTGGCCTCTCTGATATGGCTGGCGCCAGACCTCTGGCAACATTTTGATGCGCTATCCGTGCGCCGTCAGCCCCTCGTCAGTGACTGGGGCCTGAGCGGGAGAACAGACTTCGGATTCTGGCCCATGCTCTTCGGGGGACTGTTTCTGTACATGGCCTATTACGGCTGCGATCAGAGCCAGGCCCAACGACTTCTCGCGGCCAGAAACGAGGGGGATCTTCACAAAATTCTGGTCTTCAACGGACTTCTGCGGTTTCCTTTGGTGCTGGCCTACTGTCTCCTTGGACTCTGTCTCGCCGCTTACGCACTCAAGCAGCCCGAGTTTATCGATAGTCTTCCCTCAACGGCGTCGGGAGAGCCCAACCTGAACATGGTCTTCCCGGCATTTGTGCTCCGGGAATTTGCTCCCGGGCTGGCGGGCCTGGCCATCGTGGGCCTTTTTGCCGCGGCTATGTCGTCCATTGATTCCGCACTCAACAGCCTGTCGGCGAGTACCTTGGAAGACTTTATGCCCGCAGGGTTTGCAGAGTCCGAGCGACGCCGATTTTTAACATCCAAGATCGTCACTCTGGGCTGGGGGCTTTTTGCGGTAGCGTTCTCCTTTGGCGTTGAACACATTGCCAGCACCTTGTTGGAATCCATTAACAAGGTGAGTTCTCTCGTGAATGGCCCTCTTCTGGGCCTCTTTATGATCGCGGTCCTGCTACCGGGCACAAAGTCTGCCCTTGCTGTTGCCGCCTTTACCGGCGGCGTCGTGGCGAATTTTGCCCTCTGGCAGCTGGCGACGGATGTCTCCTGGCTCTGGTGGAATCTCTGCGGATGTCTGAGCACTCTGGCGATGGTGCTCATGGTTAGCGGCGGAAAGCGCTCCTGGATGGCTGCGCGTGATGTTCTCGTTGCCACGAGCGTGCCCAGGTCTGCACGTCTCAGTCTTGCTGCTGGCTTTGTCGTCATGATGAGCGTCCTATTGATAGCTCAAGGCTATGCCTAGGGGCAGGACAAAAAGTTTTTCCCGGGTCTATCTAAGGCTATACTCTTGCTCACTTAAGGCCGGTTGGAAGCGGTCTGTTGCAAGGTAAGTGCAAGGTAAGTGCAAGGTAAGCACCAGGTAAGTGCAAGGTAAGCACCAGGTAAGTGCAAAGTTAGCTATATTTTTCAGTACCTTAGCTGATTTTCAGATACCAAGCGGCAGGAGCCTTTGGGGAACTTTTACCCACCCTGACCGTCCAAAAATACGTAAGAAAATTCATCAATGTGAATTGTGAGGCAGTAAAAAATGGCTAATCCAAGAGTGTATGACGTTGACGCAGCCTTAGGCGCGGCGGTCAGCACCAACAAAGTTCTGAAAAACACCTACATGCTGTTGGGCATGACGCTGTTGTTCAGCGCTTTTACGGCGGGTGTCTCCATGGTCATGGGGCTTCCCCAGGGCGCTGCACTGCTGCTGAGCCTGGTGGGTTTTGGCCTGTTGTTTGTTGTGCACAAAACCGCAGATAGCTCCAAAGGGCTGGTCGCAATCTTCGCGTTTACAGGCGTTATGGGCGCGTCCCTCGGGCCCATGCTGAATTACTATCTGGCCCTTCCTAATGGCCCTGCATTGGTGCTGCAGGCCCTCGCTGGCACCGCCGTGGTGTTCTTCGGCCTGTCTGCCTACGCCCTCACCACCCGAAAGGACTTTTCCTTCATGGGCGGTTTTTTGATGGTGGGTCTGATCGTTGCTGTGGTTGCCATGATTGCAAATATCTTTCTGGCAATTCCTGCGCTCTCCCTGACGATCTCCGCAGCGGTGGTAATGATCATGTCCGGTCTGATTCTGTTCGACACAAGCCGTATCATTAACGGCGGTGAAACGAACTACATCCGGGCGACGGTGAGTCTGTACCTGAACATCTACAACCTGTTCATTCACATTCTGCACCTTCTGACGGCGCTTTCCGGCGACGATTGACGATTAAGAGCCCAGCAGCATCACAGCTCAGTCCTAAGAGCTTAAAGAGAGCCCCGGCAATGTCCGGGGCTTTTTTTTGGGACGATAGAGGCACAGCGTCTATAATCGCACCCCATGCGCTATGCCCTTCTTGTTCTCAGCCCCCCCGACAGCGGTTCATCCTCTCGACAGGCTCTCGAGTTTGCCAAGGCCTTGGGGCGAGCAAAGCATAACGTCGCCAGCGTGTTTTTCTTCGATGCCGGCGCACTCACCGCACTGACGGCTTGTGAGTCCAGCGCTGACGAGGAGGATCTGCGTAAGGAGTGGCAGGCATTGGGCGAGGATGGCGGCATCCCTCTGTTTGCCTGCGTTGCCTCTGCCCAGCGCTTTGGCGTGGGCGATGGGCGCAATCTTGAGGAGCGCTGTCTTCCCGGCTTCGCCATAGCGGGGCTTGGAGAGTTGATCGAGGCATCCAGTATTGCCGACCGCCTGATGACCTTCGGGGACTAGAGGTAACGATGTCCCAACAGCAAAAACAACCGCTTATTCTCTTTCAGCAGGCACCCTACGAGGGGTCCCTTGCGCGCGCCGCCCTGGATCTGGCGCTGGCCTTCGCTGTCTTCGCCCAGAACCCGAAGATTGTGTTTTGCGGTGACGCCGTGCTCTGCCTGAAAGCGGAGCAAAGCGCCGAGGCCCTGGGCAGAAAATCCCTGCGCAAGGTCATCGATTCCCTGCCCCTCTACGATCTGGAGACGGTGTATGTGGAACAAACGTCACTCCTTGCTAACGGCGTGCACGCGGCGGAACTGCCGGCATTCGCTGTGGCCCTTTCGGGTCCGGAGCTCCGCCAGTTGATGCAGGAGGCAAGCCATGTCATCAGTCTCTGATCGACCGCTTCACTGCTTGTCCAGCGCTCCCCGCTCCCAGGCAGGGCAGCGATTGCTTGCGATGTTGGAGCCTCAGGACGACGTACTGCTCCTGGGTAAGGCTGTTGTCCTCGCAGGAATCACGCATCCGGATATTCAGGAGTGGGTGGCCTCGGGAGCACAACTCCACGCTCTTGAGGAGGACCTCCGGGCCTACGGGGCCAGGGAGTTACATCCCTCCATTGTCTCTACAGACTACGCTGGCTGGGTAAGGCTCAGCGAAAATCACCAAACGCAAGTCCTCTGGCGATGACCGAGCCCATATCTGAACAAATGTCTGAGCCAAAGTCTGAGTCAATGCTTCCCGCACTGACCGAAGAGGGTTTTCTGGAGGATGCGTCAGACTGGAACCCAGGTGTCGCCGAAGCTCTGGCAAAGAGAGAATCCATTACTCTCACGCCAGCGCACTGGGAGCTTATTGAATTGCTCCGGCAGTATTACGACACCTATGACTCATCCCCGGCCATGCGGGCCCTGGTGAAGTTCTGCAGATTGCGCCTGGGAGATGACAAGGGGCGCAGCATCTATCTTCTTAAGCTTTTTCCTGGATCACCTGCCAAGATAGCCAGTAAAATCGCCGGCCTTCCAAAACCAGCGAACTGTCTCTAAACATGCTGCCCTGGCAAACCGATCCCGAGAACTACGCAACATTGTTTGCGAAAAAGTGCAGCGATGTCGAAAAAGACATGCTGACTCTAAGGTTACCGCCGGCAGAACGCTTTGCTTCTCCCGTAGAATCCTATCGCGTGCGTGCGGAGTTTCGTATCTGGCATGACGGCGACGACATCGACTATGTGATGTTCGACCCCGGGCATCCTCGCACGCCGGTTGTCATCAAGGATTTTGCGCCGGCGCTGGCGCCAATTCGCACGCTCATGCCCCAGCTCCTTGCGTTCCTGAAATCCCGTCCGGTACTGCGACGGAAGCTTTTTCAGGCGGAGTTTATGGCTACGACCACGGGGGAGCTGCTCCTCACCCTGATCTACCATCGCCCCCTGGATGATGCCTGGGAGGATGAAGCCCGGGCTCTTGCCCGGGAATTTGATGTCTCTTTAGTGGGACGCAGTCGCAAGC
This sequence comes from Congregibacter litoralis KT71, assembly GCF_000153125.2. Taxonomy (NCBI): domain Bacteria; kingdom Pseudomonadati; phylum Pseudomonadota; class Gammaproteobacteria; order Cellvibrionales; family Halieaceae; genus Congregibacter; species Congregibacter litoralis. Next base: position 2,230,460 of record NZ_CM002299.1, read on the forward strand.
AGAAACGGATCATCGGTCGTGACTTTGTGGTGGATGCCTTCACCGTCGACGGTCGCTGCTACCGTTACCGCCAGTACGAGCAATCCTTCGTGCAGCCTAATGCCCCCATTAATGAGGCGATGTTGACCTGGGCCTGGCAGCAAGGCGCATCATGCCCCGGCGATTTGCTGGAACTGTATTGCGGCAATGGCAACTTCACCCTGCCCCTCGCCTCGCGCTTCCCCGCGGTTATCGCCACGGAGTTGTCCAAGAGTGGTACCCGCGCGGCCCTGGAAAACATCAGGGACAACGGCGTTGATAATGTACAGGTGATTCGTCTGAGCGCTGAAGAAGTCAGTGAGGCGATGAGTGGTGTTCGGGAATTTCGCCGTCTCGCCACATTGCCGAAGCCTCTCGGTGACTATGACCTGCGCACGGTGTTTGTGGATCCGCCCCGAGCGGGTCTGGATCCCGGAACTCTGGATTGTGTTCGTGATTTCGAGGCCATTCTCTACGTGTCCTGCAACCCCAAAACCCTGAAGAGCAACATTGAGGCGCTCACGGATAGCCACGTTGTGACCCACTACGCGCTTTTTGATCAGTTTCCCTATACACCGCACATCGAAAGCGCCGTGGTTCTGCGGCGCCGCCGACTCCAACGACCCGTGTTGGTATTTTAGGAGGAAAGTTCGGCGACGCGTCGCGTCAGCAAATCATCGATCCGCTCGATATCTGCTGCGGCAATCTCCAGGTAAGCAAGATCCAGTTCCCGACAGACTTCCCGCGTACGCAGGCGACGAGTCAGGGTTTGCGTCGGTACATCACGCTCCCAACACTCGATGTAAAGGCCCAGAGCGGGGACGTAAAAGTCCGCGGTAAGAGACTCCTCCACGGGCAGCCGTCGATTACGGGCATGGGCGTATTGCGCTTCATAGAGCCAGTCGCAGACCCGCAATTGCAAAACGCTATCGACAGCGTGACCATCAAGACCACAGCGCTGCGCTGAGACCGTCTGCGGCGTAGCTTTCGGCTTCTCAGTCTCGGTAAAAAGATCCGGGGCAACGGCGTCGACCCCGGTTTGCCCGGCCTCCCCTGGAACACCGGAAGTGTCAGTTTCGGTAAGGACCATGCCATCACTAGCAAGGCGATTGAGCTCGCGATGAATGACCGCGTTATCCACGATTTCGTGGGGCCAGCTGATGATAAGAAGACCGTTGTCTTCGTCACGCTCCTGGCGTCCCCCGAAGCGTTCACCGAGATTACTGAGCTCCAGACCCCGACGGGTTAAGCGGAGCAGGCCCAATTCAGCGAAGTTACGATTGATCTGTCGCACACCCAGGTGAGGGTAATAGCGCTGCATGCCGCCCGGGGTAATGCGTTGATTACTCTCGATGGCTGTGATCATCGGGTGTTCCATCAGAGATTCGGGCCAGACGATATAACGACCAAAGCGCTGACTGTCCTGATAGGCACCGCCCTGGAGCTCACCTTTCGCGGTGAGGGCCCAGCCTTTATCCCGCCGATCAATCCAGCCGTAGTCACGCAAGGTGACGAAAAGCTGCTGAATTGGCAGTTTTAGTCGCTTGGCAAGGGCCGAGGTAGACAGCCGGTTGTCGTCGCCATCACTCACCCTTCTAAGCGGTCCCGGCGTAGCGCGTTGTCAGGGCGCTATAGAGCTGTTCTTCAGCATCGAGGGCTGCGGTATCTATGCCCGCGAGGAGCTCCATGAGGTGTTCGTTGTCTTCACGACCATCCCATAGTTTTCGATAACTGCCTTCCTTATAACCGTTGTCCTGGCGAAAAAAGTTCAGCACGTTTTTTCCCAGGTACTGGCGATATAAGCCGCTGAAGTCGAGGGATGCGGCGCCCAGCAGCGAAGCAAAAGCCTCAATGCTGAACCGACGCTCGCCCGCAGCCACCGCGGCGAGGGCCTCGGCAGATTCCAGGACACCCAAATCTGCTGGAGACTCTGGCCACAGCGCCATGATTTCACGTGCGAGCTCTTCCACGCTTGAATCTTCACGGAAATAGGCCGACATACCGAAGTGCCAGATATCGATGACCTCTAATTGCACCTGCTCCAGATCCGGCTCCTGATGTTTCCACCATTTATAGCCATGGTGATCCACCAGCTCGGCGCACTCCACCCAGATTGCCCGGTGCCAGGCAAAGTTCTGGGTTATCCATTGGGGATGAACCCGGGTGTTCATGCGATCCTGCATGCGCAGCATCGTTGTAAGGGCTTCCTGCATTGGCTCTCCTGGTCGATCTCGCGGGGAACGCGGTCCTTCGGTTTATCAGCTGTCAAACATACCAAGAGACGCGGTGTTTGGCACTCGAATGCTGACATCAAACACGAGCTCGTGCGGCGAAGCAGAGACACGCACTCAGTCGCAATCGCGGCGGTACCATTGGTCAGTGCTCAGAGCATCGAGGGGGTCCGCCTCGATCACCTCGAAACACAGCTTGCCGATCTTCACAAAAGACTGCCATCTACCGCCCACGAAGGAGCTTGCGTTACCCTCGATAGCCAACTTCGAGGGCTCCAATGCGCCTGAGCGCTCTTGCTGTCGGGCGAGTGTTTCCAGCAGCTGTCCATCAAAAATTGTTGAGGACCTCCCGGGCCGCGGCGTGCTGGCTGGGTCTTGGGCTGTTTCTGGCAAGCTCAGGTTCAGCCCCTGGGGGCGAGAGACCCTGGCTGACGGTTGCGGGGGTACGTCAATAGCCGGATTATCCACGGCTCCGGAAGGCGCCAGCGTGTCCTGAACAGGCTGGTCCTGAAATTCGACTTGGCGTTTGTCGCTGGTGATTATCGAGGGTTTTTCACTATCCAGCTTTTCTACAGCCTCTCGGTTCCCATGGTTTGCTTCCTTTGTTGGCGTCTCAGGTAATGTGGTTTCTCGGAGACTAAGCTCTATCTGTCGCTGCACTTCAGGCTCACTTCGCGACGCCGCCCCCGGCTTCCATTGATCCTGTAGATAAACGGAGAGCATGAGGTGCGTCAATAGGGAGAGCAACAGAGCAACGAGCAGGGCACGACTTGTCGGTGCCGATACGCGCTCTTCTTCTAAAAAGGATATGTAGGCAGTACTCACTCGATTTCAGAGCCAATCCGGGGCTCAAATGTTCCTGTGATTGTGCTTTTTGACGCAAGCATCATCCCCACCAGGGCTGTATTTCCGCTGTAAATTTTTCGCTAATTGTTTTAGTTTGGTGGTCCGTTAGAAATGAATGCAGGCACAGGCCTATGAAATACACCACTCCCCTATTCGCCATGATGGCGATCCTGGCCATGCTGGCCGCGTGTTCTTCCACAGGAAGCTCGACGGCATCACAAAATGGCAACACATCAGACGCGGTAGCACAGGCAGACGCCGATGATCCTCTCATCTGTGAAAACTACATTCCCTCGGGCACGCGCATCGCACGAAAAGTATGCATTCGCCAGTCCGAAAGAGAGCGAAACCAGGAGCAGGCGCAGACAATCACTCAGGAAAATCAGCGTCGATCAGCGATTGGGAATCCCGTCGGTAATGACTAGACGGCGATGACGCGTCTCAGCTGCCGAGGCGCTGTTTACCCAGGAGCACTTCTTTAACATCTCCTTCAGCCTTGCCAGCAGCGGTAAACAAATAAGCGGATAGAAACAAGATCCCACCAAAGACGGCCACAAGACCCAAGGCCAGACCTGCCGGGCTGAATTGGTGTCGCCATGACACCCATAAACCCGATAAAAGAAGAAACCCAAAAAGTCGGCGTTGAACTGGCCGGGCCAGGTCATGGCCTTCATATCGCCGAAGAAAACAGGCATCAGGTTCCAACCATGGTTTGTAATAGTAATCGCGGTGTAGATTGTCAGGGCAACAAAAAGGGCCGCCATAAAAACTCTGAACGCCAGCATGGGTCCCGCTCATTTTCCTTTGGAGCTGAGTTTTTATCACGTAAAACAGATGGACCACAGGATTCTTATGGTGCCCGAGGCCGGAATCGAACCGGCACGACTGCAATAGTCGGGAGATTTTAAGTCTCCTGTGTCTACCAATTTCACCACCCGGGCGCTGCGGATCGCGAGGCGCGGAATTCTAGCATGGGGATCCTTGGAGAGCGCTAGTGCAGGCGCTTAATTATCGAAATCCAATGCTAGACTTCTCTTAATTCACCCAACGACCGCTACGCCGTGCCCTCACTTCGCAATTTTTTGTTTGTGCCTTTGTTTTTGCTTTTGGCTCTGATCGTCGCGGTCTCGTCGATGATGGCAGCATTTTGGTTTTCTCCGGACCTTGCGTTGCAAGCCCTTCGCAGTACAACCAGCACGTTCTCGCCCTACGAGCTTGAACTGAGATCACCCGAAATCCGATGGTCGCCATTCAGTTTCCAAAGTGAGCTGCTGATCCTGGGATATGCAGACAAAACCAAGCCACCCCTCGTGTCCCTTCAGGGAGTCGATGCTGCCATGTCCTTACGGGAGCTCCTATTGGGCGATGTCTCCAGCGGCTATTTCAAGGCCGCCAACGCCACCTATTACCTGGTGGAGTCAGACGGCGACGAAGCTCTCGATATGGAGGCTCTCCTTGCGCCGCTTTCACGCCTACCTAAAGAAGTGGAGATCGAGTCCGCACACCTCATTTCGCAAAATCAAGGCCTGTGGATTTTCCCCCTCTACCAGGTAAAGGCGGGCAGAAACGCCGACGGCCGTCTGGATGTAAACGCCAGGGCAACGATCGCTCAGCGAAACGTTGTCTTGGAGGCGCGAATCGACTGGGCAAGTCACGCAAGTGGCCATCGCATGGAGCTGGCGGCCAGAATCCTGGGAGACCGTGAGAATTCGCAGTTGCAGGCTATCGGCCATGTGGACGCTGTCGGCGCTGAGCTCAGCTACGCGCTTGATGTTCAGGGTCGCTACGAGCGGGTTAGCGACTTTCTCCTTGCGTTCGATAAGAATGCTTACCCCTTCGCCGGTAGTCTCAGCCTCAGCGGCACCCTCGAGGGGGACACCCACGGATACACCTTGTCCCTCAGTGAAATGGGGCTCCGTGAGAATGGCGCTTACGAATTCACTGCCTCGGGAGAATGGAGTCAGAGGGGCGCGGACCAGGGCAGTCTGGCCCTGCGTGCCCGAGGCTCTGCTCTCAAGCTTGAAGAACTGCTCCCTTTTGAGGGAAAGCTTGCGGACGTCCTCGATCGCAGCGAGATCGAAATGGATATTTCGGGCAGCCTTCAGGCGCCGGTCATTCAGCGTGTCGCAATCGTTTTGCACGGAGCGGGCGATACGCGATTGAGCCTGAGTAGCGACGCTCAGGCACTGAAGTTTGAAGAAATCGAAGACTTTCTCTCTCGCCAAACTATCGACGTAGACCTCGAGGGCAGCGTAGGCAATCTCGGGGAGCTACTGGTAAGCGCTGGTGTCACACCTCGGGACTACGTAGCCGCTGCGGGGCTAACGGGCGCTACGGCGAACTTTACGGGAGTTGCGCGGGGAAACATGGAAGAGCTGCGCGTGAACCTCCAGAACCTTCGGGTCCGTCACGGGGAATTCACCCTTGGCGGATCCTCTGCCTTGCTGTGGCGAGAGAACACTTTGTCAGCGCCCGAACTTGAGCTTCAGCTTGAGGATGGGGACAACAACAAGACGGCGGATGTCCGGGGTACCGTTGCAGACATACTCAACGCCCAGGGTATGGCGCTTGCGCTTCAGTTTGACAGGCTGAGCCCCAAACCGCTGCTCGATGCCCTGGCCATTGAAACGTCCGGGTATCCTGAATCTCTGGCAGGGACAGCCCTGCTCCTGCGCGGGGGCGATACCCTGCGTCTTCGCGACATCGACCTTCAGATGGAGGTGCTACCCGAACTTACCGTAAACCTCGGGGGTCAAGGTGACCTGTTCAACAAGGAACTCAGTGCCGACCTAGAGCTACAACTTCTCACTGTCAGTAACGCGGCCTGGCAGGGGTTCTCTCCCCTGAGCCAGACCCCCAGTCGTATGACAGCGAACCTGCGTCTGCGGCCCCGCTACCTCACGGTTTTATCGGATGCGCTTATCGGCGACACCGCTGTTCAGGGAGTCGCCAGTGCCGACATCGACCGGCTCCAGATTGATCGCCTGTCCTTGGATCTCTTCAGCCCTCACTTGTACCTACGCGACTTCCAGCGTCGACCCCAGGACAAGCCCCCCGTCGAAGCAGGCAGAGAACCCCGTGATGGAACAAGCGACGACGCCGGCAAGGTCCTGGATATTGAGCGCCTTATTGATTCCGTACCAGGATTCCCCGTAGCGCTCACCCTGCGCAGTGGCGAGGTCACGGGCCCCCTCACGGAGCTTGAGGATTTGAGCATTGCCCTGGACCTTGCCCTTGGGCGCCTGACACTCAGGGAGTTGGATACGCGGTATGCAGGCGGAGAACTTATGCTCCGAGGCAACATTGACGGCACCGTCACGCCGCCAGCGATCAGTCTTGCCGGGCGCGGCATTCGCGTGCCCCTCGGTGCCCTGACCACGGACCTGGGATTGCAGCAGAGCGTGAGTGGCTCCCTGAGCTTTCAGGGAGGTCTTCTCGCCCGGGGCTCTCAGAGTGCAGACTGGCAACAATCACTCCAGGGCCGCGTATCCACGGCGCTCAGCGATGTCACGGTCAGTGGCGCCGCCTATGACTTGCTCATGAGCAACCTGCTGGCCTGGCTGGTACAGGGCGCGGGGGAAAAGACCACCACCTTCGACTGCAGCATGGCACAGTTTGATATCGCCGCCGGCGTCGCTCGGAGCGACAGTATTTATATTGAGACCCCCCGAATGCTGGCCACGGGTAAAGCGACGGTAGACCTGCCTCAAAACAATCTTGATGTCCGCATCGAGCCCCGCTCGAAGTCGCGAGCGATTCAGTTTCCCAGTGCCGTTCGTCTGCGCGGCACATTGCAGGGACCAACAATTAGCGCATCGGCCCTCCAGGCCGGTGCCGATCTGTCGGCACAGGCACTGCTTCTTTTACCGAGTCTGACGCTAAAACTGTTTGGTCTTGGCGGCCCCGATGACCTGAATCAGCCCTGCGAAACCAACGCTTCCTGAGACTTACCGCGGCCCAGCGTCGTGCTACACTCGCCGCCTCCACGCTAGGGATTTACAACAACAATGGCGCAGGCTCGGGGCGAGTTTTCATCACGATTTGGATTCATCATGGCCGCCGCGGGCAGTGCCGTAGGCTTGGGCAATATCTGGGGGTTCCCCACCCAGGCAGCCAGTAATGGCGGCGCAGCATTCCTTATTGTTTATCTCATATTGGCCTTTGTGTTGGCCTACCCTGCATTGATGGCTGAACTCGTGCTTGGCAGACACGCCCACGCCAATGCTGTAACGGCGCTCAAAGGCACAAGCAGCAACCCACTGCTCAGAAATCTCGGTGCCACCGCCGGGATCGTAGGCTTTATTGTCGCCAGTCTCATCCTGAGTTTTTATGCCATCGTCGCGGGCTGGATGATCGCTCACTGTCTCGCCTCTCTGGCGGCTCTGGTCGGCGCTACCGATCTAGCCGAATGGCTGGTGGGTTTTTCTCTCACGCGTAACGTGATTTTCATGACGCTGTTTATGGGTATGACCATAGCCATTATTTCCGCCGGCGTACGTGACGGCATCGAGCGCTGGTCCAGTCGCCTCATGCCCCTGCTGCTCCTGACGCTATTCGCCTTGGTGGTCTATGTGCTCACTCTCGATGGCGCGAGCGAGGGCTTGCGGGTTTATCTCATGCCCGATTTCGAAAGCGCCCTCTCTCCCCAGTTGATCATCAAGGCCCTCGGGTCGGCCTTTTTCTCCCTCTCCCTTGGCGTGGGCACTATGCTCATCTACGGCTCCTACATCAGTGACAAGGAAAACCTGCCCGTTGCCGGCGGCCTGGTTACCGCTGTGGATATCGGCATCGCCGTGCTCGCCGGATTTCTGGTACTCCCCGCCATGTACGTGGCACTGAACAACGGCGTAGAAATCTTTGCCGCCGACGGTGCTCTTTTGTCCGAGGACACGCTCATTTTTACCGTGCTCCCTGAGCTCTTTTCAAATATGGGTCTGGCCGGTGGCATGGTATCCCTGACCTTTTTCTTTCTTATGAGCATCGCCGCTCTCACCTCCTCCATTTCCATGTTGGAGGTGCCCGTGGCTTACACCATCGAAAATCATGGTGTAAAGCGCTTGAGGGCCGTTATGGTGATTGGTGCGCTCATCGCCATGGTGAGCCTGATTATTCTGCTGAACTTTGGAACGCTGTTCGGCGCGATCATTGCGCTGACAACGCGGTATAGCCAGCCACTGTTGGGCTTTGTGTTCTGCATCTATGTAGGCTGGATCTGGCATCGCGATGCGGTGCTCACGGAGCTCAAGAAGGGTGCACCGGACATCGCTGAGGGTTTGTTCTGGAAGATCTGGCCCTGGCATTTACGTCTTGTTTGCCCGGCGATCATCCTGCTGATTTTCGTCCAGTCCCTGCGCTAAGCTGAGCGTGAAGGTTTGTTAACGAGCCATAAGTAGGTTTTTCTTTGCGTCGTTTTGTTCTTCTATTCACCGCGCTGCTCCTGAGCTTGTTCACCCTGGAACTCCTCGATCCTGTGCAAGCCGCCGTGATCCAGCCCTTCACCGGATGGCTTGCCGACATCAGTGCAGCGATCATCATGCCCTTCGACGAACATGTCCGCGCCAGTGGTCGCATTATCAGCCACACGCAAACCGGCTTTGCCGTGTCCATCGAAGCCGGCTGTAACGGCGTGGAGGCCGCCATCGTCCTCATCGCCGGGGTCCTCGCTTTTCCTGCCCCCATGCAACGCAAAGTCGTGGCGATTTTTCTGGGCTTTCTGGCGATACAGGTAATGAACATCGCCCGCATCATCAGTCTGTTCTATCTGGGACAGTGGAATCTCGACGTGTTCACCTGGACCCACCTGTACCTGTGGCCGGTGCTTATCATGCTCGATGTGCTCGTGGTCTTCATGCTGTATCTGCGTTACCTGTCACAGCAGGAAACGGTCGAGCCATGAGGAACTATCTGGCGAATCGTCCTCTGCTGCGCTTCGCACTGGCGGTTTTCGCGCTGCTCCCCGCCTGCTTTCTCGCCTGGTATTTCCTTGGCAACTTCATTGCCGCACCTGCGATTGTGCTGGTGAAGCCGGTTCTCCTGGGCTGGCTTGGGGATACGGTGGCGAGCGTTGCTTTGCAGGGCACTGACTTATTGGTGATGTCTCACTATGGGGAGGACGGCGGCAGTATCATGAAAGCTGAGTTGGCGGGCAATCAGCTGGGCTACACGATCAATACCCGCACCCTGTCCTATTCAATACCTTTCTTTGCGGCGCTCCACTTCTCTACCCCCATGCGCGCGGGCTGGGAAAAGTTCTCCTGGTGCCTCCTTGCCTTGTGGCTTTTGTTGGCCGCAGGGCTCATAAGCACGGTGCTGAAAGACCTTATGCTCGGGCTGGGGACGGATTTTATGGACCGAGAACCGGTGCCCCCAGCAGATATCATTGCCCTGCTCTACCAGTTTTCCACCCTTATGGTGCCTCCGCTGGCGCCCGTGTTGCTATGGGCTTATACGGCCAAAGATTCTCCCGCCTTCATCGGTTTATTGCCCGTTGCCTTGAGACCATCCGCAGACGGGGGCCCCGACCGCTGAGTTGCGAGACGCCAGGGGGTGCCGCCGCAATGAACATAGTTTGTGCAGGCCGTGGTGCAGCCTCGGCAAGGCAAGCGCGGTCCGTCAGCTGACATCGCGCAAGCCTCCCGCCGCGAGGGCCAGGCGGTTGAGCTCTGCCTGGAACTCCGCTCCCCGGTCTTCGAGGACCGCCTGGAGCGCTTTTTCCATCAAGTGACGTGCCTGGGCAGTGTAAGCATAGATACAGGAGTGCACCGCCGCGTCTTTCCAGTTATCTACGGAACATGACGAAGAATATTCTTCAAAATCTGCCAGAGCCGTGATCAGGTCTGAGATGTGTTTTGGGCACTCGCAATCAAGGGCACTCTTTAGATTGGCGGCAGCCGCAAGCTCCGAGGCTTTAAAGTGTCGCGCTTTACCCGGCATAAGCTCTCCGAGATTAGTCTCCCCCGTATGCACGGAAGATTCCGCCACACCGCGGGCGATTTCGAAGGCCAGCTTGCCGGAATCCGGCGGAAACTCCATGACGGCGATCTCCGCCTTCTCGAGTTCTTCTATCCAGTGGTCGTTGCCAAAGCGATAGGCGACGATGATCCGCGACGCGACGCCGGCCTGCTGGAACTGACGGATCCTGGCCACCTGTGCACTCCCCAGGGAGCCGCACTCCACGACCAGCACGTCACTTTCCTCAAGGGCATCAAAGGCGTCCTCAGACAGCTCTGAAAACTCGACGCGGGCCAGGTGCGCGTTGACATTGCTCACGCACCCCTGATGCTTGTCCAGCCAGTCACAGAGTGCTACTCCGACAAATACAGCCCGAGGCTTCGCTGGAGCATCTGCGCCGCGCCCGCGCACGCCGCGCTGCTTAAGAAGCATTTCCAGGGTCTTGCGCTCCGACTTGGCAATTTCGCCGATGCGGGCGCCATCGTTTACCAGGGACGCGACGAGCTGCAAATGCTCAAGATCCGACTGCGTGTACTGCCTGCGACCCGTTGGAGACTTGTGGCTGGCGCCTAAACCATAACGTCTCTCCCATACACGAAGCGTGTCAGGTTTTAATCCGGTCAGGCGTGCCACCGTACCAATACCATAGAGAGGGCGGGGCTCGAAAAGGGCTGCGTTCATGGCGAGATCTCGTGGTGATTTGACAGTAGTTACGCGACAAAACTTGTACCAGATCTCAGCTTGCCGCGTCCATGTTCATGTTTTGTCGTAAAGATAGCAGGACAATCGTCAGATTTTGGTATCCAAAGTTCGACAAACTACCGTATATCTAGACATATGTTGATCGAGGAAGAAGCGGTGGAATCTTTAGCGGTAGAGACAGAAGACAAAGACCTGGAGCGCCTTTTTGCCGAAGCGCGCAGATACCCGCTGTTAACAAGCCAGCAGGAAAAATCCATCGACGGCAGCAAGTGGCAGGCAGTGACAGGACTGCAGAAGCTGCTGGTCCGGGATAAAGTTGCCAGGCATTACCTCCGCGCATGGAGTAGCAATACGGCGCTGACCCCCTTGGACATCGCCTACTTTACGAACCGGGAGCATCACTTTATTTTGCGCCGCGAGCTGTCCAACTATATGGCGGATGGTAAGCAAGCGGACCGCATGGAAGCCCTGCATTCCGCGCTGCAGAAAAATCGGACGCCCCGCACCCTGGACCAGCGCATGGCGGATCTGGACCTCCCCGCCAGCCTCACCGTGGGAATTGCCGTGGTCGTGCTGCGTCTCGACGGCGTAAAGCTGCAGGACAGTGTGGCGGACGCCCTGGAGCAATGGTCGACGTTTTGGACACACACGGAAAAGCGTCCGAAAACGCCGCTGGAAGCATCTGTGCGCGAGGAGCTCATCGCCCATATGGAGAGCTACTCCGACGCGCGCGACACCCTCACCATGCACAATTTGCGCCTGGTGTACTCCATCGCGGGTCGCTACCGGGGCAAGGGCGTCAACTATCTCGATTTGATTCAGGAAGGCACCCTGGGCCTGATCCGTGCTGCAGAGAAATACGATCACAGCAAAGGATTTCGCTTCAGCACCTACTGCTTTAACTGGATAACCCAGGCTATCCGGCGCCACGTGGGAGACACGGGAGGCTTGATTCGCTACCCCACTCATGTGCAGGAACAGGTTAATAAACTTTATCGCCTGCGCGTCACAGAAAAGCAGCGCACGGGTGAAGAGCCCGGCGACGCAGCGCTAGCGGAGGCGGCGGGCCTGACCCTCGAGAAAACCCGGGACCTGCTGCAGCTGCGAAACCTTGGGGTGTCCCTGGACGCCCCCCAATTCGACGATGACGACGGCACGCTGCTCGATACTATGAGCGGTGGACCTTTTGATGCCTCGGAATCAGAGGCAGAGACGGAATCTCTCCACGACCGGCTTTTGCTCGAAATGGAAGAACTGGACAAGGCCGAGCGTGAAGTCGTCATCGCGCGCTGGGGCTTGCACGATGGCCCCCCCCTCTCCCGCGCGGAGATTGCGGACCGTATGTCCGTCAGCAGGGAGTGGGTGCGTCAACTCGAGCGTGCGGCGCTGACCAAGCTCAGTGGCAATGAGCGTATTCGCTCAGCCTTTGCGGATTACATGGAAGCTTCCGACTAGGCCAGCAGGAAGGTCAGTAAGAAGCGTCAGGATGAAGGCTAGGCAGAAAGCCAGGGAGAAGCCCAGGCAAAAGGCCAGGTAGAAAGCCGGGGAGAGGTTGACCCCGGACCTGCCCGTACCAATACGTAGCCCTGAGTACTTGGGGCTACGTCTCAATCGCCTTGAGCGCAGTGTCGATATCCGCATGTGTAAAGTTAAAGCCTGATGATAGAAGGGCCTGAGGTAGCACCTTCTGGCCCGTGATGAGTAGCTCGTCAGCCATCTCGCCGACCATCGCGCGCATGACAACACCGGGCATAGGTATGGCCACCAGCGTCCGATGTACCTTTCGCATGGCCGCACAGAAACCCCGGCTCGTCACTGGAGTCGGCGCCGTGACATTCACCGCTCCCGCCACGTCAGCGTTGTCCATCGCGTGGCATATTGCCGCCACCACGTCATCTCTGTGCACCCAACTGAGCCACTGCTCACCGTCGCCAATCCAATTAGCGACACCCATTTGAAAAGGCTGCGCCATCTGGGGATAAGCACCTCCCTCCTTATCGAGCACCACACCCAGACGCATGAGGCATAAGCGGGCATCGCCGGCAGCTTTCTTCGCCGCGGCCTCCCAATCCCTGCACAGTTCTGCGGCAAAGCCGGTCCCCGTGTCCGCCGACTCCGCCAGGGTCTCATCACCCCGGGGACCGTAAAATCCGATGGCACTGGCGTTAAGCCATATCACGGGCCGTTTTTCAACGGCGCGGAAGTATTCGCCCAGGCGCTGGGTCAGCAACACACGACTGTTGACCATTTCATCTTTATAAGCCGCGTTCCAGCGTTTAGCCGCAAGGGAGGCGCCAGCGAGGTTAATCACCACGTCGATGGGGGTCTCAAGCTGCGACAGTTCCTGTATGAATCGGGCATCAGAGATTTGCGCCGGATCGGACTGTCGGGTGAGCACCGTCACCCCATGACCCTTGGCGCATAGGACAGGAACAAGCGCCTCGCCAATAAACCCCGTGCCACCCGTGACTAAGATTTCCATAAAACTGTCCTGTTTTTTTGGTGCTAGTTATTACCGCCGCGCGGTGAATTTAGATCAAAAACTGGACAGCCAATCCGCCGCGACATCAGGCAACGTATGATGACGACATGAGTACTCAAATCCCCCTGCATGCTGAGAGCGACTTTTTAAGCGCCCTCATTGACCACGCGCCGGTATTGGTCATCACCGGGGCGGGGATCAGTGTGTCGACGGGTATTCCCACCTACCGTGATGAAAAAGGAGCGTGGCTGCGAAGCAATCCCATTACCCATCAGGAGTTTGTAGCCGACCGTCGACAGCGCCAACGTTATTGGGGTCGATCGCTCCTGGGCTGGCCCGCTGTGCGGGATGCCAAACCCGCGAAAGGGCACCGTCTCCTGGCACAGTTGGAACACCATGGTTTGGTGTCACATATCGTCACGCAGAACGTAGACCGGCTCCATCAACGTGCCGGAAGCATCAGGGTTACGGACCTTCACGGACGCCTCGATCGCGTGAGGTGCCTGGGTTGCGAAACACTCTCAAGCCGGGATGTGCTCCAAAAGGCACTGGAGCGCTTGAACCCTCACATCAACCACACAACGATTGAGGCACGCCCTGACGGTGATGCCGACATGCCCGACGCCATGGTTGAGGGAATCACCGTGCCTTCCTGCGACCTGTGTGACGGCACCCTGATGCCCGACGTGGTGTTTTTTGGCGGAAGCATCCCCGGGAGCCGGGTGGAGCAATGCAAGCAGGTGCTTGAGCACTCTAACAGCGTACTGGTTGTTGGTAGTTCGCTGCAGGTGTACTCGGGCTATCGGTTTTGCAAATGGGCTGCGAAAGCGGGCAAGCCTGTTTTCCTCATGAATCCGGGGCAGACCCGCGCTGATGATATGGCGACAAAGTGGTCCGTTGATGCCGATACGGGGCTTGATGCTCTCCTGAGCCTGAGCAGCAAAAAGCACGCTGAAGCCCTGCACATACCGCCAGGCCACCAACCTTCCCATACCGCATAAAAAGGACACAATCAGGCATGACAGACACTGTGATTCTCTGGTTCCGACAGGACCTCAGACTCAACGATCTCCCCGCACTCCAGGCCGCGAGTCGCGACGGGCGTCGTGTACTGCCCCTGTACATTTTTGACGAGGACTCTCCGGGAGATTGGGTGATGGGCGGCGCAAGCCGCTGGTGGCTGCACCACAGTCTGTCTGCTCTTGCGAGGGACATCGAGGATCAGGGCGGCAAGCTGATATTCCGGCGCGGCAAGTCCCGGGAGGTACTCGGCGATATCTGCAAAAGCACCGACGCTACCGCGGTGTACTGCAGCCGCCGCTACGAGCCCTGGGCAAGCGAAGAGGAGAAGATGCTCCACGAGGACCTGGGTAACAGCGACATCGATTTCAAGCGCTATGGCGGCACCCTCCTCCATGAGCCCGGCAACGTCATGACGCAGAGTGGAGGTCCGTACAAGGTGTTTACCCCTTTCTGGCGCGCATGTCTGGAGTTGGATAGAGCCGAGCCTGTACCCGTGCCCGATGTCACCTGGTCGACGTTCACAAAGAGCGACGCGCTGGATGACTGGCAACTGCGACCGACGTCGCCAAACTGGGCGGCATCCTGGGAAGAGTATTGGACCCCCGGTGAAGACGGCGCTCAACAACGCCTCCATGACTTTCTTGAGGAATCGGTGTCCCGCTACGCCGACGAGCGGGACTTTCCCGCCGAAGAAGTAAGCTCCAGACTGTCGCCTCACCTCCACCACGGTGAACTATCGCCGCGGCAGGTCTGGGCTATGTGCGAGCAAAAAAAGCTCGAGACACCTGCGAGCGAAAAGGCGATTAAGAAGTTTCAGGCAGAAATCGGCTGGCGGGAGTTCTCCTACCACCTGCTACATTTCTTTCCGGAGATTCCAGAAAAAGCGTTCAAGGAGAACTTTGCCGACTTCCCCTGGCAACCGGACAAAACACGCCTGGAGCGCTGGCAACAGGGGCAGACAGGGTATCCCATCGTCGATGCGGGGATGCGGGAGCTCTGGGCAACGGGCACCATGCACAACCGCATCCGTATGGTGGTGGCCTCGTTTCTCTGTAAACACCTTTTACAACATTGGCGATCGGGAGAGGACTGGTTCTGGGACACCCTGGTGGATGCGGACATGGCAAGCAATGGCTGCAGCTGGCAGTGGGTAGCCGGCAGCGGTGCCGACGCCGCGCCCTATTTCCGTATATTCAACCCCATTACCCAGGGCGAAAAATTCGATAAACATGGCGACTATGTTCGTCAGTGGGTGCCGGAGATTGCCAGGCTGCCCAACAAGTATCTACACAAGCCCTGGGAGGCCAGCAAAGAGGCCCTGGAGGAAGCCGGGATAAAACTAGGCTCGGACTATCCGGAGCCCATCGTCGATCACAAGGAGGCGCGTCAGGCGGCGCTGGATGCCTACGAAGACATTAAGGGTTCAAACACCTCGTCGTCGTAGGCGAACCAGCTCCGCGATTATGGAGACGGCGATTTCTGGCGGTGTCTTGCTGCCGATGTCCAGGCCAACGGGGGCGTGAAGCCGATCGATGGCATCCGAAGCCACGCCAAGGGCGCTCAGGCGCTCTTTGCGTTGCTCCGTGGTTCTCAAAGAACCCAGGGCACCCACATACCAGGCTTTTGATTCCAGGGCCTCCATAAGCGCCATGTCGTCGATACGGGGATCATGGGTCAGGGTAATCACCACAGACTGGGAGTCGTCAGCATGGGCTCTGACGGCGTCATCGGGCATCCCGGGGAGCAAGGGGATCGCCGGGCCGCGCCAATCCGCCCGCGCATCATCCCGGGGATCACAGACCAGCACATCATAGTCCAGCCCGAGGGCAAGCTCCGCTACGCTGGCGGCCAGCTGACCGGCGCCTACAAGCAGCATGCGTTGCCGGGGCCCAAAACTTTGCGTCAGGCTATCATCGCCAAAATGTAATTCGGCAAAGCGCTCCCCAAGGCTGACCTCGGTGGCACCGGAGCGTCGATGCACGCGGCGTTGGGCTACCGCTCTAGCCTGCAGGGCATCCCGCACCCTGTGCAGCCAATCAAGATCTTTCTCGACGCTCAGGTATTGCAGAAAAATACTCAGATGGCCGCCGCAGGGAAGACCCAGACGTGCATTTTCCTGGGCGCTGACGCCGTATTGAAGGACCTGCGGGATTTGAGTATCGAACTCGTCGGCGACGATACTTGCCAGAAGTTCTTCCTCGACGCAGCCGCCCGACAGAGACCCCACCTGAGACGCCGGCGGTAAGAAAAGAGCCATGGAGCCCACGGGACGGGGTGATGATCCATGCACCGCCACTACGGTAGCAAGCCAGCACGCCTGCCCCCGATCAACAGCGTCAAATGCGGCGTTTAGAACTGCGTAATCTTGCGTCTGCACGTGGCCGGGTTACTTCGCCATGTCAGGGAGCTGCGAGCGTCTCAGAAACAACACCAACAGCTTATCTAAAGTGTGGAGGCTCGGGTCGGAATCGAACCGGCGTTGACGGATTTGCAATCCGCTGCATAACCACTCTGCCACCGAGCCTGGAAACTTGGAGCGGGAAACCGGGTTCGAACCGGCGACCTCAACCTTGGCAAGGTTGCGCTCTACCAACTGAGCTATTCCCGCAGGGATACCCGCAAATCATGCGGGAGGCGTATTGTAGGGTGTGATGTAAGCGAGTCAAGCTGAAAACTCAGGCGATGCTATCAGCCCGGAAGCTCATCGGAGAGCACCTGCTGCGCAGCACGAAGATACTGCCACATGGACCAGATGGTCAGGGCCGCCGCGACGTAGAGAAGCAGGACGCCAAGGGCGAGAATTTCGCTGCCATCGCGCTCGGCATCCACAGCGAGGAGAACCACGATGGACACCATCTGAAAGCCAGTCTTGACCTTCCCTATCATCGACACTGCCACCGACGTTCGCTTACCCAGCTCCGCCATCCACTCGCGAAGGGCAGACACCACAATCTCCCGGCCGATGATGACGCATGCGGCAAGCGTAAAAAGTAAGTCGTTGTGACGCTCCACGAGCAACACCAGGGCGACAGCGACCATCAGCTTGTCTGCCACGGGATCGAGAAACGCACCGAAAGGCGTCATTTGCCCCAGGCGACGAGCGAGATAGCCATCAAACCAGTCGGTAACTGCCGCGACGGCAAAAATGGCCGCGGCCGACAGCAAATGCCCTTCAAAGGGCATATAAAACACGGCGACCATCACGGGGATGAGGATAATTCGCAGTAGTGTCAGAGTATTGGGAATATTCAGAGACAAAAGCTCGCTCTCAGGGATCAGTCGGCAACGCCGTGTAAATGGTCATAAATTGTCTGCGCCATGTTAGCACTGATGCCTGAGATCTTACGCAGCTCCTCGACACTGGCGTTCTCTACCCCCGCAGCGCTGCCAAAATGTCGCAAGAGCTCCCTGCGTCGCTTCGCTCCAACACCGGCGATAGACTCCAGCGATGATTGTTTCCGCTGCTTGTCCCGTCGATTGCGGTGGCCTGTAATCGCGAAGCGATGCGCCTCATCGCGTATCTGCTGGATGAGATGGAGCGCGGGGTTATCCCCGGGCAACTGCAATTCCCGTCCACTGTCGCCCAAAATGAGGGTTTCAAAGCCCGCTTTGCGCGTGGTGCCTTTGGCAACGCCCACAACCTCTACGCCGTTGACTTGCAGGTCCTTGAGCACGGTCAGCGCCTGGGTAACCTGGCCTTTACCACCGTCGATCAGCAGAATGTCCGGAAGACTGGCACCCTCATCTCGCAGGCGGCGAAAGCGTCGCGTGAGCGCCTGATGCATGGCAGCGTAGTCATCGCCGCCTTCGATACCCTCGATGTTGAAGCGCCGATAATCAGACTTGCGGGCACCGCCGCCGTCAAACACCACGCAGGAGGCCACGGTGGCTTCGCCGCTGCTGTGACTGATATCAAAACACTCGATGCGCTGGGGGTGGACCTCCATCTCCAGGGCTTCCTGGAGCACCTGCAGACGTTCCTGGGTGGTCTGCTTGCCCGCCAGGTGGGCAATGAGATTGGTTTCTGCGGTCTGGGCCGCCAATTGCAGCCACCGTGCCCTCGCCTCCCGCACGCGTTCCCGGAGCACCACCTTACGCCCCGCTTTGTCGGTAAAAACCTCTGCCAGGGTAGCGGCATTATCGGGAACATGGCTGACAATCAATTCCGGGGGCAGTCGTTGCTCACCATTAAGATAAAACTGGGGTAAAAACGCCTCGAGAACCTCTTTCTCAGCACTCTCCAGGCGTAGCTTTGGATAAAACGACTTACTGCCCAGTACCCGCGCGTCGCGAACAAACAGCACCTGGAGACAGCACTGTCCTCCCTCCATGGCTGCGGCCACGACATCGAGATCGCCATGACCGCCTTCAATACCCTGGGTGTTCTGTACCTGTTGGAGGTGCTGTATCTGATCACGCAGCACCGCCGCTTTCTCATAGGCCAATTCCGCTGCCGCCTGCTCCATGTCATCGGCAAGACGCACCTGCAGCTCCCGGGACTTGCCCAGGAGAAACAACTCGGTCTTCTCAACCTGCTCCCCATACTCTTCCGGGGACACAAGATCTACGCAGGGTGCCGTGCAGCGGTCGATCTGATGTTGCAGACAGGGGCGCGATCGATTGCGGAAATAGCTGTCCTCGCACTGGCGAACCTTGAACACTTTTTGCAGGAAGTGCATGGATTGCCGCACCGCACCGGCACTGGGATAAGGACCGAAGTAACGTCCTTTCTTGCGTTTCCGTCCGCGGTGCACGGCCAGTCGGGGGAAGCGGTCTTCACTGGATAGAAAAATATACGGGTAGGATTTGTCATCCCGCAAAAGAATGTTGTAAGGCGGTTTGTGAGTCTTGATCAGGTTGTGCTCGAGGAGCAGTGCATCCGCCTCGGTTGAGGTTACCGTGACCTGAATATCACGGATGCGCATGACCAGAGCAACCGTTTTGGCATTGAGGCCACTGTTTCTGAAATAACTGCTGACACGATTCTTCAGATTGCGGGCTTTGCCGACGTAAAGGAGCTCCCCTGCTCCGTCGTACATCTGATACACACCACAGCGGCTTGTCAGCGTCTTGAGGAAGGCTTCGGAATCAAAGCTATCTTTGATCTTATCTGCTTCCGGCAACAGTGCCGATTTGGATTCGGGTGTCGACTCATTCATAAATCCGAGGCTCAGGCTCCAACTGGACAGCAAAACGGGATTTCACGACTTCTTGTACATGGGCGGCCAGATGCAGCACGTCAGACTGACACGCCCCCCCTCGGGCTACCAACACCAGGGCATGCTGCGCAGAGATCTCCACGGGGCCCTGGCGATAACCGCGAAGGCCCCCGCGCTCGATGAGCCAGGCGGCAGACACCTTAAAACGCTCATCATCCAGGGGATAAACGGGCACCTCCGGCTCCAGAGCCTGCAGTTCACTCAACTGCTCCCGGGAGAGCACGGGGTTTTTAAAAAAACTACCGGCGTTGGGCGCATCGCCGGGGTCAGGAAGCCGTTCTCGCCGCAGAGCAACGACCGCGGCAAACACGGACTCCGGTGTCATCGCTCCATCGGCCATGCGCGTTTTCAGCGCCGGGTAGGTCACATTCACCCCCGGGCTCCTGCTGAGCCGAAAATCCACCGCCATAATAAAAAACCGGTCTCGCAGCGTCTGTTTAAACACACTGTCACGATAGGCAAAGCCGCACTCATCGGCAAGGAGGGTCCCAATCTCGCCGCTCACCAGGTCTACGCCATGGACCGCGACGACAAACTCGTCGACTTCACGACCATAGGCACCAATGTTCTGTACCGGTGCCGCCCCCACGAGACCCGGTATCAGAGCGAGATTTTCAAGACCATAAAGCCCCTCCCCGACCGTATCAGCCACGAGTTCGTGCCAGCCTTTGCCGGCGCCAACCCGGAGAGTCACGCCGTTCTCGCCGTCCTCCAGGATGCGGACGGAGCTGTCTGCAGCGATGATGACCCCGGACGCCAGCCGGGGTGGCAGAACAACATTGCTACCCGCACCCAGGGGATACAAAGGCAATCCTGACTTCCTGGACCAGGCCACGGCAGTGAGAACATCCTCGGGCGTCAATACCCGAAAAACGCGCTGAGCGGCACAGGAAAGTCCCAGGGAGTTGGAGATGCTTGTTGCCGAATTCTGGGGCTGCACAGCGCTCACCCCTAATCCGGGCTTCCGGGCTTCCGGGGCTGAGCGAAGAGCCCTCGAACTCTATCCAGGTCTGCTGGCGTATCGATACCCCCGGGTACCGCTGCACAGGCAGGCTCTACGTGGATGGATTCACCTTTGTAGAGAGCACGCAACTGTTCCAGGGACTCCGTCAGCTCCAAGGGTGCAGGCTGCCATTGACTGTAGCGCTTCAGAAATCCTGCCCGGTACGCATAGATACCGATGTGGCGGTGCCACTGTCCTTCGGGCATTTCTCCGTCAGACCCCTCGTGATCCCGTGGCCAGGGGATCGTGGCGCGGCTGAAATACAAGGCACGTCCATTCTCGTCGAACACGACCTTCACGGCATTGGTATCTCGAAGCACCGTGGCGTCCGTAATGACCTCGCAGAGCGTTGCCATACTGGCGGAGGGATTTCTCTGGAGATTCCCCGCAACCTGGTCTATGACTGCCGAGGGAATAAGCGGTTCATCACCCTGCACATTGACCACAATATGCTTTTCCGTGAGGCCCAACTGCTCCACCACCTCAGCGAGGCGATCCGTGCCACTGGCGTGATCGGCGCGGGTCATAAGACAGCGGGCTCCAAAATCAGCGCAGGCCGCTTCAATACGCTCGTCGTCCGTCGCGATCACGACCTCGCTGGCCGCCGAAGTACCGGCACGCTCCCAAACATGCTGGAGCATGCTTTTACCGGCGATATCCGATAGGGGTTTTCCCGGCAATCGCGTAGACGCATAGCGGGCGGGGATGACCACAATAAAACTCATTGATTTACTCCGATTGTCGGCGAAGCAAAAGCCTCAGCCGACGTTTGATTACTATCATCGGCGGTTCCCCTGTCCTCCTCTCGCCTCACCTCCAGCCCAGCTCGCTCCATAAGTTGGTCGAGAAAACCGTCGGGGAACTGCGCTTCCATGTCCAGGACCCAGGCATCAGTATTTGGAAGATCGGGGCATTTGACGGCGTCCTTAGCCGTCATTACGACGGGTAAATCTCCAAGGGCCGCAAAGTCTTTTTCTTCAAAAGCGCGATGATCGACAAAGGGATGTTCTCTTGGTTCGAGTCCCAGAGACCGGAGGCTTTCAAAAAAACGCCGCGGCCGGGCGATGGCAGCCACGGCATGCACCCCGGGGCCAAAGCCGGGATTTTGGACATCACGAACTGCGCCATCCGACAAACGGCGGAACTGTCTCGGACGGTAAGCAGTTCCTGAGTGTGGGTCCTGCCCCCCGCGAAGGAGGAAAAAATCCACCGTGGCCAAACGCCGTCGAGGCTCACGAAGGGGACCTACGGGTAGCAAATGCCCATTTCCAAACCCGCTCTCGGCGTCACTGGTAACCACTTCCACATCACGCTGCAAGGCATAATGCTGGAGCCCATCGTCGGAAATAATGACGTCGATGTTCTCGCCGGCGGCATGCCGGGCAACGGCAACGCGGTCTCGACCCACGGTGACGGAGGCGCCGGTACTCCTGGCAATGAGTAGTGCCTCATCCCCCACGATGCGGTGGTCAGCGTCCGCGGTAACGGGGATAACGCCACTACCCGAACCCCCATAGCCCCGGCTGATAACGCCGACGCGAAGTCCTTTTTCCATGAGTGCCTGGGTGATGCCGATGACCACGGGGGTTTTACCCGTGCCGCCGGCGGAAATGTTGCCGACAACAATCATCGGTTTTCCCGGATGAACGCTGGAAAGCCAGCCCTTGCGAAACGCCGTGCGGCGAAGGGCTGTGAGGGCAGCGAACAGCCACTCCAAAGGCAATAGCAGGAGCAGGAGCCGGGGCGCTTGATACCAGGCGCGCTCCACGGCGAGGGCAAATCGTTCAAACACCCTGGTCAGGGGGCCTGTGTCGGTTGGACTGATGCAATACTCAGGCGGCTGAAACCCATCTGCCCTGCTGCGTCCATGGCTTTGACTACCGACTCGTGCGCCGCCTGGGCATCGGCGGAAATCACCAGGGGCAGCGTCGTATCGCCTTCAGAGACCTTGTACACCGCAGCCTGGAGGGTGCGCATGCTGGTATCCACAAGGGCCTTGCCGTTGACACGATAGTTGCCGCCTTCGTCGATGAGAATCTCAACCTGTTGCTCGACTTCGTCGCGCACGAGACCCGTGGCCTCGGGCAGATCCACGGATAGCTGTGTTTCCCGGGTGAAGGTCGTAGACACCATAAAGAAGATCAGCAGCAAAAATACGACATCGATGAGTGGCGTCAGATTGACGTTAAGCTCTTCGCGGCTTTGACGACGAAACTTCACGCCTGCTCCCGCCCCTCTTCCCGGGCGTGGAGGGCATCAACAAGTTTGATGGTCTGCTGCTCCAACTCCACTACGATGCCATCGATTCGGCCACTGAAATACCGGTGCATGACCAGCGCCGGAATAGCCACACAGAGCCCCGCGGCCGTGGTAATCAGGGCCTCCGAGATACCTCCCGCCAGCGCGCTCGCATTGCCCGTGCCCTGGGACATGATTTCAGCGAATACGCGAATCATCCCTACCACGGTACCCAACAACCCTAATAATGGAGCGATGGCGGCGATGGTTCCCAGGGTGTTGAGATACCGCTCGAGATCGTGGACCACGTGCCCCGCAGCCTCCTCAATGCTCTCCTTCATGACATCACGCCCGTGATGGGCATTGGCCAGCCCCGCCGCGAGAATTCGCCCGAGGGGCGATGAGTCCCTGAGATTACGCAGTTTCGCCGCGTCTAACTCGCCGGCTTTGAGCTGCTTCCACACATTGGCGAGGAGGTGCGGCGGCGCGATACGGCGGCGGTTGAGCACATAGGTTCTTTCAATGCAGATAGCGATAGCGACGACCGAGCAGGCGATGATGATAATCATCAGCAGGCCGCCGGCGGTTATGAGTTCAAGCACTGTGAGGCTCCTCTTGCGACGCGTTGATTATACCTGCGGATCGCTCCTCAGGGAGGACGGCAATCCCGCTGAAAATCGCCGCGACGCCAAAAAGCCGCCTTTCGATGTCTGAGCGTACGGCATTTCATGCGTCCGTCGGGAAAAACTCTGAAGGAGATTGCCCCGCGAAGCGCCGTATTGAGCAGCACGATGTCTGATGCGGCAGCGCTATCAAGAACGCGCTGTGCGGGATGACCGAAGCGGTTGCCGTGACCGGCGGTTACTATGAGCACCTCCGGCGCCAGGGAACGCAGCCAGAGCCGGCTGCTTGAGCTCCCGGAACCATGATGCCCCGCCAGCAGCACATCGGCCGTCAAATCCTGTCCCCAATAGCGAAGAATCTCCCGCTCCCGCGCGCTATCAATATCACCCGGGAGCAGAAACTTGCGACCGTGGATCGAGATGAGAATCACGCAGGAACCATTGTTATCGCTGTCACCGGGGAGATGCTGGGAGAGAAACCGCAGCGTCACACCCGGCGAAAAGCGCTGGCTTCCTCCGAGCCGGCAGGCCTCACCCGTGCTCCCCGATACAACGGCTCTGCGCAGCTGCTGCGGCGACGCCATCCGAGCGACGTCCCCTTCACCGGCATCATGATCGCGGTCATCGTGACTGATGATCAGGGTATCCAGTTCTCGGATACCCATGCTTTGCAGCGCCGGCACGATGGTCCTTGACGCGACGGAGGGTCCTCCCACGGGACCGCCACCCGTGTCGTACAACAGGGCTTTGTCGCGCTGGCGCAGCAATACGGCCGTTCCCTGACCCACATCAAAAAACAGCAGCTCTACGAAGTCATCGCCCCGTGAATCCGGAATGCTCAAAGGCACAAGGAGCAGACCCACGCTGAATATGCGTCCCGGAAACCGTGGCAGCGCGAGTATCACGACCCCGAACAGCGCCAGAAACAACTGTACATTCCCCGGACTGACACGCAGGACACCCCACGGACCGAGCATCGGCTCCCAATACTCAAGAGCTGACCACAGTGTCGCGAGCACGATAGCGGCCCACTCAAGAAGGTGGTCGGCCAGGGCATACCAGAGGGGCGCGAGCACCACGGCGCACAGGAGTAACGGCACCACCAGAAAGGTCGTGAGGGGCACGGCCACCAGGTTCACTACGGCGCCGATACTGCCGGCTTCCTGAAACCAGAACAGTCCCAGCGGGAGCATCGCCAGAAGCATGTAGCCCTGAGCATCCCAGAGATCCCGGAGCCAGCTGCTCCTGCCTCGCCAGCTCGTAAACCATAACAGCAGACCCACCGCGCCCAGGGTCAGCCAGAAGCTTGCCGCGAGCAGACTCACGGGATTTAGAAGAAACAGGGCCATCGCCGCAATGGGCAGCATCTCTGTGGCTTTGACGTTACGCCCCAGGGAACGGGGGAGCATCAGCAGGCTCAGCATCAGCAAGGCCCGCTGCGCTGGCAATGCCATCCCTGACAGAAAGGCATAGCTGCCCGCGAAAAGCATGGCGCAGGATGGCGCCAGGAATGGCGTCGCGCTCCCCCGCCCCATGAGAGCGGTGCCGATACGTCCGAGGGCGGCACCGAAGTACCATCCGGGCACTGCGATCATGCTGATGTGAAGGCCCGAGACAACCATAAGATGCGTCAGACCATACATCCGCAGACGTGACCAGGTTTCAGCGGTCATAAATCGTCGGTCCCCCACCGCGAGCGCTGCGAGTAATGCGCCGACCCTCCCGGACACTCGATTTCGCAGGGATGAGGACACAGCGGCTCTGAGCCTGTCGATTCGTGCTTTGATCGCGAAAATGCCATCCAGGGAGGGGTCGACTGCGCTTACGCTTCGCAGGGAACCCACGGCGTGGATGCCGGCCACCAGAAAGCCCTTCTCGCCGTCCAATGCCGCCGGATTGACCATGCCCCGGGGTTGGCGAAGGACCGCTTCAAAGCGGATACGTGAGCCCGGTTTGAGGTCCTTGATCGGCAAAGGAGATCCATCCCCTGCCCCCTCGTCTGCCTGTGCTTCCTCCCTGAGACCCAAACGATGGGTATCAAGGTATACACGGATTCGACGGGGACCTGCACAGCGCCGGGGTTCCAACTGCCCAACGCGAATATGCAGACGATGAATGTTCCGGGGACCGGGAAGACGTTGCACCAGACCATCTATCCGGCCGTCGATAGTCACATGTTCACGCTGACAGAGGGGCGAAAGCTGCCGTGTCTGCCACTGAAAAGCAGTGATGAGTGCCGGGATCAGTATCAGCAGTATGACTCCCGTAAGCACGAGAGCGCGGGAAACCCAGTGGGGCGGCGCTGGCCTGTTCAGACTGTCCACTGACCTGAGTGCCAGGAACACAATGAGCGCCATACCCGACGCAGCGCAGATAACTTGGAAAACCCTCGGCAACACCGGAAGTTGCAGGGCTCCCAACCCTACCGCCAGCGATAGGAGCATCAGTGGGTAGGGTGCTACCATCACTGCGTTTCCGGCGGCATAATAACGCCCACGATTGACGAGTCTTCCGCTACTTGGCCGATGTTCTAGTGAAGCACGACACATCCTCTCGACGAACAGCATTTGTGGCCAACTGACCGTGCCACGGAAAACTCTCAAATCCCTGATGCCCTCGCCTGCGAGGCTGAGGGAAAACGGCACTCTGGATATTCTTGGCGAGTGGGTTTACGCCAGCAACCTGTGGCACCTCAACCGCTATTCGGCGTCCATGGCATTTTTCGTGGGCCTTTTCCTGGCCTTCATCCCCATCCCCGGACAGATGCTGTTAGCAGCCCTGGGCGCCGTTCTCCTGCGCTGCAACCTGCCTATCTCCGTGGGGCTCGTCTGGATTACCAACCCCCTCACCGTACCCGCTATTTTTTATCTGGCCTATCAGGTAGGCGCCCTGATTATTGACGTTCCCATTAAGGAAGTGGAGTTTGTCCTGAGTTTTCAGTGGATCAATGAAGAACTGCGGCGCGTCTGGCGACCCCTCGTGGTCGGCTGTCTTCTCTGCGGGCTGTTTTTTGGCAGTCTCGGCTACTTTATTGTGAACGTGCTGTGGCGCTTACGCGTTGCCCGGCAGTGGAAGAAACGGAAAAAACGTCGCGCTCAAAGATCCTGATGGAGGACCGTGGCCGGCTGCAGACGCGCCGCACGAAGGGCTGGATACAGGGCCGCCAGCACGCACATAACGATCGCCACAGCCGCGATAAGCAGCACGTCTGTGGCGCGCAGATCGACGGGTATAAAAGACACCGGATACACATCGGTACTTAAGAACTGGAACTGCAGGCCCTGCTCAAGGCCTGCCACAATCGTGGGAAGTGCCGCGCACAGGGCCACGCCAAGGGCGCAGCCCAACAGTGACCCCATGAGACCAATGATCAAACCCTGGGTGATGAATATGGCGGCCATGTTTCCCGGCGTCGCGCCCAGTGTCCGCATAATTGCAATAGCTCCCCGCTGATCAATAACAATCAGGACCAACGCAGACACCACGTTAAACGCCGCGACGCCGATAATGGACGTCAGCAGTAGCACGACCAGGTCTCGCGATAGCTGTATCGCCGCGTAGAGATTCCCGTGGGTCATGCGCCAGGTCGTGGCGTAGCTGCCCGGGGGCAGCTCCCGGCGCAGTTGCGGTAACAGCCGATCAACGGCAAAGGGGTCTGAGTAGCGGAGCTGCAAACCACTGATACCGCCTTGCAAACCCGCCAGCGTCGACGCCTGGCCAAGGGACATGAGCGCCAGGCTCTCATCCAGCTCGGTTCCGGTATCGACGACGGCAGCCACCGGTAGCCGCTCCGTCGCGATAGCATTGCGTCGCTCCCGGCTTCGCGGCGGAACAATAATCGTAATACTGTCTCCCGTTTCCACACCCAGACGCCCGGCCACGGAATCACCTAACACCACGCCTGATAGCTCCCCCAGGCTCTCAACCCCCAGAACGTCAGCCGTTTCCGCCGGGAGACGCTGGAGACCCAGAGCAGATATCGCCATCACATCACGGCCGCGAATGGCCATGCCGTCAAAACTCACGAAGGGAGACACGGTTTCCACGGAGGTCAACGCTTCCAGGCGCCCCGCAAGTTCAGACGCTGCACCGCCATCAGGAGAAGTATGCACCGTCACATGGGGCACGAGCGCCAGGATTCGCTCGCGCATCTCCCGCTCAAAGCCATTCATTACGGACAGCACCGTGAGGAGTAACGCGGTGCCCAGCACCAGCCCGGTCATGGAAACGCCGGCCATAAATACCGAGAGATGCCCGCGACCAAAAGCCAGGGTGTAACGCAGAGCAATGCGCAGCGTCTCCCAAAAGCTCATGGAGCCGCTTCCAGGCGTCCGTCCGTGAGGCGCAGCACGCGCTCCATACGCTTCGCCACGGCAAGATCATGGGTCACGATCACAAAGGCACTGTGTTTCGCCTGGAGCTTGTCGATAAGCCCGAGAACCTGCTCTGCCGCCTCGGGATCAAGGTTCCCCGTGGGTTCGTCCATGAGGACACAACGGGGCTTGTTGATGAGACTCCGGGCAATGGCTACACGCTGACGCTCTCCGCCGGAGAGCTGGCCCGGGCGATGACTGCTGCGATTAATCAGACCGACCTCGTCCAACATTTCGGCAGCGGCGGTCTCCGCCTCCCGACGGGCTATCCCGGCTATGAGCTGTGGCATGGCAACATTTTCCAGCGCCGAAAATTCCGGAAGCAGGTGATGGAACTGATACACAAAGCCCAGATGCCGGTTACGCCATTCGGCCAGCTGCTTTTCCGACAGCGATGCCAGCACACGCCCTGCGAGGGCGACTTCCCCTTTGCTGACATGATCCAGGCCACCGAGAAGGTTTAGAAGTGTGGACTTCCCGGAGCCCGAGGCACCGATGATGGCCACCTTTTCCCCGTCAGCCAGGGACAGCTCCACGCCACGCAGCACCGACACTTGAGAACGCCCATCCTCATAGCTTTTATGTACGTTCCGACAGGACAGAGCCAGGGAATCACTCATAGCGTAAAACCTCTGCAGGGGCGATACGGCTTGCGCGCCAGGCAGGATAAATTGCCGCCAGGACACTGAGCATCGCTGCCGCCGCGCTGACGGCTAGCACGTCTGTCCACAGTAACTCGGAGGGCAGGCGCGAAATAAAATACACTGAGGGGTCAAAAATTCTCGCCCCGAACAGGCGCTCAAAGAAATCCACAAGGTCTGCAACATAAACAGATAACAAGCTGCCCGCCGCGGCACCGGCCATTACACCCAGCAATGCCAGCGCCAGGCCCTGGGTTAAAAAAATCAGCGAGATATCGCCCGGCGTCGCACCCATGGTGCGCAGGACGGCGATGTCCCGGCGCTTTTCCGTCACGGCCATTACCAGCGTCGACACCACGTTAAACGCCGCCACGAGCACCACACCCAGGAGCAGAATGCTTACCGTGAGCTTTTCCATGCGGATTGCGCGAAACAGAGACCCCTGGGTCTCGCTCCAGGGGCGGTAAACTCCCCGCCCCTGTAAAACGGGGTCCAAGGCTGCACCCAGGGTCGGCGCGGTCATGAGATCCGAAGTGCGCAGCTGCAATCCCCGGGTGCCACCGGTCTTCAGAAGACGGTTCGCCGTAGGGAGCGACACATAAGCCAGCATACTGTCCTGCTGGGCACCAACCTCAAAAAGCCCGACAACCGTGAGCAAGCGGGATCGGGGGAAGAGTCCCAGGGGGGTCACACTCACCTGAGGTAACACGATGCGTAACTCATCTCCCGGCACGACACCGAGCATGCGCGCCATAGAACTACCAAGGATGACCGTAAAATCCTCGCGCAGATCTTCAAGACGTCCCACTCTAAGAAAGTCTTCCAGCTCCGTCAGTGCCGATTGCCTCGAAATGTCGATGCCCGTGAGTACGGCCCCCTGCTGTCGGTAAGGGCCTGAGAAAAGCACGGTTTCGCGCACAAACGGCGCGATAGCGAGAATCCGGGGATCAGCCAGCAAGTCCGAGGACAGCGCCTCTGTGGCCCTGGCGGACTCCTCGCCTTTCTTTGAATCCTGCGCAGGGAGCAATTCTACGTAAGCGTGGGGAATCAGCGCGAGGATGCGTCCCCGCAGTTCCCCCGCAAAACCATTCATGACGGAAAGCACCGTAATCAGGCTGGCGACACCGAGCATCATACCGAGCATGGACGCCATAGATACCAGGGCGGTGAAACGGGAACGCTGACGACTGAAGCCGTAACGCAGCCCCAGAAAACTTGTGTAAGAGGCCATCGGTCAACGGCTTCTGATATTACTTGCTGGCGTCGTAGAAGCGGGCATCCGACTCGTCGCGCGTATCGCCACTGCCAGACTCTTCCTTGCACAGACTGGGGTCATCACCACAGATCTCACAGCGACCTTCGATGCCCACGGCAGAAAGGCCGCCGCAGGACCCTTTCAAAGCGCCGCGTCCGGTCATAGCACCAATCGCCATGCCGGCCATGATCAAGGCCATGATGAGGAACGCGAGTAGAAAAACCATATCAACTCCAGTGTGATCTCGGTGGTGCGCAGTCTCTAAGCTGCCGCCTGGCAAAGGGCGAAGACAAAGCGACCTGGAACTCAGGTCTTACATCTTAGCAGCGTCAGCCTGCGAACTCTGGCGATAGCTCTCAAACGCCGGGGTGTAGTGTACCTCAAGCCCGTCGTCGCCCCGGGAGACAAAGTGCGCAGCGATGCCCTCACGCTCTGCAAGCGCAAGAGCGGCTTCCTGCCCCAGCACAATCAACGCGGTCGCCAGAGCGTCGGCAATCATGCAGTTCTTATGGACCACCGTAACCGACACCAGATCATGGGCTACGGGATAGCCAGTCCGGGGATCTACGAGATGCGAGTAGCGTCGTCCTTCGTACTCAAAATAATTGCGATAGTCACCGGAGGTCGCCACGGCAGCATCGCTCACCGCAATAGCCTCGATAAAGCGTGCCTTGGAAGGATCGGGAGATTCTACGGCGAGGCGCCAGAGACTGCCCTCGGGCCGGACGCCGGATGCGCGGAGTTCACCACCGATCTCCACCAGACTGTTGGCAATACCCTGCTCAGCGAGGAGTGCTGACAATTCGTCCACCGCGTACCCCTTGGCAATAGAGGACAAATCGATGCGCATGCCCGCAGGGCGCCCCAGAGTGGCGCGCCCGGCATCCCAGGACAGCTTCCGGGATCCTACGCGGGCCATAGCCTCGTCAATCTCGGCATCAGACGGTGGCGTGCCTTCGCGGCTACGTGTGCCGAAGCCCCACAGCTCTACCAGGGGACCGACAGTGACGTCGTATGCACCCTCGGTAACATTGCTCAAAGACAAGGCGGCATCCAGAACGCGGGCGAAGCGCGGCGACAGCGTGACGCTGGCGGGCCCCTGTGCCGCATTGAGACGGGATATTTCCGAGTCCGGTATGTAGGTAGACAATGCCTGATTAATGGCCTCTAACTCACCCTCAATGAGGGCCCGAAGCTCGACGGGGCTCACCGTGGCACCGGCCTTCTCCGGCGAGGCATAAATGACCGACCAGGTGGTTCCCATGGTGGCGCCATTGAGCACCACCCTCTGCGGCCCGCTGTCGCAGGCGGACAGCAGAAACGCCGTCGCGACCGTCGCGACCGTCGCGATAGCGGCGGCAAAAAAACGAAAGCCTGGATGCATAGCGTGGGCAGGGAGCAGGGCCGGGCGAGACCCTGCGGGCATATTAGCCGCCGAAGTCGTCCAACATGATGTTCTCGGGCTCTACGCCAAGATCGGTCAGCATCTTGATGACCGCTGCGTTCATCATGGGAGGACCGCACATATAGTACTCACAGTCTTCCGGTGCGGGGTGGTCCTTGAGGTACTCCTCGTAAAGGACGTTGTGAATAAAGCCCGTGAGTCCGTCCCAGTTATCTTCGGGCTGGGGATCAGACAGCGCGACGTGCCAATCGAAATTGTCGTTCTCTTCCGCCAGCTTGTCGTAGTCCTCAACATAAAACATTTCACGGAGGGATCGGGCACCATACCAGAAGGAAATTTTGCGCTTGCTGCCCAGGCGCTTGAGCTGGTCAAAGATGTGTGACCGCATGGGGGCCATACCGGCACCGCCACCGATAAACACCATTTCCGCGTCGGTGTCTTTTGCAAAAAACTCACCGAAGGGACCATATACAGTCACCTTATCGCCCGGCTTGAGACCAAAGACCCAGGACGACATCTGCCCCGGCGGAATACCCTCGCTACCCGGGGGCGGTGTGGCGATACGGATATTGAATTTCACCACACCCTTCTCTTCTGGGTAGTTCGCCATGGAATAAGCGCGGATAACAGTCTCGTCAACCTGCGAGGACATCTTGAAGAACCCGAAGCGCTCCCAGTCGCCTCGATACTCCTCGTCCACATCGAAATCGCTGTAGTTCACGAGGTGCGGCGGACATTCAAGCTGTACGTAACCACCCGCGCGGAAATCCACGCTCTCACCCTCCGGCAGACGCAGCGTCAACTCTTTGATGAAGGTCGCAACGTTGGGATTACTCTCAACCGTGCACTCCCACTGCTTGACGCCGAAGACCTCTTCGGGCACTTCGATCTTCATGTCCTGCTTTACCGCGGTCTGGCACGATAGACGCCATCCGTCCGCCGCGTCACGACGGGTGAAATGGGACTCTTCCGTGGGCAGCATGGAGCCGCCGCCCTCGTTGACAATGCATTTGCACTGCGCGCAGGTACCACCGCCGCCGCAGGCCGACGCCAGAAACACGTTGGCGTCCGACAACGTCTGGAGCAGCTTTCCGCCGGCAGGTACCGTGATATTGCGCTCACCATTTATCTCAATGGTGACGTCTCCACTACTTACCAGCAGAGTCCGGGCGTAAAGGATGATAGCGACCAACGCGAGGATCATCGCGGTAAACATGCCAACGCCGTATACGATTGTCATATCCATGTATAACTAAGCCTCAAAGGTCGATGCCGCCCAAGGCCATAAAGCCCAGGGACATCAGTCCTACAGTGATAAAGGTAATGCCGAGCCCCTGCAAGCCATCGGGAACATCGCTGTACTTCAACTTCTCCCGAATACCCGCGAGGGCGACAATAGCGAGGGCCCAACCGACCCCGGCGCCCGCGCCAAAAACCACGCTTTCGCCAAAGCTGTAGTCCCGTTCCACCATGAGCAGGGAGGCACCGAGGATCGCGCAATTCACGGTAATCAGGGGCAGAAACACGCCCAGGGCGTTGTACAGCGCCGGCACGTACTTATCGAGGAACATCTCGAGAATCTGCACGAGCGCCGCGATAACGCCGATGTAGGACAACAATCCCAGGAAGCTGAGATCCACCTCCGGCAATCCCGCCCAGGCCAGGGCTCCGTCTGCCAACAGATAGTTATAAATCAGGTTGTTCACCGGCACGGTGATGGTCAGCACCACCACCACGGCAACACCCAGTCCGATGGCTGCGCTGACCTTCTTGGACACCGCCAGAAAGGTGCACATACCGAGGAACACGGACAGGGCCATGTTTTCAATGAATATCGCCCGCACAAACAGGCCAAGGTAATACTCCATCAGACGCTCTCCTCGGCTACGGTGTGCTTCGCCATACGGAAGTCCGGCTCCTCGACCTGCTTGCTGTCGGCTGACCTGAGAATCCAGATGAACAGACCGATAAGGAAGAATGCACTCGGAGGCAAAAGCAGCAAACCATTGGGGTTATACCAACCGCCCTCCGTCACCAGCGGCAGGATTTCAAAACCGAACAGTTTGCCCGCGCCAAAGAGTTCGCGGATAACGGCGACAAAGATCAGCACCACGGAATACCCCAGACCATTACCGACACCGTCCATAAAACTGGCCACCGGCGGGTTCTTCATGGCGTAGGCCTCGGCGCGCCCCATCACAATGCAGTTGGTGATGATCAGGCCGACAAACACCGAGAGCTGCTTACTGATGTCGTAGGCAACGGCTTTGAGCACTTCGTCCACGAGGATCACCAGCGAAGCAATGATCGTCATCTGCACGATAATGCGGATGCTGCCGGGAATATGATGTCTGATAGATGAAATAAACAGGTTCGAAAACGCCGTCACCAGGGTCAGGGCAACACACATCACCAGGGTGACCTTGAGGGAGGACGTAACCGCCAGCGCCGAACAGATACCGAGAATCTGCAGCGCAATGGGATTGTTTTTAACAATGGGACCGACAAGGGTGTCTTTTACGGAATCCATGATCAGGCCTCTCCATTTCTAAGGTTTTCGAGGAAGGGAGCGAAGCCCGCATCACCCAGCCAGAAGTCGATAAGATTGGTGACACCGCGACTGGTCAGCGTGGCGCCTGATAGCCCGTCTACCTTCCAGTCGGCGTTGGGACTGCTGGGATCCACGGCGCCTTTGGCGAGACTGAGCTCCACCTCGCCGTCGCGATACACCTTTTTGCCGGGCCACAGGGACTTCCAACGGGGGTTGTCCACCTCTCCGCCAAGCCCCGGCGTTTCGCCGTGGTCGTAAAACCCGAGACCCGCCACGGTGTTTCCGTCGGACTCCAGGGCAAGAAAACCATAGAGCGTGGACCACAGCCCGTAACCATGGACGGGCAGAATGATTTTTTCGTACTCGCCGCTCTCGCCGCGCACCAGGTAAACCTGCGCGACAGAGGCCTGGCGCCCAAGCTTGGCGATATCTTCATCGCTGGGTATATCCCGGGACCGTGAAGGGTCTTTTGAGGCCGCCTGCTGGTCGTAACCAGGCGCCACATCGTCCGTGAACTGACCGCTTGAAAGGTCCACAAAACGCTCTTCAACGACGGAGAACTGCTCGTCGACGCTGCGCCCTTCCTCCAGCATGCCCGCTGCCTGAAGAATGTTTCGCTTGCGATCGAGGGTTTTGTTCGCCTCCTGCGCCGGCTTCAACACCACTGCCGCCGTGGACACGATCACCGAGCACACAATGCAAAGTGCCAGCGCGACACCGAGGATCTTGCCAATACCGTCGTTACTAGCCACGGGCGAGTCTCCTCTTGATATTCGCCTGCACCGTAAAGTGATCGAACAGCGGCGCAAACAGGTTGGCGAAAAGAATCGCGAGCATGATGCCCTCGGGAAACGCTGGGTTGATGACGCGAATGAGCACGGCCATGACGCCGATGAGAATGCCGTACGCCCAGCGTCCCGTATCAGTCATGGCAGCGGAGACAGGATCCGTTGCCATGAAGAACATGCCAAAGGCGAAGCCGCCCACCACCATGTGCCAGTACCAGGGCATGGAGAAGGCCGGGTTGCTGTCCGAACCCACGAGGTTGAGGAAAGA
This sequence comes from Congregibacter litoralis KT71, assembly GCF_000153125.2. Classification (NCBI taxonomy): domain Bacteria; kingdom Pseudomonadati; phylum Pseudomonadota; class Gammaproteobacteria; order Cellvibrionales; family Halieaceae; genus Congregibacter; species Congregibacter litoralis. The sequence continues at coordinate 2,265,077 of NZ_CM002299.1, forward strand.
CGAAAACAGGAACATACCGAGGAAGACCCCGGCGACGACACGCCAGGAGGCAACCTTGGTCAGCAGCAGGATTGCGCCGCCAATCATGACCATGAGCGTTGAGGTCTCACCAATGGAGCCGGGAATCGAGCCGATAAACGCATCCATCCAGGTGTATTGCGCCTGCATGGCAGTCATACCTTCGGATGCAACCATACCCAGGGGCGTTGCACTGCTATAACCGTCGATCGCCGTCCACACCGCGTCGCCCGACAACTGTGCCGGATAGGCGAAGTACAGGAACGCACGGCCCGTGAGCGCGGGGTTGAGGAAGTTCTTGCCGGTGCCACCAAAAACTTCCTTGCCGATGACGATACCGAAGCTGATTCCCAGCGCGGCCTGCCAGAGCGGTAAGTCAGGGGGGCAGATCAGCGCAAACAGAATGGACGTGACAAAGAAACCTTCGTTGATCTCGTGGCCACGCTTGATCGCAAACAGCACTTCCCAGAAGCCGCCCACAACAAAAGTCACCAGATAAATGGGCACGAAGTACAAGGCACCAAACCACATGTTGTGCCAGATGTTTGATGAGTCCGTCCCGCCAAACGCCTGAATAAGCGCCCCGCGCCAGCCATCGACACTGCCCCCGGTAACTGCAAGGACTTCGTTGGCCTGAAATCCGAGGTTGTACATGCCGTAGAACATCGCGGGAAAGACCGCCAGCCACACGGTGATCATGATGCGCTTCAAATCGATGCTATCGCGCACGTGTGCCGATGAGCGCGTGACTGACGATGGCTTGTAAAAAATAGTGTCTACCGCTTCGTAAAGCGGATAAAAATTCTGGAAGCGTCCACCGTCCTGAAAATGGTGCTCAACGCCGTCAAGCCAGCCTCGTAAAGCCATGACTTAACCCTCCTTCTCTATGCGTGTCAGGTTATCCCTGAGGATTGGCCCGTATTCATATTTTCCGGGGCAGACGTAGGTGCAAAGCGCAAGATCCTCCTCGTCAAGCTCCAAACAGCCCAGGGCCTGTGCCGTTTCCGTATCGCCCACGATGAGAGCGCGCAACAGTTGGGTTGGCAAAATGTCCAGGGGCATAATGCGTTCGTAGGCGCCCACGGGCACCATGGCGCGCTCACTGCCGTTGGTGGAAGTCGTCATGGGCAGGAGTTTCCGCCCCAGCCAGCTGCTGACGAAAACCCCGAGACTGGAGTGCTTGTCAGCCCCCGGTCGCATGAAGTGCATGAACTCCCGTTCGCGCCCTTCTTCCAGCACCGATACCTGGGTGTGGTATCTCCCGAGATAGGCCGTGGCGCCGGATACTTTTTGCCCGCCCAGCACAGACCCCGAGATAATGCGGTTCTCCCCTGCCTTGAGCTGCCCGGCCACCAGCGCCTCCAAATCCGCGCCGAGACGGGTTCTCAGCAAGCGAGGGTGCTCAACCTGAGGTCCTGCCAGAGAGATCACGCGCTCGGTCCAGAGTCGCCCATCGAGAAACAGGCGCCCTATGGCAATCACATCCTGGTACCCCACGGTCCAGACCATACGCTCGGGATTCGTGCCCAGGAGGTAGTGGACGTGGGTGCCCGCGAGACCCGCGGGGTGCGGACCCGCAAACTCCTCCCGCTGGATATTGCCCGCGCTGCCCCCGGGGATCGTCGCTCCCGGTGCCGTGCAGAGATAAAGCGATTCCGTTGTCAGGGTGGCAAGAAGATCCAAACCCAGGGCAAACGCCTCATCCTGCTGTGCAATGATGATTGCCGGATCTGCCGCCAGGGGATTGGTATCCATGGCGGTCACAAATATTGCCGCCGGCTCGTGATCGGGGGCCGGTACAGCACTGAAAGGTCTTGTGCGCAGGGCGGTCCATTGACCCGAGGCCTGCAACTGCGCCCGCACGCTACTTGCGGGAAGTGCCCGGGCCTCGTCGGCGCTGTAGGCGTCAAAGCTTACCGCGTCACTGTCATCCGCGTCTTCGACATCAATCACTACCGACTGCAGTACCCGTTTGGCACCGCGATTGATCGCCGAAACCACACCGGAAGCCGGCGCGGTGTAATGCACGCCCTCGGTTTTTTTACAGCTGAAGAGAATCTGTCCGCACTGCACGCGGTCTCCGACCTGTACAGCCATGGTCGGCTTCATGCCTACGTAGTCCGCGCCAAGAACCGCAACGGCGCGTGCGTCAGGTGCGTCGGCAATGCTTTGCTCGGGCGCACCCTCAAGAGGGATATCAAGCCCCCGCGATATTTTAATCATGTAATCCGCCTGGATTGTCGTTGTGTTTCAAGCGAATGGGCCACCACAAATGCGCTCTAAGCGCTGTTTTTTTGCTTGTGATTGCCTTGAATGACTTACCGATTCGCTTCGCTCCCCCACGAACCGGCATCAGGCCGCGCGCATTATAGCGAAGCGTCGGGGGCTCCCGCTACTGAAGTAGCATGCTATTTACAGACATTCTCCGGGACAGGCCGCGAAGCGGAGTCGCGGCCATTTTTACTACGCTGCCTGCGGATACACCGCGTAGTTCACACCCGCCATACGTTCCATAACACGGTATACCTGACAGCTATAACCAAACTCGTTGTCATACCACAGATACATAACGGCCTGGTTCCCACTCACGATGGTCGCTCTGGCGTCATAGACACAGGCCGTTCGGGAGCCCACAAAGTCTGAGGAAACCACCTCGGGCGATGCTGAATAGTCGATCTGACGACGCATACTGGAATGGAGGGCCATGTGGCGCATGTATTCGTTCAGGGTGTCCGCGTCCGTCTCTTCAGCAAGGGTCAGATTGAGGATAGCCATGGAGACGTTGGGCGTAGGCACCCGGATTGCGTTCCCCGTGAGCTTTCCCGAAAGTTGCGGAAGGACCTTTGCGACAGCCTTCGCCGCTCCGGTTTCTGTAATCACCATATTCAAGGGTGCACTGCGCCCCCGCCGATCTGCCTTGTGGTAGTTGTCGATAAGGTTCTGATCGTTCGTGTAGGCGTGCACCGTTTCCACATGTCCGTGAAGGATGCCGAACTTGTCGTCAATGGCTTTTAAGGGCGGGACAATAGCGTTGGTCGTGCAGGATGCAGCGGAGATAATAGAATCATCGGCGGCGATGTCCTCGTTGTTAATGCCCGCAACGATGTTCTTGATGTCTCCTTTACCGGGAGCGGTAAGGATGACCTTTGCCGCGCCCTTGGATTTCAGGTGCTGGGACAAACCTTCCTCGTCGCGCCAGACACCGGTGTTGTCGATAATAATGGCGTCGTTGATGCCGTATTCCGTGTAGTCGATGCTGTCGGGCGAGCTGGCGTAGATAACCCGGACCTCATTGCCATTGGCCACAAAGCTCTGGCGCTCCTCATCAACGCGAATCGTACCTTTAAAGGCCCCGTGCACGGAGTCACGACGCAAGAGGCTCGCGCGTTTCTCGAGATCATTGGGCGCACTGCCCTTACGCACCACCACCGCGCGCAGGCGAAACGCTTCTCCACCCGCCGCTTTATCGATCAGGATCCGCGCTACCAGGCGGCCGATACGACCGAAACCGTAAAGCACGACATCTCTGGGTTTTTCTACCTGTGTGCCTTCGCTTGCAAGAAGATAGCCGAGCTGCTCTCGCACATATTCATCAATGCTGAGACCCTCGCCGTGATTTTTGTCGTAGTAATTAACCGCAAGACGACCCACATCGATGTGAGCCGGCCCCAGATCAAGCTGGCTCATCGCCAGGAGAACGGGATGGGTTTCCCGCTCGGACAGCTCATTTCCTTCTACCTGCCGGACATAGCGGTGAGTTTTCATCAGCTCCAGTACGGAGGTATTCACCATGGATCGGTCGTAGCAGAAACACTTGACGTTCTTTTCCCGGGCAAGACGCCCCACCAGAGGGATGATGTCTTCCGCCAGCGCTTCGCGCTCTTTCCAGTCTTTGAAATAGTCGTCCGGGCGAGGTCGTTTGCGGTCCGTCACGGGTAGTAGTCCTTTTTTGGCGTGTTAAGACACGGTGGGGGCGCACCAGGGCGCAATCGCAGTAGTGCACTGCTTGATGCCGTGCATTATCCCTGCGCACCCCTGCGCCCGCAACATGGTAAATGTTGCGCTCATCACAGTTTGGAGGCCCGCCCCACCTCGCTCTACAATGGCCGCCCGCAAGCCGCCGACTCACCCCGACACTATGCTCTTTGCACCCCTGCTGGAATCCTGTCCCTGGCCAACGACCACAGGCTCCCGCACCGCCATCGGTCCCCTCTACGGCAGTACCGCCTCCCTGTGTATTGCAGAGCTAGCTGCCGAAGAGCGATTGCTCGTGGCGTTTACGGAAGATACGGCGCAGGCGCAGATGCTCGCCCGGGAATTGCCGTTTTTTCTACCCGAAGACTGTGAAATTCTCCAGCTACCGGATTGGGAGACCCTGCCCTACGACAACTTCTCCCCCCACCAGGATATCGTGTCCGAGCGCCTGAGGACGCTGCATCGACTACCGGATACCCATCGCGGCGTGCTGCTCCTCCCCATCGCGGCGCTCATGCAGAGACTACCCCCCCGCCATTACATTGAAGGAAACAGCCTTCTGCTGGAGGAAGGCCAGTCCCTGGATATCGAGGCCCTGCGTGCTGCGCTCTCCAAAAGTGGCTACCGCGCCGTGGATACAGTCTATGAGCACGGAGAGTTTGCGGTGCGCGGATCCCTCATGGACATTTACCCCATGGGCAGCAAGCTCCCCCTACGCATCGATCTTCTCGACGATGAAATTGACAGTCTGCGCAGCTTTGACCCCGAAACCCAGCGCACCATTGAAAAACTTCCCCGTGTGGATTTGCTCCCGGCCCGGGAATTCCCCCTGGACAAGCCGGGCATACAGGCATTCCAGCAGCGCTGGTACGCGCGCTTTGACGTGGACCACGATCAATGTCCCGTGTTCACCGAGCTGAGTGATGGTCGTGCACCCGGAGGAGCCGAGTACTACCTTCCTCTGTTCTTTGACGCCTGTGAGTCCCTTCTGGATTACCTGCCGGAGAACGCGGCGCTTCTTACCCTGGGAGACCACTACAGCGCCGCATCACGATTCTGGGAGGAAGCAAGCCGTCGGTTTACGGACTACGGTGTCGATCCCCGCCGACCACTTCTGTCTCCCGGTGAGCTGTTCATGCCGGTGGAAGAGCTTTTTCAGGTACTGAAACGACACGCGGTACTGGAGTTGCGCCCCAGCGCCGAGGCGCCGGCGCACATTGCAGCCAACACCGAACCGCCGCCTCAACTGCTTGATGGAGAAAACGAGAGCGGCCTGGCCACCCGGCTACAGACCTTGCTCAAGGATCACAGCGGTCCGGTCTTACTGTGCGCAGAAACCGAGGGGCGGCGGGAAATCCTTCTGGAGTCTCTGGGCAAACCGCCGCAGGAAGTCGCCAACTGGCATGACTTCATAAGCTCCGGCGCGGATTTCGCCCTCGCCGTAGCGCCCATCGACCGCGGCATCAATCTCGGGCCCACGGCGCCGATGCTCATAACGGAAACCCAGCTTTTCGGTGAGCGGGTTGCCCAGCGCCGCCGGCGACGAGGCCGGGATGCCCTCGACCCCGAAGCCATCTTCCGTGATCTCAATGAGCTCCGGGAAGGCTCTCCCGTCGTTCACGCGGAGCACGGTATCGGACGCTACATGGGCCTGACCCATCTGGAAGTGGACGGAGCCGACGCGGAGTTTTTAACCCTCGAATATGCGGATCAATCCAAACTCTATGTGCCCGTCTCCTCGTTGCAGCTCATCAGTCGCTACGCCGGTAGCGATCCCGAGCACGCACCCCTGCATCGCCTGGGGTCTGAACAATGGGAGAAAGCCCAGCGTAAAGCGCGGGAAAAAGCCAACGACGTGGCGGCCCAGCTTCTGGAGGTCTATGCCCGGCGCGAAGCCCGGGAAGGTGTACAGTTCACAAGCCCCGAAGAGGACTATGCAAAGTTTGCCGCGGGCTTCCCCTTTGAGGAAACCCCCGATCAGGCTGCGGCCATTGATGCCGTGGAAGCCGATATGTGCGGTACAGGTGTGATGGACCGCCTGGTCTGTGGCGACGTGGGTTTTGGCAAAACCGAAGTCGCCATGCGCGCGGCGTTTATCGCTACGGCAAACGCCCGCCAGGTAGCCGTGCTGGTTCCCACCACCCTCCTCGCCCAGCAGCACTACAACTCGTTTAGAGATCGCTTTGCCAACTGGCCCGTGAAGATCGAAGTGATTTCACGTTTTCGCGCTGCTTCGGATACGCGGGAGATTGCCAAGCGCCTGGAGTCCGGCGATGTGGATATTCTCATTGGTACACACAAGCTCATCCAGAGCGATATCAAGTTCGCCGATCTGGGCCTCCTGATTATCGATGAGGAGCATCGCTTCGGTGTCCGTCAGAAAGACAGCATCAAAGCGCTCCGCGCCGAGGTAGATATTCTTACGCTTACAGCTACACCGATTCCACGGACGCTGAACATGGCCCTGGGCGGCATGCGTGACCTGTCCATCATCGCTACACCGCCGGCGCGCAGGCTCTCAATCAAGACCTTTGTCAGGGAGCATGATCACGGCCTCATCAAGGAAGCGGTGCTAAGGGAGTCCCTGCGCGGTGGACAGGTGTTTTACGTGCACAATGAAGTACGCACCATCGAGCAATGCGCCCAGGGTTTGAAGGAGCTGCTCCCGGACCTTTCCGTCGCCGTAGCCCACGGACAGATGCATGAAACCCAGCTGGAGCGGGTAATGTCGGATTTCTATCACCAGCGACACCATATTCTCGTGTGTTCAACGATTATCGAAACGGGCATTGATATACCCAATGCCAATACCATCATCATTGATCGGGCCGATAAATTTGGTCTGGCGCAACTGCACCAGCTCCGGGGTCGCGTGGGGCGTTCTCACCACCAGGCCTATGCCTATCTCCTGTGCCCCCCGGCGTCAGCCATGACCACGGATGCCAGCAAACGCCTGGAGGCCATCGAGGCCGCGGGCGACCTGGGCGCGGGTTATCAGCTGGCAACCCATGATCTGGAAATTAGGGGCGCCGGTGAGCTTCTTGGGGATGAACAGAGTGGTCAGATCCAGAGCGTGGGTTTTGCCATGTATTCCCAGCTCCTTCGCCAGGCCGTGGAGGCGCTGAGGCGGGGTGACATTCCCGATGTCGATGCGCCCCTGCAGGCGACCACGGAGGTCAAACTCCACAGTCCGGCGCTCATTCCCGACGACTATCTTCCGGATCCAAATATGCGCCTCATACTCTACAAGCGCATCGCAGCCTGCGAAAATGACGCGGCGCTTCGGGAAATGCAGGTAGAGATGATTGATCGCTTCGGATTATTGCCGCCACAGGTAAAGGGACTATTCATCACCAGCTCCCTTCGGCTGCTGGCCCAGCGCTGTGGCATCAAAGCCCTGGAGCTTGGCGAGAGCGGCGGACATATCGACTTTACGGATGACACCAACGTTGATCCCCTTCAGCTCGTTACCCTGGTTCAGGAGCAGCCCCTTAGCTATCGCCTGGCGGGCCCCACGCGGCTGCGCATTGAGCGACCTCTACCGGATATCAAGGAGCGGGAAGCCCTCGCCCGGGAATTATTACAGCGGCTCGCCGGGGAGGTACTGGATGAAGCTGCCTGATCATTGCATCGCTCCTCGCGCACTCCTCGCAGCGCTTGCCCTGTCTGGCGTCACTGCAGCGGCGGAGATTCCCGAGGATCTGGCAGACAACTGGTACCGCACCGAGGTGTTAATCTTTGTGCGGGAAGACGCCGAAAGCCTGGGTGCCGAACAGTGGGCCCCCCTCCCGGTCCTTGAGTATCCCCAGCGCTACCGTTTTTTGCTGGATCCGGCCCATGGCCGATCGACGGCAGATGGAGAGTCTGGCCTTCGAGAGTCAAATCGATGCCCGGGGGCAACAATCCCTCTCTGTGCCCGCACCCATCGAGGAGTTACTCGACCATTCCCGGCCCGACGCGCTTACGGTGCCCCTGCAGGACCCGGAGGGGGCGCTTGATGAGCTGTTTCCCGCGGACGACGATAGCGTTGATACCCCTGCCAACGCGGGGGCCCTGTCCCAACGCAGCAATGAGCCAATGGCGAGCGCCACCGGTCCTGATGAAGCCCTCATTGACCCCAACAATCCCGTCCTTGATCCCAACGAACCCGGCGTGGATCTCACAAGCCCGATACTCAGCCTGCCCTATGAGCTTCTGGACGAAGAAAACCTCGAATTCCGGGCTCAAGCCCGGAGCCTGCGCCGCCGTGGGCAGCGCGTGATGTTTCACGGAAGCTGGTGGGCCATGCTTGATGACCAGGCGGAAACCCCTGCCCTCATCGTGGATCGCTCGGGCGATATGGACAGCACGGACTGGCCGGCGCTTCAGGGCAGCCTGCAGATTTATCGCTCCCGCTACCTGCACATCGTGCTCGATCTGTGGCTCAACACCCTGGGGGACTATTTGCCCGACGGTTGGCAGATAACGGCGCCGCCTCTCGCCCCGCAGTCTTTAACCGCGAAAACACTCCGGGGTACTCCCATTAACCCCTGGGCGCCAGCGCAGGATCCTGAGGTTGTTACTGAGGGTGTCACTGAGGTTTTCCCTGAGAACGTTGCTGAGGACGTTGCTCAGGGCATGGACCTGTCACAAAACGCACTATCGTCTCGGGACCAGAGACCTGAGGAATCCCCGGCGGAAGCAGCGAGTACAGAGCCTCTCTATCCCTGGCACCACGCCATCGTCCATCGCCAGACGCGGCGGATGCGCTCCGGCGAAGTGCACTATCTCGACCACCCGGTGATTGGCGTTATCGTGAAAATCACGCCCGTGAGCGAAGACGCCTTACCCCTGCGATCGCCAGAGATTCGCACCTTTCGCGAGCGCCATGCCCTGCCCGTAGACGTGTTGCCACCACCCGATGACACGCCGACCGCAGAGGGAAGCTAGGCCGACGCCTCGAGAAAGGCCCTGAGCAAAGCCCCAAAGAGCAGGGTCTCCCCACGCAAGGTTTCCCGTATTGCGTCCATGGAGATGGAAGCATCGCCCAAACCCGCCGCGGCATTGACCACCATGCATATCGCTGCATAGGGGAGCCCCAGTTCTCTCGCCAGAGACGCTTCGGGCATTCCTGTCATTCCCAGCAAATCACAGCCATCTCCTGAGAACCGCGTCACCTCGGCGGCAGTTTCCAGTCTCGGCCCCTGAACCACACCAAGCACCGCAGCATCGACGTACGGCACCTCGGCAGCGCGCGCAGCGCAAAGAACCTCCTCCCGGAGGCCGGCATCGTAGGGATGGGTAAAGTCCACATGCTGGAGAACACCACTGCTGCCGTCATCAAAGCTGTGCTCCCGGCCCCAGGTGTAGTCGATAAGCTGGTGGGGAATCACGAGCTTGCCGGCGGTCATTGAAGAGGCAATGGCCCCCACGGCGTTGGCCGCGAGAATGCGCTTGACGCCGAGCTCGTGGAGGGCCCACAGATTGGCGCGATAATTGACCCGGTGGGGTGGGATCGGACGCCCGCCTCCCCCATGCCGGTGGAGAAAAAAGACCTTCCTGCCAGCCAGCACGCCCTCCTCGATCGCCATGGAAGGCTGGCCGTAGGGCGTATCAACCGCATGGGACGCCGTCACCCGTAATCCGGACAGGGTATCCAGCCCCGTGCCCCCAATCAGTCCCAGACTCATGGGGAAATCGTCTCGCCGGGGTTCTGCATGTGCAGAGTGCGCGTGGGGAAAGCGATGTCAGCGCCATGCTCGTGCACAATTTCCAGAACTTTCATCAAAACATCCTGTTTGACGCCGTGGTACTCCACCCAATTGGTGGTGCGGGTAAAGCAGTAAAGAAAACAGTCGAGAGACGAGCCGCCAAAGGATTCGAAATTCACGATGATGGTTTGCCCCGTATCAATGTCAGGGTGATTGTTGACCATGTCCCGGATGGCATCGATGACCGGACCCAGGCTTCGACTGTCGCCATAGCGCAGACCAAACTTCTCGTAGATGCGACGATTCTGCATGCGAGAGGGGTTTTCTATGATGATCTGACTGAAAACCGCATTGGGAACATAGATCGGACGTTTATCGAAAGTGCGAATCTGCGTCACTCGCCAACCTATTTCCTCTACGGTGCCCTCCAGGGAGCGGTCCGGCGAACGCACCCAGTCACCAATGGTGAAGGGCCGGTCCATATAGATCCCCAGACCGCCAAAAAAATTAGCGAGGAGATCCTTGGCGGCAAAGCCCACGGCGATGCCTCCGATGCCACCAAAGGCTAACAAGCCGGAGACAGACACGCCCAGGGTTTGCAACAACATCAGCGCCGTGACCAGCCAAAGAGCCACCCGGAGTAATCGCGCCGTGGATCGCACCGTCGCCTTATCAACGGAGGCGCCATCGGAGAACTTTGCAACGATAACCTGCTCCTCAACATTAGCGATGAGGCGATGAAGAAACCAGGGGACCAGCAATACCAGGGACGCATTGAGCGCGGTGAGTGCAACGGTTCTGATAGATGCCAGGCTGGGCAACAGTGCAAACAGCAACGTCAGGAGCAGCAACCACCAGGCCAGTTTGGCAGGGGAAACAAGCGCGAGGACCAACGCATCGTCCCACTGCTGCTCTGACTCCTCGGCAAAACGATGGAGGCGGCGGAAAAGCGCACCGATGATCCATTGACCCACGAGCGCAATCAGCAGCAGACCACCGACCGCCACCCAGACCCAGGGCAGATTCAGACTGTTAGCAATATGCGCAAAGGCTACGGCGAGCTGTGATTCCATGAAAATCCCAATCGGCTTTTAGACTGTTTAAGAATGTAGAAATCGCCCCTAAGGCGGCGAAAGTATAACAGCGCCACCATAAGCTCAGACGCTTTCTAGAGCGCAAACGCCAAGTGATTGAATAGTCTCGCTTCCTTGATTTTCGGGGCCCAGACGACGCGGTCTACGCCTTTTCTTTGCATCGGAGACCGCACTGGCATATCCGGGGAGAGCTGATAGTTTTAAAGGGTAATCAAGGAGGATCTCCATGAGTCATTTCGTTCCAAAGCTCGGCCACTGGTATCAGGATTGCGAGAACGGCCAGCTGTTTGAAATCGTATCCCTGGACATGGAAGACGCAAACGTTCAGGTACAGTATCTCGATGGTGAGCTGGCGGATTTTGACCTCGATGTCTGGGCCGAACTCCACTTGCGTCCCGCCGCGGCCCCCGAGGACTGGCGCTCGGCTTTTGAGCTTGATGATGCCGATGCACCGGACCCCGACGGCCCCATGCATCCGCTGGAGTGGGGAAATCCTCTGTCAGCTATCGAGCCGGACACAGTTCTCGCCCTGGACGACAGTTAAGCGCCTCGCTCGAGCAAGGGACCCACGGGGTCTCCTGCCCTGACAAACGCCCGGCGATGCAAGATAAACACGTGTCGCTTTCTGACTGAGAGCGGCTTGCCTCCCACTACATACTGTATATAATCACAGGCACTGTACATATTCACAGGTGCCCCATGCTTAAGCTTACCGCCCGTCAGGAACAGGTTCTGGACGTTATTCGGCGCCACATAGGCGCCACCGGCATGCCGCCCACCCGGGCGGATATTGCGAAAGAGCTGGGCTTCAAGTCGGCGAATGCCGCTGAGGAGCATCTGAAAGCCCTTGCCCGCAAAGGCGCAATTGAAATTGTTCCCGGTGCTTCACGGGGTATCCGTCTTCCCGAGGACGCGGGTTTACCCATCGTGGGCAAGGTAGCCGCAGGAGAGCCCATTCTCGCTGCGGAGAACGTCGAAGACCACTGTGCCGTAGACCCCTCCATGTTCCATCCCCCCGCAGACTACCTGTTGAGGGTCGAAGGCGACAGCATGATCAACGTGGGTATCCACGACGGCGACCTCCTGGCGGTGCACAGCACGCCCGTGGCTGATAACGGCGCAATTGTCGTAGCGAGAATTGACGATGAAGTCACGGTCAAGCGGCTCAAGCGTGGGCGAGACAAGCGACACCTCCAGCTGTTACCGGAAAACGACCACCTCTCCCCCATTACCGTCGACCTGGCGGACACTAACTTCGCCATCGAAGGCCTGAGCGTGGGTATTATTCGCCGGACTCTGTAGCGTCACGGCTGTTTATGGGACGAGGCTGTTTATCGATTGCGGCTCTGGTCCGCGGCTATGGTCCGCGGCTATGGTCCGCGGCTATGGTCCGCGGCTCTGGTCCGCGGCTCTGGTCCGCGGCTCTGGTCCGCGACAATGGTCCGCGAGGATTAGTCGCGGTGTAAGCCGCAGCTATCCTTAGCCGCTGCCGCCAGCCCTTTTCCGCGGCCCCTGCGTAAATCAGTGCAGGATTCGGGGGGCCGTTTGTGTCGGCTCGGTCTCAACCTCGACGTCCGTCTGCTCCGCCACCTGCGCGGCAGCCTGAATACCGGCCTGAATCATGGCTTTCGCCACTTCCAGTCCCTGATCCATGATGTACATTCGGGTTTCGTCGGAGAAACTGATGGTCACGAGGGGCTCGCTATCGTCATCAGCACGTTGTAGAACTATGTCGCCATCACCGAGATCCACGATCTCGAGCAAAGATGTAGGCACGCAGTAACCTCTATTTGAGAGTTGCATGGCAATGGTAGCAGCCCTGATCCCCCCCTAACAAGCGAGCCTGCCGGGAGCCGTTGGGTCAACACTCGGACAGGGAGTCGTCCATGCGCGCCATAATCGCCGCAAGGGCATCAGCCCAGGTTACAACCACCGGGTAGCCCAGAGGCTCACGATCACTGACCAGGAGGCCGCCCCTGGCCGCCGCTCCTCCGTGGGGAAAAGAGGCCGAAGCCTCAACTTCATCAGCCAGCATCTGCGCCAGCCAGCCGCCCTTCTCCAGCTGGGCGAATTCCGCTATTTCAGGACTGAGCGCTTTACCGGGATCTGGCGCTGGCAGTTCATCGGTACTTTGGGGCCTTGGCAGCCTCGTGGAGTCCTCGATCCCCGCCAGAGAGAGCAGAAACCAACCATAGGCGGTCCTAAGCTGCTCACGACTGGCGGGAAGAAAGGCATCAATCAGGGCTGCATCGCTGTGGCGCCCGTCTCCTCGCATGCGCTCCCAGGCCTCCAGGAGTATACGAGCGCGATACAGGGCCCGGTTAGCCTCCCCACGGGTTCGCGCCACGGCTCAGGCGTCCTTGCCTGCCTGGACTTTCGTTTTTGCTTTGGCTCTTGCTTTTGTTTTGGCCTTGGCCTTTGCCTTGGCTTTGGTTTTAGGCTTGCGCTTCGGCGCTTCCTGGATCTGCCAGCGGCCACCATCGTAAAAGGCTTTCCACCCCGTGGCCTTACCGTCTTCCTCGGTCATCACATACTGTTCTTTCGTCTTGCGACTGTAGCGGATCTGCGCGGGATTGCCGCTGTCATCCTCCGTAGGCGCATCGAATAGAAAAGTGTATTTTGGATCAATCTCTTCCTTGTGAGGCAGCAGTTCTTTTACCAGGGGGGCACGGGTTTCCCGGTGTTTGGGAAACTGGCTCGCCGCGAGAAACAGGCCCGCGGCGCCATCGCGCAGCACATAATGGTCTTCCACCTTTTCGCAAATGAGCTCAGGCATTTGCACGGGGTCCATTTTCGGCGGTGCCGGCTCGCCACTGCGCAGAAGCTTCCGGGTGTTTTTGCAATCGCTATTGGTGCAGCCGAAGTATTTACCGAAGCGTCCGGTCTTGAGCTGCATTTCGTTGCCGCACTTATCGCATTCCAGGGTCGGCCCGTCATAGCCCTTGATTTTGTATTTGCCCAATTCCACTTCGAAGCCTGAGCAATCGGGGTTGTTACCGCAGACATGCAGCTTGCGCTCTTCGTCGATGAGATAACTGTCCATTGCCGCATTGCAGATCTGGCAGCGGTGCTTACTGCGCAGCAGGCGGGACTCGGCCTCATCGTCGGCATCGGCATCGATGACCTCGTCGCCGGGAATGAGGTTGACCGTTTCTTTACAGCGCTCCTTGGGCGGCAAGGCGTAGCCGGAGCATCCCAGAAAAACGCCGGTGCTTGCGGTGCGAATCTGCATGGGGCGTCCGCAGGCCTTGCAGGGAATGTCCGTCATGGTCGGCGCGTTGGCCTGCATACCATCGGGCTCGGGAAGCTCTGCCGTCTCTACCCGCTCCTTAAACTCGGCGTAGAAATCATCCAGCAGTTGACGCCAATCCAGTTTTCCATCCGCGACGGAGTCGAGATGCTCTTCCATACCCGCGGTAAATCCATAGTCCAGGAGATCGCTAAAGCTGCTCTCCAGTCGATCCGTGACAATCTCGCCCATTTTCTCCGCATAAAAACGCCTGTTTTCGAGGCGCACGTAGCCGCGATCCTGGATGGTCGAGATAATTGATGCATAGGTTGAGGGTCGACCAATGCCGCGCTTTTCCAGCTCGCTCACGAGCTTGGCCTCGCCATAGCGTGATGGCGGTGCGGTGAAATGCTGCACCGGATCCAGTTTCAGCAAAGAGAGCTCGTCCCCTTTGGCGAGATCGGGCAAAACCGTATCTTCTGCCTTGCGACCCTGGGGTGGCTGCACCCGGGTGTAACCATCGAAGCGCACGATGCGGCCGCGGGTGGTCAGATGAAAATCACCCGCGCTCACGGTAATGGTTGTGGACGTGTACTCGGCCGCGGGCATCTGACCCGCCACAAACTGCCGCCAGATCAGCTCGTAGAGGCGCTCGGCGTCCCGCTCCATGTTTTGAAGATGCCCCTGGAGAACATTCACGTCCGATGGACGAATCGCTTCGTGGGCTTCCTGGGCATTGTCATTGGATGAATAACGCGCCGCCTGTTCCGGCAGGTACTCCTTGGGGTAATTATCCCTGATGTGATCCCGACAAGCCTGCACCGCATCCGCGCTCAGGTTTGTCGAGTCCGTCCGCATGTAGGTGATGTAGCCCGCCTCATACAGGCGCTGCGCCAGCATCATGGTCTTTTTGACGCTGAAACTCAGGCGCGTGCTCGCCGCCTGCTGGAGGGTGGAGGTGATAAAGGGCGCGGGTGGCTTCGAACGTGTCGGCTTGTCTTCCCGGTCGCTGACAACATAGGAGGCTTCTGCCAGGGCGTCCCGCGCTGCCATGGCATCTTTTTCATTGTTGGGGCGAAATTTTTCCCCGCGCATGCGTCGGACTTCAAAGCGCGCTTTTTCGGCAGCTTTGGTCTCAAGATCCGCATGAATCTCCCAATACTCCTCGGGAATAAAAGCACGAATTTCCCGTTCCCGCTCCACGATCAGACGCACCGCTACGGACTGCACGCGCCCCGCAGACAGACCCCGGGCGACTTTAGCCCACAGCAGGGGTGAGACCATATAGCCCACCACACGGTCGAGGAATCGTCGCGCCTGCTGCGCGTTGACCCGCGCCTGATCAATCCGCGATGGCTGGGAGAAAGCCTCCTGAATCGCTTTTTTGGTGATCTCGTTGAAGACTACCCGCTGATACCGATCGTCATTGCCACCAATCGCCTCTCGAAGGTGCCAGGCAATGGCCTCCCCTTCACGATCAAGGTCCGTCGCGAGGTACACGGTGTCCGAGGTCTCTGCTAATTTGCGAAGCTCAGCAACCACCTTCTCTTTTCCCGGCAGAATTTCGTAGTTGGCTTCCCAGCCCTGATCAGGGTCAATGCCCATACGACGAACGAGCTGTTCCCGCGCCCGGGTTTTCTTTTGAATCGCTTTTTCTTCCGGCGACATCTTGCGGGTCTGCGCGGCCTTGGCGGCGCGTTCCTTGGCATCGGTGGTTTTGGCGGAACCCGCTGTGGGCAAGTCGCGGATATGCCCTACGCTGGACTTCACGACAAAATCGTTGCCCAGGTATTTATTGATGGTCTTGGCCTTGGCTGGTGATTCGACGATGACGAGGGATTTACCCATAGGGGTTGCAGGCCTGTACTAAAAAAACAAATTAAGCGTTTACCGTGACAACCCGAAACTTAGCAAAAACAAAAAACACCACAAAAAGGGGTCACGGAAACGGACGAAGGGGCGCATATATATAGAGACCTTGAGGCCCGGTCAAGGGAGCCGCCTTTCAAGACGACAGGAGGTTGCCCTTCCAATCCTCCAGCAGAGCAGCAATTTCACGCACCGTATCCTCGTCGCCGCGCTCCTGCCAAAAGATGCCGCAGCTCTCCTCTGACACCGCGATGGCAAGCACGGACGCGGGGAGCTCCTCGCTAAAACCCGGTGGATCAGCGCGGCCGGCGGGACTGCGCCATTGCGCGTTATCCCGGTACCAGGCCTGGCGTATTCGTGGCTTTTTCCGCGATGCCGGGAGCCTCAATCCGTAGTACAGCACCTGGCGCTCACTGGCGGGAAGACGCGCGCTGCGCTCGGGACCCAGAGGGAGATCCCTGAACTCCACAAAGAGTCCCGCCAGCGCGGCCGTCTCGCGAAGCCTGGCCTGATGTTTCTGACGCTTGGTGGGCATAAAGTGCCAGAGCGGCGCCAGCGCAACGAGTACAATGAGCGCAATAATGGCGTAGACCAAGTCAATCTCCCGCGTTTCATTGATTCAGTCGATGTTTTCGACATAAATCACTATGTTATAAATGAAGGTGTCCGGGGCGGCATGCTAGCAGTAGTGTCAGCTGGCAACCTACCCGCGGCAGTAAAACTCAAGCCGTCAACAAACGGCAGCATAATCACAACAGCAAGTGGGGAGAGAGCCAATGTCGAACTACAGCAAGATTCTCATGGCCGTGGACCTCAGTGAGGACTCCGACACCGTTGCAGAGCGCGCCCTGGCAATCGCGCGCAACAACGACGCAGAGCTTCACATTATCCACGTTATTGAGCCCCTGAGCTTTGCCTACGGCGGCGACATACCCATGGACTTCTCGGGTATTCAGGACGAGATTTATCAGCAGGCGGAGCAGCAGTTGGAAAAGTTTGCGACGAAGCACGGCGTAGCCAAAGAGCGTCGCCACGTTGTGCTGGGACGCCCGGAGGTGGAAATCCATACCCTCGCCGAGGAGATGGATGCCGGTCTGATTGTGGTGGGCAGCCATGGCCGCTACGGGCTTGCGCTGCTCATGGGCTCCACCGCCAATGGCGTTTTACATGGCGCCACCTGCGAC
Organism: Congregibacter litoralis KT71; assembly: GCF_000153125.2. Classification (NCBI taxonomy): domain Bacteria; kingdom Pseudomonadati; phylum Pseudomonadota; class Gammaproteobacteria; order Cellvibrionales; family Halieaceae; genus Congregibacter; species Congregibacter litoralis. Next base: position 2,282,136 of record NZ_CM002299.1, read on the forward strand.
GTGCTCGCGGTGCGTGTGGGTTAGATTCAGGGCAGCACTCCCGAATCACACAGGAATCTGTCCAGCGCTGGCCCGTCAAAAGGCCAGCGTAATTCCCCACCGCTGTTCTCGGCCTCGGCACTCGTTTCAGCACGCAACACAGGTATCAACCAGCCGTAGCGCTCGAATAGCGTATCGTCATTAGCGATATCCACCACGCTCCATCGCAGGGAGGCGTGTTGCGCCTGCGCAGCCGCTAAGAGCGCTTCGGCATCCTCACAGAGGTGGCAGCCCTCGGTGCTGTAGAGAATCAGGGTGGTTTCGTCCATCATTCCGCCTTTATCGTCAAGCGAGCTTAGCATGAGCCAACAGGGCAAACCGGATCGACAGGAGCGCCGCCGATTCCTCACCATTTATGGACGTAAAGCCGTCCTGGAGGCCTTGCAGGACGAGGATATGGACTGCCGGATTCTGCACATGGCAAACAGCAATCGCGGTGGCGGCATCATCAGGGACATTCAACGGGCGGCGCAAGAGCGAGGTCTCGATTGCCGTGAACACAGTCGGGAAGAGCTTGCCCGCATCTCCCGTAACGGCCGGCAGGACCAGGGCGTTGCCCTCGACGTGTACTGCGCGGCCATGGGTGAGCTGGATGCCTATCTTCGTGATATGAGCGACGCGCCCCAGCGAATCCTGGCTCTGGATGGCGTAACCAACCCGCAGAACATGGGCATGGTGATCCGCAGCGCCGCCGCCGCGGGCATTCAGGGGCTTATCTACGCGGACCGGGGCAACCCGGCCCTCGGGCCTCTGGTGATCAAGGCCAGCGCGGGAACCGTGTTTCGCGCCCCCCTGCTGCGCTGTCAAACGGTGATGGACGGCGCCCGGCAGCTGAGTGACGCCGGTTTTACGCTGTATCGCCTCCAGGCTGACGGCAGGCGCAGCCTGTTCGATGGTCAGGATTTTGCGCAGCGGGCGCTATTTGTCCTGGGGGGTGAATCAGACGGCATCTCGGAGGCTCTCAGAGGCCTGCCGGGCGAAAACCTGAGCATACCCATGAGAAACGGCGTGGAATCCCTCAATGTGGCAGTGAGCGGCGCCCTCGTGGCTTACATCGCCGCGACGGTTGAATAAGCCTCAGCGCTACCACCAACGCCCCCCGCAAAGAGCAAGCCCGAAGCCAAAATCAACGATCAGCGGGAAAGATAACTCATCGCGTCTTCGAGCCCCTTGAGCGTCAGGGGATGCATACGCCCTTCCATGAGCTGATGCGTGATGGAAATTGACTGCGTGAACTCCCACTCTTCCTGGGGCACGGGGTTGATCCACACCGCTTTGTCATAGGTTTCCAGCATGCGGCGCAGCCACACCTCGCCGCTCTCCTCGTTCCAGTGCTCAACGGAACCCCCGGGCTGCATAATCTCGTAGGGCGACATGGAAGCGTCACCGATGATGATCACTTTGTAGTCGTGGGCATACTTGTGGAGTATGTCCAGCATGTTGGTGCGCTCGGCATGGCGACGCACGTTATTCTTCCAGACACTCTCATAGAAGAAGTTGTGGAAATAGAAACTCTCCATGTGCTTGAACTCTGTACGCGTCGCCGAAAAAAGCTCCTCGCAGACCCGCACGTGAGGATCCATGGATCCGCCCACATCAAAGAACAGCAGCACTTTTACCGCGTTGTGACGCTCGGGCACCATGCGAATATCCAGAAGTCCGGCATTGCGCGCGGTGGAACGGATGGTGTCGTCGAGATCGAGTTCGTCCGCCGCGCCGTTGCGAGCAAACTTGCGCAGGCGACGCAGGGCCATTTTGATATTCCGCGTACCCAGCTCGACACTGTCGTCAAGGTTCTTGAAATCCCGACGATCCCAGACCTTTACCGCTTTGCCGTTGCCACCGTTGGGGCCCACGCGAATACCCTCCGGATGGTAACCCTCCTGCCCGAAGGGTGAGGTGCCGCCCGTACCGACCCACTTGTTTCCCCCTTCGTGGCGCTTCTTCTGCTCTTCCAGGCGTTTTTTGAACTCTTCGATGAGCTTTTCGAGACCACCCAGGGATTCGATTTTTTCTTTCTCTTCCTCGGACAGCTGCTTCACAAACTCGCTGCGCAGCCAGTCATCGGGAATCATCGCCTCGATCACATCATCAAGGTCCTGGAGCTCCTCGAAATGCGCGCCAAAGGCCTTATCGAAGCGATCGAAGTACTTTTCATCTTTCACCAGACAGGTGCGACTGAAAAAGTAAAACTCATCGGCACTGCCAAAAGCCACGTGCTTGCTAAGTCCCTCGTAGAGATCAAGAAGCTCGCGGGTAGTGACGGGTATCCCTACATCGCGCAGGGCGCTGAAAAAGTTAAGTAGCACGCTAAATCCTCCGGATCAGCCGCTTATCGCGTCTCTCGTCGGTGCATAAACGCAAGGCGCTCGAGAAGATGCACGTCCTGCTCGTTTTTCAGGAGCGCACCGTAGAGGGGCGGAATTGCCTTGGACTGGTCCCGCTCGCGGAGAATCTCATCGGGAATATCATCCGCCATGAGGAGTTTCAGCCAGTCGATGAGCTCTGACGTGGAGGGCTTTTTCTTGAGCCCCGGCACGGAGCGCAGATCAAAGAACACCTCGAGGGCTTCCTGTACAAGCGTCTGCGTGATATCGGGATAGTGCACGTCCACGATGCGCTGCATGGTGCTTTTGTCGGGGAAGTTGATGAAGTGGAAGAAACAGCGGCGCAAAAACGCATCGGGGAGTTCCTTCTCGTTGTTGCTGGTAATAATGATGATGGGACGCCGCGTTGCTTTGATGGTTTCCCCGGTCTCGTAAACAAAGAACTCCATACGATCAAGCTCTACCAGAAGGTCGTTGGGGAACTCGATATCGGCCTTGTCTACCTCATCAATGAGTAACACCACCTGCTCCTCGGCGGTAAAGGCTTCCCAGAGCTTGCCTTTCTTGATGTAGTTTCGAACGTCGTGGACCTTGTCGTCCCCGAGCTGGGAATCCCGCAGACGGGATACCGCATCGTATTCATAAAGACCCTGCTGCGCTTTGGTCGTGGACTTGATGTGCCACTGGATCAGGGGCATACCCAGGCCACTGGCGACCTCCTCCGCCAGCATGGTTTTACCCGTGCCCGGCTCCCCCTTGATCAGGAGGGGGCGCTGAAGCGCGACCGCCGCATTAACAGCCATGCTTAGATCTTCTGTCGCTACGTAACGCTCAGTACCTTCAAACTTCATCGACGGGCTCCACTGTAAAGAAACGGGGATCTGCGCTCTGACGGGCACAGATCAAAAATGTAAGGGGCGCAAGGGTACCCAACACTGCCAAGGGCGGGCAAGTTAGACCTCCGCCGGAGTGTCCTCTTCTTCGCTGGAAGAGCCGCGGCGAAAAAACATCACCCCAAGAGCGGCGACAAGGCCCAGTCCAAGGCTCACCGCTGTAAATAACACCAAGGGCCGAAGCGCGTGTTCCGCCGCCTCCTTGCCAAGGCTGAGCCACTGAAATGCCAGTACGATTAACGCCGGAGCGAAGGTGTCGGCCTCGGGCTGAATGAGCGCGGGAGTCAGTAGAAGCGCCAGGGTGGGCAGGGAAATCAGAATTTTCAGGGCCAGGGAGCGCTTGCGCAACAACCAGATATTCATGAGCACAACCGCAATGCTGGCAGACAGGACATACAGAATGAGTGCCGTGAGATAAGCGCTTTCAGTGAGCATCGGTTTCTCCCTTTGTCGTGAGGCTCTGCTCCCGCGGCTCCGACGCAGACTCCCTCTTCCCCGGTGGCATTTGCACGTAATACCCCTCGGACTCCAGCGCTGCCAGTACCGTGACCGTATCGGCCAGCGCGAGCTTACGCGAGGGCTCCAGAGCGAAAACCAGTGCGGACTCCGGATCGCCGAACATCGACAGAAGGGCCTCGGGCACGCGCTCCAGTCCCTCTTCGCGTTTCACAAACAGATACATACCCTCTTTGCGGGGGCTACGAAACACTTCGCACAACAGTTTCATTGTCAGGATGCCCCGGGAAGAGATGCGCGCAGGGGCTGTATCACCGCCTCTGCCCGCCAGCCCTGCCAGCGCTCGGGCTCGGTGATGGCCTCTCCCGACGCCTCTCGGATGATGAGCTCCAGATCTGCCGTGGAAATCAGGATCTCGGGGGCGACGTTCAGCCCCGCCGCGATGCTCTTGGCTTCCGTGCGCAAGGCTTTTAGCAGATTCCGCTGGGGAGGAGTCAGGGGGCCCGGCAGGGCAGGAGGAAGGGCTTCTTCCGATAGCTGCAGCGCTTGTTCCACGCAGGCAAGGAGACTGTCACCTTGCTTGCGAAGTACCGACGCAGGCAGCACATCCAGCTCCGCCAGGGCATCATGATCTTCTGGAATCGCCATGGCGATGGCAAGAAACGCCTTGTCTTCAACGATCCATCCCCGGGGCTTGTCCACGGCGCGGGCAAGATCTTCCCGCCACTCGCAGAGCCGCCGAAGGGCCTCGAGTTGGCGACGGGAAAGCCGCGAGGCAGACTTCACGCGGCGATAAATCTGGCCGTCACGATCCTTAAGGAGACGAATTGCCTCTTCTCCCTCGTCCAGAACCCACTGCATACGGCCCTGCTCCTCGGCCAACTCCCGGAGAATCCTCCAGGCGGGCACCAACTCCAATACGTCCAGGGCGGCGTAATGGCACTGGGACTCGCTCAGGGGACGCTTGAGCCAGTCAGAACGGGTTTCGCCCTTGTCCAGCTCCACACCCAGTAGCTCCTTCACCAGCGCCCGATAGCCCAATCCAAAGCCCTTGCCGAGCAGTGCCGTGGCGCGTTGGGTGTCCACCAGGGGCGAAGGAAGCACACCCAGCCAGTGGCGAAACACCTCCAGGTCTTCGCTGCAGGAGTGAAGCACCTTGATACACGCGCTGTCCGTCAACAGGGCGCGCAGACCATCGAGATTGCTGATCGTCAGCGGGTCGATGAGCCAGGCATGGTCGTCGGTGCACAATTGCAGCAATGCTATGTGCGGGTAATAGCTGTTGCGGCGCATGAATTCCGTGTCCACGGCGATCTCGTCAGCCCCCGCCAGGGAGGCCAGGGCGCCCCTCAGACTGTCGTCATTTTCTACGAGGGTCCAATTCATGAGCCGGGCACCGGCTGACGACCCGAGAACGCATGTGCCAGGGTGGAGCCATCCACGTACTCCAGTTCCCCTCCCAGGGGGACGCCGTGGGCGATCCGCGACATGCGGGGGATGAGGGGTTCAAGCATGCGCGTGATGTAGTACGCCGTGGCCTCGCCTTCTACCGTGGGATTGGTCGCTAAAATCACTTCCTGTACCTCGCCATCGCGCGCCAGGGCCTCCAAAAGAGGAAGGCCGATCTCTTCGGGACCGATACCGTCGATAGGTGACAGATGCCCCATAAGTACAAAGTAACGTCCCCGGTAACCACCGGCCTGCTCGATCGCCAGAATGTCACCGGGCGTCTCCACAATGCATAACAGGGACGCATCGCGACGCGTGTCGGCACAGATCCCACAGAGGACGGCTTCCGCCAGATTACGACACTGCTGACAGCGTCCGACGCGCTCCACGGCATCGGCGAGGGAGCGACTCAGGGTAGCGGCTCCCTCCCGGTTGCGTTCGAGAAGATGCAGAGCCATGCGCTGAGCGGACTTCGGACCGACACCGGGAAGGCAGCGCAGGGCCTCGATGAGGGCGTCCATGGCGGGGCTGAAACGATGCATCAGAAAGGAAACTTGAAACCGGCGGGCAGGGACATACCCCCCGTCAACTCCTGCATGGCTTTCCGGTTGCTCTGCTCCACGCGACGCACCGCATCGTTCACTGCCGCGGCCAGAAGATCCTCCAGAACCGATTTCTCTTCATTGAGCACACTCGGGTCTATGGCGACGCGACGAACATCGTGCTTACCGGTCATCGTGACTGAGACCAAACCTGCCCCGGACTCACCGACAACTTCGAGCTCCGCCATAGCCTCCTGAGCCTTTTGCATATCAGCCTGCATCTTCTGCGCCTGCTGCATGATGTCGCCTATACCGCCCTTCATATCGCTTACTCTCCTGAAACTGATGTCAACATTAAGTCGCTGTCAGGGCTGATCAACGGTTACGGAATCGCGAAGAACCGTCGCATCAAACTCCTGAACCAGACTTTTGATTCGCGGGTCGTCGTTTATCTCTGCCACCGCGACTTCCTGGCGCTCTGCCTCCAGGCGTAAGCGTCGCATAGCGGGGGTCTCCTCCCGCACGGGACCCGGTGTAATCGAGACCTCGCAGGGTGCCTGGCGCCAGTCCGATAAAGCCTTGGCAACCATCGCGATGTGTCGTTCATTGAACAGGTTGGCGCGACTCTCATCCAATCGCAACTGCCACGACGCACCCTCGGGACCCTCCACCACGCTTTCGACGACGCAGTGAGACGCGATATTGAGGGCGCTGCCACTGAGCTGCAGTGCTGCCAGAGTTTCGTACCAGGGTGCCTGCCCTTCCAGCGACGAAGGACCGGGCGCTTCAACGACGGAGGTGTCGGCTGCGGGCGGGGCCTGGGGCTTTGTCGGCTGACTGACCGCTGCCGCCGGAGGCGGCTCAGGCTTTTTTACGCCGTTGTCGGCCTCCGGGGCCGACGGAGAAGCATCGATGAGATCGTCCGCGGACAGATGGGGATCGAGAACAGTCACAGGACGAAAGGCCAGGAGACGAAGACTCAGCATTTCAAAGGCGGCGCGGGGATCGCTGGCCTGCGTTACCTGAGGTCGCGCACTCTGGGCCAGCTCGTAGAACAGCTGAACGTCCTCGGCGGTCATGCGTTGCCCAAGATCCGCCACCCGCTCCGCATCTCCAAACTCCGGGTCGATAGCACCGGGCACCGCCTGTGCCAGGGCGCAGCGATGGAGCACCGATGGAACACACTGGTGAGTTCGTCCACGGCAGAAGTGAAATCCACCCCCTGCTCGTCCATCTGCGCGCAGGCGGCGATGAGCGCCGGCGCATCATCAGCGAGCAGTGCGTCAAGAAGATCATAGACATGGCGTCGATCCACGGTGCCCAGCATGCTGGCGACTTCTGCATCCCGGAGACTGCCATCACCAAAGGCGATGGCCTGATCCGTGAGACTCAGGGCATCACGCATGCTGCCCGCCGCAGCGCGCCCCAGTTGCCAGAGCGCAGCGTCATCAAACGCCACCTGCTCCTGGGTCAGGACATCGCGAAGATGTTCCACTACCCGCTGAGCAGACATATTTTTCAGATTAAATTGCAGGCAGCGGGACAGTACAGTTGCAGGCAGCTTTTGAGGATCCGTGGTGGCAAGGAGAAACTTTACGTGCTCCGGCGGCTCCTCCAGCGTCTTTAACAGGGCGTTGAAGGAGTGCCCTGACAGCATATGCACCTCGTCAATGAGGTAGACCTTAAAACGGGAACGGGTCGGTGCGTATTGAACATTGTCCAGAAGTTCGCGGGTGTCCTCGACCTTGGTTCGCGAAGCGGCGTCCACTTCTATAAGGTCAACACTGCGGCCCTCGCTGATCTCGACGCAGCTGCTGCATTCACCACAGGGGGCCGCGCTCACGCCTTTTTCGCAGTTCAGACTGCGCGCAAGAATACGGGCGATGGTTGTCTTGCCGACACCGCGGGTACCGGTGAACAGATAGGCGTGGTGCAGGCGATTGCTGTCCAGCGCATGACGCAGGGCCTGCAGCACATGCTCCTGGCCCACCAGGGCATCGAATGTGGCCGGGCGCCATTTGCGCGCCAGCACCTGATAGGACATGTCGTTTCCGTTAGTGGACGTGCCGTTTGCCGGTACGTCAGCTCTGACTCTGGTGATTCAGGGCGCATCCCAAGCCGTAATGGAAGCGGCCCGGACAGCCACACCCCGGCACATGTACCAGCAATTACCGTTGCTCCCTTCCGGGCCTGGCGGGGTTCACTGCCTGACATTGCGAGGGGACCGCCCGGGCCACCCTAATACCCCTGACTTCCGGGGACGCGCATTGTCGCCAAAAGCCCTCCCCGTAGCAAGGCGCAAAGCTAAGCGTCGATTTTGTCCATTAAATGACCAGGATCGTGATAGCGAGGGCCAACAAAGATCTGACTCGTCTCATCCAATAGGTGATCTGAGCGCGTAGATGTTAATACCTTTAACATAAATGTTATGCTGCGTAACATTGAATTCCCTCAGGACCCATCCTATGACTGGTAAGCCTTACAAAACCCGTTGGAAAGGCAGTGCTTTAGCCCTCGCCATTGCTGTTGGCATCACCGGCGTCGTGACTGCGGCGCTGCACGCCAGAGTATCTGCCGAGCAGAGCGCTTCCCTCCGTGCGCCCATGCCCGTTGAACAGACGGCATTCATTGAGCAGCAGGACTTCCAGCGGGAACAGAAGTTTCTGGGTCTCGTCCAGGCCGCAAGCCGAAGCCAGGTGGGCTTCGAGGTTCCCGGCGCGATAGCCGAGGTGTTCGTACGCGAGGGTCAGGCAGTAGAGGCAGGTGCGGCCCTCGCAAAGCTGGATACGCAGACCCTTGAGGCGCGGCGGCGGGCGGCGGCCTCAGCGGTGGATCAGGCGAGTGCGGAGTTAGAGTTGGCAAGCGCGCGTAGGGTACGCCAGGCCCCTCTGGCGGAGAGCGGCGCGATCTCCGCACAGCTTTTTGATGACACACGACTCGCCGAAAAAGCGGTGGAGTCGGCCCTCGCTGCGGCCCAAGCGAGGCTGGATTCTCTTGAAATCGATCTCGAGAAGTCCGTACTCCGCGCGCCCTATGCCGCGCGGATAGGCCGCCAACTTCTGGATCGTGGCGCTGTCACGCAGCCCGGTGCACCGGTGTTTACCCTGACCTCTCTTGAGAACCGGGAAGCCCATATCGGCGTGGCGGTAGAACAGGCCCGTTATCTCACCGTCGGTAAAAATTACCCCCTCCAATGGCGAGACCGCTCCCTGAGCGCCCCCCTCGTCGCTGTGCGCTCCGACGTTAACCCCGTGAGCATGACCACCGTTGCGATTTTTTCCTTGCCCGGCGACGTCGACGCTTTCGACGGTGAGCCCGTGTCCGTGAGCGTCCCCCGCACGGAACCGGAAACCGGCGGATGGCTGCCTCTCTCTGCCCTCATCGAAGGAGAACGGGGTATTTGGACCGTGTTGGCACTCCGTGAGCGCGACGGAAACACCGTCGCCCTGCGCGAGGTGGTCGAGGTGCTACACGTCAGCGGAGACCGCGCTTTTGTCCGCGGTTCCGTGAGAGACGGTGACCGGCTAATCGCTGACGGCGTGCATCGCATCGCCCCGGGCACCGCGGTCGCTCCCCTGGAAGCCCCGGGATTGGAAAACGCTGTCGCGCACCAGGAGTCCTAGTCATGCTGGCGAAACTGCTCTATTCCCACAGCCGCTATTTATGGCTCACGGTGATCGTGATTCTTATGGTGGGCGCTGCCAGCATGCGCTCCCTGGGCCGCCAGGAAGACCCCACCATCACCAACTTTGTCGCAACCGTTACGACGTTTTTTCCCGGTGCTGAACCAGCAAGAATTGAGGCGCTGGTGAGTAAGCCCCTGGAGCGCGAGCTTCGCGCCATTGCCGAGGTCGACGAGGTCAAATCCACCTCCTCCACCGGCGTATCCTCCATTGTTATCGAGCTTTACGAGACCCTGGAAGCCAGCGCCATTGAGCGCGCCTGGTCGGAAGTCCGCGACGCCATCGACGACGCCAGTCGCCAGTTCCCCGCGGGCGTAGCCTCGCCCGTCTTCGATAACGATCGCACCACCGCCTATGTTCGCATCATTGCCCTCACCTCCGCCCCGGGCTATGACTTATCCCTGCCCCTGCTCAGTCGCAGCGCCGAGGATCTTGCCGAGCGCGCCCGCAACTTCCTCGGCACGCAATTTGTCGATATTTATGGGGAGGCCAGCGAAGAAATTCGCGTCGATGTGAACGAGCAGTCCCTCCTGGCCCGGGGTATCAGTATCGGTGAACTGACCCGGGCTCTTCAGGGTGCAGACCCCCGGAGAGCTTCCGGACGTGCCAGCGGCGACGTCAACGATCTGCTCATAGAAATCGACGGCGAGTTTGATTCCGCCGAACGTGTCGCCAACGTGATTATCAGAACCGACGCCGCGGGGAATTCCGTCAGCGTGGGCGACATCGCAAGGGTCTACCGCGCGCAGCAGACGCCGCCCCAGGCGCTGGCGCACACCGATGGACGGCGCGGCATCCTCTTAGGCGTTGCCATGAACGAAGGGCAACAGGTCGATAAGTGGAGCCAGCAGTTCGAAGGCTTCCTTGACGAGTATCGTGCCCAGGCGCCGGCCGGCATCGATATCACCACCAGCTACAACCAGGCCACCTACACCGAGGCCCGTCTTCAAGATGTTCTGACCAACCTCGCCATCGGTGTCTTGCTGGTGCTGCTGGTGCTGCTGTTTACCCTCGGCTTGCGCGCTGCCACGGTTGTGGCGGTGATCCTGCCTCTTTGCACCCTGGTGTCCCTGGTCATCATGAACCAGATAGGACTCCCCATTCACCAGATGTCCGTGACCGGCCTCGTCGTGGCCCTGGGTCTACTGGTGGACGGCTCCATTGTGATGACCGATGAGGTGCGCAAACGCCTTCTCGATAATGAAGCCCCACTGGACGCTATCGGTGAGTCCGTCCACCGCATGCGCATCCCTCTGCTGTCATCCACAGCCACGACCATACTGGCCTTCGTACCCATGGTGATTCTGCCGGGACCGGCAGGTGATTTTCTGGGCTCCATCGCCAAAGCGGTGGTGATAATGCTCGGTTCATCGCTGGTGCTGGCCCTGGTGATCACACCGGTGCTCGCAGCCCGCCTTCTTCCCGGCGGGCTCAACAAGGGATCTCACTGGTGGGAGACCGGTGTTGCAAGCGGCGCGATGGGTCGCTCCCTGTCCCGCGCCCTGGATTGGTCGATTCGCCATCCCGCGGGGTCCGTGGCGCTGGCACTGGCGCTGCCGGTTGCAGGGTTTCTGGCTTTTCCCACGCTGACAGCGCAGTTTTTCCCGGGCACCGATCGCGATCAGCTGTCTTTGAAGGTAACCTTGCCGCCGGGACGCTCTATCACCGATACCTATGCCCTGGTGCAGGAACTCGATGAACGATTGCGTGACGAACCGCTCATCCGTCGCGTGGATTGGACCGTCGGCGAAAGTGCCCCGCAGTTTTACTACAACCTGGTGCGTAATAAAGAAGGCATTCCCAGCTACGCCCAGGCGATGGTGCTCACCACCGACGAGAATCGCACGGACGATCTCATCCGCAGGCTCCAGACGGAGCTGGATGCAGAGTATCCCCAGGCACGTATTCTGGTTCTAGGCATCGAACAGGGACCGCCGGTGTCAGCGCCTCTGGAAGTCGATCTCTTCGGTCCGGACCTCGAAACCCTCCGGCACCTGGGAGAAGAATTCCGCTTGCGCATGGAGCGAGTGCCGGATATCACTCATAGCACCACGGGGTTGATAGCGGGGGCGCCCAAGCTGGTATTCAAGCTTGATGAGCAGCGGGTTCGCATGGCGGGCCTGGATCTGGCGACCGTTGCGGACACCCTCGATGCAGCGCTGCGAGGACGCATCGGTGGCGAAATTCTCGAGGGGACGCAGCGCCTGCCCGTGCGCGCCCGCCTCAACGAAAATGCCTGGTCGGACCCGGAAGAGATCGCGAGTATCCGTCTACCTCTCCCCGCCTCGGACGGGGACAGCAGAACTATGCAAAGTATTAGCCTGAGCACCCTCGGACAATTCAGTCTGGAACCGTCCAACAGCCCCATTACCCGCAGGGACGGCGAGCGCATCAACACGGTGCAAGGCTATGTGACGCGGGGAGTGCTCGCCGAGGGGGCATTAAAAGACCTCCAGGCGATTCTCGCCGAGGACCCCGTCGCCCTGCCTTTCGGTTATCGCTATCAGTTTGGTGGCAACTCCGATGCCCGGGCCAGCGTCGTGCAGAACATCATCGCTCCCATGGGGCTCATCGTCGCCGCATTGCTGGCAACTATCGTGCTGACCTTTAACTCCTGGCGCCTCTCGGCCGTGGCGTTTTCAGTGTTTGTGTTGTCTATGGGGTTAAGCCTGTTGTCCCTCGCGATCTTCCGCTATCCCTTCGGCGTGCAGGCGCTCATCGGGGTGATCGGCTCCATCGGCGTCTCGATCAATGCGGCGATCATCATTCTCACAGCGCTACAGTTAGACACCCGGGCCTCCCGCGGGGAGCCCGCTGCGGTGCGCGACGTGGTGATGGACTCCAGCCGTCACATCGTGTCCACCACCATCACGACCTTTGGCGGTTTTCTACCGCTGATCCTTGAAGGCAGTCAGTTCTGGCCGCCCTTCGCCATGGCCATTGCCGGGGGCGTGCTCCTATCCACCGTCGTGTCATTCTTTTATATTCCCCCCATGTTCATGCTCTGTTACCGACGCAGGCACCGCCGACTTCAGGCAGAGCAGCACCCGACACTGGTCAAGGACGACGACGGAAACCGCCTTATGGGCAACGCAGCATGACAGCAGCGGCCAAAAGCTATCATCACGGTGATTTGCGAAATACGCTTATCCTTGCCGCCTCCCAGCTCATTGAGGACAGCGGATCCCTGAACTTTGCCATGGCGGACGCGGCGCGCCAGGCAGGGGTAAGTACCGCTGCGCCCTACCGGCATTTTCGCGATCGCGACGCCCTTCTCGAAGCCGTCAGTCAGCTCGCTTTTTTCGGACTGGGTGAACGCGTGCGGGAAGCCATCGCCAGCACGCGACAAGGCAGTATCGAAACCATCATCGCCATCGGTCAGGCGTACATCCAGTACGTCATTGAAAAGGCCGCTTTTTATGACCTTATGTGGGGTGATATCGGCGCCCGCGCCATGGACGCCGACAGTTTTGATCAAAAAGCATCAGGTTTTTACATGCTCGTCGACTCCGTGGAAGCTTATGTTGGCGAGCAGGGCCTGAGGAACGTTGACGTTCTCGACCTTGCGGTCAAACTCTGGTCGATGGTGCACGGTATGAGCGCTATCTCCATGAGCGGCAAGCTTCCCCACTTTCACCCCGACGCGGACATACCCGAAATGCTGGATAGCAGCACCCGGACATTTATGGCCGGTCTCAAACAGGCGGAATGACGCGATGAGTGCTTCTGACAAGAGATCCTTCGTTTTTCCTCCACCCGAGACCGTTGCTATTCCCGTTATCGGGAGTGAGGACGCTTTTCCCGTGCGACGTATTTTCTGCGTCGGACGCAATTACGCTGAGCATGCCCGGGAAATGGGGGCCGACCCCCAGAGAGAGCCCCCCTTCTTTTTTACCAAACCCGCCGATGCCATTGTTGTCGGAGGTGTCGATGTTCCCTACCCCGGCGCCACCGCCGACCTGCATCACGAGGTGGAACTGGTGATTGCCATTGGTAGGCGCGGTAGTGATATCACCCCGGAGGATGCCCTCGATTATGTTTTTGGCTACGCCGTGGGCAACGATCTTACGCGTCGCGATCTTCAGGGAGAGGCCAAAAAAGCGGGTCGCCCCTGGGATACGGCCAAGGGCTTTGACCATTCTGCTCCGGTGTCACGGATCACACCGGCGACCCATTGCGGACACATTGATGAAGGTAAGATTTCGCTCCGTGTGAATGGCGATCTGCGTCAAAGAGGTGATTTGCGCGACATGATCTGGAGCACGCCGGAGATCATCAGCGCGCTATCCACGCTGTTTCTCCTTCAACCGGGGGATCTCATATTTTCGGGAACTCCCGCAGGCGTCGGGCCCTTGCTACCGGGCGACGAGGTAGACGCCACGGTTGCTGGACTCGATCCCCTGAGACACAGGGTGTCTGCGGCACGGGCTCATGCCTAGCAAGGGATGACGGTCGCTACATTGAAAACCGCGCCTAAAGGCGGTTTTTAGTCCCAAAGAATTTTAGCTTTACTGCTGCAGATTAAGTGCAAGCCCCTCGGCAGGATGTTCGCCTCCCGCCCTGCAGTGGGAAAGCTGGTATGCCGCGCGGAAACGCGGAATGGGGCTTTTCTCAGAGGCGACTTCCACCTCAAAGCGGACGGCCGCGCAGCCTAGGTTGGGCCGTCGCTATCGTTCAGGTGCAGCGATTTTACGAAGACTTCTGTATGCTCGAAGCTGTCAAATGTGGAGCCGCCCAATGTTGCTACGACGCGTTACAGAGCATGTGCGCAATCAAAACTGGTTTGCCGTCGGTATCGACTTCTGTATTGTCGTGATCGGCGTTTACATCGGTATTCAGGTCGCAAATTGGAATTCTTCAAGGCTCACGCAGCAAGAGGAGAGCGTTCTCGTTTCAAGGCTGTTGGCCGAATTCAAGGAGCTTGAAGGAAAGCTAAACCAGAACTTGCTGACCTACAAGAAAGACAAGGAGATTCTCCAGGAACTTATCAACGAAGTAAGCGGCGGTGTTAGTGAACAGGAGGCTCTAACTGTCGCGGAGCGCTCCTTGGGGATAAGCCTGTTGTCGCCCGCCATAAGCACTCCTGCTTACAGAGAACTACTGAGCACGGGCAAGATAAACATCATCCAGTCTCAGGCACTGAAACGCGCGTTGCGCGATTGGGGGATTCAAGCGGACAGGCTGGATATAGCGACGCCGGTAATTCTGGACTATTTGTTTTTACATGGCGCACCCCTCCACGATGTAACTAACGCTGCAAGAAACGGCGGATTCGCCGAGGGCTCGCTGTTTAAGTCGCAGCTATCTAGTCAAGTTGAATCATTGGAGTTGTATCTTGGGGCGTTGAATTGTCTACGCGGCGTCGAACTGCTTCTAGATTGGCAGACAGTCACGTTAGAGCGCGCAGCGGAAGTCATCATGGCTGCGGAGCAATACTCGCGCTCAATAGAACCTGAGTGATACACCAAGGGGTACGGCTGCTATCCCGATAACTAACGCTCAGAACCGGCTCAAATAGCGAGCGTTATGGCTCGAAATCAGTGGTTGGCTCAACACTCTCCCAACGACTGAAAATAGGCGAAAGCGGTCGTTTCTGACGTTCCCCACAATCCCTGCCAATGATCTACTACCACAACGCAGCGGCGCGTGATTGGGGCTCTAAACGTCGATCCCAGTGGTGGGTACTAGGATAGTAACTGGGTCAATAAATAGCTCAGCGACAGCAAAGCCAATCGCAATACCTAGTAACAAGATAGCGAGCCACCAAACCCTCTGAAGTCGTCTTGCGCGGCGTATCGCAGCCCGTTCATCCTCAAGTAGCTGCTGCGTCTTGCGAGCCTCCACCATCATCTCATCAAGACGACCCTGGGCGGCTCTTAGTTGTTCGCGTTCGTCCATCGATGAAGTTTAGCTGACTAACGGAAGCGACTAGAACCGACCTACGAAAGCACTAAATCGTGTTAATTGGTGCGGAGCAACCTCGTGCTAATTTTGTGGCAATTTTTGTCGTGGAACTCGGCTTCAAGCTCGTTACGCGCTCGCCTCCATCGATCCATCTGCGAAGCGCTGCCACCCTCCTTTCGAAGGTCATCGTAGTCCTCGATGCGCTCCTTCAGGGCTTTGCATTCTTCTATGGCTGATTGCGATTGAGAAAGGACTTTAACTGCAGGAGAAAAGGCCAGCGCCAAAAAGAGCAAAAGCGAGCTAATTCTTAACATCGATCTCTCCACTTAAGTTACACGCGCAGTGAGCTCCCAATCCAAAACGTGCACGCCGCCGCACCCCATGCGCACCCCAGCTAGTAATTGTTAGCAACCGCTTACCTCGAGAGACTTTAATTTTGGCGCGCCCACGAGGATTCGAACCCCGGACCGTCGGCTTAGAAGGCCGATGCTCTATCCAGCTGAGCTATGAGCGCGTGAGAAGATTGTCGTGATCGAGCTGACGGGTAATTGTAGGTGTTGCGGGACGTCGATGGAACCATAGAAGCGCCGACATGCGATGCAACGCGCATCCACGTCGAACGACCGTCAGAAGTTGACTGTCAGAACTTAAAAATAGAAGCAGAGTGAAAAATGGGGTGGCCGACGGGTCTTGAACCCGCTACCTCCGGAGTCACAATCCGGTGCTCTACCCGGTGAGCTACGGCCACCACTAAACGGTTGCGAGGCACCACCAACAAACCTTTGGGGCAATCATTCTGAGCAGTGCTCATGGAATGCCGGTTTAGTGATGCTCTTTGAAGGGATGAAAAGGTCCAGCTAAAAGTGGTCGGGGTAGAGAGATTCGAACTCCCGACATCCTGCTCCCAAAGCAGGCGCGCTACCAGACTGCGCTATACCCCGATGAAACTTTTAAAACCTTACCCCCAACTCACTGATCACACCACACCTGTTGCGACTACCGTTGAACCGGCCGTTGCGGTTGCTGCGATCTGCGATTAAGCCCGATTTAGGGAGCGCGAATGTTACTCATCCGCCCCACCCTCGTCAATGAAAAACCTAACTGTTTACCCTACGCCAAAGCGTGCCGCCCGCCGAATCCTCGAGCACGATTCCCGCGGCCGTGAGCTCCTCACGAATCCCATCGGCCCGGGCGTAATTTTTGTCGGCTTTTGCAGCCGCGCGCTCTGCAATAAGCGCGTCAACGGCGTCGGCATCAAGGCTGCTGTCGGTCGACGCACTGTCCCCCTGTAACCACTCGAGGGGATCATGCTGCAAAACGCCCAGGAGATTACCCGCCGCGAGAAGACGGGCCTTTAGCTGAGGCTTGTCATCCTCCGCTGCCTTGTTGATATCCCGGGCAAGGGCATGAAGCTCACTAATGGCAAGAGGCGTGTTCAGGTCGTCACAGAGGGCGGAGTAAAAAGCCTCACCCTCTAAAGGAACGTCCTCGTCCAGCTCGATGTGCTGAACGCTGCGAAGGGTGTTGTAAAAATTCGTCAGAGTCTGCTCGGCCTGCGCTAGCAATGCCTCGGAGAAATTCAGCGGCGACCGATAGTGCGCCGACAGCAGCGCAAAGCGTAATACCTCACCTCGGTAACGCGTGAGCAGTTCACGAATGGTCGCAACATTACCCAGGGACTTGGACATTTTCTCACCGTCCATGTCCAGAAAGGCGTTGTGCATCCAGACCCTTACAAACTCATCGCCAAAGGCACAACAGCTCTGGGCCAGCTCATTTTCGTGGTGGGGAAAAATAAGATCCCGCCCACCCCCGTGAATGTCGATGGTCGGCCCCAGGTGCTCTCTGATCATGGCAGAACACTCGAGATGCCAACCCGGTCGCACGCGACCCCAGGGGCTGTCCCAACCGGGTTCGTCGTCGCTGGAGGGCTTCCAGAGCACAAAGTCTCCCGGATGCCGTTTGTAATCCGCCACCTCTACCCGGGCGCCGGCCAACATGTCATCGAGGGAACGACCGGAGAGCTGACCATAATTCTCCATGGACGTTACCGCGAAAAGGACGTGACCCTCTGAGGCGTAGGCGTGCCCTTTTTCAATGAGCTTCTCCGTAAGCGCAATCATCGGTCCGATATTGTCCGTTGCATGAGGCTCAAGGGTAGGCGGCAAGGCGTTGAGCTGCGCCGTATCCTCGCGATACTTATCCGTGAACTCCTTGGCAATCACGTCAATGGCGACGCCCTGCTCCTTTGCCGCGAGCATGATTTTATCGTCGATATCAGTGATGTTCCGCGCGTAGACCACCTCGTCGTAGCGGGTTTGCAACAGCCGAAACAGGGTGTCAAACACCACCACGGGGCGTGCGTTGCCGATATGCGCAAGGTTGTACACCGTCGGGCCACAGACATACATGGTCACGCGATTCGGGCTCAGGGGACGGAACACTTCCTTGGTCTTGGCGCGCGTGTTGTAAAGCTGCAGGTCCACCGTGGTTACTTCCTCACTCTGATATCAGGATTTGCTGGCCCAGACGTCGCGCAGGCCTATGGTCTGATTGAAAACAGGGGCTTCGGGACTGTGATCGCAGCGGTCAGCCACGAAATAACCTTCGCGCTCAAAC
Organism: Congregibacter litoralis KT71; assembly: GCF_000153125.2. Taxonomy (NCBI): domain Bacteria; kingdom Pseudomonadati; phylum Pseudomonadota; class Gammaproteobacteria; order Cellvibrionales; family Halieaceae; genus Congregibacter; species Congregibacter litoralis. The sequence goes on from NZ_CM002299.1 coordinate 2,300,048, forward strand.
TGGAATCGAGACTCCGGCTCCGCCGCAGCCGCGTCCGGCTCTACCAGGGCGCCCTCAATGATTTTCAGGGATTCCGGATTCAAAAAGCTCATGAAATCGGCACCACCGCGATCCGGTGCCGGGTCCGTAAACAGGCGGTCATAGAGTCGCACCGTGGCGGGTACCGCTGATGATGCCTCTACCCAGTGAATAACGCCCTTGGGCTTGATGCCATCCGCGGGATCGTTACCGAGAGAGCCCTCAATGAGATCGGCGATAACGCCTACCACCTCCCCGTCGGCATTCTTCTCCACATCGACGGCCTCGATAACGTAGGCATTTCGAAGGCGAACGCGCTTGCCCAAAACCAGGCGCTTAAACTTTTTATTGGCCTCTTCCCGAAAGTCTTCGGCATCAATAAACAGCTCACCACTGAACGGCAGACTCCGCTGCCCCAGCTCTTCGCGGGACGGATGCGCGGCGGCGGTAATGGCCGGATGATCCTCGGGCACATTGCGCAGGGTCAATTTGAGGGGATTGAGCACACACATGGCCCGGGGAGCGTTCTGATTAAGATCGTCGCGGATGGCATGTTCCAGCATCGCCACATCCACCACCCCATCAGAACGCGAAGTCCCCACCATCTCGCAAAAGTGTCGAATAGCCGCAGGTGTGTAACCACGACGACGCATGCCCGCTACCGTAGGCATGCGCGGGTCATCCCAGGAAGCCACGATTCCGTCATCAATCAGTTGTTTGAGCTTGCGCTTGCTGGTGATGGTATAGCTGGTGTTAAGGCGTCCGAATTCGTATTGCCGCGGCTTGCTCTCTACGGGCAGGTTGTTAATGAACCACTCGTAGAGAGGCCGGTGATCTTCAAACTCCAGGGTGCAAATAGAGTGCGTGACGCCCTCGATGGCATCTTCCTGACCATGGGCAAAATCGTAGGTGGGATAAATGGGCCAGGCATCACCGGTCTGATGGTGATGAGCCTTGCGGATGCGGTAAAGAATGGGATCGCGCATGTTCATATTCGGATGACTCATGTCGATTTTGGCGCGAAGCACCCGTTCACCATCGGCAAACTCGCCAGCGCGCATGCGCCGAAGCAGATCCAGGTTCTCCTCCACAGACCGCCCCCGAAAGGGACTGTTGCGCCCGGGCTCTGTCAGAGTGCCGCGATACTCCCGGGCCTCATCAGGACTCAAGTCATCCACATAGGCCTTGCCCTGCTCTACAAGGTACTCGGCCCAGCCATAGAGCGTATCGAAGTAGCTCGAGGCAAAACGTACGGGCCCTTCCCAGCTATAGCCCAGCCACGCCACGTCGGCCTGTATGGATTCGATAAACTCCTGGCTCTCTTTTTCGGGATTGGTGTCGTCAAAGCGCAGGCGGCAGATGCCTCCGAACTCCTCCGCGAGACCGAAGTTGACGCTGATGGATTTCGCGTGACCAATATGCAGATAGCCGTTAGGCTCCGGCGGGAACCGGGTGACGATCTGTGGCACTTTGCCTGATCGCAGATCCTCCGCGATAAGCGTGCGCAAAAAGTTGTTGCTGGTTACACCAGATTCCACGATGGGGGGCCTCCGCCCTTCAAAAAGCGGCGTAGTATACCGGCAGGGAACGAGAGCCGTCAGCAGGCGATGACCGCAAAGTCTCGCGCAAAGCAATATAATGCTTCTGGGCGGTTTCGAAGGTTCTCACTGCCGCCCAAAACAAGTACCATCCCGCTCCGGCGAAAAGCGCATGCAGCCCCACACCGCCAAGCAACTCAACTTCGAGTAGAACAAGGATTTTCTATGGTCACCCTCAACACCACCTACGGCCCAATCAAAATCGAGCTGAACGCAGAGAAAGCGCCGGTCACCGTGGCTAACTTTCTGATGTACGCTCGCGAGGGACTATACGACGGAACGATTTTCCACCGGGTCATCGACAACTTCATGATCCAGGGCGGCGGTTTTGACGCCGATATGCAGCAAAAAGAGACGAAAGAGCCTATCGAAAATGAGGCTGACAACGGCCTCAAGAACGACTTTGGCACCGTAGCCATGGCTCGTACCATGGATCCCCACTCGGCAACCGCGCAGTTCTTCATCAACGTAAAGGACAACGACTTTCTGAATCACAGCGGCAAAACCATGCAGGGCTGGGGCTACGCCGTTTTCGGCAAAGTGGTTGATGGCGAGGACGTACTGGACAAGATCCGCGCGGTCCCCACCACCTCACGAGGCGGTCATCAGGACGTGCCGGCGGAAACGGTGATTATTGAATCCGTTGAGGTCGACGAAGGCGACAGCTGAGTAGCTGAGCAAAGGCAGCGCTTCGGCGATTTGAAGCACGGCAACGATTTTCGTCCGTCATGAGCGAGCGCCATTTCTTCATTTCTGACCTGCATCTCGATGCATCCCGCCCCCACGTGACGACGGCCCTCAAGACGTTTCTTGATGAGCGCCGGGACGCGGCGGCGCTCTACATTCTCGGCGACCTCTTTGAGTTCTGGATTGGCGATGATGATGACACCGCCATTGCCGTCGATGTCGCCCGCCTCCTTCACGACTACCAGCAGGCGGGGCCTGATCTTTACTTCATGCACGGTAACCGGGATTTTTTGCTCGGCGAGAGCTTTATGGACAAGGTGGGCGGTCAGCTATTACCGGACCCCAGCGTTGTGGAGATCGATGGTCAAAAGCTGCTGTTAATGCACGGCGACAGCCTGTGTACCCGCGATGTTGACTATCAGGCCTTCCGGTCCCTTGCCCGGGACCCAAACTGGCAGGCTGAGATACTTTCCAAAAGCCTGGAAACCCGCAGGGAACTGGCACAACAGCTGCGCAAAACCAGCCGTGACGCCGGCAGCCGTAAAGCGGATGACATCATGGATGTCACGAAAGAAGAAGTGGACGCCACCATGGCGTCAACGGGGTGCGGTACCCTGATTCACGGACACACCCATCGCCCAGCGAAGCATGCAGAGACCGAGGGTAACCGGTGGGTACTCGGCGACTGGGACCACAGCGGTTGGTATCTGAAGCTGGAAAACGGCGCGATTGAGCTTATTGAATTTGATATAAATCAGTAGCTTATGGGATTTGTTTAAAGTCGATTAACCCCAATAAACGCCATCAAGTTCGCGGCACACCGGAGTGAAACCGAAACTCTTCGTCATCCGTCTCGATAAGCAGTCGTTCGGCGGCAAGCAGAGGCGCCAGCCGCTCCTCCACGTCTACATCCGGCGCCAGCTCCCGCGCCAGGGTCAGGTAATCCATAAAATGCCGCGACTCCGAGCGTAAAAGGCTGCCGTAAAACCGCCCCAACTCCTCGTCGACTACCGGCTGTACTGCGGCAAAGCGCTCGCAGGATCGCGCTTCGATAATAGCGCCGACCAGCAAGGTATCCACGAGTCGGTAAGGTTCGTTCTTGGCCACATGTTCCCGCAGACCCGCCGCATACCGTGCCGCACTTAGTTGGGGATAGCTCATGCCACGCTTTTCCACCAGGGCCAGCACCTGCTCGAAATGCCGAAGCTCTTCCCGCGCCAAACGGGACAGCTTGTGGAGCAAGGCAGGATGCTCTACGTAGCGATACATGAGATTGAGCGCCGTCGAGGCCGCCTTTTTTTCGCAGTTCGCGTGATCGACGAGGAGCGTATGGAGGTTCTCCGGCGAAGCCGCCGCTGCCACCCAGGCATCAGGCGTATCGCAGGGCAGAAAATCCTTGATCGGCCCCAGATCCACGCCGGCGACCATCATGGCCGTCATGACGCACGCTCCTCGGTAAACAGATCGGGAAGCAGGTGGTAGCGTTCGTAGTGGGCGCTCGACAGGGCAAAATACTCCTGATCGATCTGCTCCCGAATCTCCAGGAGGGAGGTCTGGCGATATTTCAGATCCACCTCAAAGCCAAAAGCCCCGGGGTCAGTAATCTGCCCCGCTCCCGCTTTGAGGAGCGCGAACAACCAGCAGTGCGGGTCATGATCCGGGTTATGGCGAATTTGCTGGGTCTGAAGCTGCCACGCCAGGAGGCCGCTATCGATAACCCGGAGACGGTTCTGCACGCACTGCGCCAGAAACTGAGCGAGGCGCGCATCGACGATGCGCTTCTGGTCCTCACTGTAAGCATTCCAATGGATGACCTCGTGGGCAAAGCGTTTGCAACCCCGGCACACGCTGTCGCCGATGCCTGTGGAACAGACACCAATGCACGGTGTTTTGACACGGGGAAGGCGATGCATCTTGGGCTTGCCGCTTACGTCGGGTGATGGGCGCAAGGATAATGACTCTTGCTGCGAGATGCACCGCCGAATCCAAATTTGTGTGGCTACGACAGGCTGACTCCCCGTCGACGCGACACCAGGCGACCAGTAATATTCCCGCAACAGCCGTGCCGAGAGCACGTCATTTTCCGGATGAATAGCACCCATAAACCACTGATTTCTGGTGTGATTTGCACGTCTAGTCTATAATCTGTCGCGTTAATTTAGGGCTCCGGGCGTAAGCAAAATACCCCAAAAGTCCCTTAAATCACCCAAGATCAAGGAGTTAGACATGCTCGAAGCTTATCGCCAACATGAAGCAGAACGCGCTGCCCAAGGCATCCCCGCCAAACCCCTTCTAGCGGAGCAGGTGGCCGAGCTCATCGAGTTAATCAAGGCTCCCCCCGCCGGTGAAGAAGCGTTTTTGCTGTCGCTGCTCGCAGATCGCGTACCGCCGGGTGTCGATGAGGCCGCTTACGTCAAAGCCGGCTTTCTATCCGCCATCGCCAAAGGTGAGTCCGAGTGCGCGCTGATTAGTCGCGAAGAAGCCGTCAAGCTGCTGGGCAACATGCACGGTGGGTACAATATTGAGGCCCTGGTAACGCTCCTGAGTGATGATGCCCTCGCTGCCCTTGCCGCTGATGAGTTGAAGCACACCCTTCTGGTTTTTGACGCTTTTCACGATGTGGCGGAGCTTGCCAAAAATGGCAACGCCCACGCCCAGGCCGTCATGGAGAGCTGGGCCGAAGGCGAATGGTTTACCAAGCGCAAGGCAGTACCTGAGTCCATCAAGGTGGCCGTGTTCAAAGTTACCGGTGAAACCAACACCGATGACCTGTCCCCTGCTCCCGATGCCTGGAGCCGCCCGGACATCCCCCTCCACGCGCTGGCCATGTACAAGATGACCCGCGACGGACTCACTCCCGAAGAGCACGGCGTGACCGGTCCCATGGGGCAGATCAAAGAGATTCAGGACAAGGGATACCCCGTCGCGTTTGTTGGCGATGTGGTCGGTACCGGTTCATCGCGTAAGTCCGCCACCAACTCCGTGCTGTGGTTCTTTGGTGACGACGTATCGGGCGTGCCCAACAAAAAAGCAGGCGGCATATGCATCGGTGGCAAAGTCGCGCCAATTTTTTACAACACCATGGAAGATGCCGGCGCGCTGGTCTTTGAAGCGCCCGTCGACGACATCGGCATGGGCGACATCATCGAAATCCGCCCCTACGACGGAAAAATTCTCAGCGAGTCGGGAGATACACTCTCCGAGTTTGAACTGAAATCCCAGGTCCTTCTGGATGAAGTGCAGGCCGGCGGTCGCATCAACCTGATTATTGGTCGCGGCCTGACCACCCGGGCGCGGGAGGCTCTCGAGCTGCCCCCGTCAGACCTGTTCCGCACGCCGGAGCAGCCTGCCGATACGGGCAAGGGTTATACCCTCGCTCAGAAGATGGTGGGCAAAGCCTGTGGCATGGAAGGTGTGCGCCCCGGCACTTACTGCGAGCCTTTGATGACTACCGTGGGCTCCCAGGATACGACGGGGCCCATGACCCGCGATGAGCTCAAGGACCTTGCATGCCTGGGCTTTTCTGCGGATCTGACCATGCAGAGCTTCTGCCACACGGCGGCGTACCCGAAGCCCGTCGATATCGACACGCAGCACTCTCTGCCGGACTTTATTATGACCCGCGGCGGTGTCTCCCTGCGTCCCGGTGACGGCATTATCCACAGCTGGCTGAATCGCATGCTCCTGCCTGACACGGTGGGCACCGGCGGTGATTCTCATACGCGCTTTCCCATGGGTATTTCCTTCCCGGCGGGCTCGGGTCTGGTGGCCTTTGCGGCAGCGACCGGCGTCATGCCACTGGATATGCCCGAGTCCGTGCTCGTGCGTTTTAAGGGCGAGATGCAGCCAGGTATCACGCTGCGTGACCTGGTCCATGCCATCCCCTACTACGCAATCCAGGAAGGGCATCTCACCGTCGACAAAAAGGGCAAGAAGAACATCTTCTCGGGCCGGATTCTGGAGATCGAAGGACTCCCGGATCTGACGCTGGAGCAGGCGTTTGAACTGTCTGACGCTTCTGCCGAGCGCTCCTGTGCAGGCTGCACTATCGAGCTTTCCGAGGACACCGTTGCTGAGTCCCTGCGCTCCAACATCACCCTCCTCCGTGCCATGATCTCCGAGGGCTACGGGGATTCCCGAACCCTGGAGCGTCGCGCTAAGAAGATGGAAGAGTGGCTGGCGAACCCCTCGCTGATGCGTGCCGACAAGGACGCGGAATACACTGCCGTTATCGAGATCGATCTGGCCGAGGTAAAAGAACCCATCGTCTGCGCACCCAACGACCCGGATGATGCACGCCTCCTCTCCGAGGTGGCCGGCGACAAGGTTGACGAAGTCTTCATCGGCTCCTGCATGACCAACATTGGCCACTTCCGTGCCGCAGGAAAACTTCTTGAGCAATACAAAGGCACCATCAACACGCGCCTGTGGGTAGTTCCCCCCACACGTATGGATGAGCACCTGCTGATGGAGGAAGGCTACTACAACATCTTTGGTGCCGCCGGTGCGCGCACCGAGATGCCGGGGTGTTCCCTGTGCATGGGTAACCAGGCACGGGTCGCTGCTAACTCTACGGTACTGAGCACCAGTACCCGTAACTTCCCCAACCGTCTGGGGGATGGCGCCAATGTCTATTTGACCTCGGCTGAGCTTGCGGCCGTGGGCTCCATCCTGGGCAGGATACCGACGCCCGAGGAGTACATGGAGTACGCGCGAAACCTGAAGGCCATGAGCGCCGAAATCTATCGCTATATGAACTTCGACCAGATTGTGGAGTTTCAGAAGCTTGCGGAAGATGGCAAGCGGATTGCTGCGTTGGAGATCAGCGAGGTCGCCTAAGGGGTAGGCCTGCAGGCAATCGAAGAGAGACCAGGAAAAGCCCGAGCCCGGTGGTTAACGCCACGGCGCTCGGGCTTTTTTTTGGTTAATGATACGTGGATCTCTTATAGCCCAAAGCTCAAAGTCCACAGCGATCACCCTGTCCGGCACTGGCGTCATCCAGCACGCATCCTGCCGTGCGACCGCTGCCCTTATGTATTGTCAAAGAGAAAGCTGAATGCCGCGAATGCGTTTGCGCAGTTCACGACGCAGGCGAATATTGTCCTGAGATTGCGCTGCCGGCGAGTACACACAGAGCGCCAGGAGCCGATACAGGGAGCGCAATGACTCCGCCTGAGAGGGCCAGCGTCGCACGGCGCGCTCCGTAAGCTGCGCAGGAGTTTCTCCCGGTTTCTCCTCCAGCCCCCGCCGCCACAAAACGCGCTGAAAACGCGCCAATTCCTCTTCATAAACAGGCCGTGGTGCGGGCCTCGCCCCGCGAAACAAAAACAGCGACACCAGCGCCATGGTGAGTGCACCGCAGCCGAGAAGCACCCCCAGGGAGCGACTGACTGAGATTTCACCCAGCACGCCTCGCAGTAAATCGAACTGGGCCTGACCGTCAAAACCCGTGACCCAGCTTTGCCAACGGTAGGTGAGCGCGTCGTAGCGCAATCGCAGGGAGTTCACCCAGTTCACACCCCGGTACCGTAGGGGCGAGAGCGGCGAGTCCGATAGAAAGCTGCCTTCCGCCGCCACGGCGCGCTCAAGTCCGTAGAGAATACGATCGGGTGAGACCGCTGCGGTGGGATCCACGCGTACCCAGCCCTGTCCCTCAAGCCACACCTCAGTCCAGGCGTGGGCATCAAACTGATGCACGATCACCGTTCGGTTTACCGGATTCACCTCACCGCCAAGGTAGCCGCCCACAATGCGCGACGGGATCCCTACGCTGCGCATCATCACCGCGAAAGCGTAGGCATAATGCTCACAGAATCCCCGACGACTGCTAAACAGGAATTCATCCATGACATCCACATCGCCCAGGAGCGGTGGTTGCAGCGTGTAAAAGAAAGACTGATTACGAAAGTAAGCCAGCACCGTATCCACGAATGCCGCCGGGGAGCCCGCCTGCGCATAAAGGGAGGCCGCCAGGGCCCGGGTTTGCGGATTGTCCTGATTCGGCAGGGATATCTCCTTATCCCGGCGCCAGTCGCTCAGGCGGGCCTCCAGGGCAGCCTCCGGCCAACTTTGCACCGAATACTGATACTCGTTTTCAATGATGACCGGCGAATACAGCCGATAGTCACTGAGCTCCATGACGCCGGGCTTTGGCGTACGCGCATAGCGCAGGGCAAACAACCAGTTCTGCTGCGTGGGAGACATGATAATGCTATAGCGCAGGGGGTTGCCCTCGGTATTCACTGATGGCGTGCGGCGCTCCTCTGCAGGAATCTCAAAATAGCGAAAACTCCGCCAGGTGCCCTCCTCCAGCACGCTGAGCACAATACCCCGCCAGTACAGCTCTGACACCGGCGGTATCTCACCGTCGAACTTCGCTCTAAAGGCCACGGCATCGGACTGACTCAAACTGGACACATCCCCGGGCCTGAGACTGTCGCTCATACCGGTCTGGGCCGTATGGCTTTTTAAGGGCACAGACCATAGGGGGCCGATTCTTGGAAACAGAAAAAACAGCACCAGCATCAGGGGCACGGACTGTAGCAGCATCACTCCTGCAGTCCGCAGGGGCTTAAGATCCCGGAGACGACCCGCCGGGCGATGCACACTCACCAGCGCCGTGGTCAATATCCATACCAGCACCAGGGAGTAAGCGACGATGAGCAGGTCCTGGGTAAACAGGAACTCCGTCAGACAGACGAAATACCCCAAAAAAATCACAACATAGGCGTCCTTACGGGAACGCATCTCCGTGAGTTTTAGCGCAAACGCCGTGAGGAGGAAGGCCACCATAGGCTCCATCCCCAACAAGGAACCATAGCTGAGGACAATGCCGCCGGCGGCAGCAATAGCGAGCACGACCTTGAGCCAGCGACCCGGCAGCTCCAGGCGGCCGCGAAAGGCCTGCACCCGCCAGACAAAGGCCAGGAGATAAACCGCCGCGACCCAGATCGGCAGCCGCGGTAGATGCGGCAGGAGCAACAAGGCCTGCGCCACGATAATCCACAGCAACGCAGGACGGGGAAGCTGCTCCGCCTGCTTCACGTACCAGGCTCCGCGTCATTAACGCCAAACAACGCCAGCGCCCGCAATGCCTGATCCCGCTGGCGATCGCCGGAGGCCGGCGCGAGTTCCATGCCGGGGATTCGCAGACCAAACTCGAACTCCCGCCGGTGATAATCCATCACCCAGTGACACAGGGCCGACAGACGCCGCTCCTGATCGAGACCAGAAAACTGCTCCCAGTCCAGCCAACGCGCATCGGCCACGGCGCTGGCATAGTCCTTGGTCTGGAGTGCCTGCCCCCGGGCCAGTCCCTTCCAGTAGACCCGCCGGGGATTATCGCCGGCGCGATAATCGCGGATACCAAAAAACTCATCATCACCCTTGCCTGACAGCCAACGCCCATCCAGGGAATCCCCCGCCGCACCCTCGGGCTCCGCTGCGGCCATCGGCGCCGGGTATACAAGGGCGCGTTGGTCGAGATCCACCCAGGTCCAGCAACGCAGAAGACCCAGGGGATAGCTGCTCTCAATACGTAAACGACCGGGCCGGTACCAGCCTCGCTTGCCCACGGGTATATGCAGCACAAGGTCACGACTGGCACCCGGTTCCACATCGATTTCTTCGACGGCGATCATGGCCGGACTCGAAAGCAGGCCGGTGAACAAGCGCCGCCGTCGACGGGCCTCACGAGCCTCGGGCCAGCCCACCAGCAGCGCATGATGCCCCCGCTTGTTGCTCGAGGAAAAGCGCAGGTGAAAGCCGCTGCGCTGTCCCGCATAGGCATCGTCTGCACCGACCGCGGTGATGGTCAATCCCGATAAATTGGCGTAGGTGTGCAGCACCGCAACGACAAAAAGATTGGCCAGCAAAAAGGTGAGCGCATAGCTCATGTTGTTCTGATAATTGATGGCCGCAATGAGCATGACCAGGAGGCACAGGGCAAAGAAAAACCCGGTGCGCGATGGAAAGATAAAAATCTGCCGCTGACTCAGGGTAACGGATCGCGAACGGGGAATCCGTCTATCCAGCCAGCGCGTCCACCGCTGGCTTAGGCGTTCAGACCACGTCGACGTCACGCTGCAGCAGCGCTACCAGCGCCATTCCATCACCGGAAAACCCACCACCGGGCTGTAGGCGGTGTGCCGTCACTCCCGGAAGTACCGCCTGCACATCGTCGGGAAGCACATGATCCCGACCATCCATCAGCGCCCAGGTCTTGGCAGAGCGCAGGAGCGCCAGCACACCCCGGGGCGAGAGCCCCACGGCGAACTCTCCGCCGTCCCGGGATCTGGCAGCGATGCGCTGAACATAATCCAGGAGGGAATCGGAAGCATGTACGTCGTCTACCGCTGCACGAATCGCTTCCAGAGCCTGCTCATCGATACACTGCTTGAGGACGGTTTTCTGAACGGCACCCTGCGTGGAGCGAAGCATTTCTCGCTCGGCAAGGGCGTCGGGATAGCCCAGCTCAATACGCATGAGAAAACGATCCAGCTGGGATTCGGGCAGCGGATAGGTACCGCTCTGCTCCAGGGGATTCTGCGTCGCAATCACAAAAAAGGGCTGGGGCAATGGACGCGTGTCACCTTCGAGAGTGACCTGCCCTTCCGCCATCGCCTCCAGAAGCGCGCTTTGGGTGCGCGGCGTACTGCGGTTGATTTCGTCGGCGAGCAATACCTGGGTGAAGATCGGACCGGGATGAAATTCAAAACGCCCTTCCGCGCTGTGATAAATCGACAGGCCGAGAATATCTGCAGGCAGAAGGTCCGAAGTGAACTGCACGCGTTGGTAAGACAGACCGAGCACCTGCGCCAGGGCATGGGATAAAGTGGTTTTACCCATGCCGGGGAGATCCTCGATGAGAAGATGCCCACTCGCCAGGAGACAGCAAATCGCTTGTCGCAGCTGCGGCTCTTTGCCGAGAAGCACCGTCGCGATTTCTTCGACGGCCGCATCCACAAGGGCTTTCGTGTCCGGCATGCTGCGTTTATCCAATGGCATCGAGACCGCGGGCGAGATCTTTTTTCAGGTCATCGATATCCTCGAGGCCTACGGCAATGCGAATCAGATTATCGGTGATACCCGCCTCCTGCCGTTCCTCTGCGGAAATACGGCTGTGGGTAGTGGTCGCCGGGTGAACAATGGTTGTCTTTGCATCGCCAAGATTCGCTGTGAGGGACATGAGTCGTGTGGCATCGATCACCTCCCAGGCCTGGGCCTGACCGCCGCGCACCCGGAAGGACAGGACGCCGCCGAAGGCCGACTGCTGTTTAGCCGCCAGGGCGTGGCCCGAGTGACTTTCCAGCCCGGCGTAAAACACGGCGTCGACCTGCGGGTGGGCCTCGAGCCAGGTCGCCAGCTCCAGCGCGGAGGCGCTGTGGGCGCGCATGCGCAAAGACAGGGTCTCCAGCCCCTTTAAAAACACCCAGGCATTGAAGGCACTCATCGTTGGACCGCAGCTGCGCAAGAAGCCCAGCACCTCATCCATGAGCGCCTGACGGCCGAGCACCGCTCCTCCCACACAGCGTCCCTGACCATCGAGGTACTTCGTCGCCGAGTGGATGACAATATCTGCGCCAAAGGCCAGGGGCTGTTGCAGGGCCGGCGAACAAAAACAGTTATCGACGACCAGCAACGCATCCGCAGCCTGGGCCAGAGCCGCCATACGCTGGATGTCGGCGACTTCACATAGGGGGTTAGAGGGCGTTTCGAGGTACAGCAGTTTGGTGTTGTCCTGAAGCGCCGATTGCCAGCCCTCCACGGGCAGCAGGGGCACAAAGCTCACCTCAACACCAAAATTGGCGAGGTATTTGGCAAACAGTGTCCGGGTTGTGCCAAACACATCCCGGGAACACACCACGTGATCACCGGCCTTGAGCAGCGCCATGCAGGTACTGAGAATGGCCGACATACCCGAAGCCGTGGCGACGCAGGCCTCTGCGCCCTCGAGGGCAGCAAGGCGATCCTCAAAACCTCTCACCGTGGGATTGGTGTAACGGGAGTAAACGTTACCGGGAGCGTCCCCCGCAAAACGGGCCGCCGCATGGGCCGCATCATCGAACACGTAGCTGGACGTCATGAACAGGGCTTCGCTGTGCTCGCCTTCAGGGGAGCGCCTGATGCCGCTTCTCACCGCCAGGCTCTGCCAGTGCAGCTCGTCCATTTGGGGGTCGCTTCTCTTACTCACGATACCGTCTCGTTATAGATACCCACGCCATCGCCGTCACCGGACTCCCGGGTCTTGCTCTGGGCCTCATCGTTTCGCTCTGCATCCAACATCGCAAGATAAGCGTCATCCACGTCACCGGTGACGTAGTTTCCATCGAAGACCGAACAATCAAAGGCCTCCACGAGAGGATTACCTTCACGGGAGCAGCTGATGAGTTCATCAAGATCCTGATACACAAGCCAGTCCGCATTGATCAAAGCACTTATTTCTTCCACGGTCTTATCGTGGGCGATGAGCTCACCGGGCGATGGCATATCGATGCCATAGACATTGGGAAAGCGCACCGGGGGCGCTGCCGATGCCAGATACACGCGGGCCGCACCGGCGTCCCGGGCCATCTGAATAATCTCCCGGGAGGTTGTGCCACGGACAATGGAGTCGTCCACAAGCATGACGTTCTTGCCCTCGAATTCCAATCGAATGGGATTGAGCTTCTGGCGCACGGACTTCCGACGCTGCTGCTGCCCCGGCATGATGAAGGTTCGGCCGATGTAGCGGTTTTTTACAAAGGCTTCGCGGTACTTGATGCCCAGAGACTGAGCCAGAGCGAGTCCCGCGGTGCGACTGCTGTCGGGTATGGGAATCACCACATCGATATCATGATCCGGCTTTTCTCTGAGTACTTTTCGTGCAAGGGCCTCGCCCTGGCGCGCCCGGGTTTTGTAAACGGAAATTTCGTCAATAAGGCTATCGGGGCGCGCAAAGTAAACGTGTTCGAAAATGCAGGGGCGCAGAAGCGGTGCCTCGGCGCACTGACGCATATGTAGCTGGCGATTCGCATCAATGTAAACCGCCTCGCCGGGGGCCACATCGCCAAGGAGACGAAACCCCAGCACATCCAGGGCAACGCTTTCCGATGCCACCATGTATTCCCGGTCGCTGCCTTCGCCGCGATAGCCCACTACGAGGGGCCGAATGCCATAGGGGTCACGGAAGGCAATGACGCCGTAGTTTACGAGCATGGCCACCGCTGCGTAGCCCCCGCGGCAGCGACGGTGTACGGCTGATACCGCGGCGAAGAGATCATCGGGCTCCGGATGCAGCTTGGCGCGCTGTTGGAGTTCGTAGGCAAAAACGTTGAGAAGCACCTCAGAGTCTGAATCGGTGTTCAGATGGCGCATCTCGCTTTCAAAAAGCTCCTGTCGCAAGGCTCGGGAATTGGTGAGATTGCCGTTGTGCGCCAGGGCAATGCCGTAGGGCGAGTTGACATAGAAGGGCTGGGCATTCGCCGCTCCCGCGCTCCCCGCGGTGGGATAGCGCACGTGACCGATACCAATATTCCCGTCCAGACGCTGCATGTGATGCTGACGAAACACATCCCGCACCAGGCCCACACTCTTGCGCTGATGGAAGCGATCTTCATTGCAGGTCATGATGCCCGCGGCATCCTGCCCCCGGTGTTGCAACACCGTCAGGGCATCATAGATCTCCGGGGCAACCCTGCCTTTTCCAACAATGCCGGTTAAACCACACACTAAGTCAGGTCCTCCAGATCAGCTATCAGCTCTGCGCAACACTGAGGTCTCATGCGTTCAGCCCCTTGATTTCCACATCTCGGAACTCATCAAAAATACGCATGCTCCACGACAGCAGAACATCGATGTGCGGCATAAGCTCTGAATCTGCCAGGAGGCTCTGCTCACTTTTAGGGACGATCTCCCGGACGACAAACACCAGAGCCATCACGATCAGGGCACCGCGGAGAACGCCAAACACCGTGCCCAGGAGCCGGTCCAGCACCCCAAGACCCGAGGCCTTGATAAGACTGGCAAAAAGTTTGGCCGACAGAGAACTCGCCACCAGGGTGAGAACAAACAGCAGGGACCAGGCGACGATATAGCGACCCGTACGATTGGCAATGAGATCACCGATCTGATCAGCCACGGTGACGGCTAACAGGTTCGCCACAATGAAAGCGACGACCCACCCCGCCAGGGAGATGGCCTCCCGCACAAACCCTCGCCAGAGACTGAGGAGTGCCGATAGCACGATGATGACGACAACAATCCAATCAAAGGCGTTGAAAGATCCAAGGTTCGGCCAATCAGTCATGGGAGATACCGTATGATCAGGGACTCGACGCGCCAGGATTCATCCACCGCATCCTTTATGGGAAGTAGCTCATCCTTGCTGTAGCGCGGCCCCACCAGCACCCGGTAAAGCACCCGGTCATTGCGCCGCATACGCTTTACGTAGCCTTTATAACCCGCAGCAACCAGCTCGTCACGAAGCTTCTCCGCCCGCGCCTTGTCACCCATGGTAGCCACCTGCAGGGAGTAGGCGACGGGTAAACCGTCTTCATCCAGAGCCGGCGCCTGAAGCGCACTCCGTGCCTCATCCAGCTCAGCAACGGGCATGGTCTCGTCCCGGGGCGGCAGACCCGCGGGCTCCAGATCGGACTCTCCGTCGCTCATGGGAAACTCCACGTCGGGGGTTTCCTGGTCCTGGGCCGCTGCCCGGGTGCCCGATCGCAATCCGAGATTGTCAGGCTCGGGAAGGGCTGTAAGGTCCACCGGCGGGGCCTGGGGCACCGCCACGCGGAGATCGGAACTCTCCTCGTTTCCCGGCACAAAGATAATCGGCCAGAAAACAACGGCCAGGGCGACCAGAATGAGCGCGCCCACAAGGCGCTGTTTGACAAGACTATCCACCGGTTCTAACTGCTCACACTGGGGGTACTGGGAAGTTCGATATTCAACAGTTCCATTATACCCGCAACGCTGTAAAAAGAGCCGCATATCACCAGACGATCGCCGGCTGCGCTGCCATCCAGTAGTTGGCTCCACACAGCGTCGGCGGTGAACTCTCCCTGGGGAATAGCGATACCCACATCATCCAGGGCCTGCCACACGGCTTCCGGCGCGGCGGCCCGATCGATACCCGGGATTGCGAGGGCGCAGGCTCCATCCACCGCGGTGGCGAGGGAAGCGGCCATGCCCGCCAGATCCTTGTCTTTCATAAGCCCCAGGGCCGCGAAGGTTTTTCCCGGAACCGGCCGGGCCTTCAGGTGCTCCACGAGAGCAACCATCGCCGCCGGGTTATGGGCAACATCAAGAAGGAGCGCCCGGCCTGCAAAACTGATCGTCTGGCGACGCGCCGGCACCGACAGTGTCCGAAGGGCTTCACGGCTTTTCTGTGGGTCGAAAGTTTGACCTAGAGATACAGCACTAGCCTGGAGCGCAGCCCCCAGATTTGAGGGGCGCAGACCATCGGGGAGCGGGACCGTTATCGACTCCCGGTGATCTTTTAAGGAAAGCTGCAAATCACCCTCATAACGCCAGGACCACTCCCTCCCCGCCCGTAGCGGGACAGCACCGATGTCATCGAGGGTATGAAACAGCGTGTCGGGATAGTCCGCCTCGGCCAGAACGACGGGGCGTCCGGGGCGAGCAATGGCGGCTTTTTCCGGCGCTATCTGCTCTACGGTGTCTCCCAGCCAGTGCTGGTGATCAAGGTCAATGGCCGTGATGACGGCGATATCCGAGTCCACCAGATTCACCGCATCCAGACGTCCGCCCAGGCCCACTTCCATCACCGCCACGTCCACGCGCAGCTCCCGAAAAATCCAGTACGCCGCAAGGGTCGCAAACTCGAAGTAAGTCAGGGTGACGTCTCCCCTTGCCGCTTCAATCGCATCGAAGGCAGCAACGATCTGCCCGTCGCTAACCGGACAGCCATCGACGGCAATGCGCTCGTTAAAACTCAGGAGATGGGGTGAGGTGTAGCGGCCCGTGCGACGGCCGTGAGCACGGAGAATGCACTCGGTACCAAAGACCACACTTCCCTTGCCATTGGTGCCGGCGACGGTGATGACCTCGGGCCCATAGGGAAACAGTGCAAGCTGCTCTGCAGCTTTGCGAACCCGCGCCAGGCCCAGATCGATATCGACGGGGTGGAGCTGCTCGAGGTAGCGCAGCCATTCACCCAGGGAGCGTTCAGGCATCCGACTTTTTGTTGCCCGACTCCTCGTTGGCAGCGGATACAGACTCGCCCGTGCTTTCGTCGCCCTCGTCGACGCCCTCATGGCTCTCGCTGCCCGCATCACCTTCATGGGCATCGGAGGCCGCGTCGACTTGCGACCCATCGAGGCTGTCGCTGCCATCATCGCTATCAGGGCTATCATCCTGCGCTGCGCTCACCGCAGGATCGTCCTCGGGGTCTGCGTCTTCGGAATCAACACCATCGGCGGAGTCCCCGTCACCGGCAGCCTCTGCATGAGCCTCGCCGGCCTCCTCGTGAGACTCCGGGTCTGCGGACGACGCTGAGTTGTCGCCCCCCTCATCATCGGCTCCCCCATTGGCCGCGGCTTCCGTACCGGGTATCGCTTCTGCTACCGCCTCAGCATCTGCCACGGTCTCCAGCGAGGCCAGCGCCGGAATATTCATGAGTTTCGCAAGGTTCCGCGCGATGGTGTCGCGCAACTCGACGCGGGGGACGATCATGTCGATGGCCCCATGCTCCAGCAAAAACTCGCTGCGCTGAAACCCCTTGGGCAGCTTTTGGCGGATCGTCTGTTCAATGATGTTAGGACCGGCGAACCCCGCCCGGGCATCGGGCTCAGCGATATTGAGATCGCCCAGCAGTGCCAGGGAGGCAGAGACACCGCCGTAGATGGGATCTGTGAGCACCGAGACATACGGCACAGATTCCGTATGCATGCGCTCGATCACCGCACTGGTTTTTGCCATCTGCATAAGGGAGATAAGGGCTTCCTGCATTCGCGCACCGCCGGAAGCGGCGAAACAGATCAGGGGCATCCGCTCTTTCAAAGCAAGCTGTGCAGCCTGGGAGAATTTCTCCCCTACGGCCTGGCCCATGGAGCCACCGTGAAAGCCAAACTCAAAAGCCACGGCAACCACGGGCATGCCATGCAAGGTGCCGCGCATAGCAATGAGCGCGTCGCGTTCGCCGGTGGTTTTCTGCGCCGCCGACAAACGGGCAGAATACTTTTTCTTGTCGCGAAACCGAAGGCGGTCTACGGGCTCAATGTGGGTAAATACTTCTTCCCGCCCCTCTTCATCCAGAAAGATGTTCAGACGCTTGCGGGCACCCAGGCGCATGTGATGATCGCACTTCGGGCAGACATTGGCGTTGCGCTCAAGATCCGGCCGGTAAAGCACTGCCTCGCATTTAATGCACTTGGTCCAGACACCCTCGGGCACCGTTGCTCGCTTGGCACCCTCGGCCTTACTGATACCCGAGGGCAGAATTTTATCGATCCAGCTCATAGAGCGCTCTCCAGCAGGTGACAGGTACGCATTATACGCATGGGTGGAAACTTAAGTGGCGTTAGCGCCGATGCTGTCCACGTGCTCCCGAATGTCCGCGAGCATGGCTTTGGCCGCCTGAAGAATCTGTGCGCTGTCGCCCCCCGCCTCGGCCACGTCCGCGAGACGCTGCACCAACGCAGAGCCCACCACTACGCCATCAGCTACTGACGCCACTGCTGCCGCCGATGGGCCATCTTTAATGCCAAAGCCCACACAAATCGGAAGGTCGGTATGCCTGCGGATTTCTTCCAGAGAGCGCGCCACGGCCTCACGGTCCAGGTTGCCGGCACCGGTAACCCCCTTGAGGGAGACGTAATAGATGAACCCACTGGCCTCCTCCGCGATGAGTGCCATGCGCGCACTCGGCGTCGTAGGCGCGATGAGAAAGATATTGTCCATTCCCACACGGCGCAGCTCCCGGTTGAGCATCGCGACTTCCTCGGGGGGGATATCTACACTCAGCAGGGCATCCACGCCACTCGCGGCGGCACGATCGGCAAACTGCGCATGTCCCATGTGTTCCACAGGGTTGGCGTAACCCATGAGAAGCACGGGCGTGGTCTGGTTATGCTCACGAAACTGCGTCATGAGGTCCAACACACCGCGCAGGCGCACGCCGCGATCCAGCGCGCGCTCATGGCCCCGCTGTATCACGGGGCCCTCGGACATGGGATCAGAAAAAGGCACCCCAAGCTCGATGATATCGGCACCCGCCTCTACCAGCGCCAGCATAAGATCGACGGTAATCTCTACACCGGGATCACCGGCGACAATATAGGGAATAACGGCTTTTCGATTCCGTGCTTTAAGGTCTGCAAAACACCCGGCTATTCGACTCATACCCGTGTCAGACCTCGATGCCTTCGAGACGCGCGACCGTCAGAATATCCTTATCGCCGCGCCCGGAAAGATTCACCACAATATGCTGATCGGGCGTCATGGTTGCAGCCAGGCGCTCAGCGTAGGCCAGGGCATGAGCCGTTTCCAACGCGGGCATAATGCCCTCGACCCGGGTCGTTTTATGAAACGCTGCCAGGGCTTCTTCATCATTGGCCGAGACGTAATTCACGCGGCCGATATCCTTAAGCCAGGAATGTTCGGGACCCACACCGGGGTAATCCAGTCCCGCTGACACGGAGTGGGTATGCGTAATCTGACCGTCATCGTCCTGCATGAGGTAGGTGCGATTGCCATGGAGCACGCCCGGAGAACCGGCGGACAAGGGTGCAGCGTGCTGCCCACTGTCGATACCGAGCCCCCCGGCCTCCACGCCGTACATGGCCACGGACTCGTCGTTCAGGAATGGATGGAACAAGCCGATGGCATTCGATCCCCCGCCTACGCAGGCAACCAGGGCATCGGGGAGCTTGCCGTTCTGCGCCAGACACTGGGCCCGCGCCTCCCGCCCGATGACGCACTGAAAGTCACGCACCAACATGGGATAGGGATGGGGGCCCGCGACGGTGCCAATGATGTAAAAGGTATCGTCTACGTTGGTCACCCAGTCGCGCATGGCCTCGTTCATGGCGTCTTTCAGGGTTGCGGATCCGGAGGTCACGGGGACTACGGTCGCCCCGAGAAGCTTCATGCGATACACATTCAGGGACTGGCGCTGCACATCCTCCGCACCCATAAACACGTGACAATCGAGGCCGAGACGCGCGGCAATAGTGGCCGTCGCCACGCCGTGCTGGCCGGCACCGGTCTCGGCGATCACGCGGGGCTTGCCCATGTGCTTCGCCAACAGGGCCTGCCCGACGGTGTTGTTTACCTTGTGCGCACCGGTGTGATTGAGATCCTCCCGCTTGAAGAAGATCCTCGCCCCGCCGATTTCATCGGACCAGCGCCGCGCTTCGTAGAGGGGTGAGGGACGCCCGACGTAATGCGCCAGATCATGGTCAAACTCCGCCTGGAACGCCGCGTCCTGTGACAGCTGACGATACACCGACTCCAACTCAGCGAGTGCCGACATGAGCGTCTCGGCAACGTACTTGCCACCGTAGGATCCAAAGCGGCCGTCCGCATCCGGCTGATTCGAGAAGCTCAAAGGGTTTAAATCAATAGTCATGCCGCTGCATCCTCATGCTTGCGTTTATCTGCTTCGCGCACCGCGTGAATAAACTCACGCATGCGTGTTGGATCTTTTTTACCGGGCGCACTTTCTACACCGCCACTCACATCAACCGCCGGTGGCGCGAGCTGCGCTATCGCCGCGCCCACGTTATCGGCGGTAAGTCCCCCTGCGAGTATCCAGGGCCGCTCCAGGGTTGGAAGACGTTCCCAGGCAAAGGTGTCTCCCGTACCTCCGGGGGCATCGGCACGCCAGGCGTCAAACAATATCGCCCGGGCATTGCTGTGCTCCCGAAGCTCTGCCGGGATATCAACCTCGGGCCGCATGCTGATCACTTTGATATAGGGCCGGCCAAACTGCTGGCAGAATGCGGCGGACTCACCACCATGAAACTGCAGGCAGTCCAGGGGGCAGCAATCCAGTATCCGAGACACCTCATCCGCCGTCGCATTGACAAACAAACCGACGGTAGTGACCAATGCCGGGGTTTCCCTGACAACGGCCGCGGCCTCCATAGCTGTCACCGCGCGACTACTCTTGGCATAAAAAACAAAACCGATGGCATCGGCGCCCGCCGCGCTGGCCGCTTCGGCCATCTCAGCGCTACGCACGCCACATATTTTCACCCGGGTCATCGTTCGACTATGCCTTGCTGCTACCGCTGAAAAGCGCGCAATGATAGCAGAAGCGACCCCTTATTCCTGCGTCGCCGACGGGAAAAATGGCAGCTCGACGGAGGTGCTCAATCCCGTATCTTCGGGGTAGCGTACCCCGCTCAAATAGAGTCCATGGGAGGGTGCCGTCGCCGCGGCCCGGGTCCGATCCCCCAAGGTCAGGAGTTCCCCAAGCCAGTCTTCGGCTTTGTCACCCAGGCCGACCTGCAAGCAGGAGCCGACAATGTTGCGCACCATATGATGAAGGAAGGCATTGGCCACCACGCGAATTTGCACGATGTCGCCGCGACGATAGGTCTCTACGGACTCCATGAACCGCATGGGCGTGGTGGACTGACAGGAAGCAGCGCGAAAGGCAGAGAAGTTCTGCTCGCCTAGGAGCGGCAGGAGGCTGCGACGCATGCGACGGTGATCAAGGGGCTGGCGCACCCATAGCAGGCGATTTGCCAGTAAGGCTGACGGTACCGGGGCGTTGGCGATGAGATAATCATACTGTCGGGCCGTAGCACTGTGGCGCGCATGAAAATCTTCGGCCACGGCGCGAGCGTCAGCGATGCGAATCGTCGCGGGAAGCTGGGCATTGCCGCCGAACACCCAGGATTTAAGGCTGCGGGCGCAGGGCGCGTCAAAGTGTACCCACTGCGCAGTTGCATGCACTCCGGTATCAGTCCGTCCCGCGCAGTAAATGCGGATTTGTGCGTTGGCAATCGTCGCCAGGGCGTTTTCGACTTCAGATTGCACCGTACGAACGTGGGGTAGATGGGGCTGAGACTGCCAGCCGCTGTAGGCGCTGCCGTCGTACTCAACCCGGATAGCAATACGCTGCCCCTGGGGCAGCGTATCCGTGGAAAATGGCCTGAGGTGAGACTCAGCCAATGCGTGTCAGGAGATCACGGGATTCCTGTTGCTGTTCCTCGGTGCCTTTCTCCATAACTTCTTCAAGGATACCGCGGGCACCCTCACTGTCGCCCATATCAAGATAGGCCCGCGCCAGGTCAAGTTTGGTTGCCATCTGGTCAGCATCTTCGGCGATCAGCAGATCTTCGCTGTCAGCGGAGTCTGCTGCGCTGGCGTCAGCGACGCCCATGGACTCTTCGGCTGAGACAAGGGCATCCGATAAATCGAGTTCCTCGTCCGCAGCAGCGAAGTCGAGTTCATCGCTACCGGCTTCCAGAGGCGTGTCCTCTTCGATCTCAAGATGTTCAAACTCGATGGAGTCGAAGTCGTCGTCTTCCTGTGCCCCGGCAAGGGACGCATCGCTCGCATCCGCATCTTCGAGGCTGAGCTCCAGGGAGTCGGGAACGTCAACGGATTCCGCCTCGCCGTCCACCTCGGGCTCCAGATCCAGGTCATCCGTGAGGTCCAGTGCCGGCGCCTCATCGTCCGCAGGGGTTTCGAGATCGAAACCGGGAGCAGTTGCCGCGGCGCTGGCTCCTCCGCCCACAAGCGCCTCACCACGGGCGATGGTGTCGGGACTGCCGTTTTCGCGCAGCGTTTCAAGCTGCTCTGCCGCTTTTTCTTCTTCGCCCATGTCGACGTAAAGCTCAATCAGCTTGACGTGGTAGAGACCATTGCCCGGATCGATACTGATTGCCGTCTCGAGAAGCTCTATCGCCTGGAGGTAGCGACCGTAGGCAATGTAAATATCCGCCTCGGCCAGGGCATCACCCGCGGCCCCCTCATCAATATAGTCGTCGTGTTTGCGTTCACCGTAACCGCGACTGCCACCGCGAGAATGCTCCTCCTCGCTCTCGATAGCCGCTTCGCTATCGTCTTCGGCAGCCGCTGCTGCGGCCATCGCCGCCGCTGCGTCATCAATCACAGGGGCATCATCGGCATCGAAGCTCTCTGACTTGAGATTAACGCCTTCGAAAACGTCGTCATCATCAACCTGGGCCGCCACGGCGGCGCTCCCCGAAGCGTCGTCTTTGCCAGCCGCCCTTCGACGCAGCAACAGCACCACCGCTGCCGCAATTGCCAGAAGGCCGCCCGAAATAGGCAGCCACGGAATACCACCGGAAGCGGCGGGAGACGGTGGGGCTTGGGGAGCTGTCCGGGGCGCAGCTTGCGGTGCGCTCGCGGTGGGAGGCGCTGTTACCTGGGGCGCGGGCGCGGCAGCTGCTGCGGCTGCGGCCTCCCGCGCCTCGCGCAGAGCCTGTTCCAGAGTCGCTATCTGCTCATCTTTCAGCGACACGATCTGTTCAAGAGTATCGAGGCGCGAGGCCATGGCGTCCAACTGTGCCGCCAATTCAGCAGAGCCTGCACTTTCTCCTGCGGGTGCCGCTCCCTCGGGAGTCTCAGCTAGCGCCTCCGTGGTGGACGCAGGGGCACTCGCTGGCTCACCCTGGGAGCTCGGACCAGCATCTGTGGCTAGACTGGCGTCGCTGCTCCGCGCCGGGGTATCGACGCTGCTGTCCGCCGATACACGCAAGGTCGCTGCGGCCGTAACACCGGGAGCACCCTGCCCCTCCCGCCAGGCCTGATTCTGTTCACGCACTTCATCCAGCGCCCGGGCAAGATCGTCGGAGCTCACCTCACCGGCAGCGGGAAGATAAATAATGTACCCCGCCTTGATGCGATTGATATTGCCGTTGATAAACGCTTCGGGGTTCAGTCGTTGAATCTCCAGCATGGCCTGTTGCACGGAGATGCCGCTGGGTTTCCCCTCGGACGCGATCTGCCACAGGGTCTCGTCGCGCTTGACCATGTAGCGGCTACCCGAGCGCGGCGCAGTGGCCGTTTCCGCGGAAAATGCACGCTGGGGCATTTCCCCCGCAGGGAGATTGCTCTCGCGCACAGCAAGGCTGTCATCCCTGCGCTCTGTGCCCGAAGATTCCGGAGGGCGGGACTCCGGCGCGAGGGCGGGTTTTTCGAGATTGGTATCCTCGGCGATACGTTCGGAAGCAGATACAGTTACGACGTCCTGTCGGAAGGCCGGCGGATCCACCAATACCGTGTATTCCCGAAGGAGACGACCGTTGGGCCAACGGGCTTCGATAATGAGATCAATGAACGGCTCCAACACGGCTTCATCGGTGCTGAGCTTGATCACGCCCCGGCCGCTGCGCTCGTCAACGACGATGTCAAACTTGATGCTGGTGAGAAAGTAACTGCGCTCGACGCCCAAACGGTCAAAGTCGTCGCCGCCCGCAAGGCGGATGCGTATGTCATCGGTAGTGAGTTGCCGGGTGTCGAGCAACTCCACCTCTGCGCGCAAAGGCTCATTAAGGAACGATTGCATCTCGATCTCGCCGAGACCCAACGCGAGCGCCGGCAACGATGCTGCCGCCCCGTACGCGATTACCGCTGCACGAACAGCAGCCCGAACCCCAGGCTTAGTCCTCGACTTAGTCACCATCGCCACGCCTTTTTATTACCCTGATTCGCCATTATGCCCGAAGCTCTCGGATCCCAGGCTCTTTCGTTGACCTTACCGTACTTGAAGACATAAAAGGCTTTTTACACAACAGCTTGCGTCAAATTACCTACAAAACGCTGCAACTTGTGGAAATGTAGCCTTGCGCGCGCGGCGGCGTCAAGTGCGGGGCTTATCACCTACGGGGGCGTTATGGGGAATTCGCGGTGCTGCGGCCCTAGGTGATCAGTTGGTCACGCAGGAGTAACTCGGCGATCTGCACGCTGTTCAATGCAGCGCCTTTGCGGAGATTATCGGACACTACCCAGAGATCCAGCCCTCTTTCATGGGAAATATCTTCCCGGATGCGGCTGACAAACACCGCATCGTTGCCGGCGCCGTCGGTGACCGGGGTCGCATAGCCGCCATCCTCACGTTCGTCGATGACCGTGACGCCAGGTGCCGACTCCAGTAGCTGTCGCGCCTCTACTGCGCTCAGCTTGTCGCGGGTTTCGATATGCACCGCTTCGGAATGGCCGTGAAAAACCGGTACACGAACGCAGGTTGGATTAACCGCAATGCTGTCATCTTCAAAGATTTTTTGGGTCTCCCACACCATCTTCATTTCTTCCCGCGTGTAACCGTTCTCCTGAAAGCTATCGATTTGCGGGAGCGCATTAAAGGCAATCTGCCGGGGATAGACCTTGCTCTCGGCCGGCTGGCCATTCAGGAGTCGGGCAGTCTGTCCCGCCAACTCCTCGATGGCGGACTTACCGGTACCGGAGACCGCTTGATAGGTCGCGACATTGATCCGCGTAATACCCACGGCATCATGCAGGGGCTTTAGGGCGACGAGCATCTGTATGGTGGAGCAATTGGGGTTGGCAATAATGCCCCGCGCATGAAAGTCGACCGCCGCATGGGGATTAACCTCGGGTACCACCAGGGGGATCTCGTGGTCCCTGCGAAAATGCGAGGTGTTATCGATGACGACGCAACCGGCTTCCGCAGCGATGGGCGCATACTCTTCAGAGATACTGCCCCCCGCAGAGAAGAGGCCAATCTGAACTTTTGAAAAATCAAAGTTCGCCAGGTCCTGCACCGCAATCTGCTTATCGCGAAAGCTTATGCGCTTGCCCGCGGAGCGCTCCGAGGCCAACAGATACAGCTCGCCCACGGGAAAGTCCCGCTGCTCCAGGATTTCGATCATGGCCTCGCCCACGGCTCCCGTGGCGCCCACTATCGCTACATCGTACGTTTTACTCATTTCATCTATGACCTGTCTGTTATGTCTTCGGCCGATGCCGGCATGCCTAGTGCGGCAACAACTGCATCGCCCATATCCGTGGTAGTAACTATAGGGTCCCCGGCGCCGGCAATGTCGGGGGTACGAAGACCTGCGTCCAGTACCTTGCCCACCGCGGTCTCGATGGCATCCGCAGCCGCAGGACAGCCGAGGGAGTAACGCAGCATCATCGCCACGGACAAAATCGTCGCCAGGGGATTGGCTTTGCCCTGCCCCGCGATGTCGGGTGCGGAGCCATGGCAGGGTTCGTAGATACCCTGGCCACTTTCATTGAGCGATGCGGAAGGCAACATGCCTATGGAACCCGTCAGCATGGCGGCGGCGTCCGACAGAATGTCACCGAACATATTGCCCGTGACGATGACATCAAACTGCTTGGGCGCGCGCACGAGCTGCATCGCCGCATTGTCGACGTACATATGCTCCAGCTCGACATCCGGGTATTCCACCGCCAGCGCCGTGACAACCTCACGCCACAGCACCGTGGCCTCGAGAACGTTAGCTTTATCCACGGAGCACACACGGCCGCCGCGCTTGCCCGCCAACTCAAAGGCCAGTCTCGCGATGCGGCGGATTTCACTCTCACTGTATATATAGGTGTTAAAGCCTTCGCGCTCGCCGTCTTCGCGTTCGCGAATCCCCCGGGGCTGACCAAAGTAAATCCCGCCGGTAAGCTCGCGGACAATAAGAATATCCAGCCCCGCCACCAGTTCCGGCTTCAGACTGGAGGCGTCCACAAGCTGCGGGTACATGATAGCCGGGCGGAGGTTGCCGAATAGACCGAGCTCAGAACGAATGCGCAGCAAACCCTTCTCCGGGCGCAGATCACGATCGAGAGCATCGTAGGCGGGCCCGCCTACGGCGCCCAGCAGGATTGCATCGGCGGCGCGGGCTTTTTCCAGGGTCGATGGCGGCAGCGGGTCGCCCTCGGCGTCACAGGCAGCGCCACCGATCAGAGCGGAGTCTGTGGTGATGTGCAGATCATAGAGCTGGCAGACCCGTGCGAGCACTTTTTCGGCCTCGGGCACAATTTCCTGACCGATATAGTCGCCGGGCAAAAGAAGGACGGTCTGGGTCATGCGTGAGCTCCCGCGCGAAACAACCAGGGCGAACGTTCCCGGAGCCGGCCTTCATAGGCCTCAATGGCTTTTGCGCTTTTCAGGGTAACCCCGATATCGTCGAGCCCCTCGAGCAAACACTGGCGACGGTAGTTTTCCACGGGAAAGGGCCAGCGTCGGCCATCCCCGAGAATGACTACCTGCTCTTCAAGATCCACCGTAAGGCGAAAGCCTTCTTCGGCATACATGAGGGTGAACAGATCATCCACCTGCTCTGCGGGCAGCACCACGGGCAGCACACCATTTTTGAAGCAGTTGTTATAAAAGATGTCCGCGAAGCTGGGGGCGATCACACAGCGGAATCCGTAATCCTCCAATGCCCAGGGTGCGTGCTCGCGACTGGAGCCACAGCCAAAATTTTCCCGTCCAAGGAGCACCGACGCTCCCGCATAACGGGGAAAATTCAGGGGGAAGTCCGGATTAACAGGCCGCTCGCTGCAGTCCTGTCCGGGCTCACCCTCATCGAGGTAACGCAACTCATCGAAGAGGTTGGGACCAAAACCACTGCGCTTGATGGATTTTAAAAACTGCTTGGGGATGATCAGGTCCGTGTCCACATTGGCACGATCCATGGGCGCCACTAATCCCTCGTGTACCGTAAAAGCCTTCATGCCCGACCTCCCGTCACGCCCTCTGTAAAGTCTCTGACATCCACAAAATGCCCCGCGATCGCAGCGGCGGCTGCCATCCCCGGGCTGACCAGATGGGTGCGTCCGCCAAAACCCTGACGACCCTCAAAATTGCGGTTGGAGGTAGACGCACAATGTTCGCCCTTGCCCAGCTTGTCGGCATTCATGGCCAGGCACATGGAGCAACCCGGCTCCCGCCATTCAAGCCCCGCATCCAGAAACACCTGGTGAAGACCCTCGGCCTCAGCCTGAGCTTTTACCTCCCCCGAACCCGGCACCACCATGGCCTGTTTCACCGACGCAGCCTTCTGACGACCGCGCACCACGGCCGCCGCTTCCCGTAAATCCTCAATGCGGGAGTTTGTGCAGGAGCCAATAAATACGCGATCTGCAGGGATGGCGGTAATGGGTATGCCGCCATCGAGACCCATGTAGCTCAGGGCTCGTTCCGTCGCCTCGCGCTTGCCCGAGTGACTGATATTCTGGGGATCCGGCACCGTCCCGTGGACCGGGGCCACCATCTCCGGCGAAGTACCCCAGGTCACCTGGGGTGCAACGCTTGCCGCATCGAGATGAACCTCGCGATCAAACACCGCGTCAGCATCGCTGTGCAGATCCCGCCAGGCGGCCTCGGCCAATTCCCATTGCTCACCCTTGGGCGCCATGGGCCGGCCACGCACGTAATCGAGGGTGACATCATCGACAGCGATCATGCCCATACGGGCGCCCGCCTCAATGGACATATTGCAGAGCGTCATGCGCCCTTCCATGCTGAGGGCCTCTACCGCTTCGCCAGCGAACTCAATGGCGAAGCCCGTGCCCCCCGCCGTGCCGATTTCGCCGATGATCGCCAGGGCAAGGTCCTTTGCGGTTACGCCCAGGGGCAGACGTCCGTCTACGCGGATGCGTAGATTCTTCATTTTCTGCTGCACGAGACACTGGGTCGCCAGTACATGCTCCACCTCGGAGGTGCCGATACCATGGGCGAGTGCGCCCAGAGCGCCGTGGGTGCTGGTGTGGGAGTCACCACAGACCACAGTCATGCCCGGCAGGGTTGCACCCATTTCCGGACCTACAACGTGGACGATGCCCTGACGGCGGTCATTGATGGGTATTTCCTCAATACCGAAATGCTCGCAGTTATCATCCAGCGTCTGAACCTGTAAGCGCGACGTAGCGTCAATGATGCCGGCAACGCCCCCGGCGCGTTCCGCCGAATCCGTGGGAACATTGTGGTCCGGTACCGCCAGGTTGGCATCCAGACGCCAGGGCTGCCTCCCCGCCAGTCGAAGCCCTTCAAAGGCCTGGGGTGACGTCACCTCGTGAAGAAGATGTCTGTCGATGTAGATCAACGCGGAACCGTCCTCCCGCTCTTCCACGAGATGCATGTCCCAGAGTTTGTCGTACAAGGTTTTTCCCGGCATGGCAGTGTGCTCACAACGCAGTTAACTGAAAACGGCGCCATCCTAGGCTTGCATCAGCAATAACTCAAATCTATTATTTTTATATACATGATTACCTTGGGTTATCAATGGACATTGCTAATCTCCGCGCTTTCGCCGCAGTCGCCGCAGGAAAATCCTTTTCCAGCGCGGCTACGCAACTGCACATTACCCAGCCCGCCGTGAGCAAACGCATCGCTGTGCTTGAGGCCGAGCTCGACGCGCCTCTTTTTGATCGCCTCGGCCGCCGTATCGAGCTGACGGAAGCCGGTCGGGCCCTGTTGCGACACCTTCCGGAGATCGAGCAAAGTCTTCGTCAGGCCGAGCGGGCCGTGCGGGATATCAACGGCGAAATCTCCGGCCCCCTGCGCATTGCCACCAGCCATCACATTGGCTTGCACCGCTTACCCCCGGTGCTCTCATCCTTCCAGCGCCGCTATCCCTCGGTAAACCTCGCCATTGAATTTCTGGATTCCGAGCAGGCCTATGAGCGCCTGCGGGTGGGTGATATCGAACTCGCCGTCGTCACCCTTGCACCGGGCGATGTATCCCAGTTGCACAGTGAAGTGATCTGGACCGATGAATTATCCGTGATGATTTGCGAGGAGCACGCCCTCGCCGGGCGTCATCGGGTTCGCATTGCGGAGCTGGCCGAACACCCCGCGGTGTTACCGGGTCTGGATACCTTTACGGGACAGATTGTGCACCAGCACTTTGATGCTGCCGGTGCATCCCTACAACTGCGCATGGCCACGAACTACCTGGAAACACTGCGCATGATGGCGGTGGTAGGTTTGGGATGGACGGTGCTGCCGGGCACCATGGCCGGTCCCGAGCTGCAAACACTCCGCGTCGAAAACACGCGACTCTCTCGATCCCTGGGTCTGGTGCATCATCAGGAACGGAGCCTCTCACGAAGTGCCTCGGCTTTTCTTACGCTGCTGCGCGAAACGGGAAAGGCCTCCTGAACACACTCGAGGCGCCCCTGAGCAATCCCGGGGCAATCAATCCTCCGGGGCATCGTCACCTAAAATGATGCGCGCTTTTTCCGCGTTCTCTTCCGTGACCACCAGCCCGCCGTGATCGGGGCAATAGAAGGTCCCGCTGTAGCGCATTATCGCTTTATCGCCGTCGAAGATAGCGCCGCTGCAAAAGCCGAAACGACGCTTGGCCTGCACATGATCCGTGCGTGTTTCCAGCCAGTGGCCGAGGCGGCCCGGCGCCATGAAGTCAAAGCTGAGATTGATGGTTGGGGAAGCCGCAGGCCGATCGCGCAATACCCGGATGCTATTCGCTGCGGCGATATCTGCCAGGGTCATCAGCGCACCGCCGTGAACGATCCCCATGGGATTGAGATGCTGCTCCTCCACAAGAAGACCAAAGCTCACCTCCGTACCGACGATGCGGCGGTAAAAAGGGCGCAGGCTATCGGCGTAGCCAAGACCCGCCGGTAACAGGGAAAAGCCTTCGGGAACCGCTACCGCAGCGCTGTTTTCCTGCTTATCAGTCATTACTTCACAATCCTTTTGAATAAAAAAATCTGCCGGACATCAGAAGATGCCCATCTCCAGCCCCGCCGCAAAGCCTGCGCCGTATTCCCGGGCGTTCTGCAGGGCCTCCTCATCCGGCACTCCGCGAATGATCAGGGGTTCCAGGGCTTCCGTAAAAGGGATGCCTTTGAGAATGCGCTGTGCCTCGGCCACGGCACCACGCCCGTCATTGCCCGCGGACACCAGAAGCGCGTAGGGCAAAGTGGACTGGTGATCAATGAGTGGATAAAAGGTCCTATCGAGGAAGTCTTTCATAGCACCGGCCAGGCGCCCGGAGTTTTCGGCGCACACCAGAAGCAGTCCCGTGCTCGCCAACACCTCGGGCGTACCGGTATCCACCGCACGGCAAAAGCGTACCTTCGGGTCGTGTTCGAGGGCCCCTTCAAGGCTCGCTGCGGCGAGCCTCGCGGCACTGCCGCTTTGACTGTGATAAACGACTAGCATGTCAACCGCTTGAAACTCCTCCCAGCTAGCTCAAGATGTGGATAAAGCAGTGTGCAAAAAAAATGCAAGGCCTTCATAGTTATTCACAGCCGAAATTACGGGATAGCAGCCTAAAACTTAAAATTATAAAATAGTAATTAAAATCAATAAATTAAATACATAAATTAAAGCCACTTATCCGGTTATTTTCTGCTAGCACATTGTCAGATTTTTTTGCAAGCGCTGTGGATAAGTTTATTTTTTTGCGCTGTCTGCGACCCCCTGGAGCGTCTTGTGGCGCATTTCCCAGCACTGATGAGGCACGGGATTACGTTGAAAATCCGGGTCTAAAGTGGACCGGGTGATGTCTTTTACAGCGAAGCGCTCACTGACCTCGCCATCGAGACGAAACTTGCGGCGATTGTTGGAAAAATACAGTACGCCCTCGGGAGCCAGCCGCTGCATCGCGAGATTCAGTAAACCGCCGTGATCCCGCTGGACATCGAAGCTACCGGGCACTTTTCGGGAGTTAGAGAACGACGGCGGATCCAGGAGAATCAGATCGAATAGCTCGTCCCCCTCTCGCAGCCATTGCATAACATCCGCCCGCACCAGATGATGCCGCGTTTCCGCCAGGCCATTATGGGCCAGATTTTGCCCAAGCCAGCGCAGATAACTGTTGGATAAATCCACGCTCACGGTCTCCCGGGCACCGGCAAGGGCCGCATGCACCGTGGCGGAGCCGGTGTAACAGTAGAGATTCAGAAAACGCAGTCCCGTCGCCTCTGCCGCAATACGTAAACGCAGGGGCCGATGATCCAGAAACAGCCCCGTGTCGAGGTAATCGTGAAGATTGACCAGGAGTCGTGCCTCGCCCTCGCGCACTGACAGCATCTCCCCTTCATCACCGCGGACCTCATACTGCGCCTTACCGCGTTGGCGTTCGCGCTGCTTGAACACAATCCTGTCAGCACTAACCCCCGTCGCCGCAGGGAGGCTTTGACGCACATCGTTCAAGCGCTGAGCAGCCGCTGCCTCGCTGACCTGCGCCGGCGCCTTGTACTCCGCCACGTGCAGATAATCGCCGTAGCGGTCCACGGCCACAGCATATTCGGGGATATCTGCGTCGTAGAGTCGATAACATTCGTTGCCGCTGCGCTTGAGCCAGGACGCAAGCTTGCGCTGATTTTTACGCAGGCGGTTGGCAAACATCTCCGCTCCGTCACTGAGCTCCGGTAATGCCTCCGCCTCGGGGATGTCGATCTCCAAGTCCTTCCTCGCGACCAGCGCGTCACCGTCGGCGAGGCGGTTCCCCTCAAGATCCAGGAGCAGCAGCGTGACGGGCAAACGGCCGTTGAACAGCTGGTACTGCTTATGGCTGCGCAGCCCCAGGGACCGACCATGCTCCCGGTCCCCGGCGAGGATAGCCGCCTGCCAACCGGCGAACTCCCGGTGAAGCAGTTCGCCAAGGTGACGATAGAGTTGCGGCAGGCTGTCTTTACGCCCGATGCGCTCACCGTAAGGGGGGTTGGTGATAAGCAGGCCTTTGGGCAGCGCCACGTGGGTCGGTTTGCGCACTTCGCCCAGGGCTTTGACGCTGACGCGCACCCACTTTGCGAGCCCTGCCGCAGCAATGTTTTCTTCCGCACGGCGAATAACTTTGGGATCGGCGTCATAGCCACGGATCTCCGGCAACCCTGCCGCGAGCCCCCGCTCTGCTCTGCCCCGGGCTTCACTGTGAACCGCCGACCATTGCTCAGGGTCATGGCCTTGCCAGCCCATAAAATCAAAACGCGTCCGACCCAGGGCCGGCGCCTGATCCGCAGCTATCTGCGCCCCCTCCAATAACAGCGTTGCAGAACCGCACATGGGATCCACCAGGGCAGCACCCTCTCTCGCCAGCTGAGGCCAGTCCGCTCGCAACAGGAGCGCCGCGGCTAGGTTCTCCTTGAGGGGGGCATCTCCCGCGGCGCGGCGATAACCACGGCGATGGAGGCTCTCACCCACCATATCCAGGGCCACATCGATATGATCACGATGCAATCGCACAACGATGTGGAGATCCGGTGCCTCGGGATTGACCCTTGGAGGCGCCCTGCCCGCTGCGCGATACTTATCCAGGATGGCATCCTTGCTGCGCTGGGCACCAAAGCGGGTGTTGCGAATCTCGCTGTTCGTGCCGTTAAAGTTCACCGCAATACTCGCGCCCTCGGCCAGGAGATCGGGCCAGGGTATCTCCAGGAGCGTTGCGTACAGTGCATCCGCATCCCCGGCAGCCCCTTCGCCAACGGGTAACAGCACCCGGGTCGCAATACGCGACCAGAGACAGACCCGGTACATGACCGCACGGGTGCCCGTAAAACTCACTCCGGCCTGCTGCTCACGGATATCCGTGGCGCCCAGGGCCTCGAGCTCCGCGGCCAGAACCGGCGGTAGCGCCCGGGGGCAGGTCGCGAGCCATTGACGGGGCGTATCAGCGATCACTGTTTCGGGGCTTCACTTTACGCACTACCGGCTTTGGCTTTGGCTTTGGCTTTGGTTCTGGCTCTGGCTCTGGCTCTGGCTCACGGACTGGTTTGGCTGTCGTCGCGCTGGGAGTCATGGGGGCCGCGGTTTTTTTCGCCGTGGGACCTGACTTCGTTTTTGGGCGCCGGGATTTCGGCTTTGACGTGGTTTTTGTCCGGCCTTTAGCCGTAGCTCCCGCAGCTTTGGGCCTATTGGCTTCGGCCTCCCGCTCCATGACATCCACCACCAGCCGGGTTGAGGAGTCCATGTATTCAATAAACCGCTGATAGCCCTCATCGCTGAGATCCCGGAGAAAATCATGCTGGCGGTACAGATTCACGAAGCGACGCTCCCGCTCAAAGTTGCGCGGTAGTGCCATCACTCCCCACTGTTCCAGGGTCGCTTCCAGCTGCGGGTTATAACTTCGCAGGAACTTGATAAAAAAGGGGACGGGATCGTGCCGGGCGAGCAATGATGCCGTGCGCAGCATGACCTCCAGG
The DNA here is from genome assembly GCF_000153125.2 of Congregibacter litoralis KT71. Lineage (NCBI taxonomy): Bacteria > Pseudomonadati > Pseudomonadota > Gammaproteobacteria > Cellvibrionales > Halieaceae > Congregibacter > Congregibacter litoralis. Next base: position 2,333,428 of record NZ_CM002299.1, read on the forward strand.
GGCAGAATGGATTCACCACGCTCTACGTCGGCAAGAACCGCATCGTCCTTCAGATCGAGACGATCCGACAACTCGCTGATAGTGAGGCCCGCTGTCTCCCGGGCATCGCGGAGAAAGTGCCCCGCCTCCGCCATCGCCTCCAGGCGCTCGGGTGACGCCCCATTCAAGAGCAGATCCCGCACCCAGGAGTCTCCGAACATGGCGCTCATGGTGGCCACATCCACAGCAAGATCCAGGGTGCCACCGGCCACTTTACCGGCGCCTTTGATCAGCGTATCCAGGAGAGAGGATCGCGCGGATGCAAAGGTCGCCATCTTGTCGCCGGCTTCGGAGAATGCCTTTTTCGAGTCGTTTGTCACGGTGAGAGCATAACGCAGGGGGACCCCACACCCTAGGGAGCGTTGGGGAGTTGCCCTCCCGTTTCCAGGGCATTGATGCGGGTGAGTATCTCTCGCCACTGAAGATAGCGATCCTGCACGCTGCCACTTAAGCGAAACACCCCGTCATCAACCTCCAGCACCGTCTCCAGGGATTCACCCGAAAACCCTTTTACCAGCTCCCGAAGATCCTCTTCCTGGATTTTCACCTTGCGATAGCTGGCGTAAACCTGCTGCATCGCGGCGTAGGAGCCGCGGCGGGCGTTAAGTTTTCGTTCCGCTGCGGTGCTGCGGTAATCATCGCCAAAGCGTTGCAGCTCGAAATTGTATTCCCGCCAGAGGGCGTAGCTGTCTTCGACCTCGCCCCGCAGGTCGCTGTACTGCTCATCCACGGCATCAATGAACAGATCATCCTGGCGGCGCACACGCGCCAGGCGCTGAAGCATGGGGTCGCCATCCGCCGGAAAACTCACCAGGGCATAGCCCCCCTGCTCCGTCTGAGCGATAAAACGCTCAAAGCTTGCCGGGGATAAACCCGCAGCGAAACGCATGAGCGCCAGGCGTTGAAGCGACTGCCGCCGGCTATCGTTTAAAGACTTTCCGATGCGCAGGAGATCATTACTCATCGCCCGGTAGATATCTTCAAAGGGTTCCTTGCCCGGTTTCACGGGATAATCAGCGCTGTTCGCCTCATCGCGATAAATGCGATCGAGAAGTAGCTGGCCGTCAGCAGCCCGAAGGCGCAACTGCAGTTCCAGGACGGCGCCATCGGCCCGCAGAATCTCCCCCTCTACCAGCAGTGGCATAAACACATCGTCGGAGTGCACCACGCGCACAGCGCCCCAGGCACCGCTATCCTCGAGATAGGTCGACAGCGTTACGGGTATGAGCAGGGACTCGGCTTTTCTTACCGTCGGGAATACCCTCGCTCCGTCCTGACGGTTATCCAGACCCTGGTCGAACACCGCGATGCCCAGATCCAGCGGCACAGATGCCATGCCCGTGGTTTCGAGGCGCACGGAACCCACGGGCGGTGCGAGGGGTTCGGGCTCCGGTGGCGCCTCGGGCACACCGCGATTGTTACTACAACCCTGTAAAAACATGAGCAAAAGGAGAGCCAGACCAAAGGGACGCGGCATCATGAGGCCTCCGTGGTACAGACACGACCCCGGGTCAGTGTCTCTACACAGCGGTAACCGTTACTCCCGGGAACAAACCGCCGATAGACCCGGCGTATGGAAAAGGGATCAGAAACGCCTCGGGAAAAAAGACTGGTGACAATCGCCAGGGTGTCACCGGTGCGGGAGACAGACAGACGATGGACGATATCCAGGCCATCGGGGAGACGAATCTGAAAAACCAGTTGCTGCCCGTCCCAGAAACAACGTTCACTGCCCAGACCGTAGTCCACCTGCACGGGCGCGTCGGGCCCGTAATCACAGCTTAAAGAAAAGTTGCCCTCTCGCTCTACGCGAATCGCAATGCGGCTCTGCTCAATTTCCAGGAGCTGAGACTCCGTGATCATCTCTGCCATGCGGGCCATCGCCAGCACTCTTTCCTGGGACGAGGTGGGAGGCGTCCCGACGGTGTTGCGGCTCCTGTCATTGGCGTTGCGCGCCGCCTGGGCCCGCAGTCCGCGCATGGTGGCGTTGAACTGCGCCTGAAGGTTGTCGCTCCTCGCGTAGTCGAGCTCCCAGTTTCCGGACATATCTACGGGATCCGCAGCCACCTCCTGCTGCACCGGCTGATCAGCACAGGCAGTGAGAAGAAGCACCAGCAGTGGCAAGGCACAGAGGCACCGCGGACGAAGACGAGTCAAAGAAAGCATGGATATCCGGAGCATCGACGGGTAACAAAGTCCCACGCATTGCGCGGGAGAGTGGGATGCTGACACAGGCACCGGCCCGCAACAAGGGTGACGGTGCCTCGGGCAGCTCGCGGCGGTATACTCCCGCGCCAAACGCGACGACCGGCCTGCATCAAACAACAGCCGACACAGGCAAACCACGCAACGCAAGTAACACCGAGTTTCATTTCCGATAAAGGGAGTAGCACCGTGACACAGAGCTTTTTTCCACCCCAACGCACACTGATGGGACCCGGTCCGTCGGATGTGTCACCCCGCGTGCTGGCTTCCCTGGCTCGACCCACCATCGGCCACCTGGACCCCCTGTTTGTCTCTCTCATGGACGAGATCAAAGGCCTGCTTCAGTATGCTTTCCAGACCAGCAATGAGCTTACCCTGCCCATTTCTGCACCCGGCTCGGCGGGCATGGAAGCCTGCTTTGTCAACTTACTGTCCTGCGGTGATACGGCGATCGTTTGTCAGAACGGTGTATTTGGCGGGCGTATGCGCGAGAACGTCGAGCGCTGCGGGGCCACCGCGGTCATGGTTGAAGACGACTGGGGCGCGCCGGTGGATCCCCACAAGGTCGCTGAGGCCCTCAAAAATCATCCCGAGGCATCGGTGCTGGCCTTTGTTCACGCCGAGACCTCTACGGGAACACGCAGTGACGCCGAAACCCTGTGCAAACTCGCGCGGGAGCACGGGGTACTGGTGATCATGGATACCGTGACATCCCTGGGCGGCATCGAACTAAAAGTGGATGCCTGGGGCGCGGACGCTGTCTACTCCGGGTCGCAAAAATGCCTGTCCTGCGTGCCGGGTATTTCCCCCGTGACCTTCAGTCCCCGCGCCGTAGAGCGCATCCAGGCGCGGGCTCACAAGGTCCAGAGCTGGTTCCTGGATATGCAGCTGGTGATGGGGTATTGGGGCGGCGACAGCAAACGTGCCTATCACCACACCGCGCCCGTCAATGCACTCTACGCGCTTCACGAAACCCTGGTGATTCTGCAGGAAGAAGGATTGGATAACGCCATCAGCAGACACCAGCGAAACCATAAGGCGCTGGTGGCTGGGCTTGAGGCTATGGGTTTGTCCATGGCCGTGGAAGAAGCCTGGCGTCTTCCGCAACTCAACTCCGTCTGTATTCCTGATGGTGTTGATGATGCCCGTGTACGTGGCCGGCTCCTTCGCGACTTTGATCTCGAAATCGGCGCGGGTCTCGGTGCCCTGGCGGGCAAAACATGGCGCATCGGTCTCATGGGTCACGCCAGTCGGCAGCGGAACGTCATTCTCTGCCTTAATGCCCTGGAAACCGCATTAAAAGCCGAGGGCTACGCCCTGGACAGCGGCGCCGCCGTAGAGGCCGCGAGCGACTATTATCAGTCATTGACCGGTAGCTGAGCGCCCCCGAGGCCCGCAGGAGAGTCCCCCGGAGTATCTTTTAGAGGGAGCCCTCTGATCATGCGCCACAAACGCTGAAAGGTATCGGGGCCGCGCTCGCGGCTCACCCTATAGCGCACGTGCTGGCTGCCCTGGGCCCCCTTATCCAGCTGAATACTCCAGAGGGGCAGAATTTCGTTAGGCAGCATCGAATAGCGGATGTCCATCACCTGATCAGGAAAACGCGGATCCAGGGCCAGATAGCCCATGCTGAACCAGCGAAAGCGTTCCACGTCTCTGGCCTGGAGGGAGTTCGCCTGGAGCCAGGGCAGGTCCCTGCGCAGATCAAGGGCGGGTACCGTAGAGCCCGGGTAAATCACCGGCTCCCGCCCCAAACGCACGGCATCGACAAAATAGTCATTCCCCTGCCGATAAATGGTTTTCCACAACAGGAGATTGGCGAAACTGGGTTTCGCTTCAACCACGAGGGGATCGTGCCCGCGACTCCTGGCAATCTTTCGCCCCACATCCTCGGCGGCGTCTCTCGCTACCACCCCAGCGGACAGGTAAGCCACCACCCAGAGCATGCCCAGGGCTGCGGGCCAGCGACGGCGCCTGAACCGGGACAGAATGATCAGCCCGATAAGCGGCAAGGTCAGAAGCGGGTCAATGATGGACACGTTATTCCAGGCAAAGCGCTGATCCGAAAACGGCCAGAACAACAGGGTGCCGTAACTGGTGCAGGCGTCCAGGAGCGCATGGGTCGCATAGCCCAGGAGGGAAAAAACGTAGGTCTCCCTGAAGCTCCAGGCGCGTCGGCGACCGAAAACAGCCCAGAGCGTGAACCCCACCATCAAGGCACCGACGGGAATGAACACCAGCGAATGGGTGAATTGGCGGTGATATTCCAGAAACAGCAAGGGGTCATTGCTGGAGCGGATCAGCACATCGAGATCCGGAGCCATGCCCCCCGCGATACCACAGAGCATGGCGAGTCCTGTGTGCTCAGCCCGCGCGAGGGACTGGGGCAGCGCCGCGCCTAAAGCCCCCTGACTTACGGGATCCATAGATTACTCACAGAAAACACGAGGCTGTTCTTCATGGCCTGGAGTGACTCCTCACTCGATATCGAAGCGATAGTAAAGATCAAAAGAGCTTTCGAGGCGGCTCACCACCTCCAGCCACAAACGCGAACGCAGATAAAGACGCGCCGTCAAGGCATTAACCGGCTCATAGATGCCCACGCCGTAGCTCAGGTACAGGCGCTCACCCACATAGGCACTGATGGTGGCTGCCATATCATCGTCGCTACCCTCAGCCCCCAGAGACACGCCGGACAGCCCCGGAATGGAGTTCAGGGATTCCAGGGCGCCGGACTGGTTAATTGCCGATGCGCCCAGGGACAGGGCCATGGCGGTACCGTCCATGGACGCCCCCGCATCGGGCCCCCGCCCTCGCAGAAGATAGGACAGGGTGTCACGCTCGGAACGCACGGGGTCCGAGAACATCTCGAAGGTGGGCTCTTCGAGACTGCCGCGAACGTGAAAACCGACGCGGAGATCTTCAGCGCGTATACGCCGCTCGGCGCTGAGATTGAGAGCCGGATTCACAGGATCCCCCACAAAACCCACGCTGCCCTCCGTAAGGCGCAATACCTGGCCATAAGCGCGCAATTCCCCCCCCAGCACCTGCAAATCCCCATAAAGCGCCGGAGGCAGTCGCGGCTGGATATTGACCTTGAGGTCCCCGGAGAGCGTCGCCTCGAGCTCCTTGGATCGCAGGGTAAATCCCGGCTCAATGAGAGCACGAAGGTCCACCGTCACGTCAAAACGCCGGGCCGGTGCCTGGGGAATATCTATGCGATAAAAATCCTCGGATACTTCGATCGCCTCGTCCGCAGGTCCGGCATGTTCAAACACGCCGCGGTGCACCGTGACTTCCCCGCCCACGTGGACGCTTTCCCGGTTGAGCCGCAGATTCAGCTGCGGAGAGAGGAGCGCCTCGACACCCAGGGTCGGCAGCAGCAGCTCATTTTTCTCGCCCTTCAGCACCGCTTCCAAAGTACCGTCGTCACAGCAGTTGCCGGCGAGGGTTAAGGGCGCTCCTCCCAGCAGGGCACTGCCGTCGATGGAAAATGCGTCGCCACGGGCATCCAGGGCAAGGCGCAGATCCGAGAGCGTCGTGTCGATGTCCGGATGACGGGCTGCCGCGTTCTGCAACAGCAACTTCCCAAAGAGCTGCGGATCACCGCGGGAACCTTTAATGCTCATGTCAGCTTCGATGCTGCCGCTGCGCAGGCTCCATTCCGGGAGCAGATCATCAAGGGATGCCAGATCAAGACCCCGGGTTCGCAGGGTGCCATTCAAATCAGCCCCCGCCTCATTCAAGGTCAGATAAACCGCGCCGAGACGCGCGGACTGCAGATCAAGAGTGAGCTCGCGTAGATCGGGTCGCAGGGTGCCGAAGGCCCGCGCCTCTTCCCACTCGATGGGATTGGCTGTTCCCTCGTACATATACGGGTCGATGGAGAGACGATCAAAAGCCAGGTCAAATACAGCCTCCTCAAGGGCACCGTCGCCCCAGACGATCTTCGTAGCGCCCGCCCCTCTCGCCTCCAGAGAAAAAGGCTTTTCGGAGATCGCTCCCTGGAGTTCTTCATCAATCTGCACCGATACGTTTAACTCCCCCTGCTGGCCCAGGGAGGCGTTCTCCGAACACGCCGTGTTAGCGCGCCACTGGAGGCAAAACGCTTCCAGGGCTATGGCGGCATCCTCCGAATGCCAGGCACCGACCAGGGGCGCATTCGCAAGGATCGCCTCATCGCGGAGGTACAGCACAAAGGGCTGGATTTCAAACTCGACTCCACTGCTGCTCCGCTGCAATGCAATATCCAGATCGCCGCGCAGGTCGCCCTCGGCATTGAGGTCCAGCTGTGCAACATCACCGGGGGTAAGCCGTGCCTGAAGCGCCGATACGCGAAGCTCCTCGCCGGGGAGTCCCTCGGGGAGATCAAGGGTCGCTGCTGCGCCGGGACTCGCCGATCGCTCGTAGGAGAATGGCAGCTCCCCGCGACGGCCCCGGAGCTTCCCCGCAGGGAGCAGCGGAAAGTCGCTGGCCTGCAGGTCGCCAGCAACGCTCCACAGCGTCTCTCCTTCAAGAACTGTCATTGAGAGCGTGCTCAGCGCAAAACTTCCCAGGGGATCGCTCAGGGTAAATCGACCTTGCCCGGAACCGCTCAGAACAATCCGGGGCTGATCCGGGCGCAAGGGAACGCGAAAATTGTTCGCCTCAAAACTCAGCACCGGTGAGAGGTACGAGAGTTCACCCAGGGCGCCTGCGACGCGCAGCAAAGGCTCTGGGTCATCACCCAGCACGGCCTCTTCAAGAGTCCAGAAACCGGCTGATTGCTCGAGGCTCACCCCCAGGCTTGCTGCCCGGGGTGTCAGCCCCACTACCTGCTGGCGAAACGAGGCCCGAAGATTTTGAAGATCCGCAAGCTGAGCTTCAAAAGCCAGGGGGCCCTCCAGCCCAATATCCGGATAGGCCGGGAGCTGCGGCAACAGTATGGCCGCTCCGTCGAGAGAACCGACCAGATCCACCCTGCCATCAAGCCCACGATCAAGGGCCAGCGCCAGGGACAGGGAGTCGTCCAGGGCGCTGACCGTTCCCTCGAGGGAATCGAGATCGCCAGTACCGCTGATGGCGTAATCCGTAGTGAGATTCTCGGGCCAGCCCGATAGAGCTGCGGACCTCAGGGAGACTTCCAGCGCCAGGTCCCAGGCACCCTTACGACTCAGGGTTCCGCCCCCGTCCCAGGCGACCATGGCGTGTTCGCCCGCCAGTTGCGCGACGAGGGCCTGACGCTTGCCCACTTCGCCGGACAGGGTCAGCTTTCTTACCAATTCCTCATTATCGCCCCTCACTATGCGCAACTCTTGTACTGCCAGACTGTTGATATCCAGCAAAAAGGGAAGCCAGGGCAAAGGCGCTTTGAGGGACACGGCGTCCTCGCTCTCGCGCTCCTCGATGACCAGTTTTACGCTGCCTGCAGATGCCTCGTCGATGCACAACGTGCTTCTTAGCATACAGAGCCAGCGGACGCGCAGATTGACATTTTTGATGGTCAGATCCAGACCATCACCCTGGTAACGCAGGGCATCGAGGGAAACACCCCGCCACAACGAGCCTTCGGGGTTTTCCGCAACAAGGGGCAGCCTCGCCTGGGCAAACTGTATCGCCTGGTTCAGACCCGAGGTAGTCGCGACAAGCCAGAGTGGTAGCAAAGGAATGAGGAGCAATACGCCGAGAGCGAGGTAACGAAGAAGACGGCGTCTCAAAATTCTGCTCCAATGTTGATGTGAACCCGCCAGGAGCCGTCACTGTCGGATACGGGGTTTGCCAACTCCAGACGTAGGGCACCTACGGGAGAAAGGTAATGCACGCCGATACCCAGACCCACATTAGTTTCAAAATCACCGCTATCGAAAGCATCACCTGCATCAACAAACACCGCGCCCCGCCAGCTTTGGGAGAAGTAACGCTGCAACTCGAGAGACCCCGTGAGGAGACGGGTCCCGCCCACCACCAGGCGATCCGGTTGAGGGTCGCCCTCGCGGCGAATACTCACTTCCCGGCCCAGGGACTGATAGGCGTAACCACGGATGCTGTTGTCACCGCCGGCGAAGAACGCCAGGGATGGCGGAAGGTCCTGGGGTTCCTCGGAACTGGTCCAGAGCATGCCGGCCTCCAGGCGACCCACCGCACGCCAGCGCTCATTAAAACGCCGCACCCCGTGCACACTGCCGTAGAGCCGCAACAAGTCCTCATCCGAGCCAACATCCGCCGATGCGCCCTCAAGGCTGTAAAACTGACTCACGCCGCTTCGGGGATCTACGGCATCGCCCCGTCGGTAACGGGATGAGAGACTCGCGCCCGCCAGGATAAAGCCGGCGTCAAAATTATTTTCAAAAACGCCCCAACGCTCCCTGAGGGCTCGGACTTGCACACTGCGAACCGTGCCGTCCTTGGTGCGCTCCCGGCGAAGGCGGAACTCCTGCTGCTCACTCTCAAGATCGCCAAATTCATTGTCTTCAAGACGAGCGATGAGCTGCAAAACATCGTTTGCCGGATCATCCAGGGGAATACTGTAGGTCACGCGTGCCTGGGGATTAACGGGCGACCAGCGAAGCGCTGTCTCCTGACTATGCCCCCAGCGGTTGAGGCGTGGACTCTGCCAGACAAGGGACAGGCGCTGCCGGGTATCCGTGCTGAAACCCACACCCACTTCATAGCTGTGGCGCGGCGCCTTTGTCAAAGCGATGTCAATGGGGACCGTTGGCAGACTGCGTTTGGGAAGGTCCGGCAGGACTGTGACACTGCCGAAGTACCCGAGACGCAAAAGACGCTGACGCAGTTCAAGAAGCAGGCGCTGCTCATAGGGCTCGCCCGTTTTGAAGGGCAGGAGGCGCTCCAGTAACCCCGGATCCATCACCGCTTCGTCCAGACTGACAGCGCCAAAACGATAGCGGGGGCCCGCATCAAAAATCAGGGACAGCGTCGCCTGTTGCCGCGCTACATCCAGATCCACACGGTTTTCCGCAAAGGCGGCATCAAAGTAGCCCCGACGTCGGGCCACCTGCAGGAGTTCCCGCTTGAGGTCGGTGTAGCGTCCATGGTGCAAGGGGTCGCCCGGTTTTGGCGAGCGGGCATCTACAACGGCGGACAGGCTCCCATCGTCGGCGCCCTCTCCCAGCAGACGTACGGACACGGCGGTGTAACGAAGAGGCTCTCCCGGCACGACGAACAGCGTCGCCCGCCAGGGATCTCCTTCGCGATCCACCTGCAAGTCGATTTCATGCTCGTAATAGCCCAGGGCTTCCAGGGCCTTGGCTGCCAACAACGGAGCCGTGCTCAGAAACCGCTCGACAGCGCCCCGTTCACTCGGAGATTCCCCCAGATACGCACGAATATTTTCCCTGACTTCCTTATTGACGCCCTCAACCTTGTAACGCAGGCCATCAGCGGCAGCGCCATAACTCAGGAGAAGCGAAAAGACAGTGATTAGCGCTTTGCGCAGGGCAAGAATCATTAGCCAGGTTCACGCCGGCCTTGCGCTGCCCCAGACATTGAAACCGGCAAAACGGGGTGTGCTGGGCAGATACATGCTCTCCTGATCATCACTGTGAAACCCACCCTCGGACAACAGCCTCGGAATATCCCTGTTGAGATGACAGCCACCGGCAATGAGACCCCAGGGGCGATCCAGACGGTTCTGCCAGCGACGGACGGCCTCATCGGGTGCGCGACCGTGTTCGGCAAAATGGAGGACGCCGCCGGGGCGCAGCACACGTCCCATGCCGCGCAGTGCGGTGACGGGGTCAGGAATGGTACAGAGGCTGTAGGTCATCACAATGGTATCGACGCTGTTGTCTTCCAGGGGGATCTCCTCCCCGGGCAGACCAATAAATTCAATGGGGAAGCCGATGTTGTCGGCCCGCTCCCCCGCCAGCTCCCAGGAGGCCTCGGAGGGATCGAGGCCGATAAGTCGCTCCACGTTATCCCGGTCGTAGTAGGGAAGATTGAGCCCGGTGCCTATACCAATTTCCAGTACGACGCCCTTCGCCCGGGGCACAATCTTCTCCCTTTGCTTCATGATGGGTTTGCTGCCGCAGGCGCAGTTGATGAAGTGCGGCAGTAGGTGACGTTCATAGAAACCCATAAGCTGCTGTCCTGTTGTCTCACGTCGTTGCTCGGACCGGGCATTATAAGCGGCCTGCAGCCTTGGGTGCGGAACAAAAGCAAGCCCTCGACCCATGAACCCGAGAGCCTCGACAGCGGCGCGCGCATGTAGCAGGATTCGCTCTCTGTTCAGAAGGCTCAGGCCCACTATGGATCTACACATCATCACCACCGGCGGCACCATCGATAAAATCTATTTCGACGCCAAAAGTGACTACCAGGTCGGTGAACCGGTCATCGGCGAATTACTGGAGAGTATGGGAGCGCAATTTCCCTATACCGTAGAGTCGGCCATGCGAAAGGACAGCCTGGAACTTACGGAAGAGGACCGGGCGGCGATCCGGCAAAGCACCGAGCGCTGCGTGGAACAGCAGGTACTCATCACTCATGGCACCGATGGCATGGTCCGCACGGGTCAGGCCCTCAAGGGCATTCCCGGGAAAACCATCGTTCTCACGGGCGCGCTGCAACCCGCTGCTTTCAAGGGGTCCGATGCCATTTTTAACATCGGCTGCGCCATCGGGGCACTGCAGGCAGCCGCTCCCGGCGTTTACATCGCCATGAACGGGCAGCTCTTCGACATCGACAACGTGCAGAAAAACCTGGAAGCCAACCGCTTCGAGGTCCTGAACGCTTAGCCGGGCTTGCCGACTGTGGGGTTACCGGACCTTTCCTCACGAGAATAAAAGAACACCGTGAGCGCTGGCAGGAAGATCAAAGCGCCGAGCATGTTCCAGAAAAACATGAAGGTGAGCATAAGCCCCATATCCGCCTGAAACTTGATAGGCGAGTAGATCCACGTGCCCACGCCGATAGCCAGGGTTAAGCCTGTAAAGGCCACCGCCGTGCCGCTACTTTTCAGCGCCTCGAAATATGCCACGGTGAGGGGTTCGCCTCGATGGAGGTAAAACTGCAGGGCCGAGTAGATATAAATGCCGTAATCTACGCCTATGCCCACACCCAGGGCGATAACCGGCAGCGTTGCAACTTTTACACCGATCCCCAGCGCCGCCATCAGTGCCTGCGCCAGAACCGAGGTCAGCGCAAGGGGCACGATGATGCACACCGTGACCCGAACCGATCGAAAGTTAAGCAGGCAGAGCAAGATCACCACACCGTAGACCCACAAGAGCATCTTGGCCTGGGCATCGGCAATAACGATGTTTGTAGCTGCCTCAACTCCTGCGTTACCCGCGGCCAGTTGAAACTGCAAATCTTCCGATTCGTACCGGGGGGCTAATAACTCGGCGGCATCCACCACGGAATTCAGGGTTTCTGCCTTGTGATCATCGAGAAACAGGATCACCGGCGCCATGGAGCAGTCAGTATTCCGCAAACTGTTGGGGGCACGACTGAGGGAATTGTTCAGCACATACTGATTACGACTGATGTCGTGCCATTTGGGACTGCCCTCGTTCATTCCCTGAATCACGAGCTTGGACACATCGACCAGGGACAGAGCGGACTGCACTCCCGGCACGGCCTCCATCTGACGCTGGAACCGATCCACGGCGGCAATAAAGTCATAGCTACCGCACTGCTGCTCGCGGGTTCTGGCCATCACGACAAATACATCGGTACTGGTGGAATAGTTTTCCGTGAGAAAGGCGTTATCGATGTTGTAGCGGGAATCGGCTCGCAACTCGGGGGCACCGGGGTCCAGATCGCCGATCTGCTGATCCTGCCCAAACCAGATACCCACCGCAAACAGACTCAGGCAAACCAACACAACCGCGGTCGCCGGACCACGACGCGTAACCCCACTGAGGAAACGCCAATGCCGATATTCACTGTGGTCTTTATCGGCGCGGTAGCGCACACAGCGATCACTGACACCGGTAAAGGAGAGCACCAAAGGCAGGAGAATCAGGTTCGTCAACACCAGTACCGCGATGCCCGTGCTGGCGACCACGGCCAGCTCCTGAATCACGGGAATATCGATGACCCGAAGCGTGAAGAACCCAACGCCATCGCTGACCAGGGCGATAAAACCCGGTTTTGAAAGGCGTACAAAGGTCAGACGGGCAGCATCAACGCGAGACACCCTGTGGTAGATGAAGTGACCGAAGCGGTTCACGATCTGCACGGAGTGGCTGATACCCACCGCAAACACCAGAAATGGCACGAGCATGGAATAGGGATCAAGGCCCATGCCCATCACTTTGAGAAGGCCCATTTGCCAGACCACCGCTACCGTAGAACAGAGCAGCGATGCGAAGCTCAACCAGAGACATCGCGTGTATAAAAACAAGAGTATCGCGGTAATCACAAAGGCCACGAGGAAAAACAACCCTACGAGGGCTGCACCTTCGATGAGATCACCGATCAGCTTGGCAAAGCCGATGATCCTGATAGAAATTTCATCGGATTCATATTTTTCCCGAACCAGGGTTTCGAGGTCCCGGGAAAAGGTCGCGTAATCCAGGCGCTCGCCGGTGGAGGGATCAATCTCGACCAGGGGGACCACCACGATGGCGGAGCGAAAGTTATTCGCCACGAGGCGACCGATCTGCCCGGACTTCAGAGTGTTTTCCCGAAGCTTGCTTAGAGTACGCGGACTCCCATCATAGTCATCGGGGATCACCGATCCGCCGACGAAGCCCTCCTCCGTGACTTCCTGCCAGCGGACGTTCGGTGTCCACAGCGATTGCAAGGCGGAGCGATCCACACCATTGATGTAAAAGACTTCATCGGTAATTCGCTGGAGCAGCGTCTGAAACGACTCTGTAAAAATATCTCCGTCGCGGGTTTCTACGATGATGCGAACAGAATTACCCAAACCCTTGAGATCGTCGCGGCTCGCGAGGAAATTCTGCACGTAGGGGTGAGAGACGGGGATCATCTTCTCGAAACTTGCGTCGGCCCGGAGCTGGGTCAGCTTCCAGCCAAAGAAGCCTGTAGCAATGACAAACAAGGCAATGAGGGGTACGCGGGCTGCGAAAATTACCCGGCCGATTGCGGGCCGTATTCGCCCGTCACTGTCGTCAAGGGTGTAACTTTCCTGGACCGTCACTGCGCCACCGCCCGGGAAAAACGCGCGACACCACCCATGCCCACCAGCCAGATTTCACCTTCATGTCCCTCAAGCCCTGAAGAAAAAGTGCTGCGACCGGGATGTTGAAACAAGCGCGCTTCGCCATCATCGCTGAGTCGCACAAGCATTCCCCCGGCACCGAGAAGCAAAGCACCACCATCGCTTAAAGCCACAGCCCCATACAGACTGCTTTCACTCCGGGTATGCAGTTCTCGCCACTCACCTCCGGGACGGGACTGTAAAAACACGTTACCTCGCAGTCCATAACTCACCAGACCGGCGGCAATAGGTACCGCGCCAAACAGGCTCCCTTCATAAACATCATAAAATCGCCGGAACCGGTACCCGCGATCCCGGGACTGAAAAAGCAGACCCGCCTCGCCGGTAATCGTTACCAGAGAATCTTCAATATGCAGGCCGTAGAGATGAAACCTTTCGATGTTATCGATGCCCTGCTGGTTCACCGCCCAATTGGCACCGCCGTCGGTGGTGAGAAAGGACATGCCGTAGGCACCCACCGCCAGACCGCTCATCGCATCGAAAAACGCGACATCAAGGAAGGGGTCTGCGGGACCGTTCTCCACAGCCAACAGCGCCTCTTCTTCAATGAAAAGGGCGTCATCAAGGGCGATGGCGAGTTCCTCCAGCTCCGCGCTGTTTTCAGACAGATCGCTATCGGCTTCCATTGCGTCAAGCTGGCTCTGAAGCCTGCTCCTTTGCATGCGGGCAAAGTCCAGAAACGCCTCGGCCCCCCGGTACCCATCAAATTGTTGATGCCAGGTTTCCCCAGCGTCCTCCGTCGCCAGAATCACCCCTCCGTGACCTACCGCCCAACCCCGGGTCGGCGTAGGAAATGTAACGGCGGTCAGGGTTGTGCTCACGGGAACACCGGGCACCTGTCTCCAGGAATCCCCCTCGTCATCGCTGACAACAATAAGCCCCGCTGCGCCTACGGCGAGGATTCTCTCTCCGGCCCGGGTGATATCCAGCAGTTGCTGAGATTCAGGGTTACGCACGGTAGGCGCCGGCGTAAAAACCAGCGCTTTCGACTCTCCGTCAGGATCGGCCCCATGGAGAGTGCCCGACAGAAGCATGCAAAAAATGGCCGCCAGGCAGCGGCCAATCCATGTTTTCTCCCGGGTCACGGTCCTAGCGACGCCCAGCCCGACGCAGTGCCGAAGGCGTGAAGTCGCCAAAGCTGCCCTCGTAGCCGAAGTCGTACTGGTAACCGGACTCCTCATTGTCGAGACCAATCACCACATAGCGACCCGACACGAGATCATGGAGGGACTCAGCAGCCAACCAGGGGACAGCGACCTGATAGTGCATCATATTGTGCCCTTCTTTCATTTTCCAAAGCTCACCACGGCCGTCGTAATGGTCAATAACAGAGATCTGCCAACTGTCCTCATCCACATAGAAGGTTCTCCGCGCATAGATGTGCCTCGCATCCTCCTTCAAGGTGGACTCGACCACCCATACCCGGTGCAGCTCATAGCGCAGGTAATCAGGATTCATATGCCCCGCTTTGACGATGTCCTTGTAGCTTAAGTCGCCGCGACGAAGGTCATAGGCGTTGTAAGGGATATACAGCTCTTTCTTCCCTACGAGCGTCCAGTCGTAGCGATCCGGCGCGCCGTTAAACATGTCGAGATCGTCGGCTGTCCGCAGCCCGTCGGACGCCGTGCCCGGACCGTCATAGGCAATATTCGGCGCCAGACGTACCCGGCGTTGGCCGGCATTGTAGATCCAGGCCTTACGGGGCTCTTTTACCTGATCAATATTCTCGTGTACCAGGAGCACGTCGCCCTCCAGGCGCGCGGGCGCGAGGATGCGCTGGAGAAACACGAAAAGACGATTGGGATATTCATTGTCCGGCAGGCGACTGGCCGGTATGGACTCATCCTCAAAGAGCACCGGCGCAAAGTTACCATTGGCCTGCACGGGAATCTGCGTGTACCGCCGCTTCAAGCCTCTCTCGTTGCGGTAGCGGGTGATGTGGTTCCAGATGACCTCGACACCATCCCGGGGGATAGGGAACGGCACACCCGCAGAGAAGTTCCGCAGCCCATTGCCGCCTTCCGCGAGCTCCGTGACCACCGCAGATTTCTTGATCAGCGCGTATTCCTCTTCGGGAAGACGCGCGCTGCGACGCGTGGGAAACACGCGCATGCGGTAACTATCAGGATAGCGCTCGAACATGGCGATCTGTCCCGGGGACAGTTTGTCCGCGTAGTCACCGACGTTCTCGGCAGTAATGGTAAACAGCGGCGCATCATCGGGATAGGGATCCACCAGGCGGTCACCCGGCGTGTAACCCTCGGGCAAGTCCGTGAGCCCCCCGCTCCAAGCCGGGATGGAGCCATCAGCATTGCCGGCCCGCTCTGCGCCTACGGGAGTCAGCTCGGGCCCTCCCAGTCTCTGGGCATCGGCCTCGCTGATCTTGGCGGCACCGGGCAACGAGCTTATGGCCAGCGCGGCGGCAAGTAAGAGATTGAGCGGCTTCTTATTCATCTCCAAAACTCCCTGATAGTGAATTCAAAAGGCAACGGAAAAACTCAGGGACACAAAATCCCGGTCCTGCAGTTCGTTGTAGTCGGCCCCGAAAAATGACGTATAGGACAGCTCCGCCTGATAGATGTTCAGGTAATCCCCGCGGAGGCCCAGGCTCAAGGCCATGCGATCTTCTATGAAATTGGGCGCCGGAGAATAACCGGACACATCATGGGACCACGCCACACTGGGGGTTAGATTCACGCCGGCAAAAGCGTTGTTGTAATTTGCCGCAACCCGTAAGCGATAGCCCCAGGAGAAGTCCGTGGTAAAGCCCTCATCCTCGCAATACTCCGCCGTTGGGTTGGCCACGACACCCAATGGCTGATAGGGATGACTGTTGCAGCTGATCGGCGCACCGGTGATCGGTGGCAATCCGGGCAGCGGGGGTAGATTACTGGCGAAGGTGTCAAAGGTGTTGGCGCCATAAGCGGCGGAGCGTCCATAGTTGATGTCGTCGTCCATGCCCCCCAGCCAAACAGCGCCCACTTCTGCCGCAAGGGATATGCGATCCGCACCGGCAACCTGCTCGAAGAACTTGATCACCGAGGTCTGCATCTGGGTATAGGACACATCATCGTAGCCCGCGACGTAACCGCCGGGTCCGGCGGCGAGACTTCGGGGCACCATGGGTGACCACTCAGCGATAATCCCTAAAGACAGGGCCTGAAGTAACTCCGTGGTGTTGATTTGAAGAGGAAAGTCCGGCCGGTAACTCACCTCTCCCGCCCAGGCCCAATCGCCGATATTCGTAGTAAAGCTGGCGGCAAAAACCTCGATATCCTCGGGGAACTCAAAGACGTAGCGTGGCTGCACCGCAGGGTTCAGAATCGGCTGACCCAGACCTACCTCCGTATTGATCGCACTGAAGATGGGTGTTCTGCTGTGGGTGTTCAGGTAGTAGAGACCAAATTCCGTGGAGTTCAGGGATTCGGCAAAATAGCGGGCGGAAAAACCGTACTGCCCGGAGTCGCTGGCTTCTCTAGTCGGGGGCGCGCCCTATCTCAAAAATCGTGCCCACCTGTGCAGCGTCCGGCAGGGCAGCACTGGCGGTCAGATAATTACAACCACCTCCATAGGGGTCCGCGGAGCTCCAGTAGGTGCCGCATTCATCCAGAATCGACCTTTGCCAGTCGTATTGATAGAAAGCTTCCACGGACAGGTTATAGGTGGCCCCGAAGTTGGCGTAAAGCATCCCCACCGGGAGCAGGGCCTCGCGAATCTCACTCCCGGGACGACGCAACGCCGTCACATCAACGGGACTTACAACGTTAACACCGTTCTGTATAAACAGGTTTTCACCCCAGTTCAGCACCATGTTGCCGGCACGGAGTTCCAGAGGCTTGTCGCCGAGATCAAATTCACCGTAGAGGTAATAATCCAGAAACTCGAAACCCTTGTCCTGGGCAAGATCCTGAAAGCCCGACAGATCGAGCTCTTCACCTGCTGCGTAATTGGTCGCCGCGTGACCGTGGCGCACCTCACCGTTCGCCTGTTCGTAGTCGTACCAGTACTTCACACGGGTAAACACACCCCAGCTGCCGGCGTTCAAATCGAGGTCATGGAGACCACGAAACTGCAGGGAATACATATCGCCCTTGGCGTAGTTCAGATTGCCATCGTCCGTGGTGCCCGAAGAAGCCTGACCGCGGCCAGCGCTGTTTCCCGGTGTTATCACCCGATGGGAGGGGTCTTCCGTACGCCAGCTGGCGCCTACGGACAGACGAGAGGTAAAAGTTGCCTCGAAAGGGCCAAGGTCAAACTTGGCCGCTGAAACAACGGGAGTGAAGGCCGCGCCTGCCAATGCCAGAGCGAACGCTAAAGCTGAGGGCTGAAATCGACGGCGGCCACCTTGAGGCAGGTGTTTACTACAGACATTCACGGCCTTCTCCTTATTGGTTTATTCAGGATCGCGAATAAGCTGTAAAAACTTTACTGTGGAATGACTTTAGCTATGTTGCGCTCGATCAAATTTTTGTCAGTCCGCCGCGACAAGGCGAAAGCGGTTCAAGCCATCCTCGTGCCTGACTTGCGCGAGCTGACCGACATAGTTTCCGGACACGAGCGCGTGCATCACGTCGGGATCATCGCTCACGGCTGCGCAGCGGCGTCCATCGGCGAGCTTACCCAGTGCAATGGCCCGCGTCGGCCCCTCCCTGGCATAGGTCACGGTATGCGCTTCGAGAAGGAATCCCCCCTCCCCTGCATCCACGAGTTCGACGAGGGGTAGCGCGTCGATGGCGGCCTGAAGCATCTCATCATCACCTGGAACCCACGGGCTGTCGCCGGGCTCCCGGGCATAGACACCCACCGCGTGCTTCGTGAGGTAACCCCCATTCGCCCACACGAGACCGGCGCCTCCGGGCGTCTCCCGAAGACGGTCCGCCATAGAGGCGATGCCGTGAAGACTGTAATTGTTACCCGGCCCTCCAAAGAGACTCAAACCCCCGGTCACGGTGACACCCCGGGGGTCGTCGGGCTGGATCCCCAGAGCGTCACAGCCCGCTTGTACCGCTGCCGGAAAACAGCTGTAAAGATCAAAGTGCGTGAGTTCCTCGACGTCCAACCCGCTTTGGGACAGGGCTCCATCGCAGGCCGCCTTCAATGCCGGAGATTCGCTGAGTTTCATCCGCTGCCCCAGATACCAGCTATCATGGGCCGACGCGGCGCCGCGTAGATAAATCCATCGCTCGGGGTCGATGTTAAGTTCCCGGGCCTTGCCCACGGTCGTAAGTACCACGGCCGCCGCCTGATCCACGGCCAACACGGCGTTCATCACCTTGGTGTAGGGATGACTGATCATGCGATTTCCACCGTCAGTGGACAGTACCGCGTCTGCAGAGAGGGCTTGATTCTTCCAGGCGTAGGGGTTCTCTGCCGCTACATGGCTCATGTCCGACACCAGCTTACCGAGCAGCGCCTGATGTTCATCGACGGAGAGACCCCGGGCATGAGCCTGGGCAGATTCAAACAGGGGATACGCATTAATGGGCTCGTAGAGGCCGTGAGCCTGCTCCGTCGGGGCGGTCATCACCGGCGTCTCACCCACCTGCAACGCCGTATCCTCCTGCCCCGTCGCCCAGTCGGGAAATCCATCACCGCCGCGAACGGCACCGAGGAACGTCGCCAGCAGTTCCACACCGCAGAGCAGGACCACGTCACCGTCACCCTGGCTCAGACGCCGTGCAAACTCATTCAGCAACTGCTGGGGGAGATTCCCACCCACATCGGAAGTGAACTGCGCAGCGCTGATGCCAAGGCGCTCGGCCAGTGCGGCGCCCGGATTCACGGGCATGGCCTCTGCAAATCCGGGCACCTGGTTCATGAGAAAGGGCACGTGCACGATACGGTCGATGGCGGCCAGCACCTGCTCTGACCCCGTGTTCGACAGTGCTTTGGTCCCTACGTCCTGCAGAGCGTCCACGGGAGTACGCGTGACGTCACGCTCGCGCCAGATCGCCTGACCAACGCCGATGATGATAGGTTGTGAGTCGCTGTTCATGATGTTTTTTCCAGATTGAAAGCCGCGGTTTTATATCACAGCACAGGGCGAAGCGCAGGGTCGCTCCAACGCTCTCGACCGTCGTAAACTTGCATGATGAAGAATAGGAGTCGATGGGTGTTTACAGCGTTTATCCCGCCCCTCGGGGGATCGGCCCCCGGCCGATTCCTGGTGACGCTCTGTCTCCTGGGTAATACCCTGGCGTGGAGTTCGGGAGCGCGCGCCTGGGGTGCCATGGGTCATGAGCTTGCCGGCACGCTCGCAGCACCCTACCTGAGCGCAAATGCGCGGGCGCAGATCGATGCGCTTCTCAAAGACGAGACCCTGGCATCCGCCTCAACCTGGGCCGACCGTATGCGTGGCGACCCCGATCCCTTCTGGCAGGAAGAAGCCGGCCCCTACCACTACGTCACCGTACCGGATGGTCAGAGCTACACCCAGGTCGGTGCGCCGCCCCAGGGAGACGGCTACACGGCGTTACAACAGTTCCGTAAGGATTTGAGAGACCCGACAACCCCGACCCGACGGAAACGTCTCGCCCTGCGCTTTGCCCTGCATATTGTGCAGGACCTCCAGCAACCCCTGCATGTCGGGAATGGACGGGATCGGGGCGGCAACCAGATCCGGGTGGCCATAAACGGGGAAACATCCAATTTGCACAGCGTCTGGGATCGCCAGCTTTTTGAAAGCACCGGGCGCAGCAAGGAGACCTGGCTCGACTATTTTCGCCGAGGCGATCTCCTGCGAGAGCCCAACCCAGCAGATAGCGACCCTCTCCTATGGATCCGGGAAAGCGCCGCCCTCCGGGAAACGCTGTATCCCGTCCCGACTGCCATCGACAGGGCTTACATCAAACAACAGCTTCCCCGGGCGGAGCAGCGACTCGCGCTGTCTGCCGTGCGCACGGCGGCTTGGTTAAACGCGACCTTTGACGGGGTGTCCGAGGCCCACGGTTACCGCGATGCCGCGCCGGCGCCCACGGTATCCGACCCGGAAGAAGCCTCCGAGGTAAAAAGCGCCTGGCGTCGCTGGCTGGAGCGTCTCTTCCGCTGAGAGTCCGGTAGGGCTCAGGCGGCAAAAAGCTCCTGCAGAAAGTTAGCAATCGCCACGGTGGAACGGGCATCCGCCAGTGGATGATAAACCGTGCCCATATCGGGATTGTTTGCCTGGGGATTGGTGAAAGCGTGAAGCGTGCCTCCATAAGCATGCACCTGCCAATCGGCACCCGCATCGCTCAATTCTTTTGCCAACGCCAGCATACTATCCGGGTCTGCCATGGGATCGTCATAACCATGAAGGCAGAGCACCTTGGCGGAAATGGTGACATCCCCCGTGTTCCCCGGCGGCGTGAACAGTCCGTGAATGGAAATGACGCCGGCTATGTCACTGCCTATGCGCGCAAGATCCAGGGCGCACAGACCACCAAAACAGTATCCCATGGAGGCACAGCGAGACGCGTCGACGGGGTCCAGGGATCGAAGCAGTTCAAGAGACGCTGTCATGCGTGCCTGGAGCTCCCCCCGGTCCTCGAGAAGCGGTGCCATGAGCGCACTGTTCTCTTCCGGCGATGAACCTCGGATACCCTTGCCATACATGTCGATGGCGAGACCTGCGTACCCCTGACGAGCTAGCCAACGAGCCTTGTCTTCTTCAAATTCGCTCCGTCCGCCCCAGGCATGCCCCACCATCACGCCGGGACGCGGTCCGCTGTGATCATCATCCCAGGCGAGAAAGGCCTCGTGGGTTTTGTCGCCCACCGAGTACTCGATGTATTTTTCCTGAATGGCCATACCGATTCCTCCTGTTAATGAGCCAAAGTGCGTAGCAAGTGTTCTTATCCGCCTGTAGCGGAGACCCGAAGCATGGGCCTGCCATCGTGTTTCGCAAGACCGTGGAGTTCGATCCCACTGTCACCGTGATAAAGATCCAGAAGATAGTGCAGAACGTCCTCGCTGATTCGCTGCCCGGGGACAAGCACGGGGATGCCCGGGGGATAAGGCACCAATTGATCAGCGCTTACGCGCCCCACGAGAGCGCGATTGATGCCGTGACTCTCATCGTTGAGGGGCAGATCCTCGCTGCTAGCGAAATAGGCCTCCCGGGGGCTTAGCTCCATAACACCCATGGCAGGGAGCACCCGTGGAGCCGGGGTATTCACAGATTTTGCGGGGATATCCCGGGCAAGACTGCGAAGGGCATTCAGTAATCGAAGAACCTTGCTCTGCGTCGTTCCCAGGGTGACCAGCACCGAGAGGGTATTGTGGGTAATCTTCTCCACCTGGATGGAGTATTTTTCGTAGAGCGCTTTTTGAAGCTCCCGGGCTCCGCATCCCCCCTGGCTCACGTCGATGGTGAGCTTTGTGGGATCGAGGCGCACGCCATCATCCCGCAATACCGCAGGCAACATGTCGTCAAGGCTGAGCACGCGGAATCGCCCCGTAGCCGCAATGCCGTCGCGCAACTCCCGAGCAAAGCCAATGCAGCGATCCAAACGGGAAAAGCCCTCCATGCTCATCTGTTTTCTGGCAACGTCCAGACTGGCAATAAGCCCGTACTGGGGGCTTGTGGAGGTATGCATGTTCAGGTGTTCTCGAAAGCGGGCCTCATCGAAGCGGGGATCTGCAACATGAATCATGCTTGCCTGGGAAAAAGCCGAGAGCATCTTGTGCGTGCTTTGGGTGACGTAGTCGGCACCGCTTTCCAGGGCGCAGGGTCGCAATTTGGGATGAAAATAACCGTGGGCGTACCAGGCCTCATCCACCAATACCTTCATGCCCGCCGCATGAGCACGCCGGATAATAGGCTCCAGATCATAGTAAAAACCATCGTAGCTGCAGGACGTGAGCACCAACAAAGCGGCGTCCGGATGGGCATCGATCGCCGCTTCGATACTCGCTTTACTGACGGGGCCGTAGAGGCCGTAAGTCTCGTTTACGCTCGCCGGTAGATACACCGGATCGACGCCGGACATGATGGCTGCGTGATGCACAGACTTGTGACAGGCCTGATCCACGAGCATCTTGCCGCCGTTTCCGAGGACGTGCTGCACGATGACTTTATTCGCCATGGAGGTGCCGTTCGTCACAAAAAAAGTGTGTTTCGCCCCAAAAGCATCCGAAGCGAGATCCTGAGCGGAGTGAATGACGTGGGAGGGCTCCAACAGGGAATCCAGTTCCTGCACCGACACGGACAGATCAGCATTAAAGACGTGCTCCCCCATCATGCGGTAGAAATCCGCCACCCAGGGACTTTCCCTCAAACCATCCCCGCTGGAATGTCCCGGTGTATGCCAGGCATCCCGGGCACCCTCCACATAGTCCCGCAGGGTATCGGCAAAGGGCGTGCTGGCCCGTTTTGCGATAGCACGGCGCAAGCGCCGCAGAAGGATTTCGGCGCGGGTATCATCGCGATCCACCAGCTCACAGCGCTCATCCGCTGATCGCTCTCCCGAGGAGACCGCTATGAAAATGTCGACTTCGCTGCGCAGACGCCGGAGCTTCGCAATAATGTTTGTGGTATCCGGCAGGCTCGCCGCGTCTAAAACCACGCACTGCAAGCTGCCGTCCCGCTCCGCCTGCTCAAGAAGCGCCTCACAGCGGGAGAGGCCCTCCAGGCTTAACAAAAAGCGCTGAGAGTCCTCACTTCCCCGGGCTTCGAGCTCGCAAAGGCGGGAGCACAAGAGGTCCCGCCACTGCTGATCTCCACTGAGAATCAACGCCCGGCATTCGGGTAAGGGATGATCAGCCACCGTCTGTGCTGCTCCCGGAAGTGTCGGAGTGCTCTTGGGAATAGGCCTCGGGGTCTATGCGGCGCATCTCCCCCTCGATCCAGGTCTCAACTTGCCTCATCAGGGCTTCGGGATCGCCGCCCGAGGCCTGGATGGGGGTACCGATGGAGACATCGATTTTTCCTGGAATAAAAGAAAAGGACCGGCGCGGCCAGCACTGGCCGGAGCTCACCGCAATGGGTATGAGCCAGGCGTCCGTCGCCACCGCCAGACGACTTGCGCCATTTTTGTAGTTGCCCTGCCCTCCCCGCGCACTGCGGGTTCCCTCGGGAAACATAATAATCCAGCGTCCCTTATCCATCAGATTGACACCGAACTGCGCCACCTTGTTCCAGGCCTCGGAGCGTTTACTGCGATCGATGGGCACCATTTCGAGACGCGCCATACACCAACCGAAAATGGGAATCCGAAGAAGCTCTCTCTTAAAAACGTAAGCGAGGTTATGCGGCATCATGCTGGGAAAGAAAAAGGTCTCCCAGGTAGATTGATGCTTTGACACGAGGATCACGCGGCGCATGTCGTCAGGTTCCGGTAGATTATCCGCTCCGTGAAGTTCGTAATCCACGCCCCCTATCCATCGCGCCGCGCCTATGACGCCGCGCAGCCAGGGCCGGGCGAAGTACGCCCACAGAGCGCCCGAGGAAAGAAACAGAGAAAAAACAACGAGACCAAGACCAATGGGGATAATGCTTATCACCATCCAGGCAAACACCAGCGACGAGCGGACAGCATTCATGCGGCTTGCTCTACACTTGAGGGCAGCACCGCGTCGAGAAACTCTGCAATGTTGTCAAAGGCCTCCTCGGCCTCTTCAAGTTCCGGCGTAAACATCTGCCAGACATGCACCATGTCGGGCCATGTCTGAAGCACCACCGGCGATTCCGCCGCCTGGGCCTTCGCCACATAGCGCCGCGCATCATCCAGGAGCATTTCTGTGTCACTCGCCTGGACAAGAATCGGGGGTAGATTCGCCAGGGAGCCGCGCAGCGGCGAAATACGGGGATCGGCGGGCAGCATCCGCGACGTGGCCCAGGTGTACCAAAGGAGAAAAATATCCGGAACCTTTGCGAGGGTTCCGAAGGCCGGTCCGAGCATGGCATCGCTGGCGATGTTATGGCGGAGACTGGGCGCGTCAAGCACTGCGTCCGTCGCGGGCGATAAGGCGATGCCGGCATCTGCCTGGCGCAAATTCTGATCCCGCACCCAGGACAAAAGCGAGAGGGTCAGGTTGCCGCCGGCTGAGTCCCCGGCCACCACCAGCGTTTCTGCGGGTGAACGACCGTCGGGACCATTTTCCAGAATCCATCGGTACGCCCGTCGGCAGTCCTCGATACCATCGATGCGCTTATGCTCGGGCATGAGGCGATAATCCAGAGCAAAGACCGACGCACCAGTGAGGCGCGCAAGGCGGTCGGTGATGGGTCGATGACTCAGGGGGCTGCCGGCAATAAATGCGCCACCATGGAGGTACAGAATCCGCCGCCCGCTATCGTGCTCGGGCGCCAAAACCCACTCACCGCGCAGATCCGGTGTGGACAGTGCCAGAAACTCACTCTCGTAGTTGCGCTCCGCGCCCATCTTATCCATAAAGCCACGAATGGCTTGAACACGCTGACGACCGCGGCCATGAGCGCCTTCGCCAAACTCCCTCAGGGATGCGAGCACTTTCTCCATGGCCTCACTGGGCGGCCTTCTGCCTGGCTCGGGAACGGGCTGATCGAGATAAGACAGGTTCTCCCCTCGAAGCACGATGTAGGAAAACATGACGAAGGCCACGACCGTGATAACAAGCCAAAACATAAATCTAACTCCCGAGAATCGCTCAAGGGCGTGATTATCCCAGATACCGGTAGCCCTGAACCACCAAATCCGGCGCTATAATGGGGATTGACCGTTAATCCGTCTATCAAAGACGGACCTGCAGGGAACTTCCGTAAAAGCCTAGGGATGACAAAAGACGACCCACAGAAGAAACCCAAACTCGGCGTCAAGTCAAAGGCGGCTATTCGTCGTGAGCTGGAGCAGGCCACGGAGAAGTTTCTGAAAGTGGGTGGTCAGGTCAACAACGTGCCCCGCGGTGCCAGTGCCTGGGAGCCCGGTACACGGCCCGCACCCTCCCGACCGCTGTTTACGGAACCTCCCAGCGAGCGCACCCCCGTACCCGAGGTGGTAGCAACGATCGAGGCGCGAAGAGAATCCCTGAAAGGATCCAGAAAGCCCGGCTCAAAAACCGGACGGCGGCGGTCCCGAAAACAGGTGATCTATGACGATTTTGGTGAACCTCTGAGACACGTCTGGGTAGAGGAGTAAGACGGCGGGGCCGCAGCCCGCCCCTGGACAAAAGGTGAACTGCCAGGCACAGGACTGCGTAAGCACAGCATCAGATTCAGAGTTCACAGTCCCCATGATCAGTCTTAAAGAAACCATCCGAGTCCAGCGCCCCGTCGAGGAGTGCTTCGATTACACCGCAGACTTCCGTACCACGCCGGAATGGGACGCCACAGCTTTTAAAGCCCGCAAAATCAGCGATGGCCCCGTCGGGCTGGGCACACAGTTCAAAGTGCGCTGCAGCCTGCCCCTGGGATCCATCGAGCTTCTCTATACCATCACGGAGTTTGAAGCGCCGAACATGGTCACCCTGCAGGCAGAGAGCTGGCTGTTCTCCGCGGTGGACACCATCTACTTTGCAGAAGACGACGGTCAGACCCGCATCGATTACCACGCAGACTTCAGTTACAAAATGCCCCTCGCCGCCCTGGAGGGTGTACTGAAGTCCGGGATGGTGCGCATGGGCAAAAGTGCCCTACGTGGTCTCAAGCGTGCGCTGGACGACAGCAACGAAGCTCCCGAAATATCTTCGGGCAGCGCCACCGCGGACCGGCTCCTCTGGCCCGGCCTGGCCATGTTCAGTAAGTGGGGTTACCGCCGGGGTAAAA
Organism: Congregibacter litoralis KT71; assembly: GCF_000153125.2. Classification (NCBI taxonomy): domain Bacteria; kingdom Pseudomonadati; phylum Pseudomonadota; class Gammaproteobacteria; order Cellvibrionales; family Halieaceae; genus Congregibacter; species Congregibacter litoralis. Next base: position 2,359,581 of record NZ_CM002299.1, read on the forward strand.
AACACTGGGATCCCATGAGCGCCTCGCTCAAGGGGCAGAGGATTATCGTCACGGGCGCCACCTCCGGTCTGGGATTAGCCACGGCACGGGATCTGGCGGAACGCGGCGCGGAGTTGATACTGGTCATGCGAAACCGCGAGCGTGGCGAAGCGGTGGTCAGGGAATTAAAGGCCGAAACGGGGAACATGGCGATACGTCAGGAGCTGGCGGATCTCTCCATCATGGCCGACGTCGACGCCCTCGCTGACCGACTCCTGAAAGCCGGCGAGCCCATCAATGTTCTGGTAAACAATGCGGGGGCTCTTTTCAATGACTGGGGTACCACACCCGAAGGCCTGGAGCAGAGCTTCGCACTTCTCCTTCTCAGCCCCTGGCGCCTGACGCGAGCGCTCAAACCCCTGCTGCAAGCCGCCGGCGATGCCCGCGTGGTGAACGTGGTCTCCGGAGGCATGTACTCCCAGAAGCTTCGCGTGGATCGTCTTCAGGCGATCCCGGATAACTACTCGGGCGCCACAGCCTACGCGCGCTGCAAACGGGCACTCACGGTGGTTACGGAAGAGTGGGCCGAGAGCTGGGCCAGGGACGGTATCGTCGTCAACGCGATGCATCCCGGCTGGGCTGATACGCCGGGAGTGGAGTCATCCCTCCCCGCTTTCCACTCCCTGACCCGCTTTATTCTGCGAACCCCGGAGGAAGGCGCGGACACCATTATCTGGCTCGCAGCTGCCTCCGAGGCCGCCAAGGTCACGGGCAAGCTCTTTCTTGATCGCGAGCCACGCACAACGCATCTCCTGGCACGAACCCGGGAAGATGTATCTGAGCGGGAAAAGCTCATGGCGTTTCTCGAAGACTTTACCCTCGAAGACAGCATGGCTGCCTGAATGGGTCCACGCCCCTAGGCAAAAGCAATGAGCGCCAGGGTGCCGTAGCCCACAAGAAGGGCCGCGGCGATGAGACCGGCGGTTTTCCAGTTCATCAGGCCGCCGCTGCCGCAGACGGTCCATCCAGGAGTAATGCCGCAAGGGCTGCGCGATGCCAGGCGGCGTCACCCCAAAGCAACTGGCTGTGCTTCTGCCGTTTGAAGTACAGGTGCACATAACATTCCCAGGTGAAACCGATGCCGCCGTGCATCTGAACGGTTCTGCCCGCGGCGAAGGCTGCTGTATCGCTCGCCGAGGACTTCGCCATGTGCGCCAGCTCCCGGGCGCGCTCGGGCTCATGATCGATAGCGCAGGCTGCGCTGTACAGCAGTGACTTGCTCTCATCGATGGCAATCATGACGTTGACCAGATCGTGTTTGACGGCCTGGAAAAAGCCCAGGGATCGATCGAACTGCTTGCGCTGCTGGGCGTATTCCACCGTCGTCTGCAAAAGCCACTCAGCGGCGCCGACCATATCTGCGCTGAGCAACATCCACAGGGTAGGCAATGCGGCGTCCCAGGCTGCAGCGCCATGGGTCTCAATTCGATCGGCAGCGACGCCGTCAAAGGACACTCGCGCCTGATCCCGGGTGAGATCGATGATGGCGTCCTGCCTCACCTCAACGCCATCGCTGGCAAGTTTTACCCAGAACAGCGTGGGTTCGCCCTCGTCCGTGGCGACGACCAGAACGCTATCGCATTTGCCGGCGTCCTGAACAAAAGAAGCCGTACCCATCAGCTTGCCATCCACCACCTTTACGGCACCGGGAACAGCGCTACCGGCGGGGTCCATCACGGCAATCGTTGCTGCGCAGCCGCCGGCTACTTCTGCCAGGGCCGCTTCCCCGGCCTGACCGCAGTGACTTAAAACGGCCGTGGCCTGCAGAGTTGTCAAAAGGGGTGAGGGAAACGCGGCGCGCCCGTTTTCTTCAAGAAGCGCTGCCACGGCAACCCAGGGCATGCCCACACCACCGGCGCTCTCCGGGACCGCCAGGGAGGTCCACCCCAGTGCCACCATTTCGTCCCATAGTTCTTTTCGCCATTTCACTTCCGGCGCCCGCTCGGGCACGTAGGCATCCGCGACAAGCGCATGAAGCTGGTCCACGGGCAGTTTTTCTGCAAAAAACCGGCGGGCGCCATCTTTCAGCATCCCCGCCTCTTCCTCAAATCCGTAATTCTTTGGTTGTGCCACAAAAATCTCCTTCAGAGGCCGGCAAGTCTATTTAGACTTGGCTAGTCCCAGGACGCGTTCGCCCAGAATATTGCGCTGAATTTCGCTGGTACCCGCGGCAATGGTCATGCCGTAGGAGTTCATATAAGCCAGAGGCCATTGACCCCGCGCCGGCGCATTCTCATCCGCCAGGTACAGACTCGCCGCAGGTCCTTCCACCTCAAGAGCCAATGCGGCCGTGTCCTGGGCGATTTCTGACGCCAGAAGCTTGTTCTGCAAGGGCAGCCGCATGGGATGATCGATCAGTGCCGGCACCCGGGATCGGCGCTGGTGCTCCTTGAGGGCCTCTTCACGAATAAGCTGTCGCACCATGCGATCTCGCAGCAGGGGATCGTCGGACGCCTGCTGTGCCCCCCTAGGGGTTTTTGTCGCCAGATCCATGACGTTTCGCGAACTGATGGACAGAGAGCTTTCGCTCTTCAGACCGCCGGCACGGGGGGTCACCAACTCCCCGGCGCCCCGCTCATGCAGCAGGGTTGTCATCGCTACCTGCCAGCCCTTGCCCAGCTCGTCCAGGCGAAAACTGTCGTCTACCTCGAGGTTTTCGAAGAGCACCTCGTTGAAACCGGTCTCGCCAGTCATTTTAATCAGGGGCTTTACCGTGACCCCCTTGCCCAGCGCAGAAGCAATGGGCACAACAAAGTAAGACAGGCCCTCGTACTTGTGGCCTTTATCCGTGCGCAAAAGAATGATCATCCACTCGGCAAAGTGCGCCAGGCTGGTCCAGACCTTGTGGCCGTTAATGATCCACTTGTCGCCCTTGGGTTCTGCAAAGGTCTGGACATTCGCGAGATCAGAGCCCGCGCCGGGCTCACTGAATCCCTGACACCAGATATCCTCACCGGAAAATAATCGCGGCAACAGTTGCTGTTTAAGCGCTTCCTTCCCGTGATGGAACACAGTGGGCGCGGCCATACCCAGGCCGATGACATTGGGATAATAGGGCGTTCGTGCCGCCACCAGTTCCTCATTGGCCACGCGCTGGCAGTCCTTGCGCCCACCGCCACCCACTTCCTTCGGATAGTCACAGCCCACAAGCCCCGCGTCGTAAGCGGACTTCTGCCAGCTTTGAAGATAGGCCATCTGCTCAGGAGTCATAATCTCCAGGGGCGACAGGGGCAAGCGTACCGTCGGCTCTCCCGGGTGATTATCTGCGATCCAGGCTTTACAGTAGCGACGAAACTCCGCCTGCTCCGCCGTGTCTTTGCGTTCACTGTCTGACATGCGTTTTTCCTTATCTCAATGCGTCCAATGCGTCCTGCGCAACTCACGCTGCATTTATTGTCCCGCTTATCTGCGGTAGTTAAGTGCCGGCGCCCGGTCCCCTAATAGCGCCTCGTAGTCGAAGTCGTCGCCGCGACGCTCGGCAAACTCGGCTTTCGCGGCTTCGCGCAAAGCCTCGTCCGTGTATAACTTAACGGCGGCGCTGCTCAGGGCACGGGCCGCAAGATCGGCGCCTTTAAATCCGATCGACGAACCCGCAGCGGCAACGGCCTGCCAGCTGTGGCCGGCGGTGCCGGGCACGTAGGTGGCGGTCGTCAGACCGACCGTCGGCACTGCAATGGAGACATCGCCCACATCCGTGGAGCCATAGCTCAGGGACAGGCTGTAGGGCTGTATTTCTTCCTGGGAGCCCAGTTCACGCTTCGGGTTATCAAAGCTTTCGTATATTTCTTTCGCGAAGCGGTTTTCCTGGGCGCTATATGTGATGCCACCGATCTCGCGCATGGTGGCATCCATCATTTTGTGTAGCGTTTCATTCACCAGCACAGGGTAGTTTCCGTGAATGATCTCCACCTCCAGCTCCGTGCCCGTGCCTTCCGCCGCCCCTCGCGCTGCGGCTTCCATGCGCTCCCACAAGGACCGTACGGTGTTGGCCTCGGGATGTCGCAGGTAATAAAAGACTTCCGCGTAATCGGGAACCACGTTGGGCGCGTTACCTCCGGAGGTAATAACATAGTGAATCCGGGTTTGCTGGGGCACGTGCTCACGCATCATATTGACCATGTAATTCATAGCTTCTACCGCATCCAGGGCTGAGCGCCCGCGCTCCGGCGCACCTGCAGCGTGGGCAGACACACCACGAAAGCGAAACTTTGCCGAGCGATTGGCAAGGGTCGTGGCCGCCGCCGCTGAATTCTTGTCCGAGGGATGCCAGTGCATGGCAAAATCCACATCATCAAAGAGACCGGCGCGAACCATGTAAACCTTGCCACTGCCGCCCTCTTCGGCGGGGGTGCCGTAGAAGCGAATCGTACCGGGCGTGCCGGTGCTATCCAGCCACTCTTTGACGGCAATGGCGGCAGCCGCAGAACCTGCGCCAAAGAGATTGTGTCCACAGGCATGACCCGCTGATTTTTCTTCAAGAAGACTTCGCGTGGGTACAGAATCCTGGGTAATCCCCGGCAATGCATCAAACTCACCGAGGATCGCGAGAACGGGGCCACCGTCGCCGTAGCTGGCTACGAAGGCCGTGGGAATGTCCGCAACGCCGCTTTCAATCGCAAAGCCTGCTGCGGCCAATTGCTCCTGCAGGAGTGCGCTGCTACGCGTTTCCTGATAGCCCACCTCGGCAAACTCCCAGAGGGAGCGCGCCGTTTCGGCTGTTTGCTCGTAGTTGGCGTTAAGCCAGTCAAGGTGCGCTGACTCCTGGGCAACCGTGACACAACTCGCGGTGCCAAGTAGCGTGGCTAGGACTAGTTTTCGCATACATTTTCTCCCTGTTGGTATTCTTCTTGGCGTGCTGTCGCCGTCACTGACCGTCGGTTCATACGCTCGTGACATCATTCATTGGGGGATCACGTTGATCCTGAGCCTTCTGCATAACAGCGATGAAGCTCGCTCATGATCAACGCGATCCCCGCTTCGATGGTTTCGCGATCCCCGGCATAGGATATTCGCAAACACTCCCTGCTGTGAGACCAGTCTTCACCGGTGCCGATAAAAAACTCATTGCCCGGCAGGACGATGACGCCCCGGGCTTTCAAGCGCTCGTAGAGGGTGAAGCTGTCGATCGGCAAACCCTCACACCACAGCCACAGAAAAAAGGCGCCCTCGGGCCGGTGAATCCATACGGGCAAGTTGCCCCGCCCCGCTTCAACGGCTCTCACGGCCAGTTGCTGTCGCTCCCTATAATAGGGCTGTATTTCCTGGCGACACAGGGCCATCAGCGAGCCGTCGTCGAGCATACCGCGGAGGAGCTGCGGCCCCAGGGTGCCACAGGCAAGACTGACCACGGTGTTGGCGCGGGCAAACGCCTGGGCGATATCGGGATGGGCGATAACAATGCCACTGCGCACCCCCGGCAGCCCCAGCTTGGAGAGACTGAGCATCAGGATGCCCTGCTCCGACCAGGACGCGCTTGCGGAGGGTTCTATGAGACCCGGAAAAGGATGACCGTAGGCTCCATCAATAATCAGGGGAATATCCCCTGCCCGGGCAAGTGCCTCGAGGAGCGCAACTTCTTCATCGGAAATCACATTGCCCGTGGGATTACTGGGACGGGAAACACAGAGCGCCGCGGCTGAGGAAGACACGGTCAGGGCCTCCCCGTCTACGTGGTACTTGAACTGTCCGCCATCTAGGCGCTCAATCCGAGGCCTCGTCGCGGAGAAAAAATTCTCACTGAGCCCGATGTCCCGGTAACCCACGTACTCGGGACACAGGGGCAGATGTATCTGGCGCTCGACCCCATCGGATCCCCGGCCCGCAAACAGGTTGTAAAGCACGAAAAACGCAGACTGGCTCCCATTGGCGAGGGCGATGTGCTCAGGTCCGACCGACCAGCCGTATTCCCGTGTCAAAAACCGCGCCAGCTCCCGGCGAAAAACCCGGTCTCCCTGGGGCTCCTGATAAATACCCAGCAACTGGTGACGTCGCTCTCTATCTGACGCCAGCGCTGTGAGACGCGCTGCAAAGGTGGCTTCCACGGACTCGATGCGACCGGGATTGCCACCGCCCATAAACAGCAGCGTAGGATCATCGCTCAGGGCAGCACCGAGGTCGTCCATGAGACCGCTGATGCCGCTGTTGGCAGCAAATTTTTCGCCGAAGCTGGAAAGTCGCATTGCGTGAGTGTACCTAAGGCCTCGTTACGGCCTAATAGTGCGGTGGCTTTTCTACGACGCTCTCGCCGGAGCTCGGACCGTCATTCTCGTTTTCCCGCAGGGCCCGCAGTTGCTCGCCGAGTAAGGTGACCTGGCGCTGCAGGAGCAGAATATCCTGCTGCTGCGTGGCAAGGGCATCGTTGAGCCGCTGCACGCTATCGTTCTGAAACGCCAGTTCTGCCTGAAGCTTAGCGATATCGGCTGCCGTTTGATCGTCGTCCACGGGGTTCACCAAATTACAAAGCGCTGTACCCTACACTGCCCCCCAAGGCAGGAGCAATGTTCATGAGTCGAGGCGCACAAGGCAAATCCCGCACCGTGTACAGCACGGACAAAGGCCGCCTTTGTCCCGACTGTGGCGTGGTGAAGGCTGACTGTCGCTGCAGGCTTTTAAAAGCTGCTGCGCCCGCAGGTGACGGCGTGGTACGCATCAAACGGGAAACCAAGGGTCGGGGCGGTAAAGCCGTGACCCTGGTGACGGGCCTCCCCGACGACGCGGCTACTTTGAAAAAACGGGCCAAGGTTCTCAAACAGCGCTGTGGCGTCGGCGGGGCCATCAAAGATGGGGTCATTGAGATCCAGGGCGACCAGCGCGAGATCATCAAAAGCATGCTTGAAGCCGAGGGATTAACGGTAAAACTTGCGGGCGGCTGAAGCCACGCCCCATTATTGGTTAATTTTTGATCAATCTCCCACGAAAATCACGCTCCGAACCGGGTTTTTGGCGTCAAACAGTGAAAAACAGTGAAAAACAGTGCCATTTAGCACCAATATACAAAAATAAGATAAATAAAATGCTCTAAACCCCTAATTTATATTGGATATTTAAAAATGGTGTGGTAAAAATGGAGCCATGGTGGAGAAAGTACCGCCTAAATACCGGTTGTTCCGGATGCTCCCGCCACAGGAGAGCGTCAGTCGCGTTGGGACGGGATGGGGACCAACCGGTAATAGCATGCAAACCGGTGACGAAATGCCAAAGAGCATTCGCGCCATGTTCCTGCGAGGAGCCTGCTATCTATGTACATCACGGCTGAACACCTGCGCGAGCAGGTCATCAAACCCACCCTTGAATATCTCGGCGAGTGGTCATCGGAGGCGGAGCGAGAGCTGCTGGCGGCAGCGCTGCGAAAAACCGAGGGGGGAATGTTCTCCCGACGGGAGCGCGGTCTGGGATTGTTTCAGATCACCTCGAACCAGCATCGGGATCTTTGGGATCGCTACCTGGCTTTCCGTCCCGACATCGCAAGCCGGGTCCGCGGGCTGGCAAGTCAACGGGCTTTTCTGAGCAATCCCGACAGCGAGTTGCAGACCAACCTCAGCTATTGCACGGCCATTGCCTGGCTGCTGTATCAGCAGGCACGGGTCCATAGTGACTGGCAGGATACAAGCACCCTGGGTGCCGTGGCAGGTTCAGCGGTCGCCGCTCACGCCTGAGCGCAGTTCCCGCTCCCAGCGACGCAGATCGTCGGGCGTATCGATGTCGTAAAGCATCGGCAACTCTGATGTGCCTAAGCCTGCCGAGCGCACACGCATCCTCGTAACTTCAAGCACCGCGTCGCTGCCCCAGGGCACGCCCGTCAGCATGTTCGCGGAGACTCTGCGGCAAGCAATAAGCACAAAGCCTCCGTCCTCCGCCGGCCCCAGCACGACGTCAGCACACTCAAGAGCATCAAAGGCTGCTTCCAGATAGTCCACCGACAGCACCGGGCAGTCACTGCCCACCAGCACCACCGCGTCCGCGCGCGTTAACCCATCACGGAGCGCGGCATGCATCCGCTCCCCAAGATCCTTTCCCTGCTGCAAAAAAGGTCCTTGCATGCCGAGGGCCAACGCCCGCGAGAGCACGTCATGCTCCCCCGCCCTGTCCAACCACAATTCCGCCACGCCGAGGGCAGACTGCGTCAATGTTGCCGCTGTGCTAAGGAGCAGGCGCTCGTGAACGGCACAGGATTCCGTCGCGCTAAGCTCGGTCTGGAGCCGTGTTTTTACCCGGCCCGGTTCAGGGTATCGGGCAAACTGCTGGAGAAGACAGGGAGAAGCGGTCACCTCATTGCCCGCCCGGGGAACCCTTCAGGGCATGCTTCCCGTAGTAATGCCGCCAGAGACGGTGCGGTGAGACGCCGGCAAAGAACGCCAGGCGCAGGGCCCACATACGGAAGATCGTCCGCCACAGACCCTTTTCATCCCAGCGCCGACCACTGGAATCTACCACCAGGGGCAGCATCCCGCCGGGAGCGTGGCGACGAAGGCGCTTACACAGCTCCACGTCTTCCATAAGCGGCATCGCGGCGAAGCCTCCAAGAACTTCAAAAAGCTCCCGCTCCACAATCAACAACTGATCACCCGTGGCGATGCGCGTGACCCCGGAGCGGCGGTTCATAAACGCGCTCACCATTGCCAGCCCCGAGGAGCGGCCCTGCAGGGCAATACGACAGAACCCCCAACGAACATCACCGGCAAGCACGGCCCGCAATGCATTCGTGTCAAACCGGGGCTGCGTATCGGCGTGAAGAAACGCCAACCAGTGATTTTTTGCACAGGCAGCCCCCAGATTCATCTGCCGCGCCCGACCGGCCTCCCCAAGGAGTACCAGGTCCGCATTCATGAGAGCGAGAGAAACGCTACCGTCACGGCTGCCACCATCGACGACAATGAGCTCAGCATCGCCGAACTCACGGCGCAAACGGGAGAGTAGTTCGGGCAGCCTCGCGCCCTCATTCACCACGGGGATCACAAAGCTCAGCGATGACGGCGAATCAGTCAATCGGCGCGGGGCTGGCTACACCCATCAGCTGGGTCTTTTCTCCCAGGCGATAATCAAAGACCACACTGTAAGCCAACACGGCTTTTACGTAGTCGCGGGTTTCACGATAGGGAATAGTCTCGATCCAGGCGTCCAGAGGAAGGTCCTCGCGCAACCAGTTTTTCACACGGTTCGGACCGGCGTTATAGGCCGCAAGTGCTACGGCACGATTACCATCAAAACGTTCCAGGAGTTGCGCGTAATACGCGCTGCCCAGGGTGATGTTGTATTCGATGTTATCCAGAGCCTTGGTGCTCGCGGGAACCCCGACTTTCCGTGCCACGGATCGCCCCGTTGCAGGCATCAGTTGCATAAGGCCCCTCGCGCCCACGGGAGACCTCGCCGTCGGAGAAAACGCACTCTCCCGGCGCGCAATGGCCATCAGCTCACTGACCGGCAGGGACTGGGCCGCCGCCCGCTGGTAAAAGTCGTCCACAAAGGCCAGGGGAAAGCGCAGATCGAGGGCATTCCAATGCTGTCCCGCATTCGCAGCGTCAATGCTCAAGCGGTGCCAGCCCTGCTCTTTGGCAATATTAGCCAGGGCGAGTTGCTGACGCTCATCGAGACGCCTCAGCGCATAGGTCCACTCAGATTCAGCGAGCCTGTTCTCCCCAAGGACGTTAAGCTCATGAACACGCCACAGAGAATCTGTAGTCCACGCCGGCAGATCCGAGATCGGCACAGCGTTCCCTGCCCCCGCCCTGTCCTGATAACTGTAGGGCAGACCCAGTTTGTCAGCGCTGAGAAACCCATAATAACTACGCTCCTGAGCCACAGCTGCATAGAGCAGTTCGGCGTCCGTCACGAGGCCCTGGGCTTCCAGGGAACGCGCATACCAGTAGCGCCAGGTGCCCTCTTCCTGCGCTGCCTGGCTGAGGGATATAAACTGTCGATCAATGGCGACCCAGTCCTGCTCCGCAATTGCCCAACGCAGGCGCAGGGTGGTGAGCTTGTCATCCGCCCACCGGGAAAGCCCTTCGTCCGCCCAGTCCCTGATGGCCTCATCCAGTTCCAGGAGGCCGCGGAAGGCGATGGCCGAGACCACACGCCTGTGCTGCGCTTCGTCAAGGATCGTCTCATCAAGGGCCTGGAGCTGCCTGAGTGCGCGCGCGGGGTCGTAGCGCGAGAGGCGTTCCAAACCGAGGGTGATCACCTCCGCTTTCTGCGGATGATCAAGCCCTGCCGCCAGATCAACGCTGCGCTGGGGTTGACGGTAGCTGTGTCGCAAGATGCCCAGGGCAGGCTGCAGCTCTTCGCTACCCAGAGACGCTATGTACCGCAGCAAGCCTCCCTCGCGAGCCGCGAAGACAAGCTTGGCCCTTTGCCAGACCAGGGTGTCGTCGAGTCCTCCCGCCGCCTGCCAGAGTTTGAAGAGGGGGTCACAGGCATCGTCAACAGAGCTGGGAGACACCCAGAGATTGCTGGCCAGTGCCCAGGCCTCCTCTTTGGCATCTCTCGCCCGTTTTGCCCGCGCGTAGTAGCAGCGAAGATTTTCACTGCGGGGCTCCCGCGTCGCCGCCTCAAGATAATCCCCCCAGCGCCGACGCTTCCCCGTCGTGCTCAGATAACTGCCGAGGTAGCGAACACCGAGGGGACTGTGGCTTTCCGCTGCAACGAACTTACGGGCCTGGCTCCCGGGCGTCATGGTAAGCCGTCGCATGAGGCGCTCGTAATCCAGATACGGCCCCAGGGGGTAGCCGTCGAGCTTTTTTCGCTCGCGATCAAAGGCGGACCAGTTCCCCGCGTCCAGCATTTCCCGGGCGCGGAGAAAACCCTCGCGATCCGCTACGAGGGCGGAAGCTTCTGCCGAGGGATTGAATGCCGCCTCGTCGACCCCGGCGTGCGCCGGAGCCATGGTGGAGGTCGAAAGCAGAAACAGCAGTAACGATAAAGCTGCCCATGGAGGAATTTCACATGCCGATGGCGGTAAACTTCGGTCATCCACAGACAGATATCGGTGAACAACGGTGAACAGTTTGGAGATGCTCCCGGGGGAAGACCTGCGCCCGACAGCAAGAGACCAATGGCGGCTGCAACGCGTGATGATGGTAGTCATGCTCCTGTTGATCTGCGTTTGTCTGAGTGATTCGGCAGCGGCTCAGCGCAGAACCGATACTATCACTCTCTACAACGGTGACCGAATTACCGGTGAAATAAAATCGATGCTCGGGGGCCGCCTGAGCTTTAAAACGGATGCCATGGGCACCCTGGACGTCGAATGGCAGGAAGTAGCCAGCATCGATTCAAACTTTAACTACGAACTGCGTCTTGATAACGGCCAACGCTTCTTCGGCAGCGTTAAACCCGGATCATTGCCCGGTACGGTATCCCTTGAGGATGTTTTTGGGACAAAGAATTTCGGCTGGCAGGAAGTTGTCGAGATCCGTCCTGTGGAAGAGAGCTTCGTGGATCGCATTGATATCTACGTGGCGGCGAATTATGCCTTTACCAAAGCCAGCGGCGTGGCGCAGACGGAGTTTCGTACGGATATCTCCTACGAAGATGAGGAATCCCTCAATGCCCTCACGAGTCGCATAACCATCTCCGATACGGACGATGACTCCACCTCCAGTTCCCGCATCAATCTTTCACGCAAAGTGTGGACGGACCGCGCGGCAAATTTCCGTCTGGTTTTCGGGGGCCACGAGACTAACGATGAACTGGGCCTTGATTATCGTATCTCCCTGGGAGCAGGCCTGGGACGCTACTTTTTGGAAAGTCCTCGAAGCGAACTCATCGGCAGCATGTCCGTGCAGGGGCTGGAAGAACGGAGCATTGGCGGCGACACCCAGGAAAGCATCGAGGGGGTGCTCACCCTGGGCTACTCACGCTGGCGCTATGACAGCCCGGAGCTGAAGCTCAAGCTTGACGCCTCGCTCTATCCTTCGCTGACGGAAAACGGTCGTATGCGTGCTGATACCAGCGCTACCCTGCGATGGGAACTGGTGAGCGATCTCTTCTGGGACTTCAGCGCCTGGGGGAGTTTTGACAACTCTACGGTAGACATCGACGCCGCCGGAGAATTTGACTGGGGTGTTACCACCGGCGTCGGCTGGAGCTTCTAATCAGCGGATACGCCCGCCCACGGAAATACTCGTGCGCATACGTGGCTGACCCCAGCCGCCGTAACCGCCGTAATAGCCACCGCCGTAACCGGTGGACACGCCAACACTGCCGTAGACGTGAGGATCATCACAAGCACTGAGGGATAACACCGTGCCCGCGATCACCGCCAGGCCAAGACCGCGGAGTGCGCGACCTTGCCGTCTACGAGCTTTTCGTGACTTGGCCATGTCAAATATCCTCTATGAGGGGCTGATCATTGCCCCAGGTTTGCAAAGCCACGGGAGCGCCCGAGGGACCGGCAATGACCGCCACATGGCCGCCTGCGGGACGCGCCACCGCCGACACCAGCACCTCCCCACCCAGCGCCGGCACCCTGGCCAGCAACAGCTCCAATCGCGCCAGGGTTTCCACCCGAAGATAGGGCATCCACAGGGAAGGCATATCGTCCTGGGGCAGGCTACGAATGCCGCCGCGTGTCAGTTTACCGCTGCGTAGCAGTCGATACTCAATGGCATCGGCCCCGGCGACCCCCTCGCTGTCTCCAGCACTGGTATCGAGATTTCCCAGCCTGGCGTAAAAGTCCGCGGCGTCCACCACATCCGCGGTCCACAACTCATGCCACAGAAATGCGCCCTCAGGGGGCAGGAGTTCCTCATCAACAGGATCGCCCGTCACGGTGGTCAAGGTGGCAAAATGCGCGCCCTGAGCATCGGCGAAAACGGCGATGGTGCCGCGATCGCCGATGGATACGGGCTCACGGAGAACCTGGCCGCCCTCTTCCCTGACGATCGTGACAGCCACATCCGGGTCTGCCACGGAGAGCACCGACATCCATTGCGAGATGTCGCGCTGCGCGGCAAGTCCCGACTGATCCACCATACCCGCAATGGGTTTGCCGTCCAGGGAGATGACCCAATAGCTGGCGCCGAGGAGTTCCAGGGAGCGGAACTCCCAGCCAAACAGTTCGCCATAAAAAGCTTCGGTTCCGGCGGGATCGTCGGAGATCAGATCGTGCCAGATAAATTTGCCGGCGCGGCGCTCACCGTCAGTCTCGCTGGCCACCGGAGGCAGGTTGTACTGAATAGCTGAGCAGGCAGTGAGCACAAGCCCAAAACCAAACAAAAACAGTCGATGCACAGGTGCAGCTCTCTCAGACCATGGGCATCACAGTATAACTGGGACTGTCGAGTAATGGCGGCGAACACGCGCATTCGGTAATCTTGCGCCCTTCGCCGATCCTTACTACCAATAACTCCCAGAGCTGACCTATGCACCTAGCCCGCTTTCCCCGTTTGCACTTCGCCCATCTCCCCACCCCCCTGGAACCCATGAAAAATCTTTCCAAAGCCCTGGGGGGACCGAATATCTGGATTAAGCGCGACGACTGCACCGGTCTTGCGGGTGGGGGTAACAAAACCCGGAAACTTGAGTTCCTCATGGCCGATGCACAGCAACAGGGCGCGGATACCATCATTACCCAGGGCGCAACGCAGTCAAACCACGTGCGCCAAACCGCGGCGATCGCAGCAAAGCTGGGCATGCATTGCGAGGTGGTCCTGGAAGACCGGACCGGAAGCACCATCGACGACTACAACTACAACGGTAATGTGCTTCTGGATGAACTGTTCGAAGCCGCCATCAGCCGCGTTCCCGGCGGCACGGATATGAACGAGGCCATGGACGATCTTGCCCACAGGCTCACAAGTGATGGCAAAAAGCCATACATCATCCCCGGCGGCGGCTCCAACCCCATCGGCGCCCTGGGCTATGTTCACTGCGCCATGGAGTTGCTCTATCAGGCGGACGTTCAAGGCCTGGCAATGGATCTGGTGCTGCACGGCACAGGCAGTGCGGGCACCCAGGCAGGTCTTGTCGCCGGTTTTGCCGGGAGCAACAGCCAGGTCCCGGTACTTGGGATCGGCGTCCGGGCGCCTAAAGAAAAACAGGAGGACAACGTTTTTTTACTGGCAGAGCGCACCGCCGAATTACTCGGGATACCGGGTGCCGTTCAGCGTAAACACGTGGAGGCAAATTGCGACTATGTGGGTGAAGGCTACGGCATACCTACCGAGGGCACCATCGAGGCCATCGAGATCTTTGCCCGCACCGAGAGCATTCTCCTGGACCCCGTCTATTCCGGAAAAGGTGCTGCAGGTCTTGTTGATCTTGTTCGTAAAGGGCATTTCCAAAAAGATCAGAACATCGTGTTTATACACACGGGGGGCGCCCAGGCACTGTTTGCCTATCGCGACGCCTTTGGCTACGGCAATCGCTAAGGCCTTATGAACCGCAGCAAAACCGTTGGGATTCTCGGGGGCATGGGACCGGCTGCGACCGTCGATCTGATGCAGAGGGTGATCGCTGCGACGCCTGCTTCGGACGACTGCGATCATATTCGTATGCTGGTGGACAACAATCCCAGAGTGCCCTCGCGCATCAAGGCGCTTATCGAGAAGACCGGCCCCAGCCCCGTACCTGCGCTTACGGCCATGGCACAGCAACTCGTCTCCCAGGGCGCGGATTTTCTGGCCATGCCCTGTAACACCGCCCACCATTTCTATCCAGAGCTTGCCGCCGCCGTGGACGTGCCCTTCCTGAACATCATGGAACTGGTCGCGAGGCACATCTGCGCATCGCAACCGGGTACGGCGCGCGTGGGACTCCTGGCATCGTCGGCGCTGTCACAAATCCGCTTGTACGAAGGGAGCTTTGATGCCCGAGGGATGACAGCGGTTTACCCCGAGGCATCGCAGCAAACCCGGCTCATGGCGCTGATTCAGGCCATCAAGGCCAATCGGGGCGAGGACTGTGGCTACACCGCGTTTCAGGACTGTGCCGATCTCCTGGCATCTGCAGGCGTGGATTGCCTGCTCATCGCCTGCACGGAGCTCTCCGTGGTGTCCCGGCAACTCAAGAACGCCCTGCCCGTTTACGACGCCGCTGATATTCTGGCGCGGGAAGTCGTCGCTTACGCCGGGACGGAATAGACCCTAACGCGCAGACTCAATGGCTTCCCGAATGGCATCGGCTGTCATCCGGGCACGAAAGGCAATCATGCGCTCTCCCAGGGACACCACGTCCCTCAGCGGCGTCAGGGGCACGCCGTTAATGGATGCCAGGCCAGCCGCCACGCGCTCATCGAAGCGCACCTGGGTAGGATCAGTCACCATCATCATGGCCGTCACCCAGATGTCGTCGTGATGGCCGTCTTTTTGTGTTTCATCAACACCCAGCACGTCGCGGGTGTAGTTTTCCGTCGCTTCCCACCCCGGGTTGTAGAAGGCCTCGATGAAATGGAAACGGCTTGGCGTATCTGCAAAACGCGCGTTCAGGGTGGCCGCCACGTTCTTCATCCCTCGCTGATTACCGCCACTGTCACCGATCATTACGATGTCGGTAAAACCGGATTGCCTGAGACTGCTCGCGATATCCGTAAGCAAGGCTTCGTAGGTACTCGCGCTCAGACTGATGGTCCCCGGGAAACGCATAGCGCCTGTGGGAGGATCAATCCTTCCCTCGGGAACAAACTTCACAATGGGCGCACACAGCGCATTCCTGAGTTGGCTCGCTATTGCCGGGCAGCTGCCCTCAAGGATCACATTGTGTTTGCCCGTCGCAAGAAAAGGGCCATTTTCTTCAATGCCGCCCGTGGGGATGATGACCGTCGTATGGCCTGACGCGACGAGGTCACGGATCTCCATCCAGGTCAATTCTTCAAGCCAGTAGGATTGTCGTGCCGCTATGGGCCGCTCGCTGCCCAGCTTGGCCGCGAGAAGCTCGTCGGCCGGGGTCTGGGTAGGGTCCTGTGCGTGCACGGCCGCAGCGAAACACGCCAAGGAGCCTGTGAGGGCACTAATAAGAAATCTGTGCAGCATGTGCAGCTCCCGATTGTTGTCTGCGGTTGAAGTGACGGCGCATCGACGACCCATCGCCTCGCGAAGCATGAATGCTACCTGAAATCCGCGACTATCGATGCCTGCACGCAGCGCAAATGCGCGTAAGCGGAGGCACATCGCCCCCGATACTTGACAGCGACCCGGCATTGTCCGGTAATGCGTCCGCGGCGTTCCCGCCCGGGGGCTGGGGCTGAGCCCGTTTTCCGAGCCGATGTTTGGCTATCCGTTTTGTCGGACCCTGTTTTTGTCGGGCTTTTGTTTGCCCCGGGCTTTCTTATCGCTGCTGCTTTGAACATGCTATGAGATATCTATGAGTTTTCTCCGCGCTTTTGCGTTTTTTGCCCTGACCGCGCTGTTGGTCACGGTGGTGCTTGTGTTGAAACCGGGTGCAAGGGAGACCGGCAGTGGCCCCCTGGCCGCGGAGACCATGAGCGAAGCTGAGCTTGTCGAGCGGGGAGCCTACCTCGCATTGGCGGGCAATTGCGCGAGTTGCCACACCGCAGCGGGCGGCGAGTACATGGCCGGTGGCCTGGCCTTCGAAACACCTTTCGGCACCATTTACTCCACCAATATTACGCCGGACGAGGCGACCGGCATCGGCGCCTGGAGCGACTGGGATTTACTGAACTCCATGCGCCACGGCATGCGCGCTAACGGTGATCACCTCTATCCGGTGTTTCCCTACACCGCGTTTACCCAGGTGAGTAATGACGATGCTGCAGCCCTCTACGCCTATCTGCAGAGTATCCCGGCTGTGGCGAGAGAAAACACGGTCAACGAGGTCTCGTTTCCCTTTAATCAGCGCCCCCTGATGGCCATCTGGAAACTGCTGTTTTTTACCCCGGGTGCTTATGAAGTCGACGAGGGTAAAAGCGATGAATGGAATCGCGGGGCTTATCTGGTGGAAGCCCTTGCCCACTGCAGCGCCTGTCACACGCCCCGCAATATTCTGGGCGCAGAGAAAGCCTCGGCGCACATGGCCGGCGGCGAATACTTCGACCGGGTCATGCCGGACGTCTATAAACCCTGGTCTGCGCCCAATCTCACTGCGTCATCCCGGGGCCTTGGGGCCTGGACGACGGAAGACCTGAGCGCTTATCTGCAAACCGCACGGAACGACTTTCTGGAATCCTTTGGCCCCATGAATGAAGTGATATTACACAGCACGCGGCACCTGACAGCCGAGGACGTGAATGCCATGGCGGTTTACCTGAAGTCACTTCCGGGGGTAGAGCCCTCTCCCGTCAGCGAGCCCGACACCGTGGTTATGGGACGGGGCCGCACGATTTACAATCTCCACTGCGGCACCTGCCATCTGCCCACAGGTGAGGGTGATCCGGAAATGGCGCCCCGATTAAATCGCGGTAGCCTCGTCGTGCAGGCCGAGAACCCCGCTTCCATGATCAATGCCATTCTTTACAGCCCCGAAGCGCCGAGGGCTGATTTGCCAGAGAAATGGCGTGAGCCCATGGAAGAATTTCAGTACATACTGGATGACGAGGAGCTCGCTGCCGTCGCCACATTCATTCGCCATTCCTGGGATAACCGTGCGGGCCCCGTCACCCCCGAGCAGGTAGCGCGGCAGCGATGGGAATGAGCAAGATCCCGGTACAAGCCCTCGCTGGTCACAATGGTATAGTGTCCACCCCGCAATACGAGGGTCGTTCCTTGATTAGCCCCGGTGACAAACGTTTCTCTTTCGGTGCACTGATCGCCACGGGGGTGGCCATCTGCCTGTTGCTTACCGCCTGCGGCGAAGCGCCTGAGCCCGAGGTTTCCGGCGCTTCAGAATTGCGTGTGCGGCTCCTCACCAGTGAGCAGTACAGCAACAGCATCGCGCACATATTCGGCAGCGACATCAGCGAGAGCGTGACTCCGCCCCTGCCTCCCCTACCGCGTAAAGACGGCCTTCTGGCCTCCGGCGCCGCATTTGTGGGTCTGACCTCTGATCAGGTGTCACAGATTCAGCAGGCTGCGGCCACAATAGCCGCGCAGGTCGTAGACAGGAATCACCGCACGTACCTCGTGCCCTGTGAGCCGGCGTCCGCAGTCAAGGCCGATGATAACTGTGCCACGGAATTCATTCAGGATACGGGCCGCATGTTGTTCCGGCGCCCGCTGGAAAGTCGGCGTCTTGCGGACCTCGTGGCAGTGGCCAACGGAGCAGCGGAAAAAACCGGCAGTTTCTACGAAGGTCTGGCTCTGGCTCTGGAAACCCTGCTCATCAGTCCCGAATTTTTGTTTGTCATGGACCGAGCCGAGCCCGATCCCGACCGTCCGGGCGCTCTGCGACTCGACGCCTATGCCCTGGCGTCCCGCCTGAGCTTTTTCCTTTGGAACGCCACGCCGGATAGCGCCTTACTCGATGCCGCCGCCCGGGGTGAATTGCACAGCGAAGCGGGACGGGCCGCGGCGGTCAATCGACTGTTGAACAGCCCCCGCCTCGAAACAGGCATGCGGGCATTCTTTGACGACATGCTCGCCTTTGACGACTTTGACAGCCTGGCAAAAGATCCCATTGTTTATCCCAAGGTAACGGCCCGAGCCCTTGCGGACGCCCGGGAACAGACCTTGCGAACGATCATCGACCACCTGCTTCGTGAAGACGCGGACTACCGGGATCTTTTCACCACGCGAAAGACGCACATGTCCATGTCCCTGGCGGCGCTGTATGGCATTCCCACCCCTCAGGGCTGGAGTCCCTACGAGTTTGACGAAGACAGTCATCGCAGCGGATTGTTGACCCACGTCAGCTTTCTTGCGGCGAACTCCCACGCCGTGCGCAGCTCCCCAACGCTGCGCGGCAAGGCCATGCGCGAGTTGCTCCTGTGTCAGCATGTGCCCGACCCTCCCCCCAATGTGGACTTTTCCAAACTCGAGGATGCCGGGAATGTCTCCACAGCGCGGGAGCGCCTGAAGGTACACAACACCAACCCCTCCTGTGCGGGCTGCCACCTGATTACCGACCCCATGGGGCTTGCCCTGGAAAACTTTGACGGCGCCGGCGGTTACCGGGAGACGGAAAACGGCGCTGCGCTAGATATCAGCGGTGAACTGGATGGGGTGTTCTTCGACGACATCGAGGGCCTGGGCACTGCGATGCGTAATCACCCCAAGCTGTCCGCCTGCCTGGTGAATCGCTTGTACGCCTATGGCACCGGCGGGCCCGTGTCTCTGCGCTATGATCGCGATATCCTCAAACGCTTCGAAGAGCGTTTTGTGTCCAACGGACACCGCGTACCTGCGCTGCTCAAGGATCTCAGCATGAGCCAGGAGTTTTCAGCCATCCGATTGCCGAGGCTTGCCAAGGAGAAGCCTGAGGAAACAAACTCAGCGCTGGCGGAAAGACTCATTGCGGGGCGTCAGGACTTCACAACACGACGAGATCAGGAGGAGGCTAATCGATGAGTAGAATGAATCGCCGCCGGTTTCTTCGCGGCACCCTGCAAGGCGCTGCCGTAAGCGTTGCCCTACCCTTTTTAGACGCCTTCCTTGATGGCAACGGAAAAGCCCTCGCATCGGGAGAATCCCTGCCCACACGCTTTGGCACCTGGTCCTGGGGACTGGGTATGAATCGCGATGTCTTTGTTCCCAAGAAAACCGGCGCCAATTTTGATCTCCCGCCGGAAATCGCCTCTCTGGCGCCCGTGCAAAAGCACATCAACCTCTTCACGAATTTTGATGTGTTTAAGGACGATGCACCCAATCTCTGCCACCATTCGGGATGGGTGGTACTGCGTTCGGGCACCGCGCCGACCTCGCGCCCTAATCGTCCCGGAGAGACCATCGATGTATCCATTGCGCGGAAACTTGGCAACGAAACGCGATTCCGCAGCCTCAGCGCTACCGCCACCGGCGATGTGCGGGACAGCTTCAGCTACGAAGCGGGCAATTCCGTTAACGCCCCC
This sequence comes from Congregibacter litoralis KT71, assembly GCF_000153125.2. Classification (NCBI taxonomy): domain Bacteria; kingdom Pseudomonadati; phylum Pseudomonadota; class Gammaproteobacteria; order Cellvibrionales; family Halieaceae; genus Congregibacter; species Congregibacter litoralis. The sequence continues at coordinate 2,379,514 of NZ_CM002299.1, forward strand.
GAATGGTCACCCCTACGTTTTTACCAGCGTTTGTTTGGCTCGGATTTCCAGAACCCCAACGCGGAAACGTTTACACCGGATCCGCGCGTGATGATCCGAAAGAGCGCACTCTCCTCGGTGCAGGAGGACGCGAAAAAACTGAATAAGTCCCTGGGAGCGGAGGACCGCGCCCGACTCGATCAGTACTTCACGGGGATTCGGGATCTGGAGCGTCGATTTGACCTGCAGCTCACAAAACCCGAGCCCCGGGAGGCCTGCGAGATCATTGATCCCCCCGCAGACATGCCCAGCGGTCTGGATGCTGACCTGGTGTCCAAGCGCCATCGCATCATGACGGATCTGATGCTCATGGCCGTCGCCTGCGATCAGACGCGGGTCTTCAATATGTTCTACGCATCCGCGTTTTCCGCGACTACCAAGCCCGGTTACGACAAGCCCCACCACACGGCGACGCACGAAGAGGCCGTGGATGAAGAGCTTCGCTACCAGCCCAACGTGTCCTGGTATACCCGGCGTGCCATGGAGGAATGGGCCTATTATGTACAGGCTCTGGCGGACTTCCGTGAGGGCGACGGATCCCTGCTGGACAACTCTCTGATCTATGCCACCACGGACCAGTCCTTTGCGAAGATGCATGCCATCGATGGCATACCCATGTTCACCGCGGGTAACGCCGGCGGCAAAATCAAGACGGGGTTGCATATCGACGGAGGCGGAAGCCCCGGCTGTCGCCTCGGTTACACGGCGCAGCGGCTCATGGGCCTCGATATCGCCAGCTGGGGAACAAAAAGCAATACGACGTCTGACGCCATCAGTGAAATACTTGTTTAGCGTTCTGTTTGGGGCGGCCTCTCCCTACTCCCCGGCCATCGCGCGGCCCGCCGCGGCACGGCGCATTAACCCCGCCCTGCCGCGCCTGGCAGGCGCCTGTTGCCTGAGTCTCCTGACGATGAGCTTACTGTTGGCCGCTCCCGGCTCAAAGGGCGCGGAGGCAGACGGCGCCGGGCAAAGCGCCCCCCCCTTCCGCGAGGCCTACCGCGAAATCCCCATGCCCCCGCGATTTCATGTAGAACATACGGAACTTGAAGGCCCCGTATTCGCCAACGAAGAAGGAAAAACCCTCTATACCTGGCCTCAGCTGAAGTTACGCAACGGCTACAGCGGTGAGGCGGCAGGTCAGATCGCCTGCTACGACGAAGTCGTGACGGTGAGCGCGGGTTTGATGAGCCCTTACCCCGCGGGCTTACAACTCCCGGAACTCGACTCCCGGCCCAGCTGCACCGATCTCTGGCCGCCGGTATTAGCTGCAACCGATGCGGAACCCATCGGTGAGTGGAGTCTGCTCCTGCGTAAGGACGGTGCGAGGCAATGGGCCTACCGGGAGCAGGCCCTCTACACATCCGTGCGCGACAAAAAACCTGGAGACACCTACGGCGGCTATCGTCGAAAACGCCGTGCTGACGGCAGCGGCGACGGGGACTCCCCCGCGGGTCGCGTTCCTGCTGGCCCTCCGCCGCTGCTGCCCCCGGGCTTTGCGGTAAAAACCACCAGCATCGGACGGATGCTCACCACCCATCAGAACTACGCCGTATATGCCTTTGACGGTGACAGCGCCGATAAAGTCGCCTGTGCAAAGGACTGCACGCGCGAGCGCCAGCCCCTTCTCGCACCGGCGCTGGCCAAGGGTTTCGGTGAGTGGTCTGTCCTTGAGCGAGCCCCCGGTGTACGCCAGTGGGTTTACCGCGATGCGCCGCTTTACACCTACACCCTGGACCCTGAGCCCTGGAGTCAGGTGGGAAGCGACGCCGAGGGTTGGCGCAATGTCTTCACGCAGCGCGTTCCCCCGCTGCCGACAAGCTTCACCCGCCAGCGCACCCTGGCGGGCATTGTTCTGGCCACCGCTGAAGGCAAAACTATCTATACCTATCAGTGTGGAGACGATTCCGTGGATCAGCTCGCCTGCGATCACCCCGAGGACACGCAGGTCTACCGCCTGGCGATTTGCGGCGGTGGCGACGCGGTACGCTGCCGGGAGCGTTGGCCCTACGTGGTCGCAGGACCTCGAGAGTCCAGCGTCAGCCGGGCCTGGCGCGTTGTAGAAATCAATCCAGAGACCGGTCGATTCGCCGACGCCGGAGACCCGGAGGCCCTGCGGGTCTGGGCTTACCGGGAGCGTCCGGTGTACACCTACGAGGGTGATAAGAAACCGGGCGATGTTCATGGCGGGGGCACCGGAGAATGGCGTGGTAAACGCAACGGTCTTCGCGCCCACTGGCTTCGGGATGATTATATGAGGGGTATTCAGTAATGCTGCGCAGGCACGGCATGGAAGTTTCCGCTGCTCTCCTGATGCTGTTGGCGCTCGCGCCGGTTGTACAATCACAGTCTGGTGACTCCCCCCTCCGGAATGGAAAGATCGGCTATGCGATGACCGATCTGTTCTGGTCCGTCTATCAAACCCCTGACGCCAAAGAAGAGTGTCCCCGGGGCTTTAACGATGGCCCCCGGGAACAGTTTGAACAGCTATTCCCGGAACACAGGGAAATGACCGTTGAGGCGACCCGCTTGAGTCAGGAGGCTCAGACCTGGCTGCCCGACACCGAGTCCGACGGATTCGAATTCAAGGCCGTCGAGGGTCCCTACTCCTGGGGTTTGAATCTTGATGATGCCGTTACTGAGGAGGACTTTGAGCATCCTGATGGCACAGCGGGGATTGATAACCAGGTGTACCGTGCCGTGGGTTGCGTCATCGGTTTCCGAGGTCCCGATGGAGTGGAATACATTTTTCAGAACAAGGCCATCCTTGACGAAAACTACAGTCGCATGATGATCGAAGTCAGTGACGTGGATGATCTGTATAACGACGACTCGGTCACGGTCACTTTGTACCGCGGGCGGGACCGGTTACTCACGGACGCCACGGGGCTGAACGTAGTCCCCGGTGGCTCCCAGCGCGTTGATCGACAATGGGGTGAGAGTCTCATGCGGCAGACCAGCGGCAGCATCGACAATGGCGTGCTGCGCACGGAACCCATCGACGAAGTCATCATTCCCTGGATGAATCTCAACGTTCCGTCGGTGCAGATTATCCGGGATCTGCGTTTCGAACTGGCGCTGACGCCCGAGGGCGCGACGGGGATTGTCGCAGGCTATGCCGATATCGATGCCTGGTACTACCAGCTGATTCGCAACGACTCCACGCACCACCTGAGTAACGGTCAGATTTCGGGCATCTCTCTTTACAAGGCCCTGCGTCGCTTTGGTGACGCCTATCCCGATCCCCGGACCGGCGCAGCAACCGCCATCTCCACCGCCTTGGACGTGAAGATGCGGCAGGTCTTTATCGTCGACAGCGAGTGAGAGCAGCATGAAACGACAGCGTTCGCGGCATAGCGACCGCTTTTGGCCCATCGGTTCGCTTACCGTGGGCCTCACGGTGATGCTCCTGAGTGCCATTAACGTGGCACTTATGGACACGGGGCTTGGAAACGTTACGGAATTTTTTCTGGGGCTGGGTCTCGGCCTCGTGGCGGTCATCACCGGGGCCATCGTTGTTGCCCTCGCCCTGAAATTGACCCACAGCATCCCCTTCGCCGCTCTCAGCGTTGGGGGTGGTTCGATATTTGCGCTGTGGTATCTCAACAAAAACAGCCCTGCCCGTATCGCCAGAACCCTCCTCGATGACCCTCAGTGGCAGCTTGACCTCTCCCGCGATGCCCTGTCCTTTGGCTCTCTCACAGGCCTGGTCCTGACCCTGGGATTGCTGGCGGGTATTGTTTTTCTGGTGTGGAAAAAACACCTGACCCTGCTGCGGGCAGCGCACCGCGGCTTGCTGGTTCTCCTGACGGTGAGCCTGATAACCGTAAGCGCGGGGACCCTGTGGTCCTTGATGAGTGATGGACACAATCCTTATCCCGATGACGGTGCTTTCCCCGAGCTCCTGACCATCGCTGACGATCCTGGCAACGCCGGCAATCCCGCCGCCCCCGGCCTGTACACGGTAAAGACCCTCACCTATGGGGCCGGCAATAATCTGCGACGCCCGGAGTTCGGCAGCAATCGGGACATAGACAGCCGCACCGTGGACGCCCGAAAGCTATTACCCCAGTGGGTATCTCTGAAAAAACGAATGCGCGAGTCCTATTGGGGCTTTGGTCTCGAAGAGGCTCCCCTCAATGGCCGCGTCTGGATGCCCGAGGGCGCAGGGCCTTTTCCCCTGGTGCTCATCGTCCACGGCAACCATGGCATGGAAGACTACTCCGATGATGGCTATGCCTACCTTGGCGAACTTCTTGCGAACCGCGGCTTCATCACCGTGTCCGTCGATCAGAATTATATCAATGGCAGCTGGTCCGGGGACTTTCAGGGCAAGGAAATGGCCGCCAGGGGGTGGCTGCTCCTGGAACACCTGGCGCAATGGCGGGATTGGAACCAGACACCGGGCCACCCCCTTGGCGACAAAATCGATATGAACAGGCTTGCGCTTATCGGGCACTCCCGTGGGGGTGAGGCGGTGTCCATCGCTCACAGCTTTAACCGCCTCAGCCACTTTCCCGATGACGCCACCGTTGCCTTCGACTATGGCTTTAACATTCGCGCCCTCGTGGCCATTGCGCAGGTTGATCAGCGCTACCATCGCCGGGTGAAGCTGCAGGACGTGGACTTTTTTACCATTCACGGAAGCTATGACAGCGACGAGCCCGCCTATCACGGGCTCCGACAGATGAACCGCATCAGCCTCAGCACCGCGGACTACCATTTCAAGGCAGGCGTTTATGTGCACGGCGCAAACCACGGCCAGTTCAACTCGGGCTGGGGGCGCTATGACTACTCTCCCCCGGGTGCCTGGAGCCTGAACACCGCGCCAATAATCCCCGGAGAGGACCAGCGCAAAGCCGCCAAAATCTACATTTCCGCCTTTTTAGAAGCATCCTTGCACGGTGACGGCCGGTTCCTGAGCTACCTGAAGGATCCCCGTAGCCTTTCCCCCTGGCTGCCAAGGCAGAGCTATGTCCATCAGTTCATGGATTCAAGCTTTGCGCCCATCGCGGACTTTGAAGAGGACATTGATACGGCTACGGGCAGTGCCGATGGTGCCCGTATCAGCGTGAAAGATCTCGCTCTATGGCGCGAGGAAGCGCTGCAGCACAGAGACAAACGACTTCAGGGCAGCAATGCCGTGGTCCTGGGCTGGGAGACTCCCGGCGCCAGCTATCTGATCAGCAACATTGATACCGGCCTGATCACCACGGAGCGTTCCCTGGTGTTTGCCGTGAGCGGTTCCCTCGAAAAATCTGCAGGCGCCCCTTCAGATTCAGAGAATGCAGAAACCGATGATTCCGCTGCCCCGACGGTCCCTGACTTCAGCGTCAGCCTTATCGGAAAAAACGCGCAGGAAGCCACTGTGCTGGTTTCTGATTTCGCACAGCTCATACCGCCAGTGCGTGTCCAATACCTGAAAAATGCGCGGCGAAACAAAGCGCAGTACCACGCGCTCTGGGAGCCCGTGCTGCAGTATGTCGAAATCCCCTTCGCTGCGTTTACAAGCGTCAACCCATCGCTCTCTCTGGAAGACGTGCGCAGCCTCCGTCTGGACTTTGATCAGAGCGCGGCCGGCGTCCTCATCCTGGACAACATCGGCAGTGCCAGACGTTTATGACCGGCGAGTACTTTTGACCGCTATGTCTTTTAACCGCTATGTCTTTTAACCGTTATTTCTGGATGCTGTAAGTAACGCCCGCCTTCATAACCAGGGTGATGTTACGCAGAGCAGCGATATCCTCCAGGGGATTGCCGCGCACCGCTATCAGATCCGCCAGGAGAGCGGACTTCACGCTTCCCACGGTGTCGCTGAGGTGAAACAGCTCGGCGTTGCCCGCGGTGGCAGCGTGCAGGGCATCCCCGGGTGTCATGCCGTAGTCCACCATCATCTCCAGCTCCCGGACATTGTCGCCGTGGGGATACACCCCCACATCGCCGCCGAAGCAGATGTCCACACCACTATCCAGCGCCGCCTGAAAAGAGGCACGTTTTTGGGTGATACGTGCCGGCTCGGGATCCCGGCCTTTTACCCAGCCACGATACCGGGAGATGGCGTCACCGGCCGCCAGGGTGGGACATAAGGCAACGCCATGCTTTTTCATAAGACGGAGCACCTCCGGCGTCGCGCCGTCGCCGTGCTCGATGGTCTCGACCCCGGCAAGCACCGCGCGACGTATAGCCTCGGACGTGGAGGCATGGGCCGCTACGCCGCGACCACTGCTCCGAGCGGTGTCAACAATCGTCTTGAGCTCTTCCTGGGAAAAGGTCGCCGCAGCGGTGCCCCCGGGGCCCCAACGATAATCGGCATAGACCTTCACAAAGTCGATATCACGACCGATCTGGCTGCGCACCACGCGAACCAGATCGTCGTAGCCATCCGCGGTTTCCGCTCCCAGGGGCACCGTAACACCCTCGTGAAAGCCCTTGGGGCCGTAGCTACCCGTGGCCACGATGGCGCGGCCGGCCACGAGCAATTTCGGTCCGGGAATCAGTCCCTTCGCGATAGCGTTGCGCACCGACACGTCGGCATATCCCGCACCCTCAGAGCCAAGATCGCGCATGGTCGTGACGCCGGCAGCAAGGCTGTCACGAACGTGATTGACGGCGCGCACCACCCGCTCGGCTTCTGACTCCTTGAGCACCTGATCATTCCAGGGCGTCTCGTTATAAGGGTGCAGAAGCACATGGGAGTGCCCCTCGATAAGCCCGGGCAACAGTGTCTGGCCCGCGAGTTCCAGGGTGCTTTCAACGGCAACATCGGGCGCCTCGCCGCGGGGACCCGCAAAGAGAATCGCTTCATCCGCCACAAGGACAATCCAGTCCTCGTGAAGCTCCCGGCCGTCGAACACCCGCTCAGGTTCCAATAAGGTGACATCGGCTCTTGCGGACAGACTCACCAGCAGCGCGTTGATGAGGACGAGGAGAAAAATACGGTTCATAGGCAGCCTTGAACGACGCCCGAGGTCTCTACCCACCCGGGCTCTGAATGTGGTCCGCCTGGCAAGAGTCGAACTTGCGACCTGCCGCTTAGGAGGCGGCTGCTCTATCCTGCTGAGCTACAGGCGGATGATTGTAGGTAAGACTTCTTATATTTCTTTTTGCCCTAGCGATATCACCAGAGCGTGGAGATTGTATCAAAAGCCCCGCACGCGCACCGTGGAATAGACGGCGGAGACCGAAAACGCCGGCGAAGAACAAGTTAATCGCTAGAGGAGGTTTTAAGAAAGGGCAGAACCGGCGATGTCAAGATTTTTTACAGCCGAAGCTCACTCCAAATGTGCAGAAAAATCTAACCATATGTTTTTGTTATATTTCTTCGAAAACGGTATGCATTTAGCGTTACCAGGGGCGGTGGACTAAAACACGGAGCTCAATTAGATGAACCCGATTTACACAACGACGAGAAAGTCTTTTTTAGGTGGCGCTGCGCTACTTGCTGCAACGGCGTTAATGCCCCAAACAGCGTCAGCGTCTCTGTGCATAGGGACGTGCGGAACGCTCGGCCCGGACGGAGATGTGACTTCGTCCCCGCAAGGTGGTGATTACGATTTTGTGACCACGGATGGAGGCATAGTCGGCGCACCTAACTTGGGCGTGGGAGGAGAGACTAACGGATCGGTATTCCAGACCGATATCTTTTCTGCAATGGCCGGCGATTTGTTGGATTTTTACTTTAACTTCGTGACTGCTGATGGTTCCTCAGAATTTAGTGACTACGCGTGGGCGAGGCTTCTGAATCCTGACCTTACAGAAAGTGCGTTATTGTTCACTGCTCGTACTGTCACAATAGGCTCAACAGTTCCGGGTTTTGGCTTACCGGCTATTTCAGCAACAATAACGCCGGCGAGCGCGGATATTATTGATAACGCCACTGATTGGAGCCCGCTGGGAAGTGATTCAGGGACCTGTTTCGACCTTGGCTGCGGAAGCACAGGTTGGATACGCTCAGAATTTGAAATCGCGAGTGCAGGCAACTACCTATTGGAATTCGGCGTGACCAATATTAGCGATGATGTTGTCAACACAGGCCTCGCCTACGACGGGATCACAGTAGGGGGGGAGCCAATCGAGCCGCCAAGCGATGTACCAGCCCCGGCCACCCTCGCACTGTTTGGTCTCGGCCTTGCCGGACTGGGTTGGAAGCGGCGCAAGAAGGCCTAAGCAAGGACAAAACTCCTAACGGCCCGCTTCGGCGGGCTTTTTTATGCGCCCCGCTCCGAGCTCAGGTGGGGGGGCCTCGACGATGCCTGTATGGTCGAGGCAGCCCCGAGGATATCGACCAGTTCAATTCAAAAGTAATGATAGCCTCAGCGAGATTCTGTGTGATCTTTATAATCCGCTCCCGCTTTACAGACGTTACCAGCTACTATCTGGACCATCACCGCGTAGTACACGCTTTTTACCCATACGCTTTTCGGGAGCCTAGATCTCTGTGAAACTCTCCTGTGGAAATCTAGACGCTCCTCAGGCCAGTGCGGCGTTTATGATGGCCACAACGTAATCCTCGCTGAGTTCATCCGCTGGCAGTCCGCCGTGAGGGGCTACTGGCTCGTGGTCGGCGATGCCCTGCTGCTTCAGCCAGATAGGACTGTGTGGCTGGCAGTTCTCGCGAACTTAAGATCGCACGAGTTGTTCCAGTGTGACTGTCTGAAGGTTTACTTCCGTGGGGGGGCGCCAACAGCGCGTACGGTCTCATCCCTCGGTGGGCTATGATCCTCAAAATTGTCGAAGCGCTCACTCGCTGCACCAACACCAGGCTCGAGATAGTGTGCGATGCTCTTAAAAAATCACTAGCCGCCCGATTTGTGGCAAATCAACTTTGTTTTGTAACCCCTAGTATTACCGCGCAAGATCAGGACCCGTGTCGAACTCAATGTATCTTGTGGCCTGCTATCCTCAGCGTGCTCAGTGCGCTGATTTACCGTAACGCCTCTGAATAACCTATCTGTTAGTTCCATGCCTGCGCCCCGATGGCTCTTAAACTTCGCTACAGGTAGAAAGTCTAGAACCCCTAAAAGGCGGCTGCTCTATCCTGCTGAGCTACAGGCGGGTGGAGACCGCAGTTTAGCGGAAACTCCCCAGGCACCCCAGCCTCAAAGAACGCTTTTCGCGCCCCACGAGCAATGCGATACTCAAAGCTTCAGCAAAAGAGGTAGCAGCGATGAGCGACATGGATCTCGAAATTGCCCCCTATCTGGCCCTGATGGTCAATAAGGAAGGCGAAGACATCTATTTCCACTCGGGTGCAAAAATACTCATCAAAGGCCCCTTCGGCTTTGCCTGGCTCGGTGAGCAGCTGCAGCCAGGACAGGTAGACCACATTTTTCGGAGCATCGCCTCCGACAAAAAGATCATGGAGTTTGAGGAACACGGCGAGGTGGACTTCAGCCTCGGCGTTCCTAATCTGGGACGCTTCCGTGGCTCTGCTTTCCGCCAGCGCGGCGAGACCTCCCTGGTGTTTCGCTACGTGCGCAACGATATCCCCACGGTGGAGGAACTGGGACTACCCACCGTACTCAACGACCTGGTGATGGAAAAAAATGGTCTTGTCGTCGTGGTCGGTGCCACGGGTTCGGGTAAATCGACATCCCTTGCCGCGATGATTGATCATCGCAATACAAATGCGGCGGGGCATATTCTCACGCTGGAAGATCCCATCGAATATCTCCATAACCACAAACGCTCCGTGGTCGCCCAGCGGGAGATTGGCGTCGACACGGAAAGCTATAGCACCGGTATACGCTCAGCGATGCGCTCCGCCCCCAACGTGATTCTCCTGGGGGAGATCCGCGACCACGAGACCATGGAATTTGGCCTCAAGTTCGCGAACACGGGTCACCTGTGTCTGACCACGCTTCACGCCAACAACGCGGTTTCTGCGCTTGAACGAATGATGACTTTTTTCCCGCCGGAAGATCAGGCCAACGAGGTGGTCAGAATCGCCCAGAACCTCCGGGGCATCATCTCCCAGCGACTGGTGCCCACCATAGACGGGGGCAAGTGCGCGGCCATGGAAGTCCTGGTAAACACTCCTCGCGTGCAGGACCTGATCACCAAGCAGGACCTTACGGAGCTACGCAACACCATTGAGCAGGGCAGCAAATACCAGATGCGTACCTTTGATCAGGCGCTCATTGCACTCTACGAAAAAGGCACTATTTCTGCGGAGACCGCTGTTGAGTACTCAGATTCCAAGAACAATGTGTCCCTGCATATTCGCCTGAATAAGGGCGACGCTTTTGACAACGTTGATCTGGAGCTCGATGAAATAGATCGTCGCTAGGAAGCGTGCTCCCGGCCCCTGCCGGGGCCTGGGAACCTCTTTTGACCTCCAGAATCCATGGAGAAGTGTATTCAGAGCTAATCCAGCCGACGTCAGGCTGGGGGCTAGCTCAGATCCAGACCAATCTTCCCAAAATGCTGACCACTTTCCTGATAGCGGAAGGCTTCGGTCAGCTCCTTGAGCTGAAAACTGCGATCCAGCACAGGACGCAATTCCCAGTCCTCAAAGGCTTTGGTCATATTGGCCTGATGCTGTCGGGAACCCACGGTAATTCCCGACATGGTCGCATTGCGCTGAAAAAATTCCGCCAGGGGCACATCGCCGGAAATTCCCGTTAACACCCCAATCATGCTGATGGCACCGCCAACACGAAGGGCCCGCACGGACTGGGTTACCGTGCCGGGGCCGCCCACCTCGACAACGAGGCTGACACCGCCGGTCAGCTCTGCCGCCCGACGGCCCCACTCCGGCTCCTCGCGGTAGTTGATAACCTCATCAGCGCCCAGTTCCTTGAGCTTCTGGAGCTTGGCTTCGCTCGAAGACGTCGCCAGGACTTTGCAACCAAGATGCCTGGCAATCTGCATAGCAAAAATACTGACACCCCCGGTGCCCTGCACAAGGACCCACTCCCCCTCTTGCAGACTCGTCTCCTCTACCAGCGCCCGCCATGCTGTCAGACCAGCGCAAGGCAGAGTCGCGGCCTCTGCAAAGCTCATATGCCCGGGCATGGGAGAAAATGCGCTGGCGGCCATGGTGACGGTCTCACTGGCAAAGCCATCGACATGGTCCCCGGGCACTCCGAGAAGCCCCTCCAGAGTCGCACCGCCGTCCTCCCAGTTAGGAAAAAAACAGCTCATCACGCGATCACCCACAGCATAATCCGTGACCCCTTCACCCACTGCTGTCACCTCACCGGCGCCGTCGGACATGGGTATTCGGTGGTCGTCCACGGGCAGGAGCCCCGCCGCTACCAGATAGTCGTGATAGTTGAGAGAACTCGCCTGTACCCGTACCTGAACTTCGCCGGCATCGGGAGCCCGGGGTTCAGTCTCACCCAGGGTGAGGCCGTCCAGGCCGCCGGATTTTGTGACATAGATGTGTTGCATGCCTGTCTCCTGCGTTTGCATGTGAGATAAGAAATTTTCGCCCGCTTTCCCGCTACCGCGCAGAGCGCCTAGGACAGTTTGAGTTTCAGCGTATCCCGGGCTTCCCTTAACAGCGCTTCCTGAAAGTCAGGATGGGCAATGGCAATAAGATCCTTTGCCCGTTGCCCCAGGGATCGCCCCCGCAGCTCCGCCACGCCAAACTCCGTGACAACATAATCGACCTGAGCACGGGTGGTGACCACGCCGGCGCCCGCTGCAAGAGTTGTTACCAGTCGCGAGAGCGCGCCTTTCTGCGCCGTACTGGGAAGAGCAATGATCGATTTGCCGTGCTCCGAATAGGTCGCTCCTAGAACAAAATCCACCTGCCCTCCCACGCCGGAATAGATCTGATGACCGATGGAATCAGCGCAGACCTGACCCGAGAGGTCGATCTGCAGGGCACTGTTGATGGAGGTTACCCTGGAATTCTTGGCGATCACCGTCGGATTGTTTACAAACTCGATATCGAGAAAAGTCACTTCCGGGTTGTCATGGACATGGGCATAGAGTGCATCGCTGCCCATGGTAAATCCGGTGACACTTCTGCCCGTGGCAATCTTCTTTCTGGCGTTGTTAATGACGCCGGATTCCAGGAGGGGTAGCACGCCGTCGGAAAACATTTCTGTGTGCACACCCAGGTCCTTATGGTCTCCCAGACAGCGCAGTGCTGCATCGGGGATCGCACCAATACCCATCTGCAAACAGGCGCCGTCATCCACGAGGCTGGCGACATTTGCCCCGATGCGGCTTTCTGTATCCGTACTGCCTTTGCTCACCACGTTGATCAGGGGCTCGGACTGCTGAAAGGCGCTATGTATATCCCGCACGTTAACGAAGCTGTCGCCATGGGTCCGCGGCATCAGGGGGTTAATGTGGGCGACAATCCTGCCCGCGACGTCGCAGGCCGCCTTCGTGGCTTCCACGGAAATCCCAAGGGAGCAATTGCCGTGGCGATCCGGGGGAGAAACCTGAATCAATGCCGTGTCCACCCGCTGCTCGCCCTTCCGAAACAGCTTGGGGATCTCCGAGAGGAACATCGGTACGTAGTCAGCACGGCCGTCGTTAATGAGTTTTCGCGTTTCCCGTCCTGCAAAAAAGCAGCGATGACGCAGATGACCCTCCAGGGCCGGCGCCGTGACCTGATCCGCGTGCTCCAGGTGCAATTGCATCAGGGTAACGTCCTTGCAGGAGGTGGCGTGTTCCGCCAGGGCATCCAGCAGGAGCACCGGCGTAGCCGCCATGGAGTGAGACCAAATGTACTCGCCACTCTGAATCCCGCCTACGGCTTCCAGGGCGCTATCGCAGTACTTCATGGGACCAGCTTCCGAAAGAAAGTGCACCGAGTCTAGCCTTCGACGCGCGCTTACCGCAACGGATTCCGCTAGGGCGTCGCCCGCATAGTCAGGCCGATGCTGAACATCAGATGGGTAAGCACTGCGATGAACGTCAACCAGCTTCGCATACGCGTGTACCAATCAGCCCGATGGGGAAGCTGACGCTCATACCAGAGGAGGGCAAGGTGTCCCAGCATCAGCAGCAGGGCTGCCAAAAGCGGCTGTGCTGTCAGCATCGCCAGCACAGCGAAGAGCACAATACCATTGCTGATGAGAATAGCTGCGCCCTGCCCCGCCGCGGGCTCGGGAAGGGTTTCACCCCACAAGGTGCCGCCCAGAAAACACAGAATAGCTGTGGAATATAAAAGAAAGCTGCGCTGGGACAGGGCCAGGAGCAGGTCGTCGAGAAACATTACCCCGAGGGATGCAACGATAAAGGGTATCAACCCGGCGACACCCAGGGCCTGCATCAAACGCATGGACATCAGGCGGAGGGGGCCAGGCGTTCGATGCTCAGCACGATTTCACCGACGCGAAAACCGAACTTTCGCATTTGCGATTCGTTGATAAGGACGTCGGGGGTGAGAAGATACATGCGATCGTCAATCTTGAGATTGATGGTGCCGTCGCCGTAGGGCACCTGGAGCACGTAGTCGAGAAACATCGCGTTCCCCGCCACACTGGCACGCCCCTCGCCTACCACATCGCCGGCGGTAGCAACGTACTGCCCATTACCCGCTGGCGTCAAAGTCCATACCCGCCGACTCTCTTCGCCATCGTCAAACAGGAAATCTTCTTCCAGGGTACCGATGCCGTCGGTCCAGTAGGCATTGATGTCTGCCGTGAAACGACGGATAACCCTGCCGCCGCGATCTTTGAGAACGCCGCGGGCAACCAGCGGCCCGTCGAAGAACTGCTCCGGCTCAAACCTGGGCTCTTCCCCCGCATAGTCCTCAACAGAGATGCTGCCGCAAGCCGTCAGCATCACTGACAGCGCAAGCAACAATACAGTCCGGGTAACACGCATACACACATCCAAATACCTTGATGGGAAACATTACGCAGGGGGCCTCCGGGGGGATCACGTGGCACCCCGGGGGAAACCAATCGTTACGGCTGCGGCGCATATCGCAGGCAAAAAAAACCCGACCAAAAGGTCGGGTTAAAAAATACAGCCATCTGGGGGAGAGATGGTGTTTGCCGCAACGCTTGCGCGTTACTGGAGCTTGATACGCCCCCCCGAATGCGATCGGATCACCCGATCAGAAAAAAGTTTACAGCGACACCGTCCGGCTTACCGCCTGGGTGCCGTAAGCACAGGTCTCGCTGTTACTGAAGCTTTCCAGGCGACTGTGGGCGATATCCCTATCGCCGGAAGACACACCAAAGAGCAGGCCGTCGATATAACCCAGGGCCTTGGCGTAAATCACATCAACCTGTGCATCGGAAAGATCGCCAACGGCCTCATCAAAGCGTGCGTTGAACTGCTCTTCATTAAGATAGCCCAGGGCATCGTCGGCAAGAACGCAACCCAGGTGCTCTGCGGCGCTGAGTTCAACCGAGCTCAGGGTGAGAGCCTGGGCCGGCAGGCTGACGATCGCTGCGACTAAGGCTGAAAAAACTACATTGTGGAGTTTCATAACGAAAAGACCAAAAGTTTGAATGCGTGCACCATAACGGTGAAATATGACACTTATGTGTCACAAAAATGACAACTAGATGACATCAAGGTGACTATCAAATGACAAAAGCGCGACCGAAAAGTGACAGTAAACATGAGTGAGAATCATTTTTTGCCACGGTGGAAATTCAGCCGCTGTGCGTCAGGCGTTAACGGCTATTGCAAGGCTCCATGTGCTGACATTGTCAGACCTCAGCGACTTCCGATTGCCGCGCGTATCTCATCGAGAATACTCGGATCATCAATGGTCGCGGGCACCTTAAACGGCTGTCCGTCGGCGATATCGCGCATGGTGCGGCGCAGAATCTTCCCCGAACGGGTTTTTGGCAATCGTTTGACGATGTAGCACTGCTTAAAGGCCGCAACGGGACCAATAGCCTCCCGGACAGAGGCAACGACCTCCGAGACAATATCCCCGTCAGGGCGGGACACACCGTCGGAAAGGACGATCAACCCCAGGGGCAGCTGCCCCTTGAGGGCATCCGCCACACCGATAACCGCACACTCAGCAACATCCGGATGCGCAGCCAGAACCTCCTCCATGGCGCCGGTGGACAGGCGATGACCGGCGACGTTAATGACATCATCGGTTCTCGCCATGACGAACACGTAGCCATTGTCATCGATGTAGCCCGCGTCTCCCGTCTCGTAAAAGCCGGGGAAGCGTGAGAAATAGGCGCTCTCAAAACGCTCGTCGGCATTCCACAGCGTCGTAAAGGTGCCCGGCGGCAGGGGCAGGCGTATAGCGAGAGCTCCAATAATGTTCGCCTCTACAAGTTCGCCCTGCTCATCGAGAACCACCACGTCATAGCCCGGCACCGCCCGTGCCGGTGATCCGGGTACTACCGGCAAGGCTTCCAAACCCAGACAGTTTGCACAGATGGGCCAGCCCGTCTCTGTCTGCCACCAGTGGTCAATCACCGGTACGGACAGTTGCTCCTCCGCCCAGTGAAGCGTGTCGGGATCACAGCGCTCTCCTGCGAGGAACAGAGCTTTTAGACCCGTGAGATCGTAATCAGCCATGAGCTGTGCATGGGGGTCTTCCTTTCGGATAGCCCGAAAAGCCGTGGGCGCCGTGAACAACACGCGAACATTGTGCTCCTCTATAACCCGCCAGTAAGCCCCGGCATCCGGTGTACCCACGGGTTTACCTTCGTAGAGCAGTGTCGTGTTACCACTGAAGAGCGGGCCGTAAACGATGTAACTGTGCCCTACAACCCAGCCCACGTCGGAGGCCGCCCAGAAGACCTCTCCCGGCGACACGTTGTAGATACTTTTCATACTCCACTTCAGGGCAACGATGCCGCCGGCAGTATCGCGGACGACGCCTTTGGGTTGCCCCGTGGTGCCCGATGTGTAGAGGATGTAGAGGGGATGATTTGCCGGCACAGGCACACAATCATGAAGGGGAGCATCCGGCACCACATCGTGCCAGGCAAGATCCCTCCCCTCGACCATGGCTGCCTCAAGCTCCGGACGATGGACCACGATGCAACAATCGGGCTTGTGCGCCGCCTGATCAATAGCATCGTCCAGGAGGGGCTTGTAGGCGACAACGCGGCTGGGTTCGATACCGCAGGACGCCGAGAGAATCAGCCTGGGTGTGGCATCATCGATGCGCACAGCGAGCTCATGGCTGGCGAAGCCCCCGAACACCACGGAGTGCACGGCGCCGAGACGCGCACAGGCAAGCATGCCAATAACCGCTTCCGGAATCATGGGCATGTAAATCAGCACACGATCCCCTATGGACACACCCTGCGCAGCCATAGCACCGGCGCACCGGGCCACGGCCTCAAGCAACTGTGCATAGCTATAGCTACTTTTGTGGTTTGTCACGGGACTGTCGGCAATGAGCGCAAGCTGATCCCCGCGGCCCTGGGACACGTGTAAATCCAGCGCGTTGTAGCAGGCGTTAGTTACGCCGTCGGGGTACCAGCGATAGAACGGCGGACGAGACTCATCCAACAGTCGTGAGGGTGCCTCATACCAATAGATATTTTGCGCTTCCGACATCCAGTCAACAGTTACTGTCATAGGGGTAAAGTCCTTCCCGCAGCCTTTAGCAAAGCCTAGCTATCCCGCCGGGCCGCCGCTATTGGACAATGGTAGTAAGCGCTTTTAGGAAACGCCGTCCGATGCTCAGGAGACCGCCCGATGTCGGCGAATCCAATCGAGTAGCTGCGCCGTCGAAGGGTCCAGTTCGCTCTCTCCCCCTCCCGGCGCCGGTTTTACGGCACCGTTGATGAGAGGCAGGAGCTCGCTGGCCAGTTGCTTACCCAGCTCCACGCCCCATTGGTCAAAGGAGTTGATGCCCCAGATGACGCCCTGCACAAAGATTTTATGCTCGTACAGCGCCACGAGTGCCCCGAGACTTTCGGCGGTAAGGCGCTCCATAAGAATTGTATTGCTGGGTCGATCACCCTCAAATACTTTATGGGGAGCGAGGGCCTCTGCAGCGGCGGCATCCATGCCCTGGGCGACCAGCTCCCTACGTACCTGATCCAGAGACTTACCGCACATCAACGCCCGGGGCTGGGCCAGCAGATTTGCAAGAAGCTTGGGATGATGATCACCTAGTTCCCCTTGAGAGTTCACCGCAGCGATAAAGTCACAGGACACCAGGTCCGTACCTTGATGAAGCAGTTGGTAAAAAGCGTGTTGTCCGTTGGTACCCGCCTCGCCGAAAATCACCGGCCCTGTTTTCAGGGCACTCCAGTGGCCATTCAGACAGGCCGATTTACCGTTGGACTCCATGTCGGCCTGTTGCAGGTAAGCGGGCAGCCGGTGCAGGTGCTGGTCATAGGGAAGAATCGCGTGTACACCGATATCCTCCAGGTTTCGGTTCCAGATACCGATGAGCGCCAACAGCACCGGCATATTGTCGCCAGGAGCCGCATGACGAAAGTGCTCGTCCATCGCAAAAGCCCCACCGAGAAGCTCAAGGAAGTGAGACCTGCCCACCTGGAGCGCAATAGACAGACCGATGGAAGACCACAGGGAGTAACGCCCCCCCACCCAGTCCCAAAAGCCAAAGGTGTTTTCCGGCGCGATACCAAAGGCCGCCACAGCCTCTTGATTGGTCGACAGCGCCACAAAATGATCCCTTACGCCCTCGCGGCTGCCGCCTTGAGCAAGAAACCAGTCCAGGGCGCTCTGGGCATTGGTCATGGTTTCCTGGGTGCTGAAGGTTTTGGACGCCACGATAAACAGCGTTGTCTCGGGGTCCAGCTGTACGAGGGTGTCACCCAGGTGCTGCCCGTCCACGTTGGAGACAAAGAAGCTTCTCCGCCCGGCAATCCAATAGGGTCGTAAGCCCTCAACGATCATTACGGGCCCCAGGTCAGAACCACCGATGCCGATATTGACCACGGTGGTGAGAGGTTTACCCGTCGCGCCCACACGCTTGGCGTTGTGAATATCATCGACGAAGGACAACATGCGATCCCTTTCGCGGGTAGCGACGGCGCAGACATCCTCGCCATCAATCAGCAGTTCCCGTCCCGAGCGATCCCGCAGTACCGTGTGCAGAACCGCTCGATCCTCCGTGGCATTGATACGATCACCGCGGAACATCGCAGCAATGCGTTCGGGCACGTCGCAGGCATCCGCCAACTTAAGGAGCAGGTCCACCGCAGTGCGCGATACGTGGTTCTTCGAGTAATCAAGATAGAGCCCGGCCGCCTCCAAAGAAAAATCCCGGGCCCGCTCTGCATCGACATCAAAGAGTTCCAGCGTGGGCACATCGGCAAGCGCCTCCTGTTCCAAACGCAAGGCATCCCAAATCACCTCGCCGCTCTCTTTAACCCTCGCCTCGCTACTCATAACGCTCCGCTCGTCTATCTGCTTTACTTCCCCTCATGATAAACCCCATGGGCGGCAAATATGAGCGCCGGGAAGAACATCACAGGCGCAGACCTCAAGCCTGAGAGAACATCTTATCGCTCTGCAGCGCGGGCGTAGCCCTACCGCATGACTTTGCTTACAATCAGGCACAGTACAACAACAAGAGATGTCACCCATGAACGCACCGGCACCTGCCTCCCCGAAAATACCCGAGCACGATCCAGAACAGGTCAAGGTAGACCCCTACTCCGTACCCCTGGAAAAGCTTGACGTGTCCAACCCCTATCTTTTCGAAGCGGATGTCCATTGGCCCTGGTTCAAACGCCTTCGCGACGAGGCGCCGGTGCACTTCTGCGCCGAGAGCGAGTTCGGGCCCTACTGGTCCATAACGCGCTACGAAGACATCATGACGGTAGACACGTCGCACAAGATCTTCTCCTCGGAACCGGCGATCACCATCCGCGATCAGGACGATGATTTTCAGCTGCCCATGTTTATTGCCATGGACCGGCCGAAGCACGATGTACAGCGCAAGACCGTGAGCCCTACGGTAGGGGGCGAAGCGCTGCGGGAATTTGAACCCATCATCCGCGAGCGCACCCGCGATGTGCTGGACAATCTGCCCGTGGGTGAGCCCTTCAACTGGGTGGAGCGAGTCTCCATCGAGCTCACCACGCGGATGCTGGCGACCCTATTCAACTTTCCCTATGAGGAGCGGAGCAAGCTCACCTGGTGGTCTGACATGACCACAACCCTCCCCGGGCAGGGCATGGTCGAGACCGAGGACGAGTGGAAGCAGGAAATGCTGGGCTGCCTGGAGTACTTTATTGGCCTCTGGAACCAGCGGGCAAAGGAGCCCCCCTCAAACGATTTTATTTCCCGTCTTGTCCACGGCGAGCAGACCAAGGACATGGAACCCATGGAGTATCTGGGCAATCTGCTGCTGCTGATTGTGGGTGGTAATGACACGACGCGCAGTACCATGAGCTCCAGCGTGCTCTGCCTGGACCGCCATCCCGAGCAGTTTGCCGACATGAAGAAGAATCCCGACCTGATCCCCGACATGGTGTCCGAGACCATCCGCTGGCAGACGCCTCTGGCGCACATGCGCCGCACAGCTCTCGAAGATACCGAACTGGGTGGTCAGCAGATCAAGAAAGGCGACAAGGTTGTGATGTGGTATGTATCGGGCAATCGTGACGAACGCTTCTTTGATAATCCCGATGCCTACGATATTCATCGCGAGAATCTGCGCAAGCACCTCTCCTTTGGTTTTGGCATCCACCGCTGCATGGGTAACAAGCTGGCGGAAATGCAGTTGCACACGCTCTGGGAAGAGATTCTCGAGCGCTTCGACCGCATAGAGGTCGTTGGCGAGCCCGAGCGGACCTTGTCAGTGTTTGTCAAAGGCTATAAATCACTGAACGTTATTCTGCACCCCAAAAGCGCCTGAGCACTCATTAGCCAAGGCGAAACCGCGGGCCCTGAGGGCTCGCGGTTTTTTTTGCTTCGCATTTAGAAGAGCCTGGTGATCGTGCGTTTGGCATGGCGTGGACGCTGCCGGAGGATAAATCACAGGCAAAAAAAAGGCGGCCCGAAGGCCGCCAGAACACTCACTTCAGAGTTACTTTAGAGTGAACCTTCAACAGTCCAACCAGCCCACCAGGGATCTGAACCGTCAGGGTTCACGGCACCGCTGTAATCCGTGGGATCAAAGAAGTCCGGATCGAAGTCCTGGGGATCACCACCAGACACGCTGGGCAGCGCGAAGGAGCCACCGATGGCGTCCCAATCGATTGGGGTGAGGCCAGAGGCCGCCGCAGCCTGGGAGGACAGGATGTCATCCAACGCTGCCGCTTCTACAACCACAGAGCTGTTACCTACACTCGGCTCATTTGACAGTGTTCCACCCGCACCAGACTCATTTGCACAGTCCTGCACCCAGTTGTTGAACACCAGGGCGGTGTTGATGTTGGTCTCGGCGCCATCTTCGATCTGCGCACAGGTATCAAAGGTACCCGTCGCATCGTCGGCAACCGTGATCACCATATTGTGGAAGAAGCCACCGGTGCTGTCTTTGAAGCGCATGATGAAGGGAGAGTCGTCCGCCTGCTTGTCCGCGATCACCGTGGTGTTGACCACCGTGGGCTTGGACAACCATGCGAGAGAGCCTTCCGTATCCATCTCAAAGGCTTCACCGCTACCCTGGCCATGCTGCTTCACGAGCACATACTGCATGTTGCCCTGGAAGCCTTCATCCCAATCGACAGAGTCATCGTTAGCGTTCACGACCACCAGGTGCTTCACGTTGGCGGTACCGCCGTAGAACTCCACACCATCGTCCGTCGTCTCGTAGATCTGGATGAAGTCAAACTCCGTGCCGGAACCAACAGCATTCAAGCTCAGGGCGTTGATCTCGTCACCGTCAGAGTTAATGGCAACACCGTTCTCCGCAAGGATCACGTAGCGCATGACACCACTGTCGTCCGCAGGATTCTCACCACCGATGAAGCCCGCTTCGCCCTCACCATCAACGTTACAGGGTGTAGAGTCACAGGCATTGTGCGGAGCAAAACCACTGATCTGCACGCCGCCCCACTCGCCCGGTCCGACGATATCGTCGTCAACGGAAGAGAACACGATGGGCGCCATGGCCGTACCTACAGCGTTGATCTTGCTGCCGCGCGTAATGTGGAGCACAGAGGCCGCCAGGGGATCATCAGAGGGCAGGCCCACAACGGATACACCCGGAGCGATAGTCAGCGTTGCATTCACCAGAGAAGCACCACCCTGACAGGTCGTCGCGTCGGTCAGGAGGCAGTTACCGTTACCGATGTTCACCCGTCCATCCAGCTGATAGACATTACCGGCCGTCAGCGTCAGATCACTGAGATAGGTACCATTGAGACGGCATACACCAGCCTCAACTTCTTCCGTGCCTGCGGGGCAGCCTTCGACTACGGGAGGAATAGCGTTACCCGCACCGAAGTCCAGGGTCCAGCCGGCCCACCAGGGGTCAGATCCATCAGGATTCACCGCACCCATGTACGTCGTGGGCTCAAAGAAGCTCGCATCGAAGTCTTGAGGATCGCCGTCCGCCATGCTGGGCAAATCAAAGGCAGCGCCAATGGCATCCCAATCGATGGCCGTGATACCTGAGGCCGCAGGCGCCTGAGACGCCAGGATGTCATCCAGGGCCGCCGCTGCAATAACGACAGAATCGTTATCAACGGAGGGCTCATTGGACAGCATGCCACCCGCACCAGAGATGTTGGAGCAATCCTGGATCCAGTTATTGAACACCAGAGAGGTATTGATGTTGGCCTCGGCACCGTCTTCGATCTGTGCACAGGTGTCGAAAGTGCCCGTCGCATCGCCGGCAACAGTCATAACCATGTTGTGGAAGAATCCACCGGTGCTGTCCTTGAAGCGGGTGATGAAAGGCGAGTCGTCGGCCTGCTTATCAGCGATGACCGTGGTGTTTACTATTGTTGGCTTGGACAGCCAGGCGAGAGAGCCCTCGGTATCCATTTCAAACGCTTCACCGCTGCCGTCGCCGTGCTGCTTGACGAGAACAAACTGCATGTTGCCCTGATACCCTTCGTCCCAGTCAACGGAGTCATCGTTGGCATTGGAAACGACGAGGTGCTTGATGTTGGCTGTGCCTCCATAAAACTCCACACCGTCGTCCGATGTCTCGTGGATCTGAATGAAATCAAACTCCGTGCCAGAGCCCACGGCATTCAGGCTGAGACCATTGATCTCATCACCGTCGGAGTTAATGGCAACACCGTTTTCCGCAAGAACCACATAGCGCATCACGCCGCTGTTGTCCGCAGGATCATCACCACCTATAAAGCCTGCTTCGCCCTCACCGTCCACGTTACAGGGATCAGTGTCACAGGCGTTGTGGGGTGCGAAACCAGAAATCTGCACGCCGCCCCACTCGCCGGGTGTGGAAAAGTCCGGGTCAACGGAAGAGAAGATAATAGGCGCTGCAGCAGTACCCACAGCGTTAATGGAACTACCGCGGGTGATGTGGAGCACCGCCGCACTCAGGGGATCATCTGAAGGGAGACCCCGTACGCTGACACCGGGCTCAATGGTCAATGTCGCGTTGACCAGGGCATCACCGTTGTCACAGGTCGTAGCGTCTGCGAGGAGGCAGTTGCCGTTACCGATGTTAACCCGACCATCCAAATGATAAACGTTGCCCGCAGCCAGAGTCAGATCACTCGTATAGGTGCCGCTGAGCAAGCAGGTTCCTGAGGCCACCTCTTCGGTCCCCGTGGGACAGGCCGTGGGATCGGTACCGCCATTGCCGCCACCATTGCCACCGTCATCGCCGCCGTCACCGCCATCGCTACAGCTGCCATCGCCGTTGCAGACGTTGCCGCCGCCGGTATCAGTCGTTGGCGCTTCGATAATAATCGATGCGCTATCGCCCTCGGAGCAACCGGACAGGCCCACCAGGGCCCCGGAGGCTACGAGAGCTAATACAAACTGCTTGTTCATCACTATACTCCCTAGTGGATTTTATCGACCCGATTGGGTCCTCTAGTACTGCTTAGAATTCCCAGTCGAGTCCGATCTGGAAAGTAGTGCCCTTTTCATAGAACTGGAAAACTTCACCGCCCTGGGTGTATTCCACTTCCGCATCAAAAATGTTTTCGATACGCGCCTTCAGGGACGCCGTCTCTGAAATGTCGTAGCGATACACGAGATTCATTTCACCCCGCTCCTCCAGGAGCACATTGGGTAAGCCGAGAATTCCCACGTCGGCGATGGATTCACCGTTATGGTTGTAGAGAAGCGTCAGTTGATGTCCGCCGGGAACATTGTCGTAGCCGATGACAAAGTTTGCGGTGTATTCGGGCTGCCCCTGGAGTGCGCGGGCATCGCCACTGAGAAGCGTGACCTCAGACTCGATGTAAGCAGCGTTGAAGGACACAAAGAGCGTGTTGTTGTAATCATCCGTCAACAGGAACTCTTTCCGGCCCTCGACTTCAAATCCGTAAAGCTCCGCCGCTTCGGAATTCTGAAAGGTCCGGGAGTTACTGGCGGTTCCCGATGCGGCCTGATAAACACGCTCGATGGGGTCCGTCATGTCCTTGTAGAACACCGCCGCCGAAACATTGTCAGTATCGTTATCACCGAAATACCACTCCCAGCGAAGATCGGCGTTGAAAACGTCGGAGACCGTGAGATTGGGATTACCACGAACACGCACGTTGAATTCGTTATCGAAGAAAACCGCGTTAGAGGCTTCCTTGAAATCCGGTCTCGCCACGGTCTGGCTGATGGCCAGGCGCAACTGCTGGGTATCGGAGTAGAACCAGTTGATGCCCAGGGCCGGCAGGAAGCTGCCCTCGTCAACGATGCCCTGAACAGGGTTACCCGTTGTAAGGTCAAAGGTATCTGTCACCTGCTCGTACTGCTCGTACCGAGCGCCTGCAATCACTTCCCATACGCCGTCAAAGGTATGGTCGTACATGGCATAGATGCTGTTGTAATCCAGCTTCGCCTCGTATTCGTCCGATACCTGGGTACGCACCTGAAAGAGAAAGCCGGTCGTCGGACTGTCCTGAACACCGCCCTGGGTATTGTCTTCGCAGGTAACCGTTCCGGGCCCCTCGCCACAGACAAAAATATTGTCCGTCACCAGAACATTCGGCGACGCGCTCAGGGTGGCATCAGCGCCGTTGTTAAAGTAACCGTAGGTGGCACTGTCGGCGTCACGCTCGCGGTAGATAGCCTGGGCACCAAAGCGGAGCTGTCCAAAACTCGCACCGTCATCGTACAGATCCCAGGTAATATCAAAGGAGCCGTCGAAGTTGTTATCCGTCAGATCATCCCAGCGTTTGGAGGAGCTACCCGAGGAAAAGAAGAAACCGTTGAGGAGATCGCCCTGCTCGTCGTTGGGGCTGGAAAAATCGTAGCCCGCGCGTAAATCCGCCGGCTCTGTGAGATTCGCCTCGGCGTTAAAACGAACATCGGTTCGACCCGGCACATATCGGCGGGCCTGGCTGCCTGTAAACTGCCATTCGCCAAAGATAGATCCGTCTTCGTTTAAAAAGTGAGAGCCGACAATTTGCGTGGAGAAGAACTGTCGCTCTTCCCACTGACTCGTTGCCTGATACACCGAGCGAAACTCATCGCCCTCGCGACCTACGGAGCGTTCTACAAAACTCTCCGTCGAGCGGGACATCACATTGTTCCACTCAAAAGTGTTGTTGCCGATGTTGTAGCCGATGGACACAAGTCCGGAGATATCGATGTTCTGAGAATAGGACTCGTAACTCTGATCGTCCGCGACGATCCCGCTGGCGCTATAGGTCCGTCGAATACCGTTACCCCGCTGCGACCACTCATTGGAGTAGTTCACCGCCGCATAAAATCCGAGCTCACCCTCACCCAGGTAGAACAGGTCACCGTAGTTAACGCCGAGGCCGCCGTTAGGTGTGGTTTCGGAAAAATCGAGGTCCCAGTCCTGGGAAAGCAGTACACCGGCGGAGCGCTGAAGCTCTCGGAGAACGCTTTGCTGCAGCGTAAAGGTATTACCTTCATCATCGGTAAAAGTTCCGCCGTCGGACACAATGTCGCCGATGGTGGATACGAGAATATTTTCTTTTCTCGAGCCGTCGTCCCAGCCGATAAAATCGAAAGTGCCATCGGCGGGGTCAACAGCGACGGTGTTTCCGGTCAAGTCAGTCACGTAACCCAGGGACGCCGTAATGCTCCCCGCACGCTCGTCAGGAAAGGTCTTGGTGTTGATTACCAGATTACCGCCTGTGGACTCGCCTGGCATGAACGGCAGGAAGGTCTTCTTGATATCCAGCTGGTTAACGAAATTGGAGGGAAACAAATCCAGGGGAACCGTACGCTTGGTCGGGTTCGTCGACGGCATCGTGGCGTTGTTCAGGGTGGACGTGACGTAGCGTCCTCCGAGGCCACGGATAAAGACGTATTTGTCGTCCTGCACCGCAACGCCGGGCACGCGAATCACCGATGCGGCGACGTCGGAGTCCCCAAAGCGCGCGAGCTCCTCGACACCCAGGGTGTCGACAATCAGGTTGGTGTCCCGCTCCGACAGTTCAAAACCGCTGGCGTCGAAGGTTCCAAGGACAAAGACTTCCTCGATTTGCGGTGCGGCAATAGAAAAGCCTGCGTCAGCCTCGGGCAAATTAATTTGCACCCCGCGCGTTACGCCCCCGACCACGCGCACAGAGCGAGAGACACCGTTGGTGGTGACCCGATAGATACCGCGAGGAACCGTCTTGGTCGCAACACCCTGGGCATTGGTGGATACCCCCCCCTGGCCGTTGGAAATCACCACTAGCTGGCTGGCGGCGGCATCAGAGCCCTTGCGCACGGTAATCTGCAGCTCACCTGTGGGCACTTCCCGGCGGTCCGCCGTGGACTCTGTGCGGGAATACACCTCAACGATGGACTGATTGTCACCGCTTCCCAGATTGACGATCACATCGACAAGTTGCCCGGATGCGGAGGAAAAACGATCACGCTGCTTGGCACCGTCGGCGCTCGTAACGGTAAGCACCCGCTGCCCGCTGCCGGGGAGGTCGACAAACAGGGACCCATCCCGTCGAGTGACCCCGACGGCTTCGCCGTCAATGGCCACGGCGGCACCGGCGACGGCAGCGCCCTGATCGAACACATAGACAAGAAGTTCGTCCGCAGCCTTGGCTGGGTGAGTGAAGCACAGGAGGAACAGCAAAACTGGCAGAAAACGCCGGGCGCCAAACACTTGTGTCATTACGACCTCTAAGTCAGGAATTTTGACGTGGCGACACGCAGCTGCGCGCCAGCCATGAAAGCAATCCGCGCATCCTAGGGGCGTAATGTGACGCTTATGTTATCGAGATATGACAAATTTATGACAACGATCGGCGGGTCTTTTCACTGCCGAGCGGTCACAAAAACTTCAAAAAATTATCTTTTTTCTGCAATCAGGGACTTAGAGGATAGTCCGAGATTTTTTGGAGATCGATCTGGAGAGCGACCCCATGGAAAAATCGTCAAACATCAATACTGCGGAAAAACAGCGGCTCCGGGAGAGCATTGCGGAGCAGGTGCGCAATTTTCTCGAGGGCGGCGGCAACATCGACGTGGTAGAGCATACGCCCTCAAGAAACAGCGCTTATCGCGGCAGTATCTGGGATAACGCTGACCCAACGCCGCTGCTGGACTAGGGTAAGCGCCCCGGGCTGTCCTGCGGGGTTCTCCTTAATTTCCGGGGAGACTTATGTCGCCCCGGGCTATTCGGTAGAGCAAAATCGCTACACGCTGGGTCTGCTGGGGCAAGGTACGCAGGTCAGCGACTTCATCGACCGTGTGCCCGCCATCGCCCATGAGACCCAGGCCATCGAGCGCCGCGCTTACCCGACTAGCCACAAAGGAAATATCGGCCGCGCCCGCTCGCCGGGGATCCACAGCAGCGACCTTGCCATAACCCAGCGCTTCGCTGATCGCGCTGTAATGCTTCAGCAACTCATCATTGCCCGGACTGGGAGCCATGGGGGGATAACCGTGATTAAAATTCAGGGTCGCAGCGGTTTGGGAGAGATTGTCACCAGCAATGTCGCGCATCAGTTCCTCGGCGCGGGCGATTTGTGCAGGACTGATAGCGCGCAAACCGCCGCTGACCACCGCGGTTTGTGCGATGACGTTGTTTTTTCCAAAGACCTTACCCCGGGTGTTGCCCTCATCGTGGTCCATATCGGTACCCGCCATGACCAACCCGGGGTTAAAGGTGAGGTTGGGAATCGCCGACAAAGCCTTTCGCCAGCCGTCCAGGATACGGGCCGCTTCCAGGGCCGCCCCGAAACCAATGTCCTCACGGAAGATCTGTGAAGAATGCGCCGGCTTCCCGGTTACCGTCAGCTGCCACTCGCTGG
The DNA here is from genome assembly GCF_000153125.2 of Congregibacter litoralis KT71. NCBI lineage: Bacteria > Pseudomonadati > Pseudomonadota > Gammaproteobacteria > Cellvibrionales > Halieaceae > Congregibacter > Congregibacter litoralis. Next base: position 2,406,759 of record NZ_CM002299.1, read on the forward strand.
AGCTGCGTCGGGCCGTCACCGCCGTACCCGGATCGCCGTCGCCATCTTCAAAACCCAGGGCGATATCCGCCCAGTCGGCGGCGGCAATGAGCTCGGCGTTTGCGACATCAAGGGGGCGTCCCCGGGATTCCTCGTCGCCCGTGAGAATCACGCGCAGTTGCAGTTCGTCGAGAACGCCGGCCGCATCCAGGGCCTTTGCGGCCTGCAGGATGATGACATCGCCGCCTTTCATGTCGGTGATGCCCGGCCCTGCGGCATGATGCTCATCGACACGCTGAAAGCGCTGAAAACTGCTGTCTTTTGCAAAAACCGTATCGATATGCCCGATGAGCAGTACCTTGGGCCCCCGGGACCCATGTTCGGCAAGGAGATGCCCTCCCCGACCAAAGGGCGCACCATCTACCCAGCGGGTGGCAAAACCCGCATCAGCAAAGGCTTTGGCAAACAGCTCGCCCACTTCTTTTACGCCCCCGGTGTTCATGGTCCCGCTATTAATATTCACCGCCTGTTCCAGCAGCGCCAGGGCTTCTTGTTCACCGCGATTCACGGCATCGCGAATAGCCGACTCTGTTTCATCCAGGGCATAGGCACTGGAAAGTAGGCTGATGAACAAAAAGATGCCGCACAATCCTCGAAAAGGCATAGGGGGAGTCCTTGTTGTCGATAGTAGATGGTGGATGAGTAATGCTTAATTGCGCAACGAACGCCATGGTGCCCTGAGTGCCCGGCGATCACAAATTCGCCCCGGGAGTACGCCAAACGGGGGTCACCGCCTAAATTGTGAATTCTTTATATCATTGCGACATACGCATGCTTGTATCCGTAACAAAAAAATAGTAGCGCAAAGGAATCATCTCTGCTTATATACAGACAAGCCCCTATGTAAAACATGAGAGGAATAGCGATGCGCCGACAGAAACGCGATATGACTGCTCGAGCTTACGAGCGTGGTTATCAGGCAGGAGTATCAGGTCGGAGCAGCGAAAGTTGTCCGCACACAACGGAACAACAGCGCATCAATTGGATTACCGGCTGGCGCGAAGGCCACGCCGATCAGCTGGACGGACTCATCGGCGTTTCAGGAGTGCATCGCCTGCGCATGCAGTGATGCCCGCCCCATGACTCCCGATCTCAAGCTGTCGGGAGCGGTGGAGCTTTACAGCGAGGCCATTGCGGCACTCGATCTGGGCGTGGTTATCTACGAGGCAGTAGACATCGGTGCAGATTTCCGCATTCTCACCATGAACCCCGCCGCCCTTCGTATAAGCGAAGTCGCAGGCTCCGATGTCGTCGGCAAGCTACTCTCAGAGGCGTTTCCCGGTGCCCGGGATATGGGAGTGACCGACGCCCTCAACCGGGTCTTGAGGTCCGGAAAAGCAGAAAAACTCCCAGCCCTGCAGTATTCCGACGCCACACAGAAGACCGACCTTCATCATCGCTGGTTTCAAAACGACATCTACGCCCTGGCCGACCGCCGACTTATGGCGGTTTACAGCGACGTCACAGACGCCAAGCAGGCGGACCGTGATCTGGGAGAACGCGTAAAAGAGCTCCGGGGACTCTATGAGATTCATCGCCGATCCCAGACCGACACCGACTTGGACCAGTATGCCCAGCACGTCTGCGATGAGCTTGTGCGCTCCATGCAGGCCCCTGCGGATGTCCGCGCGAGCCTGGTCATCCATGGCAGGACCTGGTGCGCGGGCAAGGACCCTTGCGAGGGCCCACGCCTGAGAGTGCCCATCGGCGGTGAAAAAAAATCCCCGGGCTCTATTGAAGTTACCTTCAGCGAGGCCACCCCACCATTACCCGAGGAGCTTGAATTCCTCAAAGGCACGGCTTCATCCGTAAGTCTCTGGCTCTCAAACCGAAAAGCCCTCGATAACGCCATTACCCTGGAACGCGTATTAGGTTCCACGGATAGTGAAGTTGCCCTCCTGAACGAACACTTCGTCTATCAGATTGTGAATCCCGCCTACGCAGCCCGTCATGGACTTACCGTGAGCGACATCACGGGCCAGCCCATCGCCAAAGTGCTGGGTGACGAATACCCGAGCAGCGGCATCGAAGAGAAGCTCAAGGAAGCACAGCAGGGAAACAGGGTGCGCTTCCAGCAGTGGCGGGAGACGCCGGAAGGCCCCCGTCGTATCGACGTCACCTTCGCGCCCTATTCCGATACCCAGGTCCCTCGCGGGGTCGCCGTAAGCATCCACGACATCACCCCGCTTCATGAGGCCGAGGCAAAACTCAGGCGCGTGGCAGAGGTGTTCAGCTCTTCCGCCGAGGCGGTGATGATGACTGAACTTGACGGCTCAATTATCGATGTGAATAACGCCTTCACGGAGATTACCGGCTATGCCCGAAATGAAGCCATCGGGGAGACCCCAGAGATCATTTCGTCTGACCAGCACAGCCCGCAGTTTTTCCAGGAAATGTTCCGCATCATCGACGCACAGGGGCGCTGGCAGGGAGAGGTCTGGAACCGTCGTAAAAATGGCGATCATTTTCCTTGCCTTCTTACCGTCTCCGCCGTGCGCGACGAAAAGAGCCGGGTAACCGGCTATGTCGCCAGTTTCAGCGACATCACCACCATCAAACAGAACGAGCACCGCCTGGAACTCCTCGCTCGCCAGGATCCGCTCACGGGACTACCCAACCGCACACATCTTCGGCACACCCTGGACAGCCGCCTGGCGCGCGCGGCACCGGGGAACCGCTCCACCACGATCCTTTTTATCGACCTGGATCAGTTCAAGGACGTCAACGACAGCCTCGGCCACAGCGCAGGCGATGAGCTGCTGAAAGTCTGCAGTAGCCGCCTCCTGGATTCCCTCCGTGACGACGATATTCTTGCGCGGGTAGGTGGTGACGAGTTTGTGGCTCTGCTATTTGATGTTCCCGGCTACGAAAATGTATCGACCATCGCGAGCAAATTGATCGCTGTGCTTGAGGAACCCATCGCCATAGGCGGTGAAACCGTGCGCGTTTCCGCCAGCATCGGTATTTGCCGCTACCCCGAAGATGGCGCTGACACAGAGACTCTCCTGCGCAACGCAGACACCGCGATGTATGCCGCAAAAAAAGCCGGCCGGGGTACCTGGGAATGCTATTCACAAGCCATGACCGATGTAGCAACACGTCACCTGCTGCTATCCGGGGCTTTTCGCGAAGCGCTCACGGCTAACGACCTGGAGATTGTGTATCAGCCCAAGTACGACGCGGATAGCCTCGCCCTCACGGGCTTCGAAGCCCTGAGCCGCTGGACATCGCCCGATTTTGGCAATGTCAGCCCCGAGGAGTTTATCGCCATCGCCGAAAATAACGGTCTCATCGTAGAGCTGGATTACAAGGTCTTAGGTGGCGTTTGCGCACAGTTGTCACGGTGGCGGGCTGCTCGGTTGCTGCCCCCCAAGATCGCGGTCAACGTCAGCGGGCGCACTTTGCAACAGGCGGATTTTTATCAACGGCTGCGCGATATCCTTGAGCACCACGATGTGTCGGGGGAGAGCCTGGAGCTGGAACTCACGGAAACCGCCCTCCTCCCTCAGCCGGAGAAACAGGCAGGTGTTCTCGACCAGATTCGGGCCCTGGGGCTTACCATCTCCATCGATGACTTTGGCACGGGCTATTCGTCCCTGTCCTACCTCCAGCGGCTACCGGTTGCCACGCTGAAAATCGATGCCTCTTTCGTGCGCGAGCTGTCCGTCAGCAAAGACGCCGATGCTATCGCCGAAGCCATCATCGCCATGGCCCGGGCCCTGGATATGGGCATCGTGGCAGAGGGCGTGGAATCCGAGCAACAGGCGCGCTTTTTACGGGAGCGCGGCCCCATGTCCGTACAGGGATTTTTGTACAGCAAGGCGGTCAGCGCGCAAGCCGCCACAGACATGCTGCCGGGCGATGCAAGACACACCGACCGCGGCGAAGCCTTGTTATCCTCCCAGAGCTAACGCGCCCTCTATCTGCGTCCTCTCGTCAGACCCTACGGCTACTCTGAGCCAGATCCAGGAGTTCCCGATTGGCAACAGCGAACATCGCAAAGTCCGGCGAAGCGGTGGTGTGGAGCTCACTGAGCATGTCCTTCCAGCGCTTAAGTAAGGCACTCTCCTGCTCTTCCCAGGCCGTAATACAGGCAACAACGTCACGGTCCTCACAACGCAGACGAAGCACTCCCTGGGCCAGGGTGCACTGCTGCCACTGGAGGTCTTCCATGTACGCCTCTCGGGCCATGGCCTGCCATTCATTCTCGACTTTGCTGCCCAACACCTGAGCACCAAACCAATCCAGCTCCAGACGCTCCCCTAAATGGTAATAAAGCGTTGCAACTTCCATGAGATCATTTTCCGTCTGCGCGGCGACATCCACGATGGCAAGAGCCGTCGCCGCGTGCATGCAACCCGCAACACGGGCGGCGGTCTCGGCGCTGACGCCGGCGTCCACATAATGCTCCAGGCGGGCCTCGTATTGTTCCGCCGCACGACCGCGAAGGAGCTCCGGCAGCGCCACCTGCATTTGGGACACTCCGTGAACAAATTCATCGATCATGCTGGAGGGGGTTATCTGGTGACGACGGTTACGCAGTACCCAGCGCGTTGCTCGCTTCACCAGACGAATAACGTCGAGCATCATTTCTATCTGCACATCGGACTTCACCACAAAATCCAGAGCTTCGATGTCATCCCACAGCGAGGAAACAGCAAAAATATCCATCACCGCCTTGTAAGCACGTGCCACATCAGCCACCGGCGCACCCGTGGCCTTCTGCTGCCGCAGAACGAAGTTCAGTCCCATGCGATTCACGATGTCATTGGCAACCTGGGTGCACATAATTTCCCGGCGAAGACGGTGCTCGGCCATGTCTTCGGGGTAGATCTCCTGGAGTTTGGGCGGGAAAGCCGTGGCCACCGCACTGAGCAAGTGGGCGTCACTACCCAGATCCGAGGCAATCAACTCCTCTTTCAAAATCGCCTTGCTATAGGAAATGAGTACCGAGAGCTCCGGCCGCGTGAGACCAATATCCTGGGTGCGTCGGTCCGCAAGGGCTTCATCCGTGGGTAAAAACTCCAGCTCCCGATCGAGTCGACCGGCGTTCTCCAGGGTGGAAATCAAGCGCCGGTACTCGCCGCTGCGCACCCGTGCCTCGCGCTCCGCAATACTGATGGCCTGTACCTGTCGATAGTTGTTGGCAAGCACCAATTCGGACACGGACTCGGTCATGTCTTCTAAAAGCTGATTGCGGTGTTTCTCCGTGAGATCTCCCCGGGCCACAATGGCATCCAGCAAAATCTTGATATTGACCTCGTGGTCCGAGCAGTCGACGCCCCCGGCATTGTCGATAAAGTCGGTATTGGAGCGACCGCCGATAAGCGCGAATTCGGTTCGCGCAAGCTGCGTGATACCAAGATTACCGCCCTCACCAATCACCTTGCAGCGCAAATCCCGGGCGTCCACACGCAGACCGTCGTTCGCTTTGTCGCCTACATCTGTATGGCTCTCCAGACTGGATTTAACATAGGTGCCGATACCACCATTCCACAGGAGATCCACCTCGGACCGCAGGATGGCACTGATAAGCTCCGTCGGCGTCATCTGGTTAACAGTGATACCGAAGCGCGCCTTCATAGGCTCCGAAATCGCTACGGATTTGGCGTTGCGGCTGAATATGCCACCACCCTCGGAGATCAGGGACGTATCGTAATCCGACCACCCCGACCTGGGGAGTGCGAAGAGGCGCTCCCGCTCGGCGTAGCTTTTCTGCGCATCGGGATCAGGGTCGACAAAAATATGCATATGGTTGAACGCCGCCACCAGGCAAATATGCTGTGACAGCAGCATGCCATTGCCAAACACGTCGCCGGACATATCACCGATACCCACCACGGTGAAATCGGTGGTCGCGACGTTGACATCCATCTCCCGGAAGTGGCGCTCCACGGACACCCAGGCGCCCCGGGCGGTGATGCCCATTTTCTTGTGGTCGTAGCCCACGCTGCCACCGGAGGCGAAGGCATCGCCAAGCCAGAATCCATAGTCATCGGAGAGCGAGTTGGCGATATCGGAGAAGGTCGCCGTGCCCTTGTCCGCTGCAACCACGAGATAGGGATCTTCATCGTCCTTGCACACGGTCAGCGCCGGACGCACGATACGGTCTTCTTCCCGGTTGTCGGTGATATCCAGAAGCCCACGGATAAAGGTCTTGTAACAGGCCACGCCCTCTTCCTGGACTTCGTCGCGACTCATTTCCGGTCGCAGGCGCTTGGCTACAAATCCGCCTTTGGCACCCACGGGTACGATCACCGCGTTTTTTACCTGCTGCGCTTTCACCAGTCCGAGGACCTCCGTGCGGAAGTCTTCCAGGCGATCGGACCAGCGCAAGCCACCCCGCGCAACCTTGCCTCCGCGCAGATGGACGCCCTCGACCTGTGGAGAATAGACAAATATCTCGTAGAGGGGCACGGGCCGCGGAATCTCGGGAATATCTCCGGGCCGCAGCTTGAAAGAAAAGTAGGACTTGCTGTCTCCCAGCTCTCCCTGCTGGAAAAAGTTGGTGCGCACCGTCGCCGTGATCAGCTCTACGTACTGGCGGATAATGCGGTCCTGGCCAAGGTTTTCCACCTCATCCAGAGCCAGAAGTATGCGCTCGCGCACCGCCGCCTCCCGCTGGTCCCGCCACTCGTCATCGCCATCAAACACCGGGGAAAAACGGGTAAGAAATAGCTCGACTATACTGGCAGAAATGGGCAAATGCGCGGCCATGGTCTCGGCGATGTAACTGCGCGAGTAAGGAAAATTGATCTGTCCGAAGTAACAGGCATAGGCGCGAAGCAGAGCGATCTCCCGCCAACTCAAACGACTGCCGAGGAGAAGGCGGTTGAAGGAGTCGCTCTCGGCCTGGCCGTACCAGATCCGGGAAAAAGCATCCTCGAACTCTTCTTTTACCTGCTCCAGATCAATATTTTTAGCCAGGGAATAAATGAGGCTGAACTCCTGGATCCAATAGCGACCCTCTGATGCCGAGCGCACGGGATAGGCCCGCTCTGCCACCACGCGCAGACCCAGGTTCTCCAGAATGGGCAGGACATCGGAGAGTGGCAGGGGCGACCCCATGCGGTAGAGACGCAGCTTCAGGTGATCATCTTTCTCTTCCAGGAGGCGGTAGAGATTCATGCCCAGGCGATCACTGCCGTTAAGCCCGAGAATATGCTGGATATCCAGCACGGCCACCCGGGGATCAAAGTCGTCACGATAACCGGGGGCAAAGCCCTCGCCCAGCTCTCTCATCAGCTGTTCGCCGCGCTCTTCGCCGAACTCTTCCAGCAATCGAAGCCGCAGTCGATCCTTCCACGCTAGGGTTGCCTGCACGATCTGCTCCTCGATTTCATTGACGTCATATTCATGATTTTGTGACGGATCCACACGCAAAACGAAGTACACGCGCACCAGCACAGACTCGGTGAACTGCGTGTTGAACTCCGATTCCTCTGCGGAAAAAGCCCGGGACAAAATGCGCTGGATATTGATCCGCCGTCGCGTGGTGTAGCGGTCCCGGGGCATGTAAAGCAAACAGTTCACAAACTTGCCGTGCGCATCCTTGCGCACAAACAAGCGCGTATGGCGACGCTCCTGAATGCGATTCACCGCTGCGGTTGTCGCGTACAAATCAGCCGTGGACGACTGAAACAGCTCATCTCGGGGCATAAGCTCCAGAACGCGTTTCAGCTCCCGACCGTCGTGCTCCTCTGCCGCGAGCCCCGAAAGCTCCAGCACCTGGCTGACCTTGCGGCGGAGGATAGGTATCTCCGCAGGATCCATGTTGTACACGGCAGCCGTGTAATGCCCGAGAAAGCGATGCTGCCCCGTGACCGCTCCGGCCTCGTCATAGGTTTTGATTTCCACGTAATCCGGATAAGCCTGGCGATGGACCCGCGCTCTCCGCCGTGACTTCCCGAAGCTCAGCTGACGACGATGGGATTCCTCGGAGGCCATGGTCGCCAGGTCGTGCTTGAGGTCCACAGCGCCGCGGGTTTCGAGACCGCGGAGAACACCGAGGTTACAGCTGCTGTCAACGTGAACATCGCTATCCTCAACGCGGAGATACTCGTAGCCCAGGAAGGTCATATGATCGCTGCGCAACCACTCAATAAAAGCGGTTGCCTCGTCGCGAAAATCCTCACTGACGCAGGCGGCGTTCGTGATGCTCTGACGGGCCTCTTCCAGACGCTCACGCATGGCGCCAAAATCGTTAACCACCATAGCGACTTCTTCGAGAATCTGTTCGAGAGTGTCGCGCAGATCATTCAGCTCGCTAAGATCACTGTGTCGCGTAATCTCGAAATACAGCAGACTTTCGGCAGAGGCGTCTGCCTTCTCTTCGCCGGGCGGCAGGAGTGTCTGCAGCTCACCGGCAGCATCACGCTCCACGCGCAGGTTACAACTCGCGAGGCAGTGAATTCCGAGGTTGCGCTGATTGATTTCGCCCCGCACGGAAGCCGTGCAAAACGGCATATCGCGACAGAGTATCGCCACGATGGTGGAGGTGCTTTCCCAGCCATGGCTACTGATCTGGGGATTGAGAAGACGTACCTTCGGCCCCTCACCGGACCAGCTCTGCATAAACCGCAAAAGACCGTAGAGCAGTCCGTAGAGATTGTCGGGAGAACGATCGCGCATGTCTTCCGCAGAGAAACGGCTGAAAAAGGAATCGGAAAGACGACGGAGATCATCCCCATGGGCAGCGTCCGCCCGCCTGGCAACGATCCCTGCAATATCATCAAGCAAAGCCTGCTTGAGTGTCTCCCATGCCATGGCTCGTCCCCCTTCGCCCTTGCACTCGTTGTAACGGTGAGTGTATCGCAAAGGCCATCGTCGTGAGTGAGATAGCGGGGGGAACTTTCCCACATTCTCCCAGTCGATTAGACGTGTCTTCGGGTGCCCCGGAGCGCTTACTCCGCTAGAATCGCACCCTTTCCATGGGGCTTGTGCGAAGCTGCCCCCTGACATTCTTTACGCTGATAGACAAATAACGGGAGAGACCGTGACCTCGAGCGATCTGAGACAACTGGAACAGTGGCTGGACCAGCAAATTATTGGACAGAGCCATCTGGTAGAACGGCTGCTCATCGCCCTCATCGCCGATGGGCACCTTCTCGTCGAGGGCGCACCGGGCCTGGCAAAAACCCGGGCGATCAAGTCCCTCGGCGATGCCTTGGAGGGGACCTTCCACCGGATTCAGTTTACGCCGGATCTGCTTCCCGGCGATGTCACGGGCACGGAAATCTACCGGCCCCAGCAAAGCAGTTTTCATTTTCAGCAGGGCCCCGTCTTCAGCAACCTGGTACTCGCCGATGAGATCAACCGCGCGCCGGCAAAGGTGCAGTCGGCACTCCTCGAGGCCATGGCCGAACGCCAGGTCAGTGTGGGCAGCGAGAGTTACCCCCTCCCCCGCCTGTTTTTGGTCATGGCTACCCAGAACCCCATTGAGCAGGAGGGCACCTATCCGCTGCCCGAGGCGCAGCTGGACCGTTTCCTGTTGCACGTAAAAGTGGATTATCCCGACGCGGAAGCGGAGCGGGAAATCCTCCGCCTGACCCGCTCTGAGGCAGCCAAGGGTGCCGCCGTCGATGCCCCGCAGCTGGCTCAGGACAATGTATTTCAGGCGCGGGAAGAAGCCCTCGCCCTGCACATGGCGCCCGCCGTGGAGGAATACATTGTGCAGCTGGTCATGGCTACCCGAAACCCGGTGCCCTACAGTGACGACCTGGCCCACTGGCTGGACTACGGTGGCAGCCCCCGGGCGACCATTGCTCTGGATCGCTGCGCCCGGGCCCACGCCTGGCTCCACGGCCGAGACTTTGTGTCCCCCGATGACGTCCAGGCCGTGGCTGCGGACGTTTTCCGCCATCGGCTATTGCTGAGCTTCGAGGCGGAGGCAGCGGGCGTACGCAGTGACGAGGTCATTGACGAGATCCTGCGCCTGGTACCGGTGGCCTGATAATCCCATGCTGACGCTGGACCCCTCCCAACCTGCCCGGGGCGCTACGGTGGATATCGCGCGCTTACTGGCGCTGCGCTTCCCTGCGCGCCAGCTGGACATTCGCCGTCGGCGTCGGGCTCTGGCCCAGCTTTCCGGCGGACAGCGTTCAAATTTTCGCGGCCGCGGCATCGAGTTTGAAGAGGTACGAGGCTACCAACCGGGCGACGATATCCGCGCCATCGACTGGCGGGTCACGGCGCGCACCGGCGAGGCCCACACCAAGATGTTTCATGAGGAGCGCGAGCGCCCGGTGCTACTGGTGGTCGATCAACGCTCGTCCATGCAGTTTGGCACGCAAAACTGCTTCAAAATCGTCCTCGCGGCTGAGTTGGCGGCACTCCTTGCCTGGAGTGCTCTGGGTAGCAATGAGCGCGTAGGTGGTTTTCTCATGCGTGACAGGGACCACTGGGAAATGCGTCCCCGCAACAGCCGACGCACGGTCCTCGCACTACTCTCCGCCCTGGCCGAAACTCCCGCCCCCGCGGAGGCCGGCACCGTGAACAACCGCTTTAGCACGCTCCTGCGCAGTGTTCGCAGAGTGGCGCGTCCGGGTTCCAGCGTATTTCTCGTGAGCGACTTTGAGGGAGCTGAGGAGGACGAGGCCCGCGAGGAATTTTTTCAATTGGCGCGCCACGTAGAGGTCACGGCAATCCACTGCAGCGATCCCCTGGAGTCACAACTGCCCCCTGCGGGTCGCTACAGCGTCACCGATGGCCACGCGCGCGCCGAGTTGGATACGGGAGTCGCAGGATTGTCCCAGCGCTTTTCCGAGCTCTACAGCCAGCGGGTCGACAGCTACCAGGCGCAGCTTCAGCGTCTGGGGATTCCCATGCTTCGCGCCAGCACCACTCAGGCACCCCTGACTCTCCTGAGAAATATCTACGGGAGCACCCAGGCATCACCGGACGCGGTAGCGACCCATCCCCCGACACCGTCAGAAAGCCATGGAAGCTGATGCCATTATTGACATGCTCGAGCCCCTGCGCGAGCCCGAGGCAGTCTCCTGGTGGCCACCGGCGCCGGGATGGTGGCTCCTCGCGGTGTTAGCACTGGTCCTGATGATCTATGGCCTGATCCGCCTGTGGCGCTTTCACCAGCGGGCCGCACCCCTGCGGGCGGCCCGGCGGGAATTTCAGTCTCTGGAGGTTGCAGTGCTGTCGGATGCGGAGCGCGCAGCGGCCTTGGGAGTACTCCAAAGACGTCTGGCCATCAGTGTCGCCGGCCGCAGGGCCTGCGCCGGCCTGACAGGACAGGCCTGGGCCGATTTTTTAAACTCCCTAGCAAAAGGCCGGGGGCCCTATTTTGATGCCACCCTCGCCGATATCGCCTACGGGCCCGAGGTCAGCGCCCAGGACTGTGAAGATGCGCAGGAAGCGACGCGACGCTGGCTCCGGGAACTGGAGCGGCCCCGATGATTACCTTCCTATGGCCCTGGATGTTGCTGATGTTGCCCCTGCCCTGGCTCGTGCGCCGCTTTGCACCGCCGCGCACCGTCGAAAGGCCGGCGCTGCGGGCACCGTTTTTTCGCCACTGGCAGAGCCTCGCGGATAGAGACCAGCAGTCAATCGTCAGCACCGCGCGCCGCGTCCCCGCCGTCGCGCTATGGGTGATCTGGCTGTCGCTGCTGCTGGCCGCCGCGCGTCCCCTATGGGTCGGTGATGCCATCGAACTGCCCAACAGCGGCCGGGATCTCATGCTCGCCGTTGATATTTCAGGCAGCATGCGCGTCGAGGATATGCAGGTGGGCAACCGCATGGCCCGACGTATTGATGCGGTGAAACAACTGGGCAGCGACTTCATGTCCCGGCGCAGCGGCGATCGCCTGGGGCTGATCCTCTTCGGTAGTCGCGCGTATCTGCAATCGCCCCTGAGCTTTGATATTCAGACCGTGCAGCGTTTTCTTCTCGAGGCACAGATTGGTTTTGCAGGTCAGGAAACCGCCATCGGTGATGCCATCGGCCTCGCGGTCAAACGTTTGCAGGAGCGGCCTGCCAGCAGCCGCGTGCTCGTCCTGCTTACCGACGGCCAGGACACCGCAAGCACCGTGGATCCCTTGGAAGCGGCCAATCTGGCGGCGGATCTGGGTGTCCGCATCTACACCATTGGTATCGGCGCTGACTCTCTCACCCTGCCGGGCCTCCTGGGCTCTCCCCTGGGCGCACGGACGGTGAATCCCTCGGCGGATCTCGATGAAAGCACACTTATTGAGATTGCCAGGAGCACCGGTGGTCAGTATTTCCGCGCCCGGGATCCCGAAGAGCTGGCCACGGTCTACCGGCTGCTTGATCAGCTCGAACCCCTCGAAGTGGAAAAAGCCCTCTATCGGCCGCAGCAGTCCCTGAGCGCCTTGCCACTGCTCATCGCTATCGTCCTGAGCTTCGCATTGGTGATCCGCTACCTCTGGCAACATCGGGCAGCCCGGTCAGCCGCGGCAACGGCGGGAACCGCCGCGAGGGCAGTCCATGACTGAAGTCCTCAGTAACTTTCATTTTTTGCGGCCTCACTGGTTGTTATTACTCCTCCCCTGTCTCTTACTGGGCGCGCTCCTTTGGCGTCAGCGGGGACAGGAGGCAAGCTGGTCGCGCATCGTGGCGCCGGAGCTTCTTGAACATCTCATTAACCGGGAGACACTGCGCAAAGGACGCAGCGGCCTTCCCGCCTTGCTTGCTGCCTGGATCATCGCCGTGCTGGCCGCGGCGGGCCCCAGCTGGCAACAGCTACCCCAGCCGGTGCTGCAAAAGCAGGATGCCCTGGTGTTGGTGCTGGACCTGAGCTACTCCATGCTCGCAACGGACTTACAGCCATCGCGCCAGGATCGTGTGCGCCGCAAGCTCCTGGATTTACTGCGGGAACGACGGGAAGGCCTCACGGCACTCATCGCCTATGCCGGTGATGCGCACATTGTTGCGCCCCTGACGGACGATAATCCGACCATTGCCAATCTTCTGCCGGCTCTCACTCCAGAAATGATGCCCCTCCCCGGCTCGAATCCTGTGGAGGCCGTGGAGCGGGCCCTTGCGCTCCTGGACTCCGCTGGCGTGCGACGGGGCCGTATCCTGCTGGTGACCGACGGCATTCGAATCGGCGATCTTGCACCCCTGCAAAACCTTCTTGCGGGCCAGCCCCGGGACCTGGCGGTTCTGGGTGTGGGAACGCGGGTTGGCGCGCCCATTGCCCTGCCGGGCGGAGGCTTCTTGAAGGACGAGAGTGGAGAAATCGTGGTGCCCGCCCTTGACGAGGAATTCCTCCGGAATCTCACGGAAGACACCGGTGGCCGCTATCGCACCATGACCGTGGACGATAGCGATCTGCAGACACTCCTGAGTCAAACGGACCGGGTGGACGATGACGACACCATCGCTCTGGATCGACGCGCCGATCGCTGGCAGGACATGGCCCACTGGCTGGTGCTACCCCTGCTGCTCGTCGCATTGGGCAGTTTTCGCAAAGGTTGGGTCTACGTCCTGCCCCTGTTTGTGAGCGTTTTTCCCGCGCAACACAGTGAAGCCTTTGAGTGGCAGGATCTCTGGTTGCGGGCTGATCAGCAGGCCAAGCGCGCGCTTACCGAGGGCGATGCGGAGCGGGCCGCAGCGCTGTTTGAGGATCCTGCCTGGCGCGGCACCGCCGCCTTTCGGGATAAGGATTACGCGACGGCCGCCGCATCTTTTGGCGCAGAGGACAGCGCGGATGCCTGGTACAACCGCGGCAATGCCCTTGCCGCCGAGGGCGAACTCGAGGCTGCTATTAACGCGTATAAGCAATCTTTAGAACGCGCCCCGGACCGGGAGGATGCGCAAAAGAATCTGGCAATACTCGAGCAACTCCTGGAACAGCAGCAACAGCAGGAGCAGCAGGGTGAACAGGGAGATTCCCAGCAACAGCCTCAGGATTCCGACGGCAACCAGGAACAGCAAAGCGGCGACGGCAATCAGGAAAACCAGCAGTCGCAGCAATCCCAGGGCAACTCTGGCGCGCAAAACAGCCAGCCTGAGGGCTCCAGTGACCAGTCCCAGTCCGAAAGCGGAAACGAGCAAGGCGATGAGGAAGCGAACAGTGAGCAAGGTTCCCAGGGTAATAGCGAACAGTCCGAGGAAGCCTCCCGGCGTCCCATGCCTCAACCGACAATAGACAACAGTGCGATGCAGGAAGACCTGGAGAAAGACCAGGCCATGCAGCAATGGCTGCGCCGCGTGCCGGATGATCCTTCGGGCCTGCTGCGGGAGAAATTCCGTTTTGAAAGCCGCCAGAGACAGCAGCAAGGAAAGAGACGTGACACAAAAGAGATCTGGTAAACAGGCCCCGGGGTGGGTGTTCTGGCTCCTGATAGCGCTGGCCATGCCGGCACAGAGCGCCCTCGAGGCATCCCTGGATCGTTACAACATCGCCATGGGCGACAGCGTTCGCCTGTCCCTGCGAAGCGACGACGGCAGTGATCCCAGCGACGCGGATTTGACGGCGCTAAGGGAGCATTTTGAAATCATCCAGAGCTCTTCCAACATCAGCACCCGCATTATCAATGGTGAACGGAGCCAGACCCGCGAGCTGACGTTGGAATTGACGCCCCTGCGCGAGGGCTCTCTGGTCATCCCGCCCTTTGAAGTCGACGGCAAGCGCAGTGAGGCGCTGTCCGTCACCGTCGGACCGGAACCGACGCTGCAGGCCACGGATGAGGCTGTGATTTTTGAAGCGGAGGTGGATCGCTCGAAGGTGTATGTACAGGGGCAGTTATTGCTGACCCTCCGCGTGCAGCAGGCGGTCAACCTGGATTCCCGCAGCATCAGCGAGCTCGATATTCCCAATGCCTACGTTGAGACCCTGGGCCAGAATTCCTTTCAGCGCACCATCAACGGCCGGCCCTGGTTGGTGCATGAAATCCGCTACGCGATTTTTCCCGAATCGAGTGGAGAACTGGTCATCCCCGCCCAGACATTCTCCGGGCGCATTGCCTCGGGACGGCGCACGCTCTTTGATACGCGTCCTGCGGGAAGACTGCTGCGACGACGGAGCGAGGAGCTGGTGATTCCCGTCCTGCCCCGGCCGGATGAATATCCGGCGGCAACCTGGCTCCCTTCCTCGGATCTGCGTATCGAAGAGCAGTGGTCCGGCCCCCTGGATCAGCTGCGTATCGGGGACTCCATCACACGCACGATCACCGTGACCGGTGAGGGTCTCCAGGGCGCACAGCTGCCCCCCATCGACGGCAACAGTGCGAGCGGGCTCCGCGCCTATCCCGATCAACCTCTGATCAACAATGTGAACTCCGACAAGGGCGTCACGGGTATTCGCAGTGACAGTCTCGCTCTGGTGGCGGTTGAGGATGGCGTTTATGAATTGCCCGCTCTGGAAATACCCTGGTGGGATACAGAATCCGACAGCCTGAAAATTGCGCGCCTGCCGGCCCAGCGACTCACGGTTCTCCCCAGTCCCGGTGCGGCGCTCAATACCGGCGATACCCCCGCGGCTTTACCGGGCAATGCCTCCCCGGCGGTGGCTGCACCGGCTGCGGGGCAGCTTCAGGGCAGCCCATGGCCCTGGATTGCAGGATTCTGCGCCGCGGGCTGGCTGGTGACGACGATCCTCTGGTGGCGCCGGGGGCAAAGACCCGGGTCGCGCCCAAGCGAGACATCCACCGTGGAACCCGATCCACCGCGGCTATTGGACGCCTGCAAGCGCAATGATCCCAGGCTCGCTCGCGAGGCCCTGAGGCTGTGGCTGAGGGAGCAGGGTCACAGGGGTTCCATGGAGATCTGGCTGAGGGAGCAGGACTCGGCCTCCCTGCGGGAGGCGGTTCAGGAACTGGAGCGCCATCTCTATCGCCATTCCCTGTCCGACGGGGACAATGCTGCCAAGGGAGCAGCTGCGCCCTCATCAGAGCCCTGGGATGGCAGTGCTTTAGCCGCCGCTATCCGCAGCCTTCCCAAGAAGGCGAAGACGCGCCGCAAAGACAGTCCCCTGCCCCAGCTCTACCTAAGCCAGTGACTTGCTGACCACCTCGAAGACGTCGGGAGACAGGGAGGGGAGCGCCGAGAGTCGCTGTAATTCTGCATGCATCAAGTCGCCACCCGCGGCGTAGTTTTTCCAGCGGGTGAGGGGCGTTAATAGGCGGGATGCGATTTGCGGGTTCTGCGCATTCAAAGACTCCACGACCTCACCCAGCAATTGATAGCCCGCGCCGTCAGCGCGGTGAAAATTCACGACGTTGGCGTTGGCGAAGCCGCCGATCAAGGCGCGAATCTTATTGGGATTACGGCTGTCGTAGGCCGGGTGATTCATCAAGCCTCGCACCCGGGTGACAGCGTCGCCATGGGTGATTTCGGCCTGCACCGTGAGCCAGTGATTCATGGCCAGGGCCTCATCGCCAAAGCGCTCGTAAAAATCATCAAGGAGCGCCGCACCCAGAGACTCCTCGCCCTCGCGTAGCACTGCCCGAAGAGCCACAAGGCGGTTCGTGAGGTTGTCCGAGGCGTAGTAATAATCGGCGGCCGCGGCAACACCGCTCTCGTTTGCCGTCGCCAGATAATCCAGGGCAACGTTCGCCAGGGCCCGGGCACCAATCTGCTCCCCGGTCGCCGCATAGCTTTCTGTTACGCGCGACGCCTCAAACAGTGCTGCCCAGTTGTCATGCAGCGTGCCGGCGAGGGAGCGTCGCAAACTCTCCCGGGCACGGAAAATGCCCTGCACGTCGGCCGTGCCACCATGGCTTGCGAGCTCTGCGAGGTAGGTTTCCGAGGGCAGACGCAGCATATCGGCCTGCACGGCGGGGTCCAGAGACTGACTGCCGATGGCTTTCACCGCCGCTTCCAACAGAGGATCCAGAGACTCATTGTCAGGATGAGCCTGCAATGCGTTGAGCGCCGATACCATCAGTTGCTGCATGGCGTCCCAGCGTACGAAATCGTCCCCGTCGCGACTCACAAGCTGAAGCAATTGTTCCCGGGTGTAGGGATAGTCCACGCGCACGGGAGCAGAGAAGCCCCGCAACAGGGAGGGTGTCGGACGCTCGGGCAGCCCCGTAAAACGATACACCTGGGTGGGCTGATCCACGATAAGCACCCGGTGAGTGTTGTCGTCTGTCTCGGTGTTTTCAGGCTCACCTTCGAGAGTTATCCGTAAATTGCCAGCATCACCCAAAAGGCCCATGGCCAGGGGTATCACGAGAGGCTCCTTTTCGGCCTGCCCCGGTGTCAGCGGCGTCTCCTGGGAAACAGTCAGGGTATAAACACCCTCCTCCTCGTCCCACTGGTCGCGAATCGTAAGTTCCGGCGTCCCCGCCTGGGAATACCAGCGCTTGAAATCGGAAAGATCCCTGCCCGAAGCGTCTTCCATGGCGGCCACGAAGTCGTCACAGGTGACGGCCTGTCCATCGTGCCGCTCAAAGTAAAGGTCGCTGCCACGACGGAAGTTCTCCTCCCCCACAAGGGTCTGGATCATGCGCACGACTTCGGCGCCCTTCTCGTACACCGTGAGAGTGTAGAAGTTGGAGATCTCAATAAATGACGCGGGCCTCACGGGATGCGCCATAGGCCCGGCGTCCTCGGCAAATTGGAGGGTGCGCAGGGTCATGGCATCCTCTACGCGCTTGAGAGACCGGGAGCCCATATCCGCAGAGAACTCCGCATCCCGAAACACCGTAAAGCCTTCTTTCAGGCTCAGCTGAAACCAGTCTCTGCAGGTAACGCGGTTTCCTGACCAGTTGTGAAAATACTCGTGAGCAACAATGCTCTCGATACGCTGGTACCCGAGATCCGTGGTGGTGTCGGGAGCCGCCAGTACGCAGGAGGTGTTGAAAATGTTGAGGCTCTTGTTTTCCATGGCCCCCATATTGAAGTCGTCGACGGCCACGACGTGAAATACATCCAGGTCGTATTCGCGACCAAAGCGCTCCTCGTCCCAACGCATGGAACGTTTCAGGGAGTCCATGGCGTGAGCGCACTTATCCAGATCCTTTTCCTCCACCAGAATAATCAGGCGCACCTCGCGGCCACCCATCGTGGTGAAGCGGTCTTCTACGCGCGCCAGATCCCCGGCAACCAATGCAAAAAGATAGCTGGGCTTGGGATGGGGGTCTTCCCATACGGCGCGATGGCGACCATCGGCGAGGGTTTCCCTATGCACACAGTTGCCGTTGCTCAGGAGTTCCGGGCAGGCCTGTGCATCCGCATCGATGGTCACGGCATAGGTCGACATGACGTCGGGCCGGTCGAGGAACCAGCTTATCTTGCGGAAGCCCTCGGCTTCACACTGCGTGCAAAACAGGCCCCGGGACCGGTAGAGCCCCTCGAGAGAATCATTGGACTGGGGAAAGATGCGCGCCGTGGTTTCGAGAATCCCCGTCGCCGGCAGCCCATCGACGCGCAGGCTTTCATCGTTCAGGTCGTAGCGCTCAGCGCCAAGGCTTTCTCCATCGACCGCCAGAGACACCAGCTCCAGTTCCTGACCGTTCAAGATCAGCGGCGTAGCCTCCGGCCCCTTGGACGCGCGCTCAAAATGTAGCCGCGCGTGTACCAGACTGTAGTCATCAAAGAGCTCAAAGTGGAGCTCCGTATGACTGATCTTGTAGGCCGGCGGCTGATAATCGCTGAGAAAAATAGTCTTTGGCTGCCCATCCCGCATATCAGTTCTCCGTCGATTGGGACAGTGCGAGCTCATAGCCCGCATGGCGCCGCATATTGATAACGCCGGTATCCAGAATCAAATACTGCCCTTTGATGCCCAAGAGCGTGCCCGCTACTTCGGGCATCTTATCGAAGGTCATGGACTTCACCTTGGTGGGATACTCAAGTACCGGGTACTCAATACTCGTTACCGTATCGTTTTCCAGGGCAGTGATCGCGTCGATGCCTCGCTCTGCGCGAAGCTCTTCGATGGTGGACGCACAGGCCTCGGATAAACGCGCAGCCTCCGCTGAGAGATCCAGGGGATCGTTGGCCCCCTTGAGCATGCGCTGCCAGGCGGTCTTGTCCGCCACGTGAGCGGCAAAGGCTACCTCGACAAGGCCGGAGTCCAGGCGACTCGCCACGCGGTAGACCGGCATCGCCTGACTGGCGCCCTGATCGATCCAGCGCGTAGGGACCTGCGTTCCCCGGGTGATACCCACTTTTAAGCCCGAGGTGTTCGCAAGGTACAGAAAGTGATCCACCATGCAGTTTGCATCACCCCACTCAGGCTCGCGGCAGGTGCCGGCGGCATAATGGCATTTCTGCGGGCTCATGATGCAACTGTCGCACTGGGCCAGACGTTTAAAACAGGGATAACAGTATCCCTGGTTAAAACTCTTCTTGGTTTTGCGACCGCAGTGCACGCAGTGGATCGCGCCCAGAAAACTCAGACTGATAGACTGCCCCAGGAGGTCATTTAGAGGTACTGCATCTTCACCCAGAGGAAGGGCGTAATCCACGGAACCGTCCCTCAGGGCGGTTTTCATTTTCCGAATGCCGCCCTCCCCCAGGGAAATGCTCATTCTGTGCCGTCCTTGTTTTGATCAGCCCAACGTAGCTGCTGTGTGTCTCCCTCGCCGCTGACACCGGCCTTGGCTTTCTTGCCTTTATCGATAAAGCCAACCCGCTGATCTTCGGGCAAATGCTGCTGCTCCCAGGCAATGACCGCCTGTAAGCTGTGCTCCCGCTGCTCCGGGGTCAGGGGCTGGCCATCCGGCCAGCGGCCCGTTTCGATGCCCTGACGCAGGCGCGCAACGATATCGGGGCTCAGCGTGTCTATCAGCGTCTGGTAATCCATGCGGCCTCCCGTAAAAAGAGCGCGATTATACGCAATATCAGGAGCGGTTCCTGTAGAGCAGGGCAAAGGCGCCACCGATGGCAGCGCCACTGAGCAGTCCACCCACATGGGCGGCGTTGGCCACGGAAAACCCCAACACATTCACTAGACCCACGAGACATACCACCAGCCAGCCCACCATAAACAGCATGATCGGTGTCGCGGGTGCCAGATGCCGCCAACGAGGATTGATCTGTCCTGCCACCCAGGCAAATCCCAGAAACGCATAGACCACCCCGGACAGTCCCCCAAAGAGCACGGAACCCGAGACCGTATGTTGTGAAAAGTTGGACAGCGCCGCCGTCGCCAGAAACAGCCCCAGAAGATTGAAACTTCCCAGAGCGCCCTCGATACGTCGCCCCAACTCCCAGCACCAGAGACTGTTGAACACGATGTGCATCAGGCCGAAGTGCAGAAACGCCGGTGTTACGAGGCGCCAGATCTGCCCCTCTGCCGGGGAAAACACCGGGCGCCCCCCCTGCAGGGTGAAGGGCTCATAGGTGAGAGCCGCCACCCAGCTTATGGGCGCATTGAGGTATACCAGCAGAAAGCCGCAGATGCTCAGGGCAATAAGCCCCAGGGTGACAGGAGCGCCGGCAATAATGGCGGGTAAATTTGAAGGCCTTGCTGTGGGCGCCGGTGCGGGGCGCAGGGTCACGCGCAGTTCCCCATCCTGCCAGCGCCGGAGCAGGCTTGCAGCACGCTCGCGCTCTTCGGGCACGGCAAGGAGTAGCACCTGCGCGCCGTCTTCCTCGACGATGCGATGAGCAATCTTCTGCTGCCAGAGCAATGCGCTGAGAGGGCGCAGATCCTCATCAAGAGCGCCGCGATAAAGAGCTTCAGACATCTAGTCGACCAGCGCGCCGCTCCAGCGCAGCTTATCCCGACAGCTGGCATAAAAACTGTGCCCCGGGGGATGCAGCAAGGTCAGCACCGCTGGGTTTCGTCGCAGGAGCACCGAGTCACCGGGCCGCGCGGTCATGTTCACCTGACCATCGCAGGTGACCGGCGGATGGATGCGATTGCGCGCCAGCACATCAATGCGTATCTCGCTATCACCGCGGATGACAATGGGCCGACTGGAAAGGGCGTGGGGAAACATCGGTAGCACCAGCAGCGCATCCAGGGACGGATGCATGATTGGCCCGCCGCCGGACAGGGAATAGGCCGTAGACCCGGTGGGCGTGGACACGATGAGGCCATCCGCCCGCTGACGATTGACAAACTCGTCGTCGATATAAAGCTCAACCTCGATCATCTGAGCCGAGGTGCCGGAGTTAACGACTACGTCGTTGAGGGCATCACCCTCGGCGACGGTCTCGCCATTGCGCTGCACACTGACGTCGAGGAGAAACCGCTCTTCGCTACTGAAATCGCCACTCATGACCGCGGCGATCTGCTCGCGAACACGATCCGGACTGATATCCGTAAGAAACCCCAGGCGCCCGCGGTTGACGCCGAGCATCGGCTTGCCGTACTGGAGCATCTCCCTGGCGGCACTGAGCATGGAACCATCGCCGCCAAGAACGATGATCAGATCGGCGTGGGCACCGATGCTGTCCCGGGTGTGGGTATCACCGCCGTCGGATGTCAGCTCCCCAAAACGGTCTTCGAGGAGCAAAGTGGCGCCGGCATCTCGCAAGGCCCCGATCAACTCTTCCAGGACCGTTTCGATGCCTTCCTGGCGACTTCGGCCCACCACCCCAACCTGGGAAAATACTCCGGGCATGCAATTCACTCGCGGCAAAGACGCCAGTATACCCAGCCAGACCTGCGCGGGGTATGGCTGCCCGCGCTCGGTCACTCCTCACGCGAACCCAGCCCTACTTGCGCTGGGGTCTGACGGTGGCAAACTACGCTTTTGTTTGTGGCCTTACGTTGCCGTTTCAAGACATAGGAACCTGTCCATGCACGCCATCAAAAAACTGACCCGAGCAATCGCTGTCGCCATCACTCCTCTCGCGCTGCTAAGCGCCTGCGCCGAGCAGCCCAGCATCCAACAGGGCGAAGGAGCCGAGACCATTTTAGGAGGACTTGCGAAGGTCGATAACTCCAGGGCTGATCTTGCCTATGTCGACCCCAATGCGGATTACGCGCGCTACACCAAGGTGCTTATCGAGCCCCTGGACCTGGACAATGTCGAAATTGTGCAGCCGGACGCCACCCGCAGCATGGTGAATCGCTATAACCGCGAGTGGGAACTCACCGATGAGGATAAGGCCAAGCTCCAGACCGCCTTTAACGACGCCATGGAAAAAGCGTTGCAGGCTGGAGGCGCTTTTGAGATAGCCAGCGATGGCGGCGACGATGTAATCCGTCTGGAGGCCATGGTCACGCGCATCGCACCTGTGGCGCCCAAGGATGACATGCAGTCTCGAACGACGGCGCGCTCCACGGTGATCACTCAGGGTGGCGGCAGCATATCCGTTGCCATCATGTTGGCGGATGGCGACAGCGGGGAACCCCTGGCCATCATCAAAGACTCCCGCAGCAGCATGAACAGCAATATGTGGTCTGTGAACAACAGCGTGACTAATATGGCGGAGGTACGGCGCAACTTTAGCAGTTGGGCCAAGCAGATCCACGACGGCCTGCTCGCCATGCAGGCCCGCGGTAACGCCGCCGCGGAGTAAGGCTTAACCCCCGCGAGGGCTGGCGTCTCCCCCGGGTACTGAAGATTAGAGCTCAGGGCTAGGCAGGCGTCAGACCCACATTGTTCTTTTCAAGCACCTGCTCTGCGCGATAGCTCGAACGCACCAGCACGCCGGAAACCACCTCCAGAAATCCCATCTCGAGTCCCCACTCACGGTAGGTCTCAAACTCCTCTGGCGTGACATAGCGCTCGATGGGATAATGATGAGCCGTCGGCTGGAGATACTGACCAAAGGTCACGATATCAACCTTGGCTCGGCGGAGGTCTTCCAGGGCTTCTCGAATTTCCTCGTCCGTTTCCCCCAGGCCCAGCATCAGGGAGGTTTTGGTGAGCACGTCGGGGCGGTGCTTTTTGGCATGCGCCAATACCTCCAGCGTCTGCTCGTAACCCGCTCTAGGATCCCGCACGGGATGCGTGAGGCGACGCACGGTTTCCACGTTTTGCGCGAACACCTCGACCCCACTATCAACAACGGTCTCAACGTCCGCGAGGCTGCCAAGGAAGTCCGGGGTAAGGGCCTCCACCGCTGTAGCGGCGTTCACTTCCTTGACCCGTCGCACGCAAGCGGCATAGTGCCCTGCCCCTCCGTCGGGGAGGTCATCGCGATTTACCGACGTGAGCACGACATACTTGAGTCCCATGAGTTGAACGGAGCGCGCGGTGTTATCCGGCTCTTCGCTGTCCAGCCAGCCCCTGGGATTACCGGTGTTAACGGCGCAGAAGCGACAGGCGCGGGTACACACATCGCCCATAAGCATGATGGTGGCCGTGCCGGCACTCCAGCACTCGCTCATATTCGGGCACTTGGCCTCTTCACACACCGTGGCCAGACGATGCTCATGAACAATACTCTTAACCTGCTCGTAGGTTTCGCCACCGTGGATTCGGGCGCGCAGCCATTTTGGCTTGGGCAACCTGGGCCCGCCGCCGGCGCTGGCCTTGATGCCGTCCTTAATCACCGACATTCCACGGTCATTGACGTATTTCTCGCCGCTGGAAACATCTACCACCGGAATTCTTGAACTGCCGCTCATGATTTCCCTGTCACTTAGAATAAGCGGCGATTATAACGCGATAGCGTCTGCGGCACCGCCGCCCGGGTTTCTTCCCAGGCGCCCAGACGGCTTCCATCAATCGTCGCAGAGGAGTCGCATCTTGACCGCTGCCAGTTCCGCAGCCTCGATCGTTGCCGCGTTGACCACAGCGTCCTTTGCGGCGGCACACTCGCTGGCCTCTTCGGCACTCTCCTCGGCCAGGGCCTCAACAACGCTCGCGTTAGCGGCCTCACAGAACCCGTCACTGACGCGACGCAGATTCGCGGTTTCTCCCGCTCGCTCCACGGCGACACAGTCGCCGATGCGGATCTCACGCTGATCCGTCACCACTTGCATCTCGCCTGCGGCACCGGTCAACGCAACGTTGTAAACCATGCCACGGGTGTCACCCTGCGCTGCGCCGGACAGGGCGCTCCCCGCTGCGGCGCCGATCAACGCGTTGCGGGTTTTCTTACTGGACTTCTTGCCCCGGGCGGATGCGAGACCCAGGGCACCGCCGACTACCGCGCCTCGGGGTACGGCCCCCGAATTCAGATCAAGCTGCTGACCGCCGGTCACCACCCCGTATTGCACCGAAACAGACTGCCCCGCACGCTGCGCATGGACGAGGGGTACGGCCACACAAAGACTTAGAATCAGTGTTACAAAAAACCTGCAAGTCATTATAAATACTCAATTTTTATTTAAAATTCCCACTCAAGATAAAGCATGTTGGCGTTCGAGCCGCCGTCCACGTTTTTGTAGTAGTTGGAACTCGCAAAGATGCCTGAGCGGTGGTGCACATAAAAGCCCGCAAACAGATTTCTCATGCTGTCCACGCGCAGCAGGTCCCCCACGGACACATCGAGACTAAACTCCAGATAATGTAGCAGATGGCTCTCACGGCGGTTTTTACGGGCCGCTTTTTCCTGCTCCAGGGCGGGCACGCGCCCTGTGTAGGAAACACCATTAGAGAACCCCACACGAGTCTCCACGGAATCGGACCAGGGGAATTGCCTAAAAAGCGCCTTAAAGGCAAAAACCCCCTCCCAAAAATCATCCTGAAGATTGTTTTCAAAGCGACGCCCCAGACCGAGCTGCAACCAGCCCTCGATGGGAAGCGTCACCATGCGTTCCGTCAGCTGTCGGCTGACAAAAACACTGGCGAGCTCCGTATCCAGATCGCTACAGCCGATATCCCCCTGCAGGATCTCTACAAACTTGACCTCCGTGGAGCAGCCGTAGGCCGCACGCACTGCGCTGCGTCGCGCATTGTTCGTGACAAAATTGAAGTCTTCATCCCCCAACGGCAGCTTCTCGCCACCGAACTCGTAGCGGTAGCCAAACTGCAGACTGCTGCCCCTATCCCGGGCGACGATGGGGCTGGCGCCGATGTCTCCGCCATAGCCTCGATACGCCAGGTTTAGGTTAAATTGATGATGTCGACCGACGGCATAGCGGCCCGCGACGCCCACGCCCCAGATGCTCCCATCCTCCAGGGTATAGGCGGGGCGAGTGTCCGTGACCTCATCTTCCCGGACGCCGTAGTAATAATCCGCTTTACCCGCCGCCAGTGTGTTGTACTCCGCCCAGGGCTCGAGCTGCCATCGATTACCGCGAAAAACCTTTGCCCAACGTGCGCGGACTTCACCGCCATGGTGAACACCGTGAGCATCCTGACGGAGCTGCAGAGAAAAGCGTCCGAAGTCTGTCTTGCGCGTGAGTTCCAGACCGGCCTCCACGGTGTTCTTGCGCACCATGCCTTTGAGGGCGTCATCATTAGGGCGTACGGCACCGGTCTCATAAAAAAAAGAATGGTCGTTGTAACCCTGGATGTAGTAACTGGCGAAAAGATCAAGCTGCCAGGCGGAAGTGTCCACCGCATGCCAGCCAAAATCGGTGCTGTCCAAAAAGAGATGCTTGCCGCTATAGGTAAACAAGGGAACCAGATCCGTACCGCTCGCCTCCTCGCCCGCGTAGATCACGTCCTCGAGAATGTATGCAAAGCCAAAGGACCATTCTTGGCTGCGATCCTCCGGGTCCAGACTGCGAAGATCGCCCAGGCCCCATGCTATGCCGGGATATGCGGGGAGTAGCAAGGCAAGGCAAACGCAGGCGGCGCATTGTAAGGCCTGGCGAAGCTTTCGCGGTTTTTGCGGCTGCCGCCAGCGCCAAGGACAGCATGGCTGCCGTGCCCCAACGACTGCAGTGTTTTTCAAAAACATGACTCTAGAACTGATCGCCTGATCGTGAAACTCACGGTAATTAACACAAACTCATGAACAAACTAACCGCAATCAATGGCGCAGTTGCTCTCCCCTACCCTCGCGTCACGGTCACCGTTTAAAGACGCGCGGGCGATTATAGAGTGAAAGCTGCGCATTTAGCGGTATCCTTGAGGCACAATTTTTCAGGAGCCTCCGTGTGAGCTACCGACTGTTTTTTGCCTTCCGTGTTTTGTTTGTTTGCCTCCTCGCTTTTTTCACCGCAGCCTGCTCCACAAACTCCACCATTACCCGCTCCTACGCCGACCCCCTCCTGAAGAAGCTCGATCTCAATGGCGTGCTTGTGCTTGGTGTCGCGCAAAACCGCGAGAACCAGATCGTTTTTGAGAATATGTTCGTCAAAGCTCTCGCCACCCATGGCGTGAATGCGGTGGCGGCCCACAGTCTGTTGCCTGACAGGGAGCTCACGGCCGATGACGTCATCGACGCTGCCAAGGCCCATGCCCTGGATACCGTACTGGTCACGCGGTATATCGGCGCAAGCACCGACGAGGTGTATCACCCGGGCACCATCTATTACGGCGTGACGCCGATGTATGGCGCGGGTTACTACGGCGGATTCCCGGGCTACTACGGACACGCCTACGAGGTGGCCTATCAGCAACCGGTCTGGACCTCCAACACCACCCACGAGGTCATCGCCGACCTCTATATTGCTGACACCCATGAACATATGTGGCAGGCGGTATCCGACACCATCAAAGCCGGCTCCACGGACAGGCTGCGCCACGACATCATTGCCTCCCTGATTGGAGACCTGAAAGATCAGGGTTTACTCAAATAGCGCAATAAAAAAAGCCCGGGTGTTTCAGCACCCGGGCTCTTTTCTCACCAATGCAGCTTAGTTTTGAATCGATAGATCCATCAAACGCTGCAGGCTACCCATGGCTTTTTGTCTTTCGAGGGTGCCGTAACCGATGTTACTGGCGCTGAGTGACCCGCCCGCTTGAAAGGGGAAGTCCTGAATGGTCGCAAAGAAACGCTGAACAAAGCCCTGGGCCGGAACCATGAGCCACATATTATCAGCGTACCAGCGGACGTACATGCCGGACTCGGTGTACGCACTTTCAAAGGGATCTGCGCGGAGATTGGTGATCACGGGCCAGGCCGGTGTCTCCCGGTAAGCTTCATTGATGGGGCCGCGCTCAATGGCAAAAGCGACTTTCCAATCATCAACACGGATGGCGTTGAGCATACCGCTGGCGGCAAAATACATGATTTCACGGCGGGGGCCTTTGTCCGTCTCACCTTCAAAGTACGGCTTGAAGTTGTAGCCATCGAGGTGAACGCGGAACTGCTTGCCATTGGCGCGCATACCCTCTTCAGAGGCGAGCTTTTCCTTGACGTCAGGCACACCGGCGGCAGCCAGGAGCGTCGGCATCCAGTCTTCCTGGCTCATAATGTCGTTGTAGATAGTGCCCGGCTTGATGGTGCCCGGCCACTTGACCATTTGAGGCACACGCATGCCACCCTCCCAGGTGGTGCCTTTTTCGCCGCGGTAGGGTGACGCACCGCCATCGGGCCAGGTGAACTTCTCGGCGCCGTTGTCCGTCGAGAAGATAACAATCGTGTTGTCGTCTACCCCCAGGGTCTCCAATTCTTCGAGGAAGCTGCCGACCATGTCATCGAGCTCCGCCATACCATCGGCATAAAGGCTGATACCTGTCTTGCCACGGTATTTTTCCTGCAGGTGCGTCCAGACATGCATGCGGGTGAAGTTCATCCACACAAAAAACGGCTTATCCTCATTCACCGCCGCCGCCATAAACTTCTTCGCAGCCCCGCCGAACTCCTGATCGACGGTTTCCATACGCTTGCGCGTGAGGGGACCCGTATCTTCAATCTTGCCGTCTGCATAGGCATGGAGCACACCGCGAGGGCCGAATTTCTCATGGAATGCCGGATCTTTGGGGTAGTAGTAGGTCTCGGGCTCCTCCTCGGCGTTGAGGTGGTAAAGATTGCCGAAAAACTCATCAAAACCATGGTTGGTGGGCAGGTGCCTGTCCTGGTCACCGAGGTGGTTCTTTCCGAATTGACCCGTCTTGTAACCCTGGTCCTTCAGAAGGTCGGCGATGGTGGGCGCCCAGTCGGGGATGCCCTGATCGCTACCTGGCATGCCGATGGTCAGCAGGCCTGTACGGAAAGGCTGCTGCCCCAGGATAAAGGAGGCTCGACCCGCGGTGCAGGACTGCTGCGCATACATATCAGTGAACAGCGCGCCTTCGTTGGCGATGGAGTCGATATTCGGAGTTTGATACCCCATGCCCCCGCGATTGTAGGCGCTGGTATTCCAAACCCCCACATCATCGCCCCACAACACCAGAATATTGGGCTTGTCAGCGGCAAACGACGCCACACTGAACACCCAGGTCACCGCGGCCAGCGTTGCCATGGCGAGAATTTTGAGCTTGAACATAGTCGTGATCTCTACTTGATTGACGGAATTGGGCCTTGATTAACGACGCGACCCTGGGAGTCCTGCGCCGCGGTGACAGCGTTCCTGCGATCACCACACGAGTATATCGGCGCCCACCGCGATGGCAATGTCATGGAGCACGGATAGTTTTTCCAGCCCCGCAGACAAAAGTGCTGCGCTGCCTAGCGACACCGGCCCCAAGGCCTCTTAAGCCCTCCTTCAGTCGATCGTCAGTCAGCGATAAGTGATCGTCCGATAATCAGCTTCATCACCTCACTGGTGCCCCCATAGATACGCTGTACCCGGGAGTCCGCGAAAGCGCGGGCAACAGGGTACTCCCACATATAGCCGTATCCTCCGTGGAGCTGGACGCATTCATCGACGATGCGACACTGCAGCTCCGATCCCAGGAGCTTGGCTTTTGAGGCAGTTACCGTATCCAACTGTCCCGCTACCAGAAGTTCCAGACAACGATCCATAAACACCTGAGCGCTGGTGAGTTCCGTGTCCAGCTCCGCGAGCTTGAATTGCGTGTTCTGGAGGGCGGCGATGGGCTTACCGAAGGCTTGCCGTTCTTTGACGTAGTCAATGGTCTGGCGGAGGCAAACCTCGGAAGCGGCCATAGCCATAATGCCGATGGAGAGTCGCTCCTGGGGCAACTCCTGCATGAGGTATACAAAGCCCTTGCCCTCTTCGCCGAGAAGATTTTCCCTCGGCACACGGACATCGCTGAAAAAGAGTTCCGAGGTGTCCTGGGCTTTCATACCGACCTTCTCAAGATTACGGCCCTTCTCAAAGCCCGCGCGATCCGCCTCCACCAGTATCAGGCTGGTACCCGCCGCGCCTGCCTCAGGGTCGGTTTTACAGACCACAACGACCAGATCTGCGTGCTGTCCGTTGGTAATAAAGGTTTTGGAGCCGTTGATGACGTACTCGTCGCCGTCGGCGACGGCGTGAGTGCGGATACCCTGAAGGTCCGAGCCCGTGCCCGGCTCCGTCATGGCGATGGCCGTTACCATGTCGCCCCGCACACAGGCGGCGATGTATTTTTCTTTTTGCGCATCGCTCCCGTAGCGCATGAGATAGGGAACAACGATATCGCTGTGCACGCCCCACCCGAGGCCTGTGCACCCCGACCGAGACACCTCCTCATCGATGATGGCGTTGTAGCGAAAATCCGCTCCTGCACCGCCATAGACTTCCGGCGCCTGGGGAACCAGGTAGCCCTGAGCGCCCGCTTTGCGCCACAGCTCCCGATCAACCTGCCCGTCCTTCTCCCACTGCCCGTGAAAGGGCACCACCTCCGTTTCCAGAAAGCGTCGAACGTTACTGCGAAACAGTTCGTGCTCTTCATCAAATACTGTTCTAGGGATCATCTGGCTACTCCGAAAAAAACCGACCACCTGTCGTGACGACGAGGCCTCAACAAGCTTTGGCGGACGATGTTACCGCCGAGCCTGGCCCATAAGCATTGACCCGAACGCTCAGCATCGCTGACCGTAGGTGACAGAAGGGACCTAAACCCCCATTGATCCAATGGTCTTTTGGGGTTGTAATCTCTAGGTAGACAGAATGCGGGCACTCTGATTTTCAAAGCAGATTTCCAGAGCGGAATACCAGAGCGCTGCCAGAATGCGATAAAAAAAATAATGTGAGAATTGAGGGGGCAGCGTGCACCAAGACTCAAACAAATGGGGCCGCCTGGCATCGGCGTCAGACGAAGGCGAGCAGCGGAAACTTGCTCTTGAAGACCCGGGTCAGTACCACGGCTCCATCGCCTCCCGGGAGCTCCATTGGTACGACAACGGTGACTGGCTGAGCCGCACTGACAACGGCGATTGGCAGGGCCTGGGTGTCAACCGCGGTGGGCCTGCAGACAACGCCCGTCCCCGGGAGTGGTTTCCCTGGACCCGGGCCTTCGACGACAGCCGCGCACCCTTCTATCGCTGGTACGCCGGAGCCCTCACAAACGCCTGTTTCAACGAGGTCGATCGGCATGTACTCGCGGGTCGCGGCGACGCCACTGCGATTGTGTTCGAGGGTGACCGTTGGGATCCGTCACGCAATGATGGTAAGGGCGGCCCGGTACAGGAAATCACCGTCTCGTTTCGCCAACTCCTGGCAGAGACCGTCCTGCGCGCTGAGGTGCTGTCTTCCCTGGGCCTGAAGCGCGGTGACCGCATTGCCTTCAACCTGCCCAACATCCTGGAGCAAATCTTCTACACCCAGGCGGCAAAACGTCTGGGCATTATCTACACCCCCGTGTTTGGCGGTTTCTCCGCAAAAACCCTGTCGGATCGTATCTATGACGCCGGCGCCACTGTCGTTATCACCGCTGATGGCGGCTACCGTAATGCGGAGGTAGTTTCCTATAAGGAGGCCTACACCGATCAGGCGCTGGATAACTTCATCCCCCTCCCGTCGGCGCTCGCCTGTCTGAATCGCGTCATTGCCGACTTTGATCTCGGAGATGCCAGGACTCGCATAGTAGACGCCGTCGAGAAGGGTCTGCGCGGCGAAATCACCATCGAGCGCAGCGACCTCATGCGTGAACTCGGTGCGGCCCTGGCCACCGAGGCCGACCTGGCCGCTGAACGCTCCGCGGAGCTGCGAACCACGGTAGCCCGGGAGCTCGCCGGCGTCGAACACACGGTGAAGCAGGTGGTGGTGGTGCGCTACACCGGACAGGATATTGTCCGTCAGAGCCGGGACCGCTGGTCCCACGAACTCGTCAGCGAGGCCACGGATCGGGTGCTGGCAAAAGCGGCAGAAGAAGGGTTTATTGCCGCAAACATCGAGGAATTGCTCAAACTCGGAGACCGGGATCTCCATAAAGCTCTCTGCGCCTCCCACGCCCCCGTACCCGTCGATGCCGACTGGCCACTGTTTATCATCTACACCTCGGGCTCCACCGGCAAACCCAAAGGCGTGGTCCACACCCACGGCGGCTGGCTCGCCGGCATTGCTCACACCATGCGCATGGTCTTTAACGCCGAGGGTGACGATCGCATCTATGTCGTGGGCGACCCCGGTTGGATTACCGGTCAGGCCTATCTCATCGCCGCGCCCCTGTGCCTGGGTATCGGCACAATCATCGCCGAGGGTTCTCCGCTTTTCCCCCATGCGGGACGCTTCTCGTCGATTATCGAGAGGCATAAAGCAAGTATCTTCAAAGCGGGATCTACCTTTCTCAAAGCGGTGATGACCGATCCGGCAAGTGTTGAAGACATGTCGACCTACGACATGAGCGGGGTCAAGGTTGCCACCTTCTGTGCCGAGCCGGTCTCTCCCGCCGTGCAGCAATTCGGCATGGACCGCATCTGCGATCACTACATTAATTCCTACTGGGCAACGGAGCACGGCGGCATGGTGTTCTCCTGCCCCTGGGGTGGCTTCAATGACCTGCAGGCAGACGCCAAAACCTGGCCCCTCCCGTGGATACAGGCGGAGGTGCGCATCGCTGAAGACGTCGCTGCCGATGGCTCTGCATCCAACTGGCGACCTGCGGAGCCCGGCGAGAAAGGCGAATTGGTCATTACCCAGCCCTACCCCTACCTGGCGCGCACCATCTGGGGCGACGCCGATGCCCTGGGCACCGACGAGTGGCAGGGTGATATCAAGCGTTTCGCTGAGGTTTACTTCAACCGCTGGTCCGACGGCCTGGCCTACACCCAGGGCGATTATGCCCGCAGCCACGAGGATGGTGCCTTCACCCTTCACGGTCGCTCGGATGACGTGATCAATGTCTCAGGACACCGTATCGGCACGGAAGAAATTGAGGGCGCTGTCCTGCGCGACAAGACCCTGCGTACAGACTCCCCCGTGGGCAACGTGGTTGTCGTTGGCGCGCCCCACGATGAAAAGGGGGAGACCCCCGTGGCCTTCCTTATAGCCGCCCCCGGCTCCCGTCTCGGTGATGATGACTTCAGCCGACTCCAGGGTCTGGTGCGCAGCGAAAAAGGTGCGACGGCGGTGCCCTCAGATTTTCTGGTCATCCCCGCCTTCCCGGAAACCCGCTCTGGCAAATACATGCGACGAACCCTGCGGGCGATTCTCCTGGATGAGCCCCTGGGTGATCTCTCTACCCTGCGCAATCCCGAAGTTGTCCCGGAAATTCAGCACATCGTCAGCAACTGGAAATCCTTTGGTCAGCTCAGCCAGGCCCGGGAAATCGTGCAGAGCTATCGCTTCTTACGCCTGGAAACCCATGAGATTGCGCCCCGGCGTTTTGTAGCGCTACTGATGATCGATTCTCCGCCGGTGAACTCCCTGAACGAGCGCTCCCTGGACGAGCTCAATACCGTTTTACAACATATCGCCCAGCAGGATCGCATCGAGGCCCTGGTGGTAACGGGCGCGCGCAACGCCTTCGTCGCCGGTGCCGACGTCAAGGAACTGCTTGAAATCGGCGAAGCCGGTGACCGCGAGTCGGCCCAAACCCCGCCCAACGCAGCGCACACGGCGTTCTCCGTTCTGGAGAACATGGGTAAACCGGTGATCGCTGCGGTGAACGGGCCGGCCCTCGGGGGCGGTTGCGAGCTGGCCCTGGCCTGCGGCTTTATCGTCGCCGATCCCCAGGCCAGATTCGGCCAACCGGAAATCAATCTCAATCTGCTGCCGGGCTACGGCGGCACCCAGCGCCTGGTGCGCCGGCTCCATCAGCTTCATGGTCGCGCGGGACTTATCGATGCTATCCGTCTCATTGCCTCGGGCCGCAACATCGATGCCCGGGAAGCCCTGGCATCGGGTCTGGTGGATCATATCGTCGAGGCGCCGGGCGTCAGCGCCGTGGAGTCTGCCATGGCGATGCTCAGGCAACACTTCAACGGCGAGGGGCCTGTCGGAGCCACCCTGGAACGGCAGCGACACTACCTTGAAACCCGGGAATACAGCCTCCCGGTGGATCAGGCACTGTTGGACGACAAGGGACTGGCAAGCACCTTCGCCCAGCTTCGCGCCGGAGGACGAGGACACTGTCTGGATCGCATTATCGACGCCGTGAGCTTTGGTGCCAGCAAAGGCCAATCCGCCGGTCTCAAACACGAGGCCGAGCTGTTCGCCGAGGCGGTCTGTGATCCTGCATCGGGCCCCGTAGGCATCAGCGCGTTCCTGGAGCGGCGCAGCGCCCCCCTCCCCGTCAAGTACACCGACGTAACCCCTGATGCCCCGATGGAACAGCGCGCGGCGTTGGAAGCCGCGGGAGAGCTCATCGCCCTGGACGCGCCCTTTTTTGCCGGTGTCACACAGTTGCCCCGCTATCAGTACGGTATGGGAGTAGCCAAACGGGCAGACACGGGCGCACCGGATCACGGCGATCCCAAAGACGCGGAAAAGCTCCTGGTGTTTCCCACACCCACGCCCGGGCCCAACGAGGCCTTGGTCTACGTCCTCGCCTCGGAAATGAACTTCAATGACATCTGGGCCATTACCGGCATTCCCGTGTCACCCTTTGATGCCCGGGATGCCGATGTGCAGGTGACCGGTTCCGGTGGCGTGGCCATGGTCGCCCAGCTCGGCGCGGAACTCCTGCGCGAAGGGCGACTCTCCGTGGGTCAACTGGTAACTATCTATTCAGGACAGAGCGAACTCCTGTCCCCGGATCAGGGACTCGATCCTATGGCGGCGGATTTCCGCATCCAGGGTTATGAGCAGAACGATGGCAGTCATGCGCAGTTTCTGGTGGTACAGGGTCCCCAGCTCCATCCCAAGCTACCCTCCATGACCATCGAAGAAGCGGGCTCCTACGGACTGACCCTGGGCACGATTCATCGGGCATTATTCACGACGCTGGACATCAAGCCGGGACGCCGGCTCTTTGTTGAGGGCGCATCCACGGGTACGGGCCTTGACTGTCTCCGCACGGCAAAACAGACGGGGTTATCCGTCGTCGGCATGGTCTCCTCAGAAGAACGCGGCGAGCGCGTGAGGGCCTTTGGCGGCGCCCCCATCAACCGCAAGGACGAACGCTGGAGCGATATCTTTACGCCGGTGCCCGAGGACCCCGCTGCCTGGGAGCCCTGGGAACGCGCCGGCGATGCTTTTGTGGCGGAGGCCCGGAAGCAGGCCGAAGGCAATATTGACTACGTGGTCTCCCACGCCGGCGAAAACGCCTTTTCCCGCTCCTTCCAATTGCTGGGCGACGACGGTGTACTCACATTCTATGGTGCATCATCGGGTTATCGCTTTTCGTTCATGGGCAAAAGCGGAAGCTCGAGCCCTGCGGTCATGTTTGATCGCGCTGGCCTGCGCAGCGGCGGCACCCTCCTTGTGGTTTACGGACCCGGTGCCGATGACGGCGTTGTCGACCCCGTGGCCATTGAGGCCATCGAGGTGGGATGCAGTCTGGGAGCCCAGGTGGCGGTGCTGGCAGACAATGCCGCCCAGCGGGAGTTTGTTACCTCCCTGGGCTTTGGCACCCGCCTCACCGGCGTGGTGAGCATCGATGCCATCGCTCGCAAGCTCGGTGATGACTTTGTGCCGCCAGGGCCCTTTCCCGAACTGCCCGATGCCTTTAAGGAATCCGAGGCTTTCAAGGAGGCGGTTCGCAGATTCTCGGACGTCACCCTAAAGCCCATCGGTTCTGCCATAGCGCCGCTGTTGCGCAATACTCTCGACAAGCGAGGACTTCCCGACGTGGTATTCGAACGCGCCGGGAGAGACGGATTGGGACTGGCAACCTCGCTGGTAAAACCCAATGTTGGCAAAGTCGTTTACGCCGAAGACCTCAGGGGTCAGCGGCTCAGTTTTTATGCGCCGCAGGTCTGGATGCGCCAGCGCCGCATACTCATGCCCAGTGCAGAGATCCGAGGCACCCACCTCAACACCGCACGGGAATTCGCAGAAATGCAGGAGCGTATCGCCGGAGGCATGATCGATGTGATGCCACCGGTCAACGTAGACCTGACCGAGATCGCAGAGGCCCATCAGGCCATGTGGGAAAACCGTCATGCCGGCGCCAACTACGTCGCCACCCATGGCCTTCCCCGCTCGGGGCTCAAAACGCGGGATGAACTGTATCGCGCCTGGGCCATCCGCGAAGCCGAACAGCGCGGGGAAACCCTCGCTCATATTGATACGGGATCTGCAGGAGCACTTCGATGAGCGTGGAGGAAAAAAACCAGCGGCCGCCCCTCACTCAGGCGCGACCGCCGTCGACGGAAAGGATCTGACCGGAGATCCAGGAGGCGCGCTCGGAGCAGAGAAACAGCACAGCGTCGGCGATATCGTCGGCGCTCCCCAGGCGGCGCATGTGAATGCCACCCAGGATCTCTTGCTGCCGCGCTTTCCCAAAGGCTTCCCACTGTCTGACCGTAGAGGGGTTGGAAAGCACAAAACCCGGAGCCACGGAATTCACGGCAATACCGTCGGGACCCAGCTCCAGAGCCAGCTGTTTTGTGAGCCCCACCAAGGCGTGCTTGGCAGCGGCATAGGACTGAATCCCCGTCAGGCTCGGCCGGAGGCCCGCGCCCGAAGATATCGTGACAATGCGACCGCTGCCGGCAGCCTTCATTGCAGGTGCAAAAGCCTGGGCACACCACATGGCGGCATCCACGTTGGCATTAAAAATACGGTGCCACTCGGCGGCACTCACGTTTTCGAGATTTTTAGCCGTCTGACCCCGCACACCGCCGGCGGCGGTCACCAGACCATAAACAGCGCCCTGGGCGTCGAGCACCCGCTTGCAGAGTTCGTGGGCCTCCTCCGCGCGAGACAGGTCTCCTGGGTAAGTCGTCACGCCCTGCAAGGCGGCAAGATCCTGAAGACCTTCGGCGTCAATATCGAGCGCGGCTACCGCAGCGCCCTCCGCTGCCAGACTTTTTACAATCGCAGATCCGATGCCCTGGGCGGCGCCCGTGACAACAAACAGCTTGTCCTTAAGGCCTAATTGCATTGCGTCAGCATCTCATCAAGGAGCTTCATGGACTGATCCCGCTGGCCATTCTCAATATCATGAATCAATTCACAGAGGCGGGCGATAGCCGGCGTTGGGATGCCGTGTTTCTGTCCCATGGCCACCATGATGCCCATCTGCGCATCCACCTCCGTCTTGCGTTTACGCACGGCCAGGTCGCGATAAATTCCCGAATGGGTTTTAGCCGTCTGACGGTTATGTCTGACCATGGCAGCGAGGGATTCATGAATCCCCGCCCCGTCACCCGTCGCAAAAGCCAGGGGATCAAAGCCATTAAAGCCGATGGGCTCAACGCCCTCCGCCGCCGCGAGTCGCATCACCTCTGTGCCCAGGGTGGCGTAGACCTTGTGGTGTGCCGCCGAGTCCATGGCATCGGCCATGGACGCCGTTGTCAGCGCGGTGACAAACAGCAGCGCGCCGTAGCCGAGCTTGCCCCAGAGATAACCCCAGATGTTATCCGTCATGACGGCGTCTGGCTCGACAAGACGGAAAAGCGTGTGCATCTCCGCAAGACGCTCACTCCTTATACCGTCCAGTTCCCCCAGGGCCACCGCCGCGCGATTGCCATACAGTATGCGTCCGGGGCCCAGCCAATCGGCACCAAAGTTCACAAAACATCCTAGGGTACGCTCCTGACCGATAGCTGCGGCAATAAACTTTTCGTTAAGCCCGTTCTGAGCCGATACCACAAAGCCGTCATCCCGCAGATGGGGAAGCAATTGATTCAGGGCAGACTCCGTGTGATGGGCCTTTACCGCGAGAACAACGCGCCGGAACTTGCCCTTCAGGCTGGCGGGGGTGTCCGCCGGCAGGCACTGGCGGAATGCTTCCACGGGCCCCTCAATGCGCAGACCCTCGCTGCGCATGGATCCCACATGGTCTTCCACCACATCCACCATGTGCACCGCCTGCCCCGCCCGCGCAAAATAGGCGCCGAGAATGCCACCGATAGCGCCGGCGCCCCAGATAAGAATGGGATCTGACGCGGGGGTCTTCACTCCCATTCGCCTTCAAGCAGGGACCGGGTTTCCGCCACGGCGACAGCCCAGATCGCTTCCATAACCGTATCGGCCTTCTGGTACTCACCACCGTAATTGCCATCGCCGATGAGCGTTCGCACCTCGCCGGGACTGGCTTCTCGAAGGCGCTCAAAGTCTACAAAAGGCTTTTGCTCCGCCGGCATGGAGCGGCCAGCAAGCCGGGTCCAGGCAAAGTTCTCCATCCAGGAAGCGTGGGAGGCAACGGGATCCTCGGCCTTTACCGCCGCCCAGGTCTTCGGGGCGCGCCACCAGTCATGAAACCGCAGGGCCGTGCCCGGATTGTCCTTCACCCAGTCTGCGCAGGCTGCTTGTACCGGGCTGTTGCCGCCATGCCCGTTAACAATCAGTACCCGCCGAAAACCATGGGTATACAGACTGTCCAAAACATCGCGAACAAGGGCTTCGTAGGTCTGCATAGTTAATGAAACGGTTCCCGGGAATCCCATAAAGTAGGGAGTGACGCCGTAGGGCACCGCAGGAAACACCGGTACGTGAAGGGGCTCCGCCGCATCTGTCGCCATTTTTTCTGACAGGATGGAGTCCACGGACAGGCTGAGATAGGCATGCTGCTCGGTACTCCCCAGGGGCAGCACGCAGCGGTCGTCGTGCTTTAGGTAGTCTTCAACCTCAAACCAGTTGCAATTACTTATCTTCAATGACGCCTCCTGAGACTGTCAGATTTCAATGCGCGAAATGCTTGCCGGGCACCGCGCTCCCTACCCTGCGCCCCCGCCTATCGACGGTGCGGCGTCATTATGATCAACTGCTCGGCATTAATCATTGCTGCGACAGCTTGGAGCAGAGTTCATGAGATTTAAAGGCGTAGCAAGGCTCTTCGGTATTCTTTTGTGTATCAGTGCGGCGAGCGCTCAGAGCCAGAGCGTGGCGGCGGACTTCCAGGTCGTTCAGACGCAGGAACTCACGTGGATGCCCGTTCCCGATGGTCTGGGCGCGGAGTTCGCCGTGGTCCGCGGTAATCCTGCCGAAGCGGGCACCTATGTCATCCGCGTTCGATTTCCCGCCGGGGTGATGGACACGCCCCATTTTCATTCCCGGGACCGGCACGTTACCGTCATTGAAGGGAGTTGGTTTGCCGGCGTGGGCACCACCTTTGATCCCGAAGCGGCACAGGAAATCACCGCCGGCGGATACATGTTCCACCCCGCCGGTGCTGCCCACTGGGACGGCGCCCGGGGCGACCGGGACGCCGTGGTGCAGATTATCGGTAATGGCCCTGTGAGCACGGAGCAGTCCAATGCCGGCGAAACCATGTGGGTACGAGTCCACGACTGAACGGCAGCGGGAAATGTCGCTTTGGAGATGGATATCCACGGTGCTCCTTCGCAGTTCCGGCATTGAAAACCCAAAAGCAGAAATAAAGCCTGAGGGAACCACGGCGGAAAAGGGCTGTTTCCATGGCCGCTCCTTTGTCCTGGACGGCACCAACATCGCTTTACTCCATGGCCCGAAGTATCCCGAGCTGCGCTACGTCCTGGCCATCGCTGTGCACCTTCGGGAGAACGGAGCAGCCCTCAGCTGTTTTTTTGACGCCAACACGCTCTACCTATTTCGCGATCATCGCAGGGAGCAGGAGGCCTGTTTTGAACGACTGATCAGCGAGCAACCCTGGGCTGCATGCTTTCGCGTAGTGCCCGGAGGCACACAGGCGGATCCCTGGATTCTGGAGCAGGCTAAAAAAGACGGTGCGGATGTTATATCCAACGATCGCTTTAAAGATCGGGCCAAGGCCCACCGCTGGATATGGAAGCGGCGCCACGGGCTCGAGGTCGATCGCGGCGCCCTGCAGATACCGAGCCTTCACCTGAGTCTCGAGCCCCTGGCGAGGCCCGAGGATTATCTTCGCGCCGGTTTTTGACCCGCAAAAACAAACCGCACGAAGCAATGGAGGATTGCCTCTTCAGCTCCCAGTCCCTGAATCAGGGTTTCAGTTGCGGATAATCCACACCCAGTTGTTCGAGGTAAGTCGTGTATTTGCTGGGATCGTAGTAGAGCGGCTTCAAGCGCTCCTTGAACTCCCTCATGATCGCCGCATTTTTTTCGATGGCGGGCTTATCATCCTCACTGATAAAGGGCACGTACTCGATGTCCTTGAGTTGCTCCTCCTCAAAATACGTCCAGGCTTCCTCCAGTAGCTCCGGCTCCGTCAGCAGATCCATCATGGTGGCGGCAAGCACCTTTGCGCCAGCGGCGGCCCCCTTATGGGCTATGGGTGTTGCCATTGCCATTGCGGAGGACCAGTTGTGACCGATGGTGCCGGGAATATTGGACGGAAACCGCAGGGTGACCGTGGGCACATTCCAGGAAACATCGCCGATATCGTCCGACCCGCCACTGATAGGCCTTTCGGGAGGTGCCTGAAGCTCGCTCAGTTTCGTCGCAAGGCCTTCCTCTTTAAGATTCTCGGCCTCCATGAGTTCCTGCACCGCGCGGGCAAAAGTCTGATCGTCTTCGGACCACTCGGGAAGGCCGACCGCCTGAATGTTGTGGTACATGCGCTCGGCGATGACCTTGTTAAAGTGGCGCGGCCACGCTGAACCAATGATACGCCGTTCCACGGTGGTGCCGGTCATCATCGCCGCGCCTTCAGCGATCTGCTGAAGCGACTCGAAATTCTCAAGAATATGTTCGGCGGTAATCTCCCGGATGAAATACCAGACACTCGCTTTTGACGGCACCACGTTGGGCTGGTCACCTCCATCGACTACCACGTAATGGGAGCGCTGGAGGGGTCTGAGATGCTCACGCTTGTAGTTCCAGCCCACGTTCATAAGCTCCACGGCATCAAGAGCACTCTTGCCACGCCAGGGATCACCCGCGCCGTGAGCGGCCACGCCGTTGAACTGATACTGCACGGACACCAGACCCGTTCCCCGGTCACCGCCCCAGGAGGTCTGGAGGTTGCGACCTACGTGGGTAAAGAGCACCGCATCGACATCCTCAAAACGTCCGTCCCGGGCGTAGTAGGACTTGGCGCCCACTAGCTCTTCGGCAATCCCGGGCCAGATCACCAGAGTGCCGGGAAGCCCCTCCCGCTCCATGATCTCCTTAACCGCCAGGGCCGCGGCGACGGTAACGCCGTGTCCCGAGTTGTGGCCCTCACCGTGGCCCGGCGCACCTTCCACCATGGGCTGCCGATAAGCCACACCCGGCATCTGCGACGCCTTGGGAATACCATCCACGTCCGAGCCCAGGGCGATCACGGGCTCGCCGCTGCCCCAACTCGCCCACCACCCCGAGGGCATACCGGAGACACCCTGCTCAACGGAAAAACCCTCCTTCTCCAGGAGCGCTGTCATATAAGCCTGGGTTTCAAACTCCTGAAAACCCAGTTCGGAAAAAGAAAACAGACTGTCTATGATCTCCTGAATAAGCTTTTCACGATCCTCTACTCCCTTGACTGCCTCCGCCTGCAAACCGGACAACACAGGTTTGGCATCACCCTGCTCCTCGGCAGCGTTCAGGGCCCATGGAGCAATAGCCAGGGCCAGTGTTGCGGTCGCCCTGAGGACGGATCGGTGAAGTTTAGCCATGGAGTTTTCCTCGTTTTGACTCGTTGGTTTTATGCCCGATGATGCCGCCGGGCCTGTTAAGCATGCCATGTCAGGAAGTTCAGCGCTTGAGCCCGTCTTTTTCCAGCTTCCAGCACAGGGAATCTATGCGGTCCTGCCCGAAGAACGGCTCATCCTTGTAAACAAAAAGCGGCACGCCGCGATGCCCCGCTGCCGCCTGCGCTTCCTGATTGCTTTCGACAATGGCCTTGTGGGTCTCGCCAGAGTCCACGGCAGCTTCCATAGCCGCTAAATCCAGACCCGCCCGTTTCGCCGCATCGGCGAGATGATCGCCCTGATTCCAATCCGGGGTCCCGCTCCAGATGAGACGCGACACTTCCCGGGCAAAGGGCACACCGGTTTCTCGCTTTTCGGCCTCCACACCCAGATAGGTGAGACGGAAGATATGCGGTTGCTCATCGGCTATTGTGAAGGTGCTCATATCCTGAACTATAGGATCAGGACTGGGGAACCCCGCAGGCAAGCCCAGCATTTCTGCCCGTCGCAACCAATCAATGAGAATGTATCGGACACGGTCGTGATTGGACTTATCAAAAAAATTCGGTTCACGGATAGCCAGGGGCAGTACCGGTCTTAAATGCAGCTCCACATCGAAGTCCCGGAGAGCATCCTCCGCAAGCTGCGCTGCGAGGTAACTGTAGGGACTGCGAAACGAAAAATACAAATCGATGGTTTCACTCACTATTGACTCTCCCCTCTCTTATTACGATGAAAGTGTGATTTCAAGGGTCGCCCCAAACTCTGAGTCCGGAGCAGCATCAGACTTGTGAAGTATGAGCTCCCGTTGGCTTTTACTTCATCGGCTCTGCCTTAGGCCGTATAG
The DNA here is from genome assembly GCF_000153125.2 of Congregibacter litoralis KT71. Taxonomy (NCBI): domain Bacteria; kingdom Pseudomonadati; phylum Pseudomonadota; class Gammaproteobacteria; order Cellvibrionales; family Halieaceae; genus Congregibacter; species Congregibacter litoralis. Next base: position 2,448,319 of record NZ_CM002299.1, read on the forward strand.
TAGACCACAACGACGCCGGCGTTGGTCGCCTGATGGGCCATCAATATTTTACGGGACGTAGAACTCACCTTAGAGGAATAGCGGGATACTTCATGAAATCATCATCGATGCTTCAATTGCCGACCCTGGTCGGCTCCCTGTTAATCACCGCCCTGGGCACAGGTGCCAGCGCCCTGAACGCCGCAGATGCCGATGCCACCATCCTGCCGGAGTACACAGCAGAGATGGAAGCCCTGACTGCCGATGCGCGGGTACAAACAGCCCTGGACTACGTGCTGACCCTTGAAGCCCGGTCCAGGCAGGAGTTGATCGAACTTACGGAAATCCCCGCGCCACCGTTTAAAGAGGACGTTCGGGCCGCTCATTTTGCGACGATGCTCAAAGATCGCGGTCTTGAGGATGTCACCATCGACGGCGCGGGCAACGTGATTGGGCGCCGCCCGGGGAAATCGGGTGACAAGGTGGTCGCCTATGCCGCACACCTGGACACGGTGTTTCCCGAAGAGACCGACGTCACGGTGAAATTTGAAGGTAACAAGATGATCGCGCCGGGTATCGGTGATAACACCCGGGGTCTGGTCACGCTTCTGGAAGTTATTTCGGCCCTTGACGAAGCGGATATCGAAACCGAGGCGGACGTTTTGTTCATCGGCAACGTGGGAGAGGAAGGCCTCGGGGATCTCCGCGGCGTGAAATACCTGTTTCGCGATGGCGCGGAAAAAATCGATACCTTCATTGCCGTCGATGGCGGTAACGCCGAGCGCATCGTTTACGGTGGTGTCGGCTCTCACCGTTATCGGGTGACTTTCAAAGGACCCGGCGGCCACTCCTGGGGCGCTTTTGGCCTCGCGAACCCCCAACATGCCCTGGGCCGCGCTATCGCCCTCTTTGATGAAAACGCCCCCTCGGTAACCACCGTGGGCGAGAAAACCAGCTACAACGTCGGCCGCATCGGTGGTGGCACTTCCATCAACTCCATCCCTTTTGAGGCGTGGATGGAAATTGATATGCGCTCAGGGAGCCAGGACAAGCTCGACGACATCGATGCGGTGCTCCAGGCGGCGATTCAAACCGCGTTAAAGGAAGAGAATGAGGGGCGCCTCGATGGCCCCGCACTGACGGTAGACGTCGACCGCGTAGGCACCCGTCCTGCGGCCAAAGGCGATGCAACGGCCGCGTTGGTGCAGCGTGCCATGGCGGCGACCACCGCTCTTGGCGTAACGCCATCTCTGCAGATCTCCTCGACGGACTCGAATCTGCCGATTTCCAAGGGTATTCCCGCGGTCACCATGAGTCGCGGCGGAAAATCGGGTAAAGCTCACTCCCTGGCTGAGTACTGGGAGCCCGTCGACGTTCACCTCGGCCCCCAGATCGGCATACTGACCATCCTTGCGGAAGCGGGATTGGCAGACTAGAGCGCTGAACACGGGATTTGAAGGGACTGCCCCGGCCTCGGCCCCCGACGGCCCCCTCACGGAAAACGCGATACGCCATATCGTTGCCCGGGAGCGGGTCCGCGCCGAGGCTCTGTTTACAGACTGGGAGCATCCTTTTCGGGAGCTCTCCTTCAACCGTGCCCGCCGCTCCTACGGGCAGGCTCATCGCGACGGGCGCATGGTGTTATCCAAAAGCTTCCTAGGGACCACTGCCCTGGCAGATTTGGAAGACACTATCCGCCACGAGCTTGCCCATCTTATTGCCGGCATTCGTTTCAAACACGGCCCGCGCTGGCGGCATGTTGCGAGCACCCTCGGGGCGATACCCCGGGCGTCGGGACGCTCGGAGGATGCGGAACTTCACGAGAAAATGTCCCATGCACGCTTCACCCTCATCGCTATCATGCAAAACGGCGAGGAGCGTACGGTGCGCAAAGTCCATCGACGCTCCCGCCGCTACGCGGAGTACAGACTCGGCCGTCGAGGGCAGCGATATCACATCAAGGGCGACTTCGTGGAGCGCTTTGTCTATATCGACGAGCAAGAACGATAAGCCCGCCCCCAGCGGCTGGCACCTAGCCCGGCTTGTCGTCATACCGCCCGCGCTTCTATACTCCCGTCCCCTCTTTCCGATGGCTATTCCTTTGAAAAAGATACCTCGCCCAGCATTCGCGCAGCCAGCGGTATTACCGATTCGGAGGATAGCCTCGCTGTCCCTGACCTTTGTTCTGGCGCTGACCATGGCTCTGACCAGCACCGCCGCGGAAGCGGCATCGCCCTACGATCTGCCGATACGGGAGCATCGCTTTGAAAACGGTCTGCGCCTGTTGGTTCTGGAGCGTCCCGGGGATAAGCGGGTAGAAGCGAAGATTTTTACGGACATGGGTGCCATCCATGAAACGCCCGGGCTCCTGGGGGCGGCGCATTTTCAGGAGCACATCATGTTCAAGGGAACGCCCTCTCTGGGTACCACGAACTGGTCTGCGGAGGCTCCCATAAGAGAACGCATGAAAGCTGTGGAAGCCGACTACATCGAAGAGAAGAACCGGGCCCGAAACCTCATTCGTCAGCGTGGAGCCATGGATGACTACCGGCACGGCGAGGCCACGGCCCGCATGGAAGCATTGCAGGCAGAGCTCGCTGCACTGGAAGAGGAAGCCTCGCAATACCGGGAAAACGGCGCCCTGAACAAGTGGTATCAGGCCTATGGCGGGACCAATCTCACCGCCACCACGGAACAGGAGTACATGAAGTTCGACATCAATCTTCCCGTGGAGCGCATCGATCTGTTCTTCAGAATCGAAGCAGACCGCATGGCGAACACCGTGTTTCGGGAGTTTGATCAGGAACGCATGATTCTCGTGGAGCAGCGTCTCGGAGACCTCAACAAACCCTCCACGCCCTATTACGAGCAAATGAATGCCGTGGCAGGGCTGATCCATCCGGTGTTTTGGCCCGAGGGCTATATGAGCGATTTTTACGAATACACGCGAACGACGCAACGCGCGCTCTATGAGGAGTATTTCGTCGTCAACAACAGCACCATCGTCCTCATCGGCGGCGTCAGTCTCGAAGCTATGATCCCCCGAGTGGAGCATTACTTTGGCTGGATGGAGCCCGCCCCCGAGCCCACGCGAACCCCTGCCATCGAGCCGCGACCCGGTGCCGAGCGGCGACTGATCTATCGAAATAATGAGATCAGTCCCCGCGTCGAATTTCGCTATCTCATCCCTGCCGTAGGGCACCCGGACCGCCCAATGTTCGATGTTCTGGGCGAAGTCACCAGCGCCCGTCTGGAGAGTGCCGTCGAGGACGCGGAGCTGGCCGCGACGGTAAACGTCAATACCCGGGTGGTGCATACCCAGCGCTTTGGCGTTCCCGCCACGATGAACTTCGAATTGATCCTGAGCGATGCCGGGGACCTGGCCGCGGCGGAGGCCGTGCTTGAAGAAACTCTGGCGACCCTCGGCGAAGGCGTCAGTAAAGACGAGCTTCAAACTGCCAAGGCAGCCTTGCGCACCCAATGGTTCCGCACCATGCGCGATGCCAGCGCCCTGGCCTTTGAGATAGGCCACTTTCAGACCATGGACAGCTGGAAAACACTGCCGAAGTACCTTGCGGCGCGGGACACTGTGGAGACCGGGGATATAGAGCGCCTGGCGGGCACTTATCTCGTCGTCGACAATCGCAGCGTGGGCATTGCCCGTCCGCGCCAGACTGTGGCAACGGCGGAGATGCAGCCATGAAGATGTTCAGAAGCACTGTCGGCTCCCTTACGGCAGCCATCGCAATTTTTGGAATGGTTGTCGGCCCGGTTACGGCCCAGGACACCACGCACCCCCAGCGCATGGCCCTGCCCGCCGTAAAAGCTGAGCGACCCGCTCCGGAATCAATGCAAGTGATGCTGGACAACGGGTTAGTTGCCTATGTGGCCGAGGATCATCGCGCCCCGCTTACGACGCTCACGGCGTATATCGGTGTCGGCAGCGGCCATGGCGCCCCCGGCGAGGCCCCAGCCCTGGCCGCCGCCCTGCGCCGGGGTCCCGCCTCTATGGCACGGGATGAGTTTCAAAGCCTCCTCGGCACAATGAACGCAGAGTTTCGTGTGAGGCAACACCACGAGCTCACCGAAGTCTTCTTGGATGTGCCCGCCGCCAAAACCGCTGACGCCCTTACACTGTTAGCCGCCGTGCTCAGCGCTCCGGCATTTGAAGGCGCTGAATCCCTTGCCATTCAAAGCACCACCAGCCCCAGCATCGACTACAACTATTCCCTGGTGAATGCGGTAGCGATGTTCGAAAAACGGCTTTTCGCCAACCATCCCTTTGGACGAAAGGCGACCGCCGAACAAGGTACCGCTGCCGCAGGCACCGGAGCACGAAGCCTCCATAAGCGCTATGTCGTGGCAAAAAACACCACTCTGGCGGTGGCAGGCGACTTCAAGCGGAATAGCGTCGTGAAGGCGACCCGCAAGGCCTTTGGCTCCCTGGCTGACAACGCGCCCCCTGCTCCAACGACGTTTCCACCCCTCTCTCCCCCGCAAGAGCGGGAGTTGTTGCTATCGGATGCGGACCGCATTCAGGGTTGGGTGGTTATCGGTCATGAGCTACCCCGGGTTCCCGTGGAGGACCAGGCGGCACTGGATGTTATGGATTACATCCTCGGCGCCTATCATCTCGATTCCCGCCTCTATCGAAGTTCCCGGGAAACCCGCGGCCTGACCAATGACAACAGCGCCTTCCTTGAGCCCGGCATCAGAGGTCCCGGTGCCTACTCCTTCCGCACCTATGGTCGGCCGGAGGCGGTGCGCCTGCTTGTGGACGTCACCTTCCGGGAACTAACGCGTATCCGCGAATCTCTCGCTACGGACGACGAACTCTTTGTGGCCAAAGGTGCCTTGGTGGATGGGATTTACGCCACGCGCTACGCCACAGGTGTCGATACCACCCAGGCCTACGCCAAGGAGTGGCTCAGCCGGGGAGATCACGAAACCTCCGCCAGTTATCCTGATCGCGTGGCCGCCGTCACTGCGGAGTCCGTGCGCGCTGCGGCGCAACGCTACATTCACCCGGAGCGCATGATTGTGGCCGTTTTAGGCCCCCTGGATAAGATAGAGGGCGCCCCCGCCATCGAATCGGAGCCGCAATTGCAGGCATGGTCTGGGACATCACCCTAGGCCGCACCGGAGCTCCCAAATTTCAGAAGCGGGATCACCAATTTGATGATAGGGTTATTCAAAGATTGCCAGAAGGCTCTCGGTAGCTGGCAGTAAACAACGGGCAGGAGTCAGAGCTTGAATCCGCGGTACGCCCTGGATGACTTTTTCATTCAGCTTTTTCAGGAGGACGGTCCCCAGGCCGTGACCCGAAGCCTCGATTGGCTCGGAGCCTTCGTCATCACTGAGAACGGACTGATCGTCGCGGCGAACGCTGCCTTCTGTGAAGTTCTGGAAAAACCTGAAGGGGACCTCATTGGCACCCCGGTCTTTGATCACATCACACCCGATGAACAATCCTCCATGCGGGAGCGCTTTGCCTCCCAAAATACGACACCTTACGCCCTCAAACTGTCCCTGGGTCATCACCGCATCAAGCAGGTAATGGTCACGCCCCACGTTTTCCCGGTGGCCGATACGCACTATCGTCTGGCAGCCTTCACGGATGTCTCGGAATATGAGCGCATCAAGGACTCAGAAAATCGCTTTAAACACGTCTTCGGCGCCGCGGGCATTGGTATTGCCCGAGTGAATCTGGATGGCAGTTGGCTGGAATGCAACGAAAAGCTCTGCGAGATCCTCGGCTATTCCGAGGAGAATCTCCTTCCGCTGACGTTTCAGGACCTTACCCACCCGGATGATCTCGATGAGGACCTGCACTATGTCGAGGAGATGCTTGCGGGACTTCGCAGCACCTACTCCATGCAGAAACGCTATCGCCATGAACAGGGGCATTACTTCTGGGCCCGCCTAACGGTCAGCTTGGTGAGGGATGCAGCCGACCACCCCCAGTACTTTGTCAGTCTTATCCAGGACATCTCGGCGGAAAAACAGGCGGAGATCGCTGCCGAGCAGTTGAACGACAGCCTCGCCAAGCTATCCATGACCGACGGACTCACGGGTATCGGTAATCGACGGAGGTTCGATACAGCGCTGGAAAACGAGTGGCGACGCGCCAGCCGTCATGGCACAGAGCTCGCTTTGGTCCTCGCTGACATTGATGACTTCAAAGCCTTCAACGATGATTTTGGGCATCTGGCGGGAGATGACTGTCTAAAAAACATCGCCGCTGCCATTGAGGCATTCGGTAACCGCGTCGGTGATTGCGTCGCGCGTTACGGCGGTGAAGAGTTAGCGATTATACTCCCGGGACTCTCCCTTGAGGATGCGGCCAGCGTCGCCGAGCAGTGTCGCCAGGCCGTCGAGGCGCTCGGCATTGCACGAAAGGCCTGTGGCGACGGGGCGTCCGTAGTCACCATCAGCCTTGGGGTAGCGGCGATGCACCCGGACAGCAAGGATGCTGCGGAGACGCTTATCGAAGCCGCAGACAAGCAGCTTTACCGGGCGAAAAGTAGCGGCAAGAACAAGGTGCAACCGACGCCCGGCACAGGCTGACCCCCGTGTAGGGAGCCGCCACCGTTGCTCCCCCGGACCGACCGCTAGTCTCCTGCACCCTGGGGCGTAACCTCCTCTTCCACTCGGCAATATTGGCTTCCTATACCGGCTAAAAGGATCTAACCTTGGGCGCTTTTCCTTAACACGCCGGCCAATGATTCATGAAACTCGCGCTTAATCCCGATGTACTTAACGCTATCGATCCACCCATCGCCGAGGCTCACTCGTGGATCGAAGGACGGGAATTTCCCGCGGACAAGCCCCTCCTGGATCTGGCTCAGGGGGTACCCAGCTATCCGCCGGCAAAAGAGATCACGGAGCACGTGGCCGAACGCGCGGCTCTCTTCGAAACCGCGCAATACACGGGTATCAAGGGTATACCGGAGCTGCGGGAGACTCTTGCCAACCACGTCAGTCAGCGTTACCGGGGCTATGTCGCCGCCGAAAACATCCTTATCACCGCCGGCTGTAATCAGGCCTTTTGCCTCGCAATTCAGGCCCTGGCGCGCGCAGGGGATGCCGTCATGCTGCCCGTCCCTTACTACTTCAATCATCAGATGTGGTTGGAAATGCTTGGCATTGAGCCTATCCACCTGCCCTTCCGTCACGACCGCGCCGGCGTGCCTGATCCAAAAGAGGCCGCAGCGCTACTTACGGACGAGACCAAGGCCATCGTCCTGGTCTCGCCCGGCAACCCCACGGGCGCTGTCTATCCACCGGCGGTGATCAGTGAGTTTCGGGATCTTGCGGCGGAGCGCGGTATCGCCCTGATCCTCGATGAAACCTACCGCGATTTTCTGACCGATGAGCAGGGACCGCCCCATGATCTCATTCAGAAGAACCATTGGGATGAGACCCTCGTGCAGCTTTACAGCTTTTCAAAAACCTTCAGCCTCACGGGATATCGCATAGGAGCGGTGTCCGCCAGCGCGCGGGTCATTGATGCCGTGGCAAAGGTGATGGACACGGTGCAGATCTGCACGCCACGCATTTCCCAGGATGCAGCACTCTTCGGACTCAAGCATTCATGGCCCTGGGTCGCGGAGAAGCGGGCCTTGCTCGCCGGCAGAGAAAACGCCATGAAACGCGTTTTCCGGGAAAACGATCTGGGCTACGAGCTCATATCAGCCGGTGGCTACTTTGCCTATATCCGCCACCCCTTTGAATTACAAAGCGCCCGGGAAGTCGCCCGACGTCTGGCCGACGAGCAGAACATCCTGTGTCTGCCGGGAAGTTTCTTTGGTCCGGGTCAGGAACGTTTCCTGCGCTTTGCTTTTGCCAATATCGAAGCGTCGGATATGGACGAACTGGCCAGGCGTCTCCAGGCCAGCGCGGCCCAGGCACCCTAGGCCCATCCCTCATTTAAGCTGCTCTAAAGCTGCCCGCGAATGGGTAGCAAGCGCGACAAGTTCGCGAGAAAGCGCGTCCACCAGCTCACCTCCGGTTCCTTACGTAACACTTCCGTAGTGCCCTCCCTTTGGGCACGCCACCGTAGGGCGCCATCCTCTAAAAACACCTCGTAGGCATTTTCATCGAGAGCTTCATACATTCCTTCGGCGAAGGCACCGGCAAAGGCCTCGCTGTCTATCAGCACCCCCATCTCCGTATTGAGATTTGCCGAACGGGGATCCCAGTTGAACGACCCAATAAACAAATGGCGCCGGTCTACGACAAACGCCTTGCCATGCAGTTTGCTTTTGGCCTCAGACGCTTCGGATGCTTTCGTGCCCTCCATAACAATATCGCCACGGAGCTCAAAGAACCGCGCGCCCTTGCGAAGAAGCGGTTTTCGGGCGGGCGCGTAGCCACCGTGAACCACAATATGGTCGTTAGCGGCGAGGCCATTGGTCAGAATATCTATCTGCACCCCCCGGTCCGCAATAGCTGACAGCCAATCAACACCGGCCTTGCGCGGCACAAAATAAGGCGACAACACAAAGATCTCTTCCTTCGCATCGCCCGCCACCTTGCCCAGGGAGTAGCTCAGCTTTTCTTCGGGGGGCGCCTCCTGAGAGAGTGCCTTTTGGGGATTGTCGTAAATCAGCTGATAAGGCGACCAGAAGTACTCGTCGGCGTGAATGTCCGTCATAGCCAGAGCGCGGTCCCCCACCAGCGAGCCGTAGGCTGAGCCGGCAAGTTCCTGAGACCGCTCCTTCAACTCCAGGCGCAGGGTCTCGAGGCTGAGAGCATTTTTTTCGGGGTCAGTGAGATGCTCAAAGGGAATGCTGTAGCGATCGTTCCAGTAGCGATCAAACATGGTAGAGGCATCTCTCGCCACGGTACCCATGGCGACCGCGTCCACATCACCGAAGTTATAGGCGGGATTTGCCGCGAAGTATTCCGTCGCGATATTCCTACCCCCCAGGATAAGCAACTCCTGGTCAGCAATAAGCGTCTTGTTATGCATACGTCGCGACAGACGGTGCAAGTCCCAGGCATCCAGACCCCGGGCATTGCGGTTCGCGAAGGGGTTGAACAGGCGGAGCTGGAGGTTGGGATGACTGTCTAGGGGAGCCAGCTGATGCTCGATGGTACGCGTGCCAATATCATCGATGAGCAGACGTACGCGAACACCACGGTCCGCGGCTTTGAGCAGGGCCTCAAAAAACACTGCGCCAATAGGATCATTCCCCACCAGGTAGTACTGCACATCCAGGCTTTTTTCGGCCAGGCCAATCAGCAGCAGTCGCGCGGACAGCGCATCGATGCCCAGGGACAGGGGAGAGAACCCAGACTCGGGATGCCGTGCCTCCCGCAGGGGTGCAAGATTTCGGCCCAGACGCGTGTCGCTGGTGTCGAGGTTCGCGTAACTCGCCGCCTTGGGTTGATCAAAATCTACCGTGGAGCAGGCAGCGAGCAAGGAAGCGACGAGTATCAGATAAAGACGGAATATCAGGGGCATTCAAAGGCTCCTTGGTAAAACATCAGCTCCAGAAGCCAACCGCTACGCTGACCGCAAAAAAGCATAATCTCCTACATAGCCGTGGTGATGAAGTAGGCGCCTCCAGATACTCTGATCGACTTATCGGGCAGGTGATGCGCCGCCCGCATGTGGAACCACCTTGGAGAACTTAACGAGGAGTGTGCCGCAGGCAGCAAAAAAGTCCAGAGTCTGGTTCTGGCCGAGTTTTTGTTGCGTCGGAGTTATAGTAGTATCCGCCGCGTGCTGAGATTAACGTCTATAAAAGCAAGCTCCCATTGGGCACCGGCTATCGCGCTAGTGCTGTTCATTGCTTTGCAGGTGGCGCTTGCGGGACATCTCCACGCAGACGACTGTCCCATTGGCGAATGTCCGGTGTGTCAGTTTGAGCACGACCAGCCTACCCCTTCGACACAAGTTGACGCTGCACAAGGAACCGCCAGTGGAGTCGATGCGGTGCAACCGCCGCTGGCTCGCGCAGCTCTTCGTGTCCACTACCGTCTCAACGCCCGAGGACCACCCCCACTCTCCTAAAGAACCACCACATATTCTATTTTTAGGAGAGACCCATGAAGCGTACGATTCTCGCGGCCTGTATTGGCGCCGCAAGCCAGGCTATGGCACAAGCACCCGACACCCGTCTCGAGCACGTGCTCGTCACCGTTCCCATTCACAAGAAAGCGGCAGAAACCGCCTTGCCGGTCACGGTACTCAGCGGCGATGAGTTACAACGCCTTGCCAGCAGCACCCTCGGCGAAACTCTCGGTGACAAACCGGGTATTTCCAACTCATCCTTCGGCCCCGGCGTGGGTCGACCAGTGATCAGGGGCCAGGCGGGCCCCCGCACCGTCAACCTCAGCAACGCCATAGCCGCTGGGGATGTATCGAGCCTCAGCCCGGACCACGCGGTGGGTATCGAGCCCATGCTGGCGGAGACCGTCGAGGTGCTCCGCGGCCCCTCTACCCTGCTCTACGGTGGCGGTGCCATTGGCGGTGTCATCAACACCATCGACAACCGTATTCCCGCCAAACGTATCGACGGCATACAGGGCGCTGTCGAGTATCGCTACGACGACGCCCCGGAAATGAATACCGGTGTCTTGAAGCTTGAGGGTGGCGCCGGCGACTTTGCTTTCCATGTCAGCGGTACCTTTCGTGACTTTGATGACATGAGCATCCCGGGCCTCGCCATCGACGAGGAAGCGGTAGAAATGCAGGAAGAGCTTCTCGGCGGTCACGACGAGGACCACGAAGGCGAAGAGCACGATGAAGAAGAGTTCGAGAACTCCGACGGGTTTATCGCCAACAGCAATGGCGATTCCGATGTGTTCAATATCGGAGGCAGCTATCACTTCGGTGAGCGCGATTTCATCGGCTTCTCCTATAACAGCTTCGAAACCAACTACGGCATTCCCCCCGGCGCGCACGAGCACGGCCACGAAGAAGAGCATGAAGGTGAGGAGCACGAGGGCGAGGAGCACGGAGAAGAGGAGGAAGAAGAGGAAATCATCCGCATCAACCTCCAGCAGGAACGTTATGACACACAGCTGCACATGCACGACATTGTGCCCGGGTTCATCGATGTGGCGCGTGCCTACCTGACCTATACGGACTACGAGCACGTTGAGCTTGAAGGCACGGAAATCGGCACACAATTCAGCCGCGAGACCTACGAGGGTCGTATGGAGCTTGTGCGCGAGGGCGCCAATCACGGTGTATTGGGCCTGCAATTCAAGGGGGATGAGTTCTCGGCCATAGGCGAAGAAGCCTATGTTCCAGAAACTGACTCCGTCGAGTGGGGTGGCTTCTACGTCCAGGATTTTCACGCGGGGGACTGGCAGTTTGAGGCCGGTGGTCGTTTGGATTATGTCGAGCGTGACCCGGCTACGGGACTTGAAGAAGACTTTACCAGCCACAGCCTTTCGGGTTCGGCGCTCTATCCCATTAACGAAAGCCTCAGCCTTGGAGTGTCCTTGTCCCGATCAGAGCGCGCTCCCTCGACGGAAGAACTGTTCTCTAACTTGAACAATTCGGAAGAAGAGCTCGTAACGCATGCTGCTACGGGCATTATCGAGATCGGCGACCCCAATCTTGATACGGAGGTATCCCTGAACGGCGATCTCTCCCTCACCTGGCAGGGAGAGAAGTCATTTGCGGAACTGACTTTTTTCTACAATAGCCTCAGCGATTACATCTTTCTGCTGAACACGGGCGGTGAGGTGGATGAAACGCCGGTTTATGAGTACGAACAGGACGACGCGGACTTTTACGGCGTCGAATTTGAGTCAAGCTTTGATCTGGCGACCCTGGCGGGCGGCAATCTCGCGCTAGGCATTTTCGGCGACATGATTACCGGTGAGTTTGACTCCGCCGGCGACGTACCCCGCTTGCCACCGATGCGCGTAGGAAGCGAGCTGTCGTGGCGCAGCGACTCCCTGGGGGCCTATGTGCGGGTTCTGAACGCCAGCGATCAGGATAACCCCGGTGATTTTGAAACGGAGACCGAAGGCTATACGCGCTGGGACGGCGGCATCGACTACAACCTGCAGTTCAGCGGTGGCACCGAGCTCCTTGCTTTTCTCAAGCTGAAAAACATCTCCGACGAGGAAATTCGTCTGAGCACTTCTTTCCTGCGTAATTTTGCGCCTCAAGCCGGAGAGAGTGTCGAAGCAGGCCTGCGCCTCACGTTCTAAAGCAAGCAAAACGGGCCCTTCTTCTCTCTGAGAAGAAGGGCCTTTTTTTATCGACCTGCCTTCAGTTTTTGCGCGTTTCTATTCGCTCTAGACACGAAAAACAGAATAAAACCTGTCAGCACAACGGAAAGCGCGAACAGCGAAAAAGCCCTGAGCACAGCATTGTTGAAGTCGTCTCGACCTTGATAGTCCATGGTGTGGAGCATCCAGAGAAAATCGAAGATGCGCCAGGACCGATGCCTCACTCGCTGAAAACTGCCATCTCGCTGGGAGACATAAGCCGTCAATGTTGTCGGGCCTGCAAAGGTGATTACCCAGGCTGGTAAGGGCCTTCCTCGATATTCATGATGCCTGCCTGCCTCAGTCAGTAAGGTGCTGGACACCAAGTGGTACTCGTCCTTGATGTGCCGCCGGGCGATTCCTTCAGCTTCATCCTTCGAGACACCCGGCTTCACCGTCCCGTTTGCAGGGTCGATGAGGACAGCGCCGTTGATCCACAGGTGAGCCCGATTGTCGATAAACCGCAGACCCAGCCCGGATACCTCCATATCTAAATCAGGGAACCTCAGATCGCGAAGCGCTGTGCTTTGAGCGCCGGGAGCCAAAAACTGGTCGCCGTGTATTTCGTCGATATCCGTCCAGCTGAAGTAGAGGCCGCTTGCTGTCCACATCAGTAGCTGGACGCCAACGAAAATGCTTATCCAGCGGTGCGCTTTACGCACGTAGAAGTGCTTACTCTTTCTCATGGCGACATCGATATGATGAAGAGCGAGCGGAGCCACCGAAGCCGGCCGGAGCCGCTGCAAAATCCTGGCGGTAGAAGCGGCACTGGGCCGACGGTGCTTCTTTACTTTTCAATCTTGGCATCAAGGCAGTTGGCTCCATCAGTTTTGGTGTTGCAAAGCGCCATAACTCGGTACGAGCCATCTCTTCCGTGCTTGACCAAGAACGCCACTTCGGTGTTTTCAGTGAACGCCAAAACATCCACGTCTTTTGACACGCCATAGCGCATTGTCATCGCGTCCATCTCAATATCGCCCTTGAAAGGTCCATGATCGATAGTCAGCGTGTTGCCCTGATCCCCAACAGAACGAATCACGCCAGTGGCGTATCCAACGGACTCTTCCATGGCTTGTGCACCGTGATCCATCATTTGTCTTGGCATACCGCTCGATGTTTGCGCATCGACGGCTTGTGACGAAGTCGTGTCCTCGGTACCGCCACAGCCAGCGAGGATTAATACCAGCAGGTTAATCAGAATAGGTTTGATGCCTTTCATATTGAATTTCCTAGTAGATTTGAAACAAGTCACACGTCGTTTGTACGCCGAAGACTGGCGCCAGCACGGCCTCGGACTTAGACGGTCAAAGGCTTTCATTTAGAAGAAAGAATGTCGTATTTAGTTACGTCTCCACTGGAGATCACCCCTTTGGCGAAGTGCAGGTTTACAATCTCACGAACCACAACCGAGCCGACTTCTATAGTGTCGTAGTATTCGCCATCTCCGTCGAAGTCCTCGTAGGTGTATCGGTAGGCGACGAACTCTTCACCAATCGATGCTCCGGAGTCCTCACCGATGCAGAAAACGACCTGATCTTCATCGACGCCAACCACCTGCCCTCTCATGAAGACTTTGTGGTACACCGGTGATGATGAACACGCACTCATGAGAGCAATGAGCAGTACTATCGAAAAGGTTCTAATCATAGAGAAATCTCCTTTGGGGTGATGGCAGACAAAGCTGTGGTTATCTGGGCCATCCTTTTCATGGAGACGCCATCCACCGCAGCGCATTCAAAACGTAATGGAGTACCGAAGCGAGTCATGCGTTAGCCCTCCGCGCGACGTGTTCTTTTGCTGCACAATACAAGACGGGTACGAGCAGCGTGGTGATCACCGCAACCAACATGCCCCCAAATGACGGTATGGCCATAGGCACCATGATGTCGGAGCCGCGGCCATCCGAGGTTAGCACTGGGATGAGTGCAATCAACGTCGTGGCTGTCGTCATCAGTGCCGGCCGAATGCGCCGAGTCGCGCCTTTCACGACAAGCTTTTTGATTTCCGATACATCGCGTGTGGGCGTCCGGGCAAGGGTCTGATCCAAATAGGTCGCCGTGACAACGCCGTTGTCGGTGGCTATCCCAAACAGCGCCAAGAAACCGACCCAGATTGCGACGCTCATATTGATAGGGCTAACCTGGAAAAGTTCGCGGAGATTAGCCCCCAACACTGAGAAATCTAAGAAGCCGCTCGTGCCATACATCCAAACGACCAGAAAGCCGCCGGCCCAGGCCACAGCAATGCCACTGAAGACGATCAGCGTTGTCGTCACCGATGCGAACTGCAGGTAGAGGATCAGGAAGATGACAAGCAAGGCAATGGGCAGCACAACCGAGAGTGTTTGCTGCGCGCGGAGCTGGTTTTCGTAGTTACCGGCAAAGGTGTAGCTTACGCCGGCCGGTAAACTAAACTCTCCACTGTCGAGCTTCGACCGCAAGAAGGCCTGCGCGTCCTCTACCACATCGACTTCAGCCGCTTCGGCGCGCTTGTCGAAGACGACATAGCCCACCAGGAACGTGTCTTCACTCTTGATGGCTTGTGGACCTCTGATGTACCGAATCTCCGAAAGCTGCCCGAGTGGAATCTGCGCGCCGCTTGGCGTGGGTACCAGAATCTCTTCCAGTCCTTCTGGCGTATCACGCAGTTCGCGGAAGTAGCGCACGCGAACGGGATAACGCTCTCGCCCTTCGATCGTGCTCGTGATGCGTTTGCCGCCGACAGCGACCTCAATCACTTGCTGCGCGTCTTCAATGTGCAACCCGTAGCGTGCTAGGGCTTCTCGATCCAGGTCGATTTCTAGGTAGGGCTTGCCGACCAATCGATCCGCTGTGACCGTGTTCGCCTCAATACTGGGAACCTGTTTGAGTAGAGACTCCAGTTGCAGCGCAACATCCTCAATCGTCTCCAAGCTCGGGCCCTTAACCTTGATCCCCATGGGCGCTCGCATGCCGCTTTGGAGCATGACAATACGAGCCGCAATCGGCTGAAGCTTCGGCGCTGACGTTGTACCTGGAAGGTCAGCGGCTTCGATGATTTCTCGCCAGATGTCGTCGGTCGAAGTGATGTGATCCCGCCAATTGCGAAACGGCTGACCGTCCATATCAGGAATGAGCTCCCCGCGTGCATCGCGCTTGAAGGTCTCCGTGTCACGGTCGTAGGCAAAGCGCATGACACGCCCGTTCGCATCGGTTCGATACTCCGGGTGATAGTTGATGACTGTCTCGAACATCGAGATAGGCGCGGGATCGAGCGGCGTATCCGCACGGCCCAACTTGCCGACTACTGAGCTGATCTCAGGGATAGACCCGATAGCTTCATCGAGTATCTGCAGCGCATCCTGAGCCTCTCCGATCGAAGCGTGCGGCATGATCGTGGGCATGTAAAGGAAGGAGCCTTCGTCCAGGTTGGGCATGAACTCCTTGCCCAGTCCTGGAAACGTGCGATTGACAGCCTGCCAAGCCGCTGTTTGGCGCAACGCCTCAGGAGCAAAGCGTAGCGCATTATCGAAGCCCGTCCAGGAGATGACCCCAAGCAACGTGACCATCACAGGCACACTCAGAAAAAGCGCTTTGCGTTCGAGGCAGAACGCGAGCAACCGAGGGTAGACACGCTGATAGGCAATGAACGCCAATAACAAACCGCCGACGAGCAGGAACACAAAGACAATGTTAATCAGGCTATGGCGACCCAAACCCAGGGGCATCCAAGCCTCAGCCAACAGAATCGCAACCAGTCCTGCGACCAGAAGACTGGCTAACGCCGGTTTGTTTGCTCCCAACCAGTGCGGTAGACGCTTAGTCAGCAGCTGCGCCATTGCGAAGCCCGCCAGGAGTAACCCTGCAAGGGGGCTCCACAGCACAGCAATTACCAATCCCGCGACAACCAGACCGACATGGAAAACACTTTTCAGACGCGCTGAATCGATCCGCGATGAAAAAAGGATTTGTGCTGCCGGCGGGATGATGGCGAGCGCCACAATCACCGCAGCAATGAGCGCAAAGGTTTTGGTGAAGGCGAGAGGCGTGAACAGCTTGCCCTCAGCTCCAGTCATGGTGAAGACCGGCAGAAAACTGACGACAGTAGTGGCTACGGAGGTCAGCACCGCGCCAGCTACCTCGCGCGTCGCCCGGAAAACGATCTCAAGCGCCGGCTCTTCTCCGTCACTCTCATCCATGTGCCGCAAGATGTTCTCGCAGATGATCACCCCCATATCAACCATGGTGCCAATCGCGATCGCGATTCCCGACAGCGCGACGATGTTGGCGGACACACCAAAGAGCTTCATCGCAATGAATGTCATGAGCACAGCAATGGGCAGCAACGCGCTGATCAAGATCGAACTGCGCAAATGCAGCACCATAACGAGAATGACGATGATCGTGATGAAGATCTGTTGCGCTAGTGCATCGTTGAGCGTTCCCAAGGTTTCATTGATCAATCCGGTACGATCGTAGAAAGGCACGACGGAGACCTGAGACAGAGTGACGCCCTCGGGCCACAATTCTTGTGGGTTGGCACGTAGCCACGCCGTCCAGGCGTCATGATCAAGCTCACTCCCGGCAAAGGCATTGATGCCTTGCTGAGCGGCAAACGCGCTAAGAGTATCGCGGGAGGTCTCTCGATAATTGACGATTGCTTTGGCAGGTAAACCTGGTGAGATTTCAGCGATCTTGTCTTTTGTATTTTGGATGGCTTCTAAGGGATTGAAGCCATAGCGCACAACGACGACACCGCCCACGGCTTCCGCGCCACCCTTGTCGAGCGCGCCTCGCCTCAATGCCGGACCTTTGCTCACATTGGCGACATCGCGCATTCGAATGGGTACGTTATCGCGCACGCCAACCGCGATAGATTTGACGTCTTCGATATCCTCAATAAAACCAAGGCCGCGTATGACGTATTCCGCACCATTCACTTCAATTGTTCGCGCGCCGACATCGAGGTTGGAGGCTCGCGTTGCCTTGAAGACATCGTTCAGCGTAATGCCGTGCGCGCGCATCGCATCGGGATCCACATCAATCTGATACTCCTGAACGTAGCCTCCGATGGAGCCGACCTCGCTGATCCCTTCGGCGGCGAGCAATGCGTAGCGCACGTACCAGTCCTGAATCGATCGCAACTCTTCCAAACCCCAGCCGCCCGTCGGATTGCCATCAGGATCAAGCCCTTCCAGGGTGTACCAGTAGACCTGTCCAAGCGCCGTGGCGTCAGGTCCCAGGGCCGGCTGCACATCCGCCGGCACCGTGCCTTGAGGTAGCGAATTGAGTTTTTCGAGCACACGGCTACGTGACCAATAAAATTCCACATCTTCCTGGAAGATGATGTAGATCGTGGAGAAGCCGAAGAAGGAGTAGCTGCGAACGGTTTTGACGCCAGGAACACCCAGCAGCGCAACCGTCAGCGGATAGGTGATCTGATCCTCTACATCTTGCGGCGATCGCCCCATCCATTCGGTGAATACGATTTGCTGGTTCTCACCAATGTCCGGGATTGCATCGACCGGTACGGGGCTACGCGGCAGGTTGCCGACATCCCAGGAGAAGGGAGCAACGGATATGCCCCAACCAATAATGCCGATAAACAGCAGGCCCACGATCAGCTTCTTTTCAAGACAAAAACGCAGCAGCCGATCAATAATTGAGTAGGAGTCGCTCATCATGATCACCGGCTACCGTGGTCATGGCCGCCGCCACTTCCACCGCCCTCGGGGTTCATCATGCTGGGCTTAGCTTGGATCTGAAGCGCGCTATCGATCTTGAAATTGCCGGATACAACGACCAGATCGCCTTCCGATAGGCCGCTTTCAACGACGTAGCTATCCCCGGCTCTCGGTCCTAGTACAACCTCACGACCGACATACGTGGGGCGGTCCGCTCCAGGCTGCTCGACATAAACGACAGCGCGTGTGCCGGTCAGCAAGGCGGCCGTCGCCGGTATCACCAAAGGCGCGCCTTCATGGCTCTTGCCTGCGCTTGCATAGCCCAGAGATTCCGCCGGTACTAGATCCATACCGCAGATATCACACTGCCCCGGTTCATCCTTGATGATCTCTGGGTGCATCGGTGACACCCATTTTCCTATCAGGCTTTCATCGAAGATCCGTCCATGGCTTGCGAACTGCGCGAAGACTTCAGCGCGAACGAACATCTCTGGCTTGAGGCGGCCGTCCTTGTTACCGACATTGACCCGAACGTTCACAGTGCGGGTTTGCGGGTTGAGCACGGGATCGATGAAAGATACGACGCCGCTAAAGCGCTCACCTGGATAGGCTTCTGTGGTGAAGTTCACGGTCTGCCCATAGCGGAGCCACTGCAGATCTGACTCATAGGCATCGAGCTGAACCCACACCGCATCGAGGTCGGCCACAGTAAAAATACGTGTCCCCGTGTCGACATACATGCCTTCCTGGGCATTGCGATGAATTACGACGCCGCTCGCAGGCGAAAAGATTGTCACCTGTTCCGATGTCTTGCCGCTACGCTCGATCTCCGCGATCTGCTCGCTGCTAAGGCCCCAGAGGCGCAGTTTGTCGCGCGCGGCGTCAACCGTGCCTGCCGCTGAGCGGCGCAACGACTCGACATTACTTTTTGAGAGCTCCGTCATGCCGCGAATGGCTTGCAGCAGTTCTTCTTGCGCGGAGAGCAGCTCAGGGCTGTAGAGCTCCACCATGTGATCGCCCTTTCGCACCGTAACCCCGGTGTAATCAACCAACAGATCATCAATGCGCCCCGGCACCCAAGCGGTAATGTAGGCAAGCCGTGTTTCGTCATAGGTGACTTTGCCGACGAGTCGGATCTCGGCTGTGGGATAGCGCCGCTCGACCGGCACGGTAGCGATGCGCATGCGAGCTCGCTGTGCGGTGGATAGCGTGATCTGGCGCGGCTCCTGGTCATCCATGTCGGACGGTTCTTGCCGGACCGGGATGAGGTCCATGCCGCATATCGGGCACTGCCCAGGGCCGTCACGTTTAATGTGTGGATGCATGGAGCAGCTCCATACCTCGGCGGACCGCTGCTCAAGTGGATGGCTGCTTCCGGCGTGTGTAGCCGGGCTCTGCATCGCGCCATGGCCTTCATGGCCCGCATGCGTGTCCATAGCCATCGCGTCATGACCTTCATGCTCTGCAGGCGCATCGGCATTCATTGCTCCGTGCCCCGCATGCACATCGCCAGGCATCGACTCGCCGGCCGCCGCTTCATCGGCTTGTGTTTCGGTGGTCTCAGTAGAGGGATCTGGCCAAAAAGCCGCAAGCGCGATAAGCAAAACAACGGCTATTACGGCAATCGCGGCCGGGCGTCGAAGGACTGAGTTCATCGATGTTTGATTAGTCATTGCGAGACTCCTTGATTAGCTGGCGCAGGGGCAAGGGACTCGCCGATGAGCTCCTCTAGTGTTGTGCGGGCTTGGTTGTGGTCTGCAATGGCGCGGGCTTCAGCGAGTTCAAAGACCAGCAGCATGCGCTGTGCATCGATGAGATCAGCAAAGGTGGATGATCCGGCGCTATAGGCGCGCTGTGTCGCGGCCAGGGATTCATTGGCTTTGGGTAACAGGGTCCTCTGATACAAATCAATTTGCCGGCGCGCGTCGCGCAGACGAAAAACCGCACTCACGGTGTCTGCCTCTAATCGATTGATGTGCTGAGCACGTTGCGCCCTCTGCGCCGCGATACGCGCTTCAGCGCTGCGGACACCCGCTTTGTACTTCCCGCGCTGCAGGGGAAGGGTCATGGAAAACACAGCGGCGATGGGATCCTTGCCGCTGTCTTCTACGTCGGGGGAACGCGCATCACCCGTGGCGATGTAGTCGAGGCCGATGGAGAAGTCCGGGAAGAAGTCTTTGTCGGCGCGCTCTCTTGCAGCCTTTGCCGCAGCTACATCAAAGGACAGGGCGCGCAGTTCCGGGTTATTGCCGATAACACGGGATACGATCGATTGATCGTCTAAGGCGACGTCGACGATGGGCGCCTCTTCAGGCATTTTTATCGGGGCCTGGGGGGACCGATTCAGCGCAGCATTGAGTCGTGCAAGCAACGGCGCTTCGCGATCCGTGAGACTGGCGAGATCATTTTCGATTTTTCCCAGTTCCACCTGGGCACGGATGACATCAGCATGCCCGCTTGATCCCGTTTGATAACGTGTTCTGGCGACGCGCTCCAGGTTCTGCACGAGATCCCGATTACCAGCCATGATTTTGAGGGCGCGATTGAAGTAGTAAAGCTCATACCAGGCATGGGCGACCTCCGCGATGACATCATTCTGGATAGTCGATACGCGCGTTGCCGCGGCATTGGCTTTTTCCGAGGCGATCTCACCTTGCAAACGCAGCTTGCCGAGCCACGGCAGGGGCTGCGAAATTCCCACAGCGAAGCTTTGTGGCCCCACACGAGTCTCTACCTCGTCGATGAAGTAGCGGAAATTTAAACGAGGATCCGGAAGCGCCGTCGCCTGATCGATATCATTGTTTGCTGCTTCATAGTTGGCAAGGGCCGCCGTAACACGGGGGTTGTTCGCAAGGGCGTAGCTCACCCACTCCGACAGGGACCGGGCGGCGTTGGCAACTGCTTCCTCGTTGCGCATGATCGGGCGCTCTGAGAGGGTTTCTATCGGCGTCACGGCCGGGGATTCGACGGATCGAGACGACGGCGTGCCAGCGCAGCCGTGTAGAAGCAGCGCAGCAAGGAGCGCCAGGGTCGGGCTCCGCAGGGGAAACATCGCGACAATGGGGTGAGCATCGTCCATTTTTTGAGAAAACATCAGCCGGTCCTTTCCATGTTGGCTAGTTGTCATATGCGCAGAGCGCACAAACCGCGGGACAAACCCGCCTAGGGGAAAGGGGCTATTCGGTCAGCTGATCTTTGCGCTTGACCGGTGTGTCGGGCCGATAGACAGCGACGGCGCTGATTTCGACAGGGGGAACGCGCTGGAGGATTGGTGAATGCCACGGCGGATCCACGACGGTATCTATGAGGTCGAAATCACCGCTGTAGGTATCAGCTTCAAAAGCTGTTCCCGGGCGGTTATCGCGCTCCGTTGATACCGCCCTGTAGTCCGGGGTTGCACAGCTATCCTGAAGCTCATCGCAGCCTTCACAGTCCTGGTGGGCACAGGGCATCCTGGCGGAGGGCTCATCGCTTTCCAAGCCCATGTCCATACCCATGTCCATGCCCAAGTGATGATGGGACGTCTGGCTGGAATCGCTATTGTCGCTTGCCACACCACTCCACGCACAGGCGCAGGCGATGTTGGACAACATCAGCGCGACAGCAAGGAAGATGGTGGATAGCTTCGAAATTCTCATAACCTTTGCGAGCCTATACCCATAGGGAGTATCGGTCAACAAGCGAAAGCTCCCAGGAACACGATGGTCCCGGGCTCAGGATTTTGCTTTTGCCATCAGTTCAACAAGCTCGTTGAATTTTTTCCGCTGCTCCCTCGCGTCGCCGGACGCAATGGCACTCTCTACGCAAGTCGCTGAGTGGTCTTTGAGCACCGCGTCCTCGACCCTCGCCAGGGCCGATTTGATTGCGCGCATTTGCTGGAGGATGTCGATGCAGTAGCGCTCGTTTTCAATCATGCGAGAAATACCGCGAACCTGTCCTTCAATGCGGTTGAGCCGCTTAATGATCGCTTCTTTTTCCAAGTTCATACCCTTGACATATACCCCATACCCGTAGGTAGTCTAGCAGTCATGACTTCTTCAGAAAAGACAGGCCATAGGCCGGAAGACGACAACAGCCACAACAAGGCCACGCTTTACCGCATGGTCATGGACAAGCACACCTGCCCCTACGGGATTAAGTCCAAGGACCTCCTTGAGCGGCAGGGCTTTGCGGTGGAAGACCATCACCTGACATCGCGCGACAAAACCGATGCCTTTCTCGAGGAGCATGGCGTCAAGACAACGCCACAGTCCTGGATCAATGGCGAGCGCGTTGGGGGTTACGACGACCTGCGTGAGTACTTCGATCTTCCCGTGAGGTCTGAAAACGAAACCAGCTATCGACCGGTAATCGCGATTTTTGCCGTCGCTGCGGCGATGGCCCTCGCAACAAGCTGGTTTGCCTTCAGCAGCATCGTAACCCTGCGCGCGTTCGAATGGTTTGTTGCCATATCGATGTGCTTCCTTGCGATTCAGAAGCTTCAAGATGTCGAGAGCTTTTCCACCATGTTCCTGAACTACGATCTTCTGGCGCAGCACTGGGTGCGTTACGGCTATATCTATCCCTTCGCAGAAGCTCTGGCAGGAATATTAATGGTCTCCGGGGCTTTGGTGTGGGTCTCTTCCCCGATTGCGCTCTTTATAGGCAGCATTGGCGTCGTGTCCATTATTAAGGCCGTATACGTCGAGAAACGCGAGCTCAAATGCGCCTGTGTTGGCGGCAATAGCAATGTACCCCTCGGATTTGTATCGCTAACCGAGAGCTTAATGATGGTGGCCATGGGCGCGTGGATGGCAGTGAAAGGAGTGCTCTGACTCGATCATGCGTAAACGATGATCGCTAGGGGATGCGCGCTGTATGCAGGACCTGAGGCTCTTCATCATTAACGGGGGACACCGGGGCTCATTAAACTGAATTTGCGGAAACGGTTTAATGGAGAACACCCGATGTCCCACGCAGGATTAATACTAGGGCTTCCAGAGCTGGAGGTCGAACACGTCGATCGCAATGATGCGATCTCGGTCTACGCCAAACCCAAGAAGCGGCCCTGCTGCCTTCACTGCCAGCACCCGAGAGTGCGGATCAAAGCCACCTACCAGCGGACCCTAAAGCATACACGCCAAGGCAACCAGCTCATCACTCTGCATCTCAGAGCACCGAAGTATCACTGCCCGCGCTGCGGTCGCTATTTCCGCCATCGATTCAAAGGCGTACGGCCGCGCTATCGAGCCTCCGAGGCGTTTCGCCACGAGGTCTTCGAGACCCACGATGGCGGGGTCACCCAGGCCAAGCTCACACGCACCCATGGCATCAGCGCAGCCACTACTGAACGCTGGTACCACGGCCACTGTGAGCGACGCGTCTCGGAGATGTCGAACCGCCCCTGCCCCAAGGTCCTCGGGATTGATGAGCACTTCTTCACCCGCAAGCGCGGCTTCGCGACCACATTGGTCGACCTGCGGCGCCACAAAGTCTTCGATGTGCGCCTGGGACGCTCCCAGGCCAGCCTGGACAGCTATCTGCGCCGTTTGCCGGGCAAAGACAACGTCAAGCTCGTCGTCATGGACCTGTCCGAGACCTACCGCAACATCGCCCGTCAGTACTTTCCAGGTGCAGCGATCGTGGCTGATCGTTTCCATGTCATTCGCCTGGTCAACCAGCATTTCCTCAACGCCTGGAAAGACGTGCACCCCGAGGGCCGCAGGAATCGCGGTCTCCTGAGTCTCATGCGGCGCCATGCGTGGCACCTGAAGCCCGAGCAGCGCGCGAACCTACTACGGTACCTGGCAGATTATCCGGGACTCGCTGCGCTCTACGAGGCCAAGCAGCGGCTTAATGAGCTGCTATTACTCAAAAATCTCAGGAAGAAAACGGCGCAGAAAAAGCTGCCTGAGCTGCTGGAACTGATCGAGCAGCTACGTCACAGCCCGCTCAGGAGGTTGGCGAAAACCCTGACATCCTGGCTGGAACCCATCGTGATGATGTGGCGCGTCAGCAAGAGCAACGGACCCACGGAGGGCTTCCACAACAAGATGGAAATGATGACACGCAGAGCCTACGGGTTCAGAAACTTTGAGAACTATCGATTGAGAGTCATGACCCATTGTGGATGGGATGGCATCATCAACAGGGTTTAGTGAATATCGGTCGTTCCCCCCTTAAGCGGGAAGAGCCACCCACTGCGGGTGGGATGGCATCATCAATCGTGTTTAGTGAGAAACGGTCCATCCCCCGTTAATTGGGGAGAGCCGCCTGGGGTGCTAAATCATAAAAAATGGCGGAGCGGACGTCATCCATGACCCTTTATTTTATAAGACCTCAAGATAACAATTAGGGACTTACCCCCACTTACCCCACACCCTCGCTTGAGTGCTATCAGATAGTAGCTGCAGGTTGCAGCGGCGATCGGTACCCAATTCGAGAGCAGCCCCAAAGCCGAGCAGCGCCTGCACGTCAACAGTTTGAACTCATCAGAGCACATTAGATGTTTAGAGGCGCATTGGCCCGTGAAACCGAAGAAGCGAGGGGACAACCTTGTGCGAGCGACAGAGGTGGCTCAAGAGTTCGACATATCCCGTGTGAAATTATGGTGATGGGTGCGTGACGGGATGCTGCCTCGAGCTCACCGTATCAACAATCGTAGGTATTTATTCGAGGATAGCGCTGGAGGAGCTGAAGACGGCCGCACCAAAGTCATATACCCACCAATTCTCTGTGAACGCCTATCTGTAATGCGTCTCTCTTGCCGTTCAGAGCCAAAGTGATCCGCAGAACGCGCAGCAAAGGCGCCGTCAGAACTGAGAGCCACAGTCACCATAAAGACGTTGGCCTGAGGCCGTCTGCAAAGTGCACATCAACCTCAGCAAGAGCGAGTTGCATCCAGTCGGTTCTCAAGCGTCCATCCGCGACACAGTCTCCCGCCCGTAGGATATTTACGATGTCTTGCCCGGAAAAAAGTCGCACTGGATAACGATCGGATTCAATCTCTCTCTGTGTCTGTTCGGAATACCAAGAGGTCGCGAAGTACAGACCATATTGGCCACGCCCTAATCGTGCGACTAGACGCGACACCTGATCAGGAGTGATTGGAGTCTTGTAGCGTTTCGCCTCACCCAAAAACTCGATTTGATAATCGATAGGATATGGCATCTTGAACATACCGAAGAAATCAATGCCGTGGTCACCGGTGCGCCTAGTTCGCGTGATACGGTGCTCAAGGCCGGCCACGATGTCTGGAAGCTTTTCGATCAGCGCAACCGTAAACGCCTCGAATTCCGCAGGTGAAAGCGCCGCGACCTCGCTCAAGATGTTCTCGTCCTCGGAGTTTGCTACTGGAACTTGCTGCTGCTTGCTTCGTACTTTTGATGCCCAGACCTGCCGCCGCTCTATCTTCCCCTTGATGACTTTTCGCCAAACTTCGGGGGCGTAATTCTTGTCCGCTTCACGCATGTCGCCAGAAGTAACGCGTTCTCTCAACCACTTCGCAGAAACAGTCTCCGTATCCAGGATTGAAAGGAGAATGCGGAGGTTTTTTATCACCTTCCCTCCGTCCTCGAACCATGCATGCCGAACATCTGCCAAAGCGCAGAGCCCATTGAAAGTCAGCCATCCGGATTTCTGCTTTGAAAAGTGGAGGATCGGTGGCACTTCGTCGACGCGGCCCGCCAGCCGCAGCTCGCCGCGTTGGACAAAACGTTGTCCCGGTCTTCCAGCTTGCGTCCGGGGACAACCTGCTTGTGATCCACCCTTTCAGTACCTCCCGCAATGGCCGGTGCGTTGTTCAGCACCTCGGCGATAACCCGATTATCTGGCATTGATGGTACGCCATCACAGCGATAGCCGTCATTTTCACGTGACCGACACTCATTTGGTTGGTCGACCAACCAAATATACGATAGGATAGCGAACATCAAGTGCAACAACCTAGCAGTCGCCTATGCGCAACACCGGTGTTCAGCTCAATCTTACGCTCGCGCAAAGTCGCAGGGCGGTTTGGCCATGTTGACTGCGTCGCAGTTCATAGAACACGTCCCCCATAGCCGGGATCTGGGTATGGAGGTCGTCTCAGTAAAGGGAAAGCGTGTTTGTATGCGACTGACGCCAAAGCCGTGGATGCTTGCCGACGACGGAGGAGAGGAAATCTGTTCCAG
Organism: Congregibacter litoralis KT71; assembly: GCF_000153125.2. NCBI lineage: Bacteria > Pseudomonadati > Pseudomonadota > Gammaproteobacteria > Cellvibrionales > Halieaceae > Congregibacter > Congregibacter litoralis. Next base: position 2,474,350 of record NZ_CM002299.1, read on the forward strand.
CATCATGTATTCGCTGGCAGATTCGACCTGTGGGCTGGCGGTCTTCGCAGAGGTACAGAGATTGAGCCCTGTCGCCACGCTGGATTTGCGTCTGGATTACCTGCAGCCTGCCAACGGCAAACGGCCGTTGTTGGCGGTTGCCAGCTGCCGCCATCTGACGGACGACATCGCATTCATCGAATGCGAGATCCATTCCGAGGGTGAGGGCGAGCCCGTGGCAACGGGAAGCGCCACCTTCATGCGCAATACCCACGGCCCACGGTTCCAGGCAACTGGAGGCAAAAGGCCGGAAACATGAGCGATATGATCGATTCAGTGCAATCACGCCCCGACTTGAGCGAAGACCCGGGAAAAGGCTGCGCATGGCAGGCCCTTCTGGACCGCTTTCCGTACGCCCGGCACCTTGGACTGCAGGCTCAGCAACACGATGAGGGCATGGTGGTTGCCTTGCCTTATCGCGAGTCGTTCATTGGCAACTTTATGCTGCCAGCCCTGCATGGAGGCGTTCTTGGCGCGGTGATCGAGATCACCGCGCGGGCGGCTGCGCAAAACGCAGATGAAGATGCGCGTTGCACGCGCATTGTCGACAGCAACATCAATTATCTTCGTTCAGCGAGGGCAGTAACCACCTTCGCCAAGGCGAGTATTGTTCGCCAAGGCGGGCGTACCAGCCTGATAGAGGTCACTTGTTGGCAGGAGAACAAGAACCGACCCGTTACCAGCGGACGTGTTCAGTTGCTGTTCACAGCCACGGTGGCCACGTGACAATCCAGCCATTGAGGATGGGTACGACATGCCCGAACGCGACACATTTCAAGCCCCGGACGGCCAGGAAATAGCACTGTGGCGCTGGCCGCACGCGCAAGGCCGCCCCACCCTTCACTGGGCACATGCCACGGGATTCCACGGCCGCCTGTATCAACCCCTTCTTGACGCGCTTTCCACCGATATCAACGTCCTGGCGTGGGATATGCGGGGTCACGGGGCGAGTGCCAGTGCGGCGAAAAGCTCAGCATTACGAGGCTGGGAACCTTACTATCGGGACATGACCGCCCTGCTGGAAAGCTTTGATGAGCCGGTCTGGCTTGCCGGCCATTCCATTGGGGCTACCACCAGCGTCATGGCCGCAGCCAGGCGGCCAGACAACGTCCTGGGTCTCATTCTGGCGGAGCCCGTCATCATGGATCCCCGGCAGGGCCGGAAATTGTGGCTGAGCAAGTTGCTTCGCCAATCACACCGGATTCCTCTGGCCGCTGGCGCGGCGCGCCGGCGAGCGGTATTCGACTCACGGGACGATGCGCTGGACAGTTATCGCGGCCGCGGTGGCTTCAAGAGTTGGCCCGAAACATGGTTGGAAGCCTATGTTCGTCACGCCTTTGTATCTGACGGGGATCATGTGCGCCTGGCCTGTTCGCCAGAGTGGGAGAGCGCCACCTTCGCCCATACCGAACACAAACCCTGGTCCGGTATTCGCCAGTTGCAATGTGAAGTTGTTGCGCTCGCCGCAGAACAGGCGTCAACTTTCTCGCCAGCTGCGCGCGAGCGTTTCAGTGCCTTACTACCAGCCGCCGAAGTAACCGTCGTTGCCGGAACAACCCATTTCCTGCCTATGGAGCGCCCGGATGCGATTCGCGATACCGTGCGACAAAAAATGTCGATCACAGTCTGCGAATCGCAGTGAGTAGTCCTGGGGTGTGGGTGCCGTCCGTCGAGTTAGCAACACCCGCCTATTCGGTCATTTATGCCGTCCTGGTATTCATCATTAAGGCAGGAAACGTACGCTCGCCCTGCCTAAACCCTGGCCACTCCCGCAAAGTTGGGGTTTGCAGACTTTGGATCAATGTCATCAATGGCTCCGCGTGTCGGAATGACCGTTTCTCTCTTTCATCCATTATGGTGCTTTTTGCCATAACGATGGGCCTGATCGGCTGCACCAAAGGCGACCAGCAGGCCCCCGCGCGGGTACCACCGGTGGTACGCACAGTAATCGTGGCACCAGACGATCCGGAAGCGCTGCGCCTCTCGGCAGTGATCCGCGCCCGGGTCGAGGCACCGCTCACTTTCCCGCGTGCAGGGCGCATCGTCGCGCGGCACGTCGACGCCGGCGAGACTGTCTCGGCAGACCAGCTCCTGTTCAGCCTCGATGACCGCAGCGAACGCCTTGAGCTGGCACGCGCCGAGGCCGCGCTGGATGCGACGACCGCTGAGGCCGAGAATGCGGCGACCGAGCTTGCGCGCCAGCGTGACCTCATGGCCCGTGAGTTGACCAGCAGGCAGGCCCAGGACAGGGCGGCGCTGCTGGAAAGGGCAACCGCGGCGCGGCGCACCGTGGCCGAGAACGAACTGCGACTTGCGCGCCTGGGCCTCGGGGAAACGGAGCTACGCGCCCCCACCGCCGGTACCGTCATGCGCCTCGAGACCGAGGTCGGCGCCGTGCTGCGTCAGGAGGCACCGGCTCTGCTCTTCGCCGAGGACGGCCCGCGGGAGGCGGAGGTATTTCTCGGCAGCCCGGCGGCCCCGGCGATGGCGACCCTGTGGCACGGCGGTAAGGACATCACCGTCGAGCTTGGCGAGCGTGACGGGGTAGCTGATCCGACAAGCCGCGGCTGGCGCACGCGCTACCGCTTGCCGCCACACCTGCAGCTGCCCCTGGGCAGCGTCGCCAGCCTGTCTTTCGCCGGCGCCGGCGACGCCGCGACCTTCACCGTGCCCTTGGCCGCCGTCGACGAACGCGGCGAGGGGCCACAGCTTTGGCGGGTCGTGGATGGCCGCAGCGAGCCGACACCGGTAACCGTCGTCGCCGTGGACCGGGAGCAGGCGCGGGTACGCGGGGAGCTCCGCGCGGGCGATGCCGTCGTAGCCTTGGGAACGCATCTGCTGTCCCCGGGCATGAGGGTCAGGGAACGGCGGCAATGATGGGCGTCAACCTGTCTGCGCTGGCGGTCAGACAGCGTTCCGTCACCCGATTTTTCATTATCCTGGCCGCCCTCGGCGGCCTTAGCGCCTTCCTGTCCATGGGCCGCGCTGAAGACCCGGCCTTTGTGGTCCGCTCCCTGGTGGTGTCCGTGCTCTGGCCCGGCGCCAGCGCTGAAGAGGTGGACCAGCAACTGGTGCACCGGCTGGAAAAGCGCCTGCAGGAGGTAGCCTACCTGTACCGGCTGGAGACGGTGGCTCGCCCCGGGCGCGCCGACATCACCGTCGAGTTCGAGGACTTCACTCCGGCGGAGAAGATTCCCGAGCTGCAGTATCAGGTGCGCAAGCGTATGCTTGACGAGATGCCGCTGCTGCCGCAGGGCGTGGTCGGCCCGATCGTCAACGACGATTACTCGGACGTATTCTTCAGCCTGCTCGCCCTCACCGCCCCGGGACTGCCGCTGCGCGACCTGACCCGGGAGGTCGAGGCGATCCGCGATCGGCTGCGGCTGGTGCCCGGGGTGCACAAGGCGCTGATCCTGGGCGAGCGGCCGGAACGTATCTACGTTGACGTGGATAATGCTCTGCTGAACAACCTCGGGGTCTCCTCCCAGGCACTCATCGATGCCATAAACACGCACGTCCGCCTACTGCCTGCCGGCGAGCGCCAGGCCAGCGGCCCGTTGCTGCGCATGCGCGTGGGCGACAACCACGCGGAACTCGACAACCTTCGCTCCATCCCCGTACGCCTTGGCAACCACCTGATGCGCCTGGACCAGCTGGCCGAGGTCTACGCCGGCTACGAGGACCCGCCCGGCTACGTGGTGCGCGCCCAGGGCGAAGACGCTCTGCTGCTCGGCGTGGTCATGACGCAGGGCGCCAACGGCCTCGACCTCGGCGAGCGGCTGGACACCTTCCTCGCCGAGGAACGCGAACGGCTGCCTCTTGGCATGTCTCTCCTGCGCCACACCAATCAGGCGGAAGCCATCGCCGACGCTGTGAACCTGTTCCAGATCAAATTTCTGGTGGCAGTGCTCGTCGTGATGCTGGTCAGCTTCGCCGCTCTCGGTCTGCGTGCCGGCATCGTTGTCGGCATCAGCATCCCGCTGACCCTCGGAATCACCTTCCTGGCCATGAAACTGTCGGGGATCAACCTCGACCGTATCACACTCGGCGCCCTGATCATCGCCCTCGGGCTGCTAGTGGACGACGCCATCATCGCGATCGAGATTATGCTGGTGAAAATGGAGGCAGGAATGCCCCGGGTCGAGGCTGCGGCCCAGGCCTGGCACATCACAGCCGCGCCGATGCTCTTCGGCACGCTGGTTACAGTCTCGGGGTTCGTGCCGATTGGTTTCGCCCGTTCCAGCGTAGGCGAATACGCCGGCAATATCTTCTGGGTACTGGCATACGCCCTCATAATCTCCTGGCTGGTTGCGGTCACCTTCACACCCTACCTGGGCGTGCGTCTGCTGCGCGAGCCCGGCGGTACCGGGCACGGGGGCGATCCCTATGACACACCGCGCTACCGACGCCTGCGCGCCCTGGTTCGCGCCTGCGTCAGTCATCGCGTGCTTGTGGTGGCCGGCACAGTTCTCCTGCTGGTGCTCGCCGGGGTCGCCATGAACGGCTTCGTCCAGAAGCAGTTCTTCCCAGGTTCGGACCGCCTCGAGGTCATCGTGTCGCTTTGGCACCCCCAAGGCACCTCCATCGCTGAGACCGGGGAAACCGTGCGTGCCGTCGAGGCTCTGCTCGAGGCGCAACCGGGCGTAGTCAATCAAGTCAGCTATGTCGGTGCCGGCGCGCCGCGCTTCTTCATCTCCTCCAATCCGGAGCAGCCCTCCCCGGCCTTCGGCAAAGTGGTTGCCGTGGCCCGTGACAAGCGGGCCCGCGACGCGATCATGGCTGCGGTGCGCGAGCAGGTGACCGCCGGCGCCTTCGCACAGGCGCGGGTGCGTGTGTCGCGGCTGCTTTACGGACCGCCGGTGGTGTGGCCTCTGGCCTTCCGCATCGTCGGCCCCGACCCGGTCGTATTGCGGAACATCGGCCGTGAACTGGTGGTCCTCATGAACGCCAACCCGCACATCAAAGACCCTCACCTCGAGTGGGACGAACGCATCCCGATACAGCGGCTGATCTACGACGAGCACGCACTGGCCCGCTACGGCCTTACGCCGGCCTCAGTGGCCCGCTCCCTTCAGGTCAACCTCCACGGTGAAGCTGTCGGCGAGCTGCGCCAGGGAATCCGCACGGTCCCTATCTGGCTACGCGGCCGAGACCGCGGCGGGCTCGAACCGGGTGACGCATCGCGGCACGAGTTACGTGCGGCAGACGGTGGCAAGGTGTCGCTTGCGCAGATCGGCCGGCTGGCAGTGGAATACGAGGAGCCAGTGATCATGCGTTATAACCGCGAGCGCTTCCTGCCCGTCGTTGCGAACATCCGCAGCGGGCAGCCGAACAGCGTCACCGACGAGGTATGGGAGGCCGCCGCGGGACTTCGCGAAGAGCTGCCTCCCGGCTACCGGATAGATATCGGCGGCTCGGTGGAGAAATCAGGCAAGGCGAACGCCTCCCTATCGGCCCTCCAGCCGGTGATGGTCGCTCTCATGCTGATCTTCGTGATGCTGCAGATGCGCAGCTTCCGCGGCACCTTCATGGTGGTGGCAACGGCGCCCCTGGGGCTGATCGGGGCCGTCGCGGCACTGCTCCTGTTCAACCAGCCCTTCGGCTTCGTGGCGCTTCTCGGGCTCATCGGCCTCGCCGGGATCCTCATGCGCAACACGCTGATCCTGGCGCAGCAGGTGGAAGACAACCGCGCCGACGGCATGGACGGCGCCGAGGCGGTCATCGAGGCCACGGTGCGCCGGGCGCGGCCAGTCATCCTGACGGCACTGGCAGCAGTCTTCGCCTTCGTCCCCCTGACTCTCGACGGCTTCTGGGGTCCAATGGCCTATGTGCTCATCGGCGGTCTGGCCGTGGGCACGGCGATCACCCTCCTGTTCGTGCCGGCGCTCTATGCGCTCTGGTATCGCCTGCCGCCGCTGGCTCGGTGACGGGCCGCCTGAGGTATTCCGCATTTTTGGCTGCCAATGTTCGGCTGGGCTGTAGATCATGCAGTGAGATCCGGATCAGCTTTTGACGACGCAATGGCTTTTAGACAGGTGAGGAAGTCATCGGGCAACTTTGTCCAAAAACGGCGGGAGACAAGCCGATCTGGGCGAACCTCACGAATAGTTAAGTTGAGGTATTCACATGACGCCGCTTAGGTCGCGCGCTGACGCATTGCTACCAACACGCCCGGCACTTGTTCGATCCGAGACTCCATGTCTGATGACATATCGCTACCGCCCCAACCGCGATCCGGTAGCCGGCGCCATGCAGCTCACGTCTCGGTCACCATCGAAAGAACCAAAGAGGCCGAGCATGTCGGTTGACGGCGTGACACTAGGCAACAACTGAATCACATCCGAGGAATGCGGCCCACTCATTCATCATCTCTCGCCGCTGCTCCATAAGGTCGGCGCGAAAATAGGCCGCCTGAACTTTGTCGGTAAGTTGATGCGCTAGCGCCACCTCGGCCATGCGTTCGGGGTAGCGTGTCTTCTCACCCACCCAGTCACGAAAGGTGCTTCGAAGGCCGTGGACACTCGTTCGTTCCAGCCAGTCCGTACGCTTCAGCACATTCGTCATGGCCATATTGCTCAGGCATTTACCGCGCTTTTGTCCGGGGAAGACCCAGTCTCCCCTCTCGCCCTGATGAACTGACTGGGTCTTCAGCACGGCAACGGCTGCATCACAGAGCGGTATGCGGTGCTCCTTGCCCGCTTTCATGCGCACAGCGGGAATACGCCATTCCTTCCGATCAAGGTCGATTTCCGACCAGGTCGCTTCCAGGGTTTCACTGGTCCGGGTCGCACACAGTAGTGTCAGCAGAAGAGCGCGACCCGCGGCGGTATCGACATCCGTGAGTTTCGCCGCGAGCTCGGGGGCCTCTAGATATGGCAGCGCCCGCTGGTGCTCCACGCGGTGAACCTTGCCGGGCCTGGGCAGCACGTTGTCGAGGTGCCCCCGCCAGCGAGCAGGATTATCACCCTCACGATGGCCCTTTGTCGTCGCGTAGTCCAGAACGCGTTCGATGCGGCCCTGCAACCGTTTCGCGGTTTCGGTCTTCTCGGTCCAGATGGGGGTGAGCACCTGCAGCACCTGATCCGTGGTGACTTCACCTACGGGCACGACACCCAATATCGGAAAGGCATACGTCTTCAGCGTATTGCGCCACTGCTGCCCGTGCTTCCGGTTCGTCCAACCCGCCGCGTTGTTGTCGATAAACTCATCGGCGACGCGCAGGAAGGTCATGGCGGCACGCTCTCGCTCTGCCGTTTCAGCAGCCATCTGCGCGCGTAGCTGGGCCCTCTGACGATCGCGGACCTCAAGCGGGTCGTGGCCTTGCTGGCGCTGATCCCGCGCTGCGTCTCGGCGCATCCGCGCCTTGGCCAAACTCACCGCCGGATAGCCGCCTAACCCAAGCTCTCGCCGACGCCCTTCATGTTGGTAGCGATAGATCCAGTTTTTGCTGCCGCCTCTGGCAACCAGGAGGTACAGTCCTTCAGCATCCAGATGTCGCCCGCGACGGGTGATGCGGTCACAGTCTGCCGGTGTCAGCGCCACGCTCTTACCCCCCATTTACCCCCCACTCCAAACGAAGCGTAGCGCAACGGGATGAAACAGTCGAGGTGAGATGTCGCGTGTTTTGAGGCTTTACTAGCAGGTAATTGCGCTATTTCAGCGTGTTGCGCAATGTTTCACTACAATACAAAAAGGTGGCGGAGCGGACGGGACTCGAACCCGCGACCCCCGGCGTGACAGGCCGGTATTCTAACCAACTGAACTACCGCTCCAGGGTAGACAACGCGCAATCCACGATCCTCATTTCGGTCAGGAAATGCAGCCGGTAAAGGCCAGAGGCAACGTGGTGGGTGATGACGGGATCGAACCGCCGACCCTCTGCTTGTAAGGCAGATGCTCTCCCAGCTGAGCTAATCACCCGCGTTGGAGGGGCGCATTATAGAGCCTTGCCTTTGCCTGTCAACGGATTTTACCAGGGCTGAGTAAAATCCCGATCGGCACCTCGATCCCGGCGATTTTCCGCTACGTCCCTCCGGTTTTCCCTTCGATCCATACGGTCCTCCGCAAGGTCACGAGGACCCACGGTGACAGCACGATCCCGTCTATCCTCGCGGCGATCTGCACGATCTTCAAGCCGATCTATACGGTCCTCAAATCGATCTCCTTTGCTTCCCTGCTCCCAGGCACCACTGTTTTCTGCAGCCCCCAAACGTTTATCGAGACGTCCGAGTCGATCAGCTGGCCCTGCGAGGACTGCACCAGAAGTCAGTACACTGACTACGAGCACTAGAAGTTTTTTCATTGTCTATCTTCCTTATACGCACCAAACCGCACTTACCTCTACGCCGGATCTTCCGTAATCCGTCGCAAGAACTGGTCCTTGGAAAAATTGCCGCTTCAAAGTCTTTCTATTGAACACGCATACATCGAAAATAGAGCGCTTTATTTGGGAGAGCAGTAATGGAGATCTTTAAGGACTTCCACTTCGAGGCAGCACATCGGCTGCCGCAGGTGCCGCCGGGCCACAAGTGTGAGCGCCTGCACGGGCATTCCTTTCAGCTGCGCGTCTATGTAGAGGGTGAGCCCGGCGCGACAAGCGGATGGATCATGGACTTCGGTGACATCAAAGCAGCCTGCAAGCCGGTCATCGAACAACTCGACCACTATTATCTGAATGACATTGAGGGACTGGAAAATCCCACAAGCGAAAACCTTTGTCGCTGGATATGGGATCGCGTGCTCCCCGCCTTACCAGAGCTATCGGCGATTGAGATTCGCGAAACCTGCACCTCAGGCTGTATCTACCGAGGAAACCGCAGCGCTGTGTGACAGCGGGGTGACCGTAACGTTACATAAGCCTTGCGTGTTACCGCCAAAAAGGTTACCGGCCGTAGCACTTGAGAATTGTTATGCACAGCGTTGGGGCGGCACCGCAAACAATCGAAGTTACGCAGCATCGCGCAGCATTACTCTGAATAAATGCCTTCAAGCCTTTGATTTTAAACTATATTATAGACTTGCTCGATTTTTAACCAAGGTAACAAAAGAGCCGTAACATAAAGGATTACGGGCATGCTAAACAAATTGTGCACTGCTTTATCCACAGGTTTTGTGGACAACCCGGACAAAATCGATGATTGGCGCTAAGTTTTCCCAGAACGGGTCTAAGGTCACAACCCTGTCACAGACATCGACGGCATCACAGACAGCGACGCAGAGCAAAGTCGCTCCATGACGTTCTGGGTGTGGCTCAGTCTCTCCGGTCTATGTCTGGCCGGTGCCGCCTCCCCCGGTCCGAGCCTGGCCGTGGTGATCAGCGCGAGTCTCGGTGGCGGAAGAGCCAGGGGCCTCGCGGCTGCCTGGGCTCATGCCCTCGGCGTAGGGCTGTATGCCGCACTCACCGTGTTCGGACTGAGCGCAATCATAGCCACCAGTGACCGCCTGTTTGTTGCCCTGCAAACCCTTGGCGCCCTCTACCTGCTCTGGCTTGCCCTCGGACTGTGGCGCAGTGCCGACGCAGCGCCAACGCAGGAAGATGGCACCGCCGGCGCCCGCACCGCGGCTCGTGATGGCTTTGCCATCGCTTTTCTCAACCCGAAACTCGCGGTGTTCATGCTCGCCCTGTTCAGCCAGTTCGTGCATCCCGAAGCCAGCGGGGCAACCCAGGCGGCTATGGTTCTCACTGCGTTCTTTGTTGATGGCTTGTGGTACACGGTAATTACACTGGCGGTTACGCGGGAAAACTGGGTCCGCAGGCTTCGCAGCCACGCTGGCACAATCGACCGTATCTTTGCGGTTCTCCTGACACTGGTGGCAATAGCCATTCTTGCGCGGGTGATTATCGAGCTGTAATCCACCCAAGGCAGAGCATAGCGAAGGCGCAACAGAGAAGTCCTTTCGGGAGACCTCGGGGGCTAAGCTCAGGGGCTAAGCTCAGGGGCTACGGGACCACGCACAGGGGTCAGTGAAGCGTGGGCGACTCTGCTACCAGCACAGCCTGCAAACGAGGCCCGAGCATAATGATGTGGCCGACCTCGCGACCCACACCGTCGCGACTGTATTCAAAGCGATATTGGCGCCAGATCCGCCACATACCTTTGCCGTCACGACTGAGAGAGGTACGGGAAAGCGCCACGGACTGATCCAGCATTTGCACGTCTGCCAGCTCCGATGACCGTTTTGCCGCCGCCACCGCAAGCTCCCGCACCCGGGTGCCGCTAAAGAAGTACCAGGCGAGACCGCCAAACACCCCTACAAACACCAGATCCCAGATAGTCAGTGTCATCGCCGATTGTCCCGTTGCGAGCTTTTTCTGCGTCGTAAAAAGTCCAACACCGCTGCGTTAAATTCCGTCGGCTTCTCTGCATGCAGCCAGTGTCCCGTATCGGCGATCCCTGCAAACTCCGCCCCGGGGAACAGCCCCAGCGCCGCTGCCATACCCGCTTCATCAACGTAGCTTGAATTCTGACCGTAAACAAACAGCGCAGGTACGGGGGATGGCGCTCCCCTGGGCGGAGCGCGAAACGCCGCATAATTCTCCCGCAGGGCCTCCACATTGAAGCGCCAGACATACACCCCCGCTTCATTGCGGTGCAAACTCAGAGAAAGAAAGGGAATCAGAGCAGGTTCTTTAAGCAGTTTGCCCATGATTTCTCCTGCCTGCGCTCGCGAGGTGGGCTGTGCAGACTCCACCGCGCCAAGGGCCGCAAACACCGCATCATGGGACGAGGGATAAACCACCGGTGCGATATCGGCAACAACGAGCGCCGACACTGCCCGGGGATGGGTCAAGGCCAGCTGCATGGCCACCTTGCCTCCCAGGGAGTGCCCGACCAGCGCCGCGGCACCCAGATCCTTACTTTGAATATAGCTTCCAACACTGGCTGCAAGATCATCGAGACTGCTGCGTGCCTGCCAGGGCGACCGCCCGTGGTTGGGAAGATCCAGCTGATGCACTTCGAACTCCGGCGCCAGCGCCCGGGCAAGGCCGCCCAGATTACTGCCCATGCCAAAAAGACCGTGAAGCAAGACCACGGGAGTACCTTCTCCTCTTACGGAAGCGTGCAAGTTAGCCGTCGATGACGCATCGCTCCCGGACGCTTCTTCGTTCTCTGCCAAGTTTGTTACCATGCGCGCCTCTTGAACATTCACCCCGACATGTTACCTAAGACTATGCCAAAAAAGCTGATATTCCTTACCTTAACAACGCTCTCAACACTCGCATTCATCACCGCTTGTGCCACGGGCGGCGGCTACAACCCCACGGTGTTTCCCTTTGAAATAGAAAGCGATCAGCTGGCGGCCTCGCCGATAAAAACCGTGGTCATTCCTCATGTGAATCTGGGCATTCCATCGCGAAACCACCTTGAGGATGTGGCTCCCCGCGTCGACGCGCGCATCAGCAGCTACCTCAAGGCCAATGGCTACAAAGTGCTGCCCCAACGGCAGTTCAAGCAACACTGGAATACCGCCGTACGTGCCTTCGGAGACCCCGTGGACCCCACAACGGGCCGAGTCAATATGAAGACCTTTTCCCAGATTATGCAAAGCGTCCGCGACCGCTTTACCGAGACCACGGAGCTGGACGCATTCGTCTTCACGGATCTTGTGGAACTGGAAGTGCCCTTTAACATCGGTCTGAAGCACTTGGGCCGCTGGGATGGCGTGTCGCGGCGCCCTTCCATGCAAGGCCCGGGCACCGGGGTGAGCGCAGAGTTTGACTGGTCCATGCCCGCTGCCGTAGCGTCGTTGCAGGTCACTATTTTTGATACGGAACTCAAGCGCGTGTTTGTCAGCCGTGGCGGCCTTGATGCGACGGATGCGATCGATGCCCGTTCGTCGACAGGTCGCTACATCCGACGACGCGCCATTCTCGAAAACAATAGCTTTGTTGATGAGGGCATAGCGCTGGCGCTACACCCCTTTATCGAAATGGATAAGTATCCGGGCAACCCCTGAGATGGAGTTGGTAAGCCCTCTCTAAAGCTCCCCAAGCCTTTCCATGCTTCTTTAAGACGGGGCGCCCTGCCCCGCACTCATATCAGTTGTCATAATTCGCGGCCCGCTTTTCCATTTGGGCGGCGAGCCCCTCCTCCAGATCCTGGGCGCTGAGCATGCCGGCGTTCCATGTGGCGATGTAGTTCAGCCCCTCCTGGACGCTGTGATCCCGGCTGTACTGGAGCATTTCTTTACTACCTCGCACGGCCAGGGGCGCTTTAGTTGCGATCATCGCGGCAATCTCCCGAACGCCCGCTAAAAGCGCGTCACGATCGGCAAACACTTTGTTTACCAGGCCGATCTGCTGCGCCTCATCGGCGGTCACGTTTCTACCCGTATAGGCAAGCTCGCAGGCAACGCCATAGGGAATGATCTTCGGGAGGCGCTGCAAGGTACCCACATCGGCGGTCATACCGATATCGATTTCACGAATGGAGAACCATGCATCCTCGGAGGCATAGCGCATATCCGCGCAGGTCACCATATCCATCGCGCCACCAATACAGGTGTTGTGAATCGCCGCCAGCACGGGCTTACGACACTTTTCCATAGCGGACAGGTTATCCTGCATCCCAAGAATATTGCGACGCAGGGCCTCGGCGCGGCGCGCGCGATCTTCGTGCTGCCCCTGCACTTCCATCAGCATTTTGAGATCGATACCCGCGCAAAAGTGCTTGCCGTGAGCAGCGAGAATTACCGCACGCACCATGGGTTCACTGTCCAACCATTCAAAACAGGCCTGAAGCTCTCTCCACATGGTGGTATTCATGGAGTTTGCCTTGTCGCCACGGTTCAAAAACACCTCAGCGACGTGATCGTTGACCGTGAGCTCCAAAGTTTCAAAGGTAGGTTGCGTTATCTGTTCCTGCTGCATGTCTGCTTCCTGCGTTATCAAAAGTTGGTATTTTTCATAGGTTTTGTGGGCGTCACTCGAGAATCGCCGCTACCAGGCGCGGTGAAATTCTTCGCTCACCATAGTGGGCACGGGTTTGGCGTTGCAGTCGGGTCGGCCAACATAAATAAATCCGACAAACTCCTCGTTATCCGCGCCCCCAAGGTCGCGGAGTAACTGCTTGTCCTCGGCGACAGCGCCCGTGCGCCAAATCGCGCCATAGTTCAGCGCCTCTGCCGCGAGAATCAGACTGAAAGCTGCACAACCCGCCGAAATGCGCTGCTCCCAGGCAGGCACCTTGGGATGCTCCTTCAGAGACACCAGAACGGCGATAACCAGGGGCGCACGAAGCGGCGCGTTACGTGCTTTTTCCTGGGCAGCGTCATCCGCATCGGGATCCCGTCGCAACAGGGATGCGCGGAGCAACTCGCCGAAGTCCTTGCGTCGATCGCCTTGAATACTGATAAACCGCCAGGGCCGCAGCCGGGCATGGTCGGGGCTCCGCAGGGCGCATTGGAGCATTTGTTCGAGCTCCGCAGCATCGGGCCCCGGACCCGTAAGTTTGGGCATGGAATTGCGCTGCTGGAGAAAGCTCAGGCCGTTAAATACCGTCGCCATGAATTACCTGTCGATCAAAGTGAAAGTCCATGATAACAGCGATATTCCGAGCATTTACAGGCGATGCCTAGAGAAGCTCTTGAGGCGGCACTCCCGCGTAGATGTTCATGAACCCACGATCATCCGCAACCGCGTCCACATTGTCTGACCATTGGCACAGCGCTGCAGCGTCCGAAGCGACGAGGCGGTGCTCCACATGATCGACGATCCAGAGCGGCAGGCCCAGCGCCGCGATCAGGGTGACGAGCACTCTGCCACTGCTACCGGCCAAGCGCAGGGAGTAAGGGGTCAGCTCTACCAGCATGCGCAAATTGTCAGCGCTTTTGTGTAAAAGCGGCAGCAGACCCTGCATCACCGCCTGCTCACTGCCCTGGGTATCCACCTTAAGAAGATCAATGCGGTCGATGCGCGGTGACAACAGCCCGGCACCGTGACGAACGGTGATCATTTCCTGCGAACGGGGTCCGTCACCGGCATAGATCTGATGATCACCCCGGTTGTCTTCGTTGCGATAGAGGGCGCATTGCCCGTCGTCGTCACCCAGGGCAATGGGAACAATCTCAACATCCCGTTCACACCGGTTCCATCGAAGGTTTTTCTGGAGAAGCAGGACATTGTCCGCGGCAGGCTCAAAGGCGAATATGCGGGACGCTATCGCTGGGTTAAGCGCACTGAGAATACTGAAGTAACCCAGGTTCGCGCCCACATCGACCACGATATCGCCGGGACGTTGGGAGGCGATCCAGAGCCGGGTTTCAAACGGCTCCCAGGCGCCTTCATCGTGAAGCTTTCGCGATACCAGGTCACCCTTGGGGTTATGAGTCCTCAAGGTGATCGTTTGCTGCAACCCGTTGACGGGATGCAGCGTGACTCGATGGTTCAAATCAACCCCGACTGTACTCAGATAGGTTTCAGAGTCTGGGGGCTACGGGCGGCTAAACCGAGCCCCTAATCCTCAAAGGGGTTGGACTGTACTAGGGACACGCGCTGATTCGCAACGGCAATGCTCTCGCCGTCGAAGCTCACGGCCTCGTCGCCCAGAACATTGTTGTCAAAGAGGTACCGGGGAGATTCCTCTCCGGCAAGGACGCGGGCCTCACGTGCTTCCTGCGCCTGTTGCACAGATTCCTGCGCCTTTTCCCATCGCGATATGGCCGTGGCGCCATGGCGGGCTTTGAGCATATCCAGGGTCTGAAGCGGGCTCAGGATTGCTGCGGATGCGTTGTTGCCACCAAAACCCTTGGCGTTGATCAGCGCATAGCGCTGCCTGGATAAATCCAGTTCCTGATGCTTCAGATTGAAGCTGAGGTTTTCCGTTGCCACGTCATCGGCAAGGGCTGCCGTGGTGCTGATACCCGGCATCCAGCCCTCGGCCCAGATCCCCAGGGTTGCTGCGATCTGATCCCCGGAGGCCGCGGCGAGGGAGTGACCCACATAACTTTTAATGGCGCCTACGGGCCAGTCCTCGATACCAAAGGCACCGGCGACCCTGCTGAGAATCACAGACTCGGTTACGCGGTTCTGCGGCGTGCCCGTGCCGTGGGCCTGCACCAAACCGCCCTCGCGGAGCCCTTCCTCGCCAACAATCGCGCGGGCGCACGCGGCGGCTCTGGCCATGGTCAGATAGTTGCCGACGCCCGGGCCGGAAATGGATTTTTTAAATCCGTCAGCGTTGATGAACACATCGGCGGCCGAGCCAAGAATATTGGCGCCGGTCTCCAGGGCCAGACGATCATCAAAAAGAACCAGAAACTGCGCGGACTCGCCAATGGTAAATCCGCAGTTCTCCCCGAAGGGCCGGCAGGCCCTGCGATGGTCCGGCTCCGCATCGTCACCGAGGCCGTCCAGGTGACGGAGCCCCTTGTCCGTTGCCAGGGCGCCCATGGCCGCATAACCCTCCATGACCTCCGGCGTGACGGGTGCTTCCGCGGCGCCTACAAAGGCGACCCTAGCGCGGCCCGAGCGAATGTCGTGGACAGCATGGCGCAGGTTGTACAGAAAGGATGCGCAGGCACCGAGGGTTGCCCCCGTCGAACCCGCGGCCCCAAGCACGTAGGCGTTGACGAAATCCGCGGGCATTTCCGCCAGACCCAGGGGGCAGAATTTAGAGGTAATGCGACTGCCGCGGTAGCGCGCCTTCAGCATGCCGCCGGTGCCGTTATCGTCCAATTGCCCCATGGCGCTGCCCGCATAGACACTGATTTGATCCGGCGCCAGAGTTGTTAGCAGTGCATCCCAATCCAATCCCAGATTTCCCAGCGCGTCACTGGCGGCATACACCGACATGGCAAGACCCCGGGGATGGTTCCGCGACGGATAAAGGGCCGCCGGATCAAAGCCATCAGGCAGCTGACTGGCCGCCTTTACCTCAAATTCGCGGTGCGTGGGCAAGAGGAACTGCTGCTCTCCCACAATCTGTACGCGCACGTGCTCATCATCTTCACCGGGGAGCAGTTGCCAATCATCGGGCACGGGAACAGGGAGATACCGCCGGTGGAGCTCAAAGCTCACGGGGGCACCATTGCTGCGGGTGGGAAGACGCTGATTCCAGGAGACACGGCTGGGATCAAAATGCTGCGGTCCGATGCGCCGAATCAGCGTGCGATCCAGAAGGGATCCGTCGCTGTCCTCGACAGCGCCTGTTAACTGGCGCAGGGACCTCAGCATCTTGTCGCGCCGATCAGCACTCAGGGCAGTCTCAACCATGCGCGCGTAAGCGTGATGCATGGAGCTGCGGCCGGCGCTGTTAACACCACCAAAACTGACGATAACGGGTAGAGCTTGTCCCACGGGTGTCCCTGCATGCAAAGGCAATGAACGCAGTGTAGGCAGCCCTACCCCTTTATCTGTATCCTATAAACGTCAATTTATTTATATAAACAGCCATAATCGACCACGAACGGCCATACAACGCCATGCCCACCGCCGCCCTGATTCTCTACCCCGAAGCTCTGGCCACCAGCGTCACCCTGCCGGCGGAGATACTTCGCGCTGCCGCTCAGATGTCGCGAACAGTACGCGGGCGCGGTTTGGACGCCGACATTCAGCTCCTGGGGCTCCACGGCGAGTCATCGGTCACCCTCGATTCGGGACTTTGCCTGGGCCTCGACGGAGACCTGTCGGATCTGAAGTTTTGCGACCTCCTGATTCTGCCGGCAATCTGGCGACACCCCCGTCGCGTGCTACGGCGTGCCGCAGACTGGTTACCCCGGGTGCAGGAGCTCCATGCGCGGGGCAGCAGTATCTGCAGCGTAGGCACGGCCAGCGCGCTCCTCGCGGAGACAGGGCTTTTAGACGGAAGACCAGCGACGACGCACTGGCATGACTTCGATCGCTTTGAGCGAAGCTATCCTCTCGTGGACCTCAAACGCCGACATCTGATTACCCAGAGTGAGCGCCTGTACTGCGTGGGCAGCGTCAACTCCATCGGTGACTTTATGGTGCACTACGTGGAACAGCATTACGGCGAGCGCATCGCCCGCGCCGTGGAGACGCAGTTCTCACCCGAGGCCCGCCAGTCCTTTGAGACGGCCGCGTTTCTTCAGGAGTCCTCCGGCGCCCATCACGATGCACTGATCCGCGATGCTCAGGATCATATGCAGATGCACCCTGGCGCGCCCCACAGCGTGGAGAGTCTGGCGGCCCTGAGCGGCTTATCCCCCCGCAGTTTTGGCCGTCGGTTTCGCAAGGCCACGGGAGAAACACCCATTCGCTACCTCCAGAACCTGCGTATCCGCGAGGCCCGCGCACTGCTGCAGCACTCGGACCTCCCCCTGGCGGACATTGCCTGGCGCTGCGGATTCAGCTCCCCGAGCCGTTTTTCTCAGGCATTTCGTAGCACTACGGATTTGAGTCCCCGAGCGTTCCGGGAAGCCGTAAGAGGCAAGCGATTCGTCACCACAACGGCAGTTTCACCTCCCCGAACGACGGGAGATCAAACTTGAGGCGCGAGAGACACTGTGGCTAAATCACGCCCCCGCCGAATACCAAGCCAAGGAAACAACCATGAGCGAAGAAAGCGTCCTGATTATTGATGGTGCCCGCACCCCCATGGGTGGACTTCAGGGCGCGCTCTCGAGCGTCCCCGCACCCCAGCTGGCCGCCGTCGCGGCAAAATCCGCCCTGGATAAAAGCGGCGTGGAGCCCGAAGCGGTCAATGAAGTGTTTATGGGCTGCGTACTCCCTGCGGGTCTTAAACAGTGTCCAGCCCGTCAGACATCCATCGCGGCAGGGATACCGGTGAGCACCGGCGCCGTGACGGTCAACAAAGCCTGCGGCAGCGGCATGCAGGCCACAATATTCGGCTATGACAGCATCATGGCGGGTACCAACAACATCGTGCTGGCCGGTGGCATGGAGAGCATGAGCAATGCTCCTCACCTGCTGATGGGTGCACGCAGTGGATTCCGGCTGGGCTCTGCCACAGCCTTTGACCATATGATGATGGACGGACTCGAAGATGCCTACGAGGGTTGCTCCATGGGGACTTTCGCCCAGGCAACGGCGGATCGCGAGGGCGTCAGTCGCGAAGATATGGATGCCTTTGCCATTGAATCCCTGCGCCGGGCCAAGGCCGCCATCGACGATGGATCCCTGGCACCGGAAATAGCCCCCGTCACCGTCAGCAGTCGCAAGGGCGACACCGTGGTCAGCGACGATGAACAGCCCCACAAGGCTAACGTGGATCGCATACCCGCCATGCGCGCTGCCTTTGCCAAAGACGGCACCATCACTGCAGCCACCGCCAGCTCCATTTCTGACGGCGGCAGCGCCCTCCTGTTGATGTCCGGCACCGAAGCAGCGCGGCGCGGTGTTTCCGGCATGGCGCGTATCGTCGCCCACAGTCGCCACAGCCAGGATCCTTCGGAATTCACCACGGCCCCGGGCGGCGCTATCCAGAAGCTCTTCGACAAAACCGGTTGGAGTGTTGCTGACGTAGATCTCTTCGAGATTAACGAAGCCTTTGCCATGGTCACGATGCTCGCCATGCGCGAACACGGTCTCGATCACGCCAGGGTCAATATTCACGGCGGTGCCTGCGCTCAGGGTCATCCCATTGGCTCCACGGGCTCACGCATTATCGTCAGCCTCATGTATGCCCTGCGTAAAACCGGAGGCAAGCGCGGCGTTGCGGCGCTGTGTATTGGTGGTGGCGAAGCGACAGCCGTCGGGATCGAAATGATCTAGCGGTGGCGCACCGGGCTCACGGCAATTCGCCTTCATTCAAATAGCAGGACAGGCAGTTATGGCTCTTAGCAGCGTTCCCGATCTTATCGAAGCCATCCGTCAGGGACGGATGGTGATTCTCATGGATGACGAGGATCGGGAAAACGAGGGGGATCTCATTATCGCCGCCGAGGCCGTGACCCCGGAAATCATCAACTTCTTTGCCAGTGAGGCCTGCGGGCTGATTTGCATGCCTCTTACGGAGAAGCGGGCGCGGCAACTCCAGCTACCCCTGATGGTGCGAGACAATCGTTCCCAGCACGAAACCAACTTCACCGTATCCATTGACGCTGCGGAAAAGCTCGGCCCGGGCATCAGCGCCATCCAGCGCGCCCACACGGTGAAAGTCGCGGCAGGCGTCGATGCCGGCCCCACGGACATCTGCCAGCCGGGCCATATTTTTCCCCTGGTCGCAAAAGAAGGCGGCGTGCTTCGACGTGCAGGCCATACGGAGGCCGGCGTGGATCTGGCGCGCATGGCAGGTTTTGAACCCGCTGCGCTCATTGTGGAGATCATGAACGAAGATGGCACCATGGCGAGACGGCCGGAACTCGAGCTCTTCGCCGAGAAGCATCAACTTCCCATGGGCACCATCGCCGATCTGATCACCTACCGCTCCCTCCACGAGCAGTCCGTAGAACTCGTCGCGCAGAAACCGGTACAGACGGACTACGGAGATTTCGAACTGCATACCTTCCGAGACCTGGTGGACGACGCCCTGCACTACGCCCTCACCAAGGGCGAGCTTTCAGCGGATGCCGACACCCTGACCCGGGTGCAGCCTCTGGACATGCTTCGCGATGTGTTTCATACCCAGATCCCCGACCGTGAGGGATGGTCCCTGAGCCGCGCCATGGCCCGCATTGCCGAGGAAGGCGCTGGAGCCCTCATCCTCATCGGTCAGAACCGCTCTATCGAAAGTCAGATCGCAGACATTGAAGCGTTCCCCGATAGCCCCGCTACCGTATCCGGTGATGGCTCTGAGGGACTGCAGAATTATCGTTTTATCGGCACCGGCGCACAGATACTCCAACGTCTCGATATTCACCGCATGCGTCTCATGTCGGCGCCCCTACGCTTCAACGCACTGTCAGGGTTTAACCTGGAAGTGGTGGATTTCGTCTCTCCCTGAGACTCCTCTGAGCCTGACTTAAGCCTGACCTAAACCTGACTTAGTAAGGTCAACCTGGCCGGGCTAACGCCCGAGGGGTGGGCAGGCATCCCTATCGATGCAGGGAGATAAGCTCGTTCACGTCAGCCCGGTCCGTGACACAGCGATTAGCTGGTGCGTCCGTATCCGGGTAACCAAAGGACAGTCCGAACATCAAACGCTGATGCTGCGGTACCGATAGCTCTTCGCGAACGGAATCCGACAAAAAGCTCAGTGCCGTCTGGGGGCAGCTGGCCAGACCCGCGTCTTCCAGAAGCAGCATCACAGACTGGGCAAACATACCCAGATCGCAGGCCTCGCGCTCGGAGAATCCCTCGGGGAGAAAAAAGAAACCCGCGTGGGGCGCATCGAAAAACCTAAAGTTACGCATGAAGGCCTCCTGCCGGCCATCGCGGTCCTCCCGGGCAATCCCCATCGCGCCGTAAAGCGCCTGCGCCGACGCGTGCTGACGCTCCTTAAAGACGCCCTCATACTTACCGTCAAAGGGGAAATCCAGCTTTATGCGGCCCGCCAAAAAATCCTCGGGCAAGCGCTTGCGCAGCTTTTCCAGCACCGGGCCCGACGCTACATGAAAGTACCAAGGCTGGGTATTGCAGTTACTGGGAGCTCGAAGACTGGGCGCCAGGAGATTCCGAAGCGCCTCATCCGACAGGGAATCGGGCAAGAATGCCCGACAGGAACGACGATTTTCGAGGATGCCACGAAGGGAGCGCGAATCTGCTGATGCCATGGTGTCTGCCTTTTTGTCGGGCGGGGGAGCATAGCGATTTGCATCCCCCATCGCCAGCCGCACAGGTGATCGCCACAGAGGGAGCCAAACACAGTAAACTACGCGGCTTTTTAGGGCCTGGCGGTCCGCGGACAAGCACGCCGCCATGCTTATGTAGTGGCAGAACGAATTTATGGCAGAGACATTCTCTTCAGGAAAAACAGCGAAAACCGTGGGTATCATCGGTGATGGCCAGCTGGGCATGCTGCTCTGCGAAGCCGCGCCGGCATTACATCTTGCCACGGTGATGTTGACGACGGACCGTCACTGCGCCGCCGCGCAAAAAGCCACCCAGGCCATTGAGGGGACCATGGATGCTGCCGACGCCGTCGCCATGCTCATCGAAAAGTGCGACGTCATTACCTACGAACGGGAAGATATCCCCGAGGCCACCGTGGCACAACTCCGGGCAGCAGAAAATGCCGGACTCGTCTCCTGCTATCCCCCGCTGTCGGCTATCGAAATACTCCAGGACAAGGCCAGGCAGAAACGCTGGCTGGCGGAGAACGATCTGGCCACCCTCCCCTTTGTGATTACGGACGAGGATGGGAGGCAGCTGCGAGAGGCCGGCGAAACCCTGGGTTATCCCTTTGTGCAGAAGGCCCTCCGCGGCGGCTTTGATGGCCGTGGGGTACAGCTGATACGCAAAGAGGAGGATCTCAAAAAAGCCTGGCCCGGGAGCACCCTCCTGGAGCAGTTCGCCGGTGAGTTTCGTGAAATCGCGGTGCTGGTGGTCCGGGGACGCGATGGGCAGACCACGCACTTCGGGCCCGTGGATATGCGCTTTGAAACGGATTACTCCGTGCTCGACACGGTGAGTGCCCCGGCCGATGTCAGTGCGGAAATAGAGCAAGCCGCGATCAGTCTTGCCTACGGGGCCGTCGAGGCGCTGCAGGGTGTGGGCGTGTTCGGCGTCGAGATGTTTCTGCTGGCCGACCATCGGGTGCTGATCAATGAAATTGCGCCCCGGGTGCACAACTCCGGGCACTACACGATCGAGGCCTGCGCCAGCTCGCAATTCGAGCAGCATCTCCGGGCAGTAGCGGGCATGGATCTGGGCGACAGCAGCTTGCAAACCCCCGCCGCCATGCGCAACCTCCTCTGCACACGGGCCCTCAAGGAAGAGGCCATCCACCGCGCATCAGGTACCGAGGCCGGTACGGATGAGGCGACGGTCTACTGGTACGGAAAAAGCCCCGCGCGGCTCATGCGAAAACTCGGGCATATAACGGCGGTAGCATCCACGGCCGACCAGGCACTCTTGGCAACGCACAGCAACTGGGACAGGATTCAGGACGAGGCACGATCGCTATGACAGTACGCGTAGGCATCATTATGGGCAGCGACTCGGATCTTCCGGTGATGCGTGCTGCCAGGGATATTCTGGATATGCTTGAGGTGGCGTGCGAAATGGAGATCGTGTCCGCGCATCGCACACCGGACAAGTTGTACACCTACGCCCGGGAAGCCGAGGAGCGGGGACTGCGCGTCATTATCGCCGGTGCCGGCGGCGCCGCGCACCTGCCGGGCATGGTGGCGTCCCTGTCGGTGCTCCCCGTGATTGGCGTACCCGTGGCTGCAACCAAGCTCCAGGGTCAGGACAGTCTCTTATCCATCGTACAGATGCCCGCCGGTGTGCCTGTGGCCACGGTCGCCATCGACAACGCAGCGAATGCGGGCATTCTCGCTGCCCAAATGCTCGCCACCGGCGACGAGGCGCTGCGCGAGCGACTCAGGCGCTACAAGGAAAATCTGCGGGACAAGGTGCTGGCAAAAACGGTTTGAGCTAGGAACCATCACCCAGACGACGATAGCTGGGCAGACGCCATCCCGCATAAATCGCTCCAGCGCGGAGGATAAACGCGGGAATCATGGCGAGGAGTAACGCCGTACTCGGCGATACCACAGCGCTCGCCACCAATGCGACATAGGTGCCCGCGCCGACCAGGGCCGCAGTCACATAGATTTCCGCGCCGAGAAGCACGGACTCACGCCCCAGGAGCGTATCCCGAATCAAACCGCCAAAGCTTGCGGACATCACACCCATCACCACAGCCACGATCCATGGCGCATCGTATTGCAGCGCCTTCGCACAGCCCAGCACAGAGAACAGCGCCAGCCCCATGGCATCGGCCCAGAGCAGGATTTTGCGACGGACCGACAACATGGGCGCGATGTACCAGGTCAGCGCCGACACGGTGATACATACCCAGAGATAGCGGACATCGCTGATCCAGAACACCGGCAGCTGGAGCAGCAGGTCCCGCAGGGTGCCTCCGCCCACTCCGGTAATCGTGCCAAACAGCACAAAGCCCAGCACGTCCAATCGTTTTTCTGCGGCGGCGAGGGCTCCCGATGCAGCAAACACGCCCACCGCCAGTAGATCGCAGTAGGCGATAACGCCGGCGAGGGTCATAGATGACGACTACGGAGCGCGGGCAAAGCCGGTAGAAACAGCTTAGTCCTCATACAGATCCAGCACCGCGCCGCGGCTTGCGGTGGCTGCATTTTTTGCAAACTTGGCGAGGACGCCCCGGGTGTAGCGTGGCTCGGGCTTTACCCAGGCGCCGCGCCGGCGAGCAATTTCTTTGTCGTCGACATTGAGTTCCAGACTCAGGGTATGGGCATCGATGGTGATGGAGTCCCCCTCCTCTATCAGGGCAATGAGACCACCCGCATAGGCTTCGGGTGCCACATGCCCCACAACCATCCCCCAGGTGCCCCCGGAAAATCGGCCGTCGGTAATCAGGCCTACGGACTCCCCGAGACCCTGCCCCACCAGAGCACTGGTGGGTGCCAGCATCTCGGGCATACCCGGTCCGCCCTGGGGCCCTAGATACCGCAGTACCACCACGTCACCGGCTTTGACCTTGCCCGCGAGAATGGCATCAAGGGCCGACTGTTCATCATCAAACACTTTCGCAGGTCCCGTGATCACGGGGTTTTTCAGACCCGTGATTTTGGCTACGGCGCCCTCTTCGGCGAGATTGCCGCGAAGAATCGCCAGATGCCCCTTGGCATACATGGGGTTATCCAGAGGACGAATGACCTTGGGGTCCACGGGCGTCGAAGGCACATCCGCCAGGGATTCCGCAATAGTCTTGCCCGTTACGGTCATGCAGTCGCCGTGGAGCAAGCCCCCGTCCAAGAGAATTTTCATCACCTGGGGAATGCCGCCAGCACGGTGCAGATCAATGGCCAGATACTCCCCGCTGGGCTTGAGATCGCAGAGCACCGGTACTTTTTGTCGGATTCGCTCAAAGTCGTCGATACTCCAGTCAATCTCCGCGGCGTGGGCAATCGCCAGAAAGTGTAATACCGCATTGGTCGATCCCCCGGTCGCCATAATCACCGCAACGGCATTTTCCAGGGACTCGCGGGTCACAATATCCCTGGGCTTAAGATCCAGGCGAATCGCCTCCACCAGAGCCAGCGCGCTCGCCTTGGCTGATTCTTTGATTTCGGACTCGACGTTTGCCATGGTCGAGGAATAAGGAAGGCTCATGCCCAGGGCCTCAAAGGCCGAGCTCATGGTGTTTGCGGTATACATACCGCCGCAGGAGCCCGTTCCCGGAATCGCATTGCGTTCGATAGCCAGTAAATCCTCGTCCCTGATACGCCCCGCCGCATGCTCACCGACCGCCTCAAACACGCTGACGATGTTCAGATCCTGACCATTGTGACGCCCGGGAAGAATGGTCCCGCCGTATACAAAAATCGAGGGGACGTTTGCGCGGAGCATGCCCATCATGCCGCCGGGCATGTTTTTGTCACAGCCACCGATCACCAGCACGCCGTCCATCCACTGACCGCCCACGCAGGTTTCGATGCAGTCAGCGATAACTTCCCGGGATACCAGGGAGTACTTCATGCCCTCGGTACCCATGGACATGCCGTCGGATATGGTCGGCGTGCCAAACACCTGAGGATTGGCCCCGGCTTCTTTCAGGCCTTCCTGAGCGGCATCAGCCAGGGGCTGGAGTCCCGCATTACAGGGCGTGATCGTCGAGTGAGAGTTGGCAATGCCCACCATGGGCTTCCTAAAATCGCCCTCCTCATAGCCCATGCCGTAGTACATGGAGCGATTGGGCGCACGTTGGACGCCCTCGGTGATGTTTTTGGAGCGACGATTGAGCGCCATAGACCAGGTCTCTGTTGATGGTGAAACGGGGGGCGGATTTTAAGTGACTGTAAGCTTTACGACAAACATTCCGCCCCTTTGTCGCTTATCATAGGCGCCTCGCAAATTCTAAAAATCCGCAACCGGGAGATGTCCTTATGAATGGTGCAGAAGCCTTATTGAAAACGCTGGTGGAGAGCGAAGTAGAAATCTGCTTCGCCAACCCCGGCACCTCAGAAATGCAGCTTGTGTCGGCCATCGGCCAGACTGACGCCATGCGACCGGTGCTGTGCCTGTTCGAAGGCGTGGTTTCCGGCGCCGCTGACGGCTACGCGCGCATGGCGGATAAGCCCGCGGCGACGCTCCTGCATCTGGGTTCGGGTTTTTCCAACAGTCTCGCCAACATGCACAATGCCCGCCGGGCAGGCTCGCCCATCGTCAATATCGTAGGCGATCATGCAAGCTACCACATCCAGTTTGATGCACCGCTCACCTCGGACCTCCCAGCCATCACGCGCTGGGGATCTCAGTGGACGGAGATTGCCCATTCTCCCGAGGAGCTCTCCGCCGCCGGCGCCCGTGCCGTACAGGCATCCATGAAAGGCAGCGGCCAGATTGCAACGGTGATCGCCCCCGCGGACCACGCCTGGAACGAGGCCAGCGAGGCTGCGCCGGCACTGCCGAAAGCGGAACCTCTGATGGTGGCCGGCGAGCGCGTCCAACGCATTGCCGACGCGATTAGCAATGGGAAAAAGACGGTGATCATGCTCGGCGGAATGGCCCTGCGCGAAGATAACCTCGCGCAACTCGGCGCTATCGCGGACGCTCACGACGTCACCCTCATGTGCGCCACCTTCCCCACGCGTCTCCAACGGGGTGCGGGACGTGCCGTTGTGCAGCGCCTTCCCTATTTCGCGGAGCAGGCAGCCGATGCTCTTGAGCCTTTCGAACAATTGATTCTTTTGGGCACCGCTGCGCCCGTGAGCTTTTTTGCCTATCCCGGTAAAGAGGGCTGGCTGACTCCGGAACACTGCGAACTGCTGACACTCGCAGAGCCCAGCGAAGACATCGACACCACGGTAGCCGCCCTCCTGAATGCGCTGGACATTCAAGACCGCGCCAAGACGCTTCACGAGCGGCAGATCCACAAAGTTGCCGACGACAGCCTCAATCCCCTGACTATCGGGCAGATCATGAGCAACGAAATGCCCGAACACGCGGTCGTCTCTGATGAAGGCGCGACCTGCGGCCTGGCGATGTTTATGTGTACCGAAAATGCGCCGGCGCACGACTGGCTGACGCTCACCGGCGGCGCCATCGGCCAGGGTCTTCCCGTTGCATTGGGCGCAGCCCTTGCCTGCCCGGATCGCAAGGTCATTGCTCTCCAGGCGGACGGATCGGCCATGTACACGATTCAGGCGCTGTGGAGCATGGCCCGGGAAAACGTCGACGTCACCGTGGTGCTTCTCAACAATAAAAGCTATGCGATTCTTAATATTGAACTGGCGAGAGTGGGCGCCGGCGAACCCAACGAAAAGACCCTGTCCATGCTTGACCTCTCCCGGCCGGATATGGATTTTGCCAGCATGGCCAAAGGACTCGGCGTCAAAGCAAGCCAGGCACGCAGCAGCAGTGAGTTCCAGGTACAGTTTGCGGAGGCTATGGCCACACCGGGGCCCTGTCTCATCGAGGCTATTCTGTAATGCCCAGGGCCGGTATGCTTTTTATCGCAGCCTAGGGTCAGCAACAAAAGAGAATCGTAATGTCGAATATCGTGATCACCGGAGCCACCGCGGGTATTGGCCGCGCTGCGGCTATACTCCTGGCCAGCAAGAAACACCGGGTCTTCGCCGCGGGCCGCGATGAGGCCGCCCTGGCGGAACTCGATGCGGGCTACGAGAACATTACCGCGCTGGCGATGGATGTCACCGACGGGGACTCCGTCACTGCAGCGGCGGCCAGGGTGTTTGACGCGCTCGACGGCAAGGCTCCCGACGTTCTCGTCAACAACGCCGGTTACGCCGTGGTGGGTCCGCTGGAGGCGGTTCCTGACGCTGAGTGGGAGCGACAATTCAGTACCAATGTG
Source organism: Congregibacter litoralis KT71 (assembly GCF_000153125.2). Classification (NCBI taxonomy): domain Bacteria; kingdom Pseudomonadati; phylum Pseudomonadota; class Gammaproteobacteria; order Cellvibrionales; family Halieaceae; genus Congregibacter; species Congregibacter litoralis. Next base: position 2,501,268 of record NZ_CM002299.1, read on the forward strand.
TTGGGCTTAGTGCGTGTTACCCGTGCCTTTGTCCCAGGAATGCGCGAACGTCGGCGGGGCCGGATCATCAATGTGTCCTCCGTCGCAGGCCGCGTCACCCTGCCCTTCTTTGGTCCCTACAACTCCACTAAACACGCCGTGGAGTCAATTTCCGATTCCCTGCGCCACGAACTCAGACCCCATGGCGTTGACGTGGTGGTTATTGAACCCGGTGCGGTAAAGACGCGTTTTGGCTCACTGGAGCAGGAGCAGATTGCGCACTGGATAGAAGCAGCCCCAGCTTACGCAGAGCAGCTACGTACGCTCAAGCGCTTTCATCACGAGTTGCACAGCAAAGGGGCGGACCCCATCACCGTGGCGGGGAGCATTGTGGCGGCCTGCGAAAGCCACAATCCCACACCGCGGAGCGTGGTGCCTTTTTTGCCGGGGAGTGCCTTTATCGCGATCAAGGCCCTGCTACCAACCCGCGTATCCGACTGGATCATCCAGAAGCTTACAGGCTTGCCCTAGGGTCCCGTCCGACCTGAGAAAACCCCTCGGGCGCTTGCCTAGCGCCCCATATCGCGTTGCAGGGTCTTGCTACCCAGATAAAAATGCAGCGCTGCCCAGAGGTAGAGACACTTAAAGAAAATCATAGACCATTGAAGACCCCTGGCGTTTGCTTCGCCACAGGCGGCCCGCGCGGTCTCGCTAAGGGACACGCTCTTACAGGCCTCCAAAGACAGCGCCGGGTCGATTCCGGAAAGAAAGCCCGCGTTCAGGATGGTCGATAAACCGCCGATCAAAGGCGGACCCAGTCCGTAACCCAGCAGGTTCACGATAAACAGCGTAACAGCGACGGACGTGGCCCGCATACGACTATCTACAACGCCACCGGGCACCGCGTAGAGGGGGCACAGGTAGGTGTACAGCAGCATCTGACCCACCATGAGCACGGGTATGGCAATCCACAGGGAGTCCACCAGATACCCCGCGATAAACATCGGGGTGGAGCCCAAAAGGGCAATCATGGGAATCCAGGCCAGCGCCTTGGGATAGCGAACAGAGAAACGGTCCGCCAGATAGCCGGACATAAAGGTACCAATGGAGGCCATCACCGACAGCACCATCGCAACCTTCACCGCGGCATCGAAGATGGACATCTCATGGGTTCGAATGAGGAAAGAAACAAAGAACTGCGCGACGCCGTAGTTCACAAAGGAGGCGATGGTGACGCCCAGGGTGATGTGCCAGTAAGACGGTTTTTTTGCGAGGATCTTTAAAACCTCAGCAAAGCTGACCTGCGCCTTTCCCTGCATGGCCGCGGGGTCCGTGTAGCCTCTGGGAGGCTCCTTGATCGTCAGCTTCACTAAGAGCGCGACGATGATTCCCGGAAAGCCCACCACGGCGAAGGCAATACGCCAGCCTTCAATATTTTGCCAGTCCAGGGCGTTGACGGCCCACATCCAGCCCCAGGAAGAAAACAGCTCCGCCACCGCCGGGCCATCGAGGCTGCCCACGATAAAACCACCAAACACGTAAGCCACCATGCCCCCCAGGGGGATGCCCAGGGCATAGGTGGACACCGCCGTGGAGCGCTGGGCCGGAATAAAGTAGTCGGCAATAATGGAATTTGCCGGCGGCGAACAGCCCGCCTCTCCAATACTCACGCCAATTCGAAAAATAAACAGGGCGATGAAGCTCGTGGCAAAGCCACACAGCACGGTCATGAGGCTCCAGAGGGCTACGGACGCGGCAATGATCCACACGCGGTGGTTCTTCTCGGAAAAGCGGGCGATGGGTATGCCGATAAAGGTATAGAGCACGGCAAATGCAGGGCCGCCCAGCATGCCCATCTGCCAGTCCTCCAGACCAAAGGACTCCTTAATGGGTTCCGTAAGAATATTGATGATCGTGCGATCAATAAAATTTAAGACGTATACCGTGAGCAGCGCGCCCAACACATACTTCCGGTAGCCCGGCGTACCAAAGCCGGTGTCCGGGTGACTTCCCTTGGCGCGGCTGGCTCCGGCGTTTACCGCCGTTGTCCCTGTCTCCTGCATAGATCCCTTTGTGCTTTGCGCACTGTTATTTTCTGAATCAGCTTAACAGCATGTTTTTTGGGGAGGTACCAAAAACAGAAAATAATTAGTGCTCACCAGCCAACAGCCTGAGCAGCCCGCCGCGGATCAGCACCTGCAGTGACGGTCCCCAGCTCCGTATCTTTGAGAATTGCCTGAATGCTGCCCAGAGAGAATGAGGGCGCGAGCGTCAAAGCGTGTCCCAGAGCCTTGAGCCCGTCGTGCTGTTGCTGCGTGAGCCGGTCCTCAAAACGCACGGTAATATCCGCGCCCTCGCGATAGAAGTTTGGCGTCGCAAATACGCTGAAGCGCGGCGCTTCGATAGCCGCCTGCACGGGCATAGCAAAATCCAGCACGTTCACCAGCACCTGAAACTGGGTCTGCCCGATGGTCTCGCCCCCCGGGGTACCGAGGGCCATCACAAACTCCCCGTCCTTCATCACAATGATGGGCGAGTTGTTCAGAATGGGCACCTGACCGCCACGGGCGTAATTCATATCTTCCGGATAGGGTGATGTGGAGCCCACACGGGTGCCGTTATTAAAGGTAAGACCGGTGTTGCCCACCACAACGCCCGTACCGAAGGCGCCGCCATGCGTGGGTGTTGCGGCCATCACGTTGCCGCTCTTATCCCGGATAGAAAAGCTCGTCGTGCTCCCCGGGACACTCTTCTCGTCCAGGGGTCTCTTATGGGTGCCTGAGCTGAGAGTGTCCATGGCCAGCGTCAATAGCTCCCCGGGCTTGCCCCACGCTGGGAATCCCATCGCTGCCTGCTTGTTGATGAGTGCTCGCCGGCGTTGCAAATAGTCTTCGGCCAGCATTCCCTCCACGGGAACGTCGTGGAGTCGTGGATCCGCGACGTAGTGATAGATGTCCGCTTTGGCAAGCTTGATGGCCTCTATGAGCAGGTGCTGCGTCACGGGGCTTTCCCATCCCAGACCCTCGAGATCAAAGCCCTCCACCAGTTTGAGCTGCATGAGCACCTCCAGTCCCCCGCGGGATGTCGGTGGTGAGGTATAGATGTCATAGCCTCGATAGCGCGCGTGGATCGGCTCACCCCAGAGGGGTTCATAACGGACGAAATCCTCCTGAGTGAAACCCCCCCCGTTCTCGCTATAAAAGGCAGCCATTTCTTCGGCGATCTCGCCGCGATAGAAAAGATCGAAAGCAGCCTGCAGGGCCTCCTGTCGACTGGCTCCGCTGTCCAGTGCACGCCGTTCAGCCGCTATGAGACGCTCAAAAGTTCTCGCCAGATCCGGCATGGTGAAGTTTTCACCGGTGATGGGCAGCCGCTCTTCCGGCAGAAAAACCCCGCTGCTACTGGGAAGCGTTTCAAACAAAGCCTGCGATGAAGCAATAGAGCGGACCACGGAGGCCTCGATGGGGTGGCCCTGACGAGCGTAAGCAATTGCCGGCTCCAGCACGTCTTCAAGGGAGAGCGTGCCAAACTTCTGCAGCAGGGACACCCACCCGCCGAAGAGACCCGGCACGACACCCGCCTTGATGCCCTTGTTGAGCTCCTCAGCGTCCAGGGTGCCGGCATCCAGTGCCAGGGGTGCTGCCCCGGTAGCACTGAGCGCATGCAGCGTTTTGCTGTTGTTGTCGTAGTAGGTGAAAAACCCATTACCACCGGCACCGGACATTTGCGGGCGCACCACGTTCAAGGTTGCCAACACCGCCACGGAGGCATCTGCCGCGTTGCCACCGGCCATGAGGATCCGAAGACCCGCCATGGATGCCAGGGGATGGCCCGCCGTGACCAGCCCATTGGGGCCCGGCACCTCTGGTCGATGGCTTGTGCGGCTGCTGCTCATTTGCAGGGGGTAGGCATTTTCCTGGGCGCTGGGCTGCAGCGCAACCAGCGGAGCCAAGACCGTAGCGAAGGCAATTAGCAACAGACGATAGAGTTTCATAAGCGGACCCCGGGTAAACAAGTAGCGAATCATCATCTACGCCGAGAACGGGCAAAGACGAATGAGTTGTGCCTCTATCCTAAGCCATGAGAGCATCAGGTAAAGCGGGAGAGGATATTTCGATCCTCCCTCGGTCTCGTCCCGGGGCGGGACCGTGGGTAACAGAGGCGCTTACGTTATGGATGCAGGTGACGCTCATTACAATGCGTTAACTTCTGCGCTCTATTGGGTTCTTGTAATCCTGTGGCTCGCGATTCTGAGCCTGTACGTCAATCATCTTCTGCGCGCGCAACGCTCCGACAAAGCCGTTAGCGTCCTTCTTGTTATCCTTGCCCTGGACGCATTCCGGTCGCTTATTGAAAGCACCTACTTCGGTTTTTTCTTTAACTCCCTGTACGGATTTCTTCCGGCGGGAATACACGATCAACTCTCGCAGCCTCACCTCGTCATCATCCCGAAGCTCCTTAATGTTGCCGTGGCTCTGGTCATTCTGGCGTTGCTTATTCGCTACTGGATCCCCCGAGAGCTGAAGCAGCGAGCGCAACAAACCGCTGATCTGGAATCCGCCCGGCAAGACGCCGACATCAAGCGTCGTCGTGCCGAACAAGAGAGCCTGAAACGACAATCCATCCTCAACGCAATCAGTGATGGGATTGTCATTTCTGACAATGAAGGACGCATTGCGGCGGTAAACGATGGCATGCAACGGGTTTTCGGCTACGACATCGAGTTTTTACGCGGCAAGGAAACGCTCCTGCTCCACAACAGCGAGGAAGAGTTTCCACCCATCACACCCTTGCTGGACGGGGAAGGGCCCACAGCGCCAAAACGAGCTTATGAAGCTTGCTATCGGCGTGGGGATGGATCGCTCTTCACGGGTGAGACCATACGCTCACTTGTCCGCGATCCCGACGGAAACGTAACAGGCTTCGTCACCGTCATCCGGGACATATCGCAGCGAAAACTCAATGAAAGGCGCCTCACGATGGCTGCCCAGGTATTTACCCACGCCCGTGAGGGCATTCTGATAACCGACGACGCCGGCAAAATCATTGAGGTAAACGAGGCCTTTGAGGACATTACGGGCTTTTCCCGTGACGAGGCGATGGGCAAAAACCCCAGCTTCCTGAGCTCGGGGCAGCACAGCGCAGAGTTCTACGCCGCCATGTGGGATGAGCTGAAGAAAAATGACTACTGGAGCGGTGAGTTTTTTAATCGCCGCAAGGATGGCTCACTATTTGTCGAGCTCATCACCATCAGCGCGATACGCGATGCCAACGAAGCCGTGCAGCAATACGTGGGTTTGTTTACTGACATCACCCGGATGAAGGAACATCAGAAACAGCTGGAGCACGCGGCAAAATTTGATTCTCTCACGGACTTGCCCAATCGCATTTTGCTGGGTGATCGTCTCTCCATGGCGCTCTCTCAGAGCCAAAGAAGAGGTTCGAAGGTCGCCATTGCCTATATCGATTTGGATAAATTCAAGGCGATCAATGACCGCCTGGGGCATGCAGCCGGCGATCTGTTCCTGGTACAACTCTCCCGGCAGATGAAAACCGCGCTGCGTGAAACCGATACCCTGGCTCGTATTGGCGGGGACGAGTTTGTCGCGTTGATCGGCGATGTTGCGGACAAAACTGAGTGCGCGGTACTCCTGCGACGATTGTCTGAAGCCATTAAGACACCCGTCACAATTAACGGTGAAGCACTCAGCGTGTCAGCAAGCATCGGCGTCACTCTTTACCCTGAAGACAGTTGCGACGCTGACCAACTGCTGCGACATGCAGATCAAGCCATGTATGCAGCAAAACAGAACTCGTCGCATGACCTTGAATTTTTCGATGTAAGTGAGGGTTATAACCTGGATCTGCGCCGAGCGCTGCTTTCGGAGGTCAGGCAGGCACTACTCAGACAGGAGTTTCGCCTCTTCTATCAACCCAAGGTTCATCTCCCTTCGGGGGAGCTCCTGGGTGCGGAGGCGCTAATCCGCTGGGAGCACCCGGAGCGCGGCCTGCTCAAACCCGCAGAATTCCTGCCTGATGTTGAGACGAGTCCCCTATCTGTTGAGATCGGCGACTGGGTGATTGCTGAGGCACTCTCGCAGATGAATGAATGGCTTGAGACAGGCCTTCGAGTACCCGTGAGCGTTAATGTTGGCGCCATGCAATTGCAGGCTCCGGACTTTACCGAGAAACTGACCCTGGCCCTGGCGCGCCACGAGGCGTTAGACCCCTCGTGCCTGGAGTTGGAGATACTGGAAACCCGAGCCCTGGCGGACCTTGAGGCAACATCCCGGATAATGAAGGCCTGTCGTCGTCTCGGTGTGCGTATGGCCCTCGATGATTTTGGCACGGGTTACTCGTCCCTGCGTTACCTCAAGTTTTTACCCGCTGAAGTCCTTAAAATTGATCAGAGCTTTGTGAAAGGCATGCTGAGCGATCGGGATGACAAAACGATCGTTATGGCAATCATAGGCCTTGGAGAAACCTTCGATCGTGAGGTGATTGCCGAGGGGGTTGAGACTGCCGAGCACGCCCGGGAGCTTTTACGATTGGGCTGCGGTCGCGCTCAGGGGTACGCGATTGCGCATCCTATCCCCGCTTCAGACTTTGCCGCATGGGTAGACGGCTGGAACAACGGCGGAGCCGCGTTATTTACCGCCCTCAAGCAAGGCAACTGATATCACAATTCATCAAGGCTCGGGTCGTTCAGACGACACGAACCGGCTCTTCATCATTAACGGGGGACACCGGGGCTCATTAAACTGAATTTGCGGAAACGGTTTAATGGAGAACACCCGATGTCCCACGCAGGATTAATACTAGGGCTTCCAGAGCTGGAGGTCGAACACGTCGATCGCAATGATGCGATCTCGGTCTACGCCAAACCCAAGAAGCGGCCCTGCTGCCTTCACTGCCAGCACCCGAGAGTGCGGATCAAAGCCACCTACCAGCGGCCCCTAAAGCATACACGCCAAGGCAACCAGCTCATCACTCTGCATCTCAGAGCACCGAAGTATCACTGCCCGCGCTGCGGTCGCTATTTCCGCCATCGATTCAAAGGCGTACGGCCGCGCTATCGAGCCTCCGAGGCGTTTCGCCACGAGGTCTTCGAGACCCACGATGGCGGGGTCACCCAGGCCAAGCTCACACGCACCCATGGCATCAGCGCAGCCACTACTGAACGCTGGTACCACGGCCACTGTGAGCGACGCGTCTCGGAGATGTCGAACCGCCCCTGCCCCAAGGTCCTCGGGATTGATGAGCACTTCTTCACCCGCAAGCGCGGCTTCGCGACCACATTGGTCGACCTGCGGCGCCACAAAGTCTTCGATGTGCGCCTGGGACGCTCCCAGGCCAGCCTGGACAGCTATCTGCGGCGTTTGCCGGGCAAAGACAACGTCAAGCTCGTGGTGATGGATCTGTCCGAGACCTATCGCAGCATCGCCCGCCAGTACTTTCCCGGCGCCACGATCGTCGCTGATCGATTCCACGTCATTCGCCTGGTCAATCAGCACTTCCTCAACGCCTGGAAAGACGTGCACCCCGAGGGTCGCAGAAACCGCGGCCTGCTAAGTCTCATGCGGCGCCATGCCTGGCGCTTGAAGCCGGAGCAGCGAGAGAATCTGCGGCGCTACCTGAGCGACTACCCCGGCCTCGCCGCACTCTATGACGCCAAGCAACACCTCAACGAGCTGATGCTACTCAAGAATCTGAGGAAGAAAACGGCCCAAAAGAAGCTACCTGAACTGCTGGCGTTGATCGAGCAGCTGCGCCACAGTCCGCTGAGACGGCTGGCGAAAACCCTGAAGTCTTGGCTTGAGCCCATCGTCATGATGTGGCGATTCAGTAAGAGCAACGGGCCCACGGAGGGCTTCCACACGAAGATGGAGATGATGACGCGAAGAGCGTACGGATTTAGAAATTTTGAAAACTATCGATTGAGGGTCTTAACCCACTGCGGGTGGGATGGCATCATCAATCGTGTTTAGTGAGAAACGGTCCATCCCCCGTTAATTGGGGAGAGCCCACGAACCAGTAAACTGATGCAAGGATATTGGTGGAGCCAGGCGGGATCGAACCGCCGACCTCAACACTGCCAGTCTCCTACCCCACCATTTCGTACCGTTGCATAGCATTAACCTATGTTGTGCTCTCTGCTATTTTTGTTCTATTTATTTCGTGCATTTCTGCAAATAGGTACCTAATATTGTTTCAGACCGTTACATCGCGTACCGCGGCTTTTTTGGTACCTATGGGGGTCAGTGGAACCTAAAAGTACCTAAATTGGAGAGCACAACATGCCAAGAGTTAAGCTCACCGCCACCTCCGTACCGCACCTTAAGACCGACCGCACACAGGTCGACTACTTTGATTCTTACTTGCCCGGATTCGGTGTCCGGGTGACTCGGGGCGGAACCCGCACGTACATTGTAATGACGCGCGAGCTCGCGAATGGGCACTGGCGAAAGCGCCGTGTCAAACTCGGACGCACGTCAGAGCTCACACTCGCAGACGCCAGGGTAAGAGCTCGCGCGATACTGACTGCCGCGTCAGAGGGCAAGCACCTGGATGACGTGGCTCCCCCTACACCACGTGACTTGCTCGTTGAGCAGTCGAAACAGACCTTTGCAAAGGAGAGAGAGCGCTTTCTTTCGTCGTACCGCGGCCGCGGTGGCCGTCGACCAGTCGAGTCCACGCTTGGCGAATATCGCCGATGCTTACAACATAACGTGCTCGAGTCATGGACAGACGTACCAGTCCAGGAAATCACTCACGACGATGTGAAGACCGCATTACAGACGGTTATGGACGACGGTCACGAATCGAGGGCCGTGAAGATTTACACAGTACTAAAACTGCTTTTCGGCTGGCTTTGCGATGAAAATCTGATTTCGATTTCTCCTCTTAGCCAGGTAAAACGCCCAGCCCATATCGGAGTCAGAGAACGCGTCCTGAGCGAAGAGGAACTCATACTGATCTGGAATCACGCAGGAGAAGGAATTTACGCAAACATTGTCAGAATTATGATGCTAACCGGTCAGCGTCGCCAGGAAGTTGCTGGCATGTGTTGGTCTGAAATCAACTTGGACAAACGAAGGTGGGACATTCCGGGCCAACGCACGAAGAACCACCGTCCTCATGTGGTTCCACTCAGCTCGGCTGTGATTAGCATCTTGCACTATCATCGATCGCTGCAGGCGTCGACAAACATGCAGACAGATCTGGTCTTCACCACTAACGGAAAGGCAGTGTTCGCCGGATGGTCCAAATCGAAAGAACGGCTTGACCGACGTGTCGCCTCAGCCGATTGGCAGCTCCGCGACCTGCGGAGATCGTTCGCAACGCACGCCAACGAGCTGGGTTACGAGCCTCATGTTATAGAGTCAGCCCTTAACCATGTATCGGGCTCCGCCAAAAGGGGCATCGCCGGTGTATACAATCGAGCCACATACATCAGGCAGCGGATTCGACTGATACAGCGTTGGTCGAGGCATCTACTTCTGCTCGTAGCGCAGGCGCGCAGATCTTAGATTTCAGCGTCTGTCATCAAAATCAAGCAACGACTGGTTGTGTTCTCCCCGTAACTCGACGGTCATCTTATCTGGACCACGAGCACCTCAGTTCGCCCTCGGCGGGCAGCGAGGGAGCCCGCTTACGATGCTTTACTTAATGACCTCCAGAGGTCACATGTTATTTTGCCCTTCATTTACCCATGCTCCAGCAACTTGAGGTTGTGTGCTTACCTTGGAAGCAGTCCATAAACACCAAACGGATTCTGCTGCGGCATGGAATCAAAGCTTGGGATTGGTCGTCAGCAACCTTCCCACAAGGATCTTCTCATGAGGGTGGCAAGATACAGATTGGGAAACGCTAACCGAGAAACCACAACCGACCCTGCCGGATTTTCTGAGGCTGCGCCGACGGGTCACGTGAAATAATACGCTCCTCTCGGAACTGAATATAACTCAAGGATGAGTGGAGCATGCAACAACAGCAGAGTTCAGACAGCTTGATTCGAGCAGCGATCGTAGCCAATGAGTTCGGCGTTTCACGCGTCACCCTATGGCGGTGGGAACGGGACGGATTACTACCTAGAGCACATCGAATAAACAATCAGAAGTATTATCCTCGCGCCGCTGTAGAGACGTTGAAAACTTCTGCCGCAAGGCCGGGAGGAGTTCGATCCTTGTGCAATTAATACCAGGCGGGACAACGGCCAGAAGCCGAGTCCTGCTTTGATGGAAAACACTGGCTGGGTGCTTTCGGCGCTGCACAAGCTGTTGACATGTCGTTAAACTGCATCGTGGCAATCAATCCGGTGCCGGAACCGGCCTTCGGTACCATATATCGTTATTTATCAATAACTTAGATTACATGTAAGCAACGTTCCCCCATAATATCCCCCATTTTGTTTGCCCAGGTTCATTTCAGCGATAAGGCTGAAGAGCCCGGCTGCTCACCAGGTCCTGGTAAGAATCCCGACCCATGGAACTGGCCTAAGCCTAACTGCTAACGTGGCACGAGCATCACTCTCACGAGATTGTTTTAGCCGCTCGCCCTAGACTTAGCGCTAACACTAGGTTTTAACTTGGTCGTACCAAGGGATTCAGATGCGACGAGAGACAGTATAGGCTAGTGGAAACCAGCTAGCGCCTTAACTGAATCTTAAACCTTTGAATACAAATGCTTTTTGGGGAACCACGTTCCGGCAGATCGCCAAAGACCCGATACAGAGGTTAAACTCTCGCCGGCGCGCGCAGCAAACAAAAGCAACGTGTTGTTCTGACCCATGTCGTCAGAGCCTACGTACCCGAAAAGCATGTATTGCGATTTAGTCGATATCAGGAGATGTTTACAACCATGCTTCTCTACAAGATCAAGGCTCTAAATGCCACTAAGCCTGCTAACTGAAGAGCGCTTCATAGCGCAACAACCGATGACAAATAGCGAGGGCGATTCTGGTTTCACCGTTATAGCGGAGATAGACGTACCAGGCGCCCCCTGCATGTGCTACCTCAAGTTTTATCCGCCAGGACAACCCCGCGCACTGATCAATGAGTGTGCTGGCTACATATTGGCTGAGACTTTTGGGTTTTCGGTACCGAAATACGGCGGACTCATAACTCTTCCAGGGCGCTATCTTTCAAATGCACCATCCTGGATCCCCAAAACCCATACAGTTGGATGGTTCACGACAGACACTTCACACCCGAGCATAAAAAGATCTATCAATTGGGTCGCTAGTGCAGGTGCAGGAAGGCAAAAACGCTACCATGCCAAGATAATTGAGATCCTCACCAGCTACCCATCCATTACTCAGAAGATCGTAGCTTTTGACGAACTAATCGCCAATGCCGATAGAAACATAGGTAATTTACTAGTGAAGGCTGGTGGCTTTGAACTCATAGACCATGGACTCATATTTGGAGGCGCAGACTGGAAAGCCCCTGACTTAGCGAACCAATTCAATCTGAGTACCCCTAACATCGTTTGGCAGGTTCTTGGTGCAGAAGCAGCTAAGTTACCATTCAAACAAGGAACGATAATGGCATACACAAAGCTAATAATAGCGCTTCAAACTGCAGTCGACGAATTGGATTTTGAGTTGTCTAAAGTTTTTGGCGACCAGGAAATAGATGCTACGAAGCAATTCTTGATCGCAAGATCCACCTGGATAGACATGCCACAGAAGATGGGCTTGCTGGTATGAGTCTCGCAAGTAAGATACTTCAGAAAGCAGACAAAACTGGGGTTATTGCAAATCCGGTGCGAGGAAAATGGTTTGCAATCAAGTTCACACCCGATCTCTTTGCTGGGGATTCTATTTCTATAGGCGTCGGGTTTATAAATTCTGCGGGTGTTATAAGAACACGGCTTGCAGATGACTACCAAAGGCTCGCATGCTTCTATGACGACCGCCTAAACATATCAGATGTAGAGTTTCTTGCTGGCCTGCTCGACGAAGCCTTGGCGGGGCTGCATGAAGAAGAGTGGCTTAAAAGCAATTTTGGGCCCTCCGTTACTTTTACTGATGCAAGCTATGCAGCTGGTAGAAGCGAAACCGAGATCATCGACTCTCTCTTTTTCAACGCCGTCCCGATCGCGCGAACAAAGGTGACTGAGAGAGACAAGCAACCAAGGCAACGATTTGAACAAGAATCAACCACGTGTAACAAAATAGGTAAGAGCCTTGGTGACAGATACAAGAACATTGCATCAAAGTTCCACCCCAATGGACAGGCTTATGACATAGACAATCAAGGCCACCGGCTCAAGCTTCATTTCAGAGATGAGGGGCGCGCTGCGGGCTATGTAGCGTCAGCATTGATTGCCGACGTCTGGAAAGCCGAGGTCAGAGTACGTCGCGGAGTAGATTCACTTCGAACACTTCGAAATTGTGTGCCCGAAGAGCGATGTGGCCTTTTTGTCGTCCGCCCAGGCGAGACTCATGGCTTAAATGACAGCTTTCTAAACCAATTTGATGATCTTCTTGAGGAGATTCGTTGGCGCTTAGACCGCGAACAGATCGACCTCCGAGACGCTGACGACACTGACCTGATGGCGGATCAGATAGCCGATTGGTACAACGTAGCATGAGCACTAATAAGAGTTACCGATAACATTCGGCCCCTGTAAACACCGGAATAACCAACGTCAGTAGTACTCCCGGATGTACCCATAGGCCTTTTCAAACAGGTCTACGTCCTGGTGCAGTTTGTATCTAAACAAGGTCTTCCTTAGCGCCATTTTCACCTCTCGCTCACCCGCATTAGTACTCTGCCAGCCATCGAAGCGAACCATACGTACGATTTCATCAATGTCAGTCACCACCCGCTCGACAATGATTGGTGTGTCTTCAGTCCGAGCCTCCTCAAACAGCTCGGTAAGAGCAGCTTTGCCGCGCTCGTCATCCTCTATCGGCGGCACCTCTCTTTCTGTCGCCACCACATCCTGAGCGAGCTTGAGCATTTCCTTCAGAAATTCGACGCTGACCAGAAGACCTTGCTCGTGGCGGTTCTTTAGATCTTCCAATCGTTCCGCAAGAGCCTTGAATCGAGAGTCATGCTGGTGACTCCGCAGCCTCTTGGAGACTTTGATCTCTATCTCCTTCGACTGCTTCCCGGGATCGGGAGCTCCAAGCACAGCCTCAAGCAGCTCAGCATCAACCACCAATGTGTCTAGGTCGTCTCGCACCGCGTCCACGTGGACGTTTTCATGAATTAGCTCAATGGTCTTCGCGCCCAACTGATGCCATAGCAGCTTGCCTGTAGTGGAGACGGGTTTAACGGATTCGTACACTTGAACGAGCCAACGGTAATCCGCCTCATAGCCACCCAACATAGAGTCCGGAGAAATAGCTTCCCACAAACGTGCCATATAGCTCACGTCCTGTGCGAAGCGATCACGAATGTCGTTATTTGGCAGGCACTCCTGAGCAACCATAAGACCCTCGTAACCGGCCAGTGTTCTATCTATGCCCGGGAAGTACTCCAAACACTTTTGGATAGCCGGAAGCAGCGAATCCTTGAGCTCAGATATATTGGAAACTACGCGTGTGATGCCCTCCTCATCGAACTGGATGGCCTGTGCCACATCGTCAAAAATTCCAAGGTAATCGACTATCAGTCCGTGAGTCTTTTGCTGCCCATACGGACGGTTAGTGCGACAGATCGCCTGTAGCAGGGTGTGATCCCTCAATGGGCGATCGAGGTACATAGTCTGCAATATTGGTGCATCAAAGCCCGTGAGCAGCTTGGAGGTGACAATAACAATCTTCAACGGGTCGGTTGGGTCTCGAAACCGATCAAGTAGTTTCCCCTCCGCATCCCGATCCCGCCGATATGGTGCGTACTCATCTTCACCGCTATTTACTGACATTACGACGTCAGAGGCCTCTGGCGGGAGATATTGGTCAAGCGCCTCTTGTAGAGGAGGCAACTCTCACGATCGAAGGTAACAACCTGCGCACCAAAGCCGTTTGGGGACACCTTCTCCTGAAAGTGCTGAGCGATGTCGGCACACACCGCTTGAACGCGGTCAGGAGATTTGAGCAATATCGCCATCTTTGCTGCGTGTTTACCGAGCTGATCTCGCTCCTCGTCGGTGAGGTGAGCGGTTAGCGCCCCAAACTCCTCGTCAATTTGTTCTTGATCAACATGAAGATCAACCAGTCTTGGCTCAAAATGCAGCTCCTTGGTAGCGCCGTCTCGAATGGAGTCCTCGAAACCATAGCGGCTCATGTAGCCGTTGGCATCTTCATCAGCCCCGAAGGCGTAGAAGGTGTTTTTATCAGCTCGGTTAATCGGTGTACCTGTTAGGCCAAAGAGAAATGCATTGGGCAGAGCGTCGCGCATTTTGCGCCCAAGGTCCCCCTCTTGAGTTCGATGAGCCTCGTCTACTAACACCACGATATTGTCTCGATCGTTTAGTACACCATCTGCCTCACCGAACTTGTGGATCGTGGTGATGATAATTTTACGCACGTCCTTACCAAGGAGATCCCGCAGATTCTCACGGCTATCGGCCTTTACGAGATTTGCGGCGTCATTGGCATAGAAAGTCCCACTGATCTGACTATCAAGATCGATACGGTCAACAACGATCATCACCGTCGGATTCTTAAGTGCTGGATGCAGGCGCAGTTTGCGGGAAGCGAACAGCATTAGAAGAGATTTTCCAGATCCCTGAAAATGCCAGATCAGGCCCTTTTTTGTACGTCCCCCCACCACGCGTTCGACGAGCTTGTTCGTGCCTTCGTACTGCTGATAGCGCGCGATGATCTTGATGCGCTGCTTGCCTTTGTGCGTCGCATACGAACTGAAGTTCGCCAGCAAGTCGAGGATGACCTGCGGTCGCAGCATCGAGATGACGGCCTTTTCGACCCCTCCCATCGAAGGTAGAGACTCTTCATCCTCCAGCCGCCACGGGCCCCAGAATTCTACAGGCATCCGAATCGAGCCGTAACGGTACTCCTTACCCTCGGTGGCGATAGAGAATGCGTTCGGCACGAAAAGCTCAGGCACGTTGCGCTCGTAGTCATCGTGTACCTGCAGCGCCCCATCGAGCCAGCTCTGGCTGGAACGGACAGGGGTCTTCGCCTCGATCAGCACCAATGGCATTCCGTTAATGAGAAGGATGAGGTCGGGACGTTTCTCAGTCTTGCCGGCACGGAAGGTGTATTGCTGGGTGACAACGTAATGGTTCTGCTCGAGGTCATCGAAATCGATGAGCTTGATGGTGACGTGCTCGCCATTCTCGCCGAAGGGCATCGACTTTTCACCCGTGAGCCAGGCAGCGAACTCCTCATTGGCCTTGACTAGGCCGTCGCTGCGGACGCCCATGATGATCGCCCGCAGCCGATAGAGCACGTCGTCGACGCGATCGGGCTGGGCGGCGATGGTGGGGTTCAGGCGGATAAGGGCCTCGCTGAGATAATCCTCGACAAGTGCTTCCTGGGGCTGGCGGGGGAGGTTCTCGTAGGAGAGGTAGTGCCAGCCGAGGCCGGAGATTTGGCCGGAACGGCGAGCGAGGCCGGGACCGACTGCGGTGTGATGCGTAACTCCACCGCAGAGCAGGTCGCGGATAAAGGCTTCGACGGTGTTGGCTTCGTTGAATGTCATCGCGCCAAGCTTCCGTAAACTACCTGCCCAGCAAGTTCCCTTGCTACCTGCAGTCGCGCAATGGCCCATCTCCGGGAGGAATCGGCCACGGTAAGTAGTTCTACGACTTCTTTCTGATAGCCAATGGGAGGGAGCGGCACTAACACTCGTTTTAGATTTGATGCATTGATGTTGGCTTGGCTCACCCCTCGGGTCGCGAACGACATGACCTGACGCCTTCCGATAGGTGCTCGCAGGAAGGCAGAGAGATACTCAGGCGACAAACGGTCAATATCGGTTTTCAGACGAATCAGGTAGGAAGCGAAAACGAAATCGCCGGGCAAGTCATAGACGCCGGTACGACCGACCAGCTCATAGCTGTTCGTTCGATTAAAGAGCACATCACCGGAAACGAGCCGGTAGGTCTCGAAGTCAGAATCTGACAGGTCCAGATACTTCAGGTCATCAGCAGTTGCTTTGCCATCCTCGAGGTTCATCATGCGAAGAATCGGATACTGCCCTTTACCGTGCAGGCTCTCCGAAAGACCGTACTGCGCAGCGGTCAGAAGCTCGCCGAGAGGAACTAGGTTCCAGCCATTAAAATAGCGACCAACACGCTCATGGTAGGTAGTTGCTCCAAGTGTGGCACCCCTCATCCGGTGGTCAACGAGCGAGTCACGGCTTGAGGTGCCGCGTTCCGAGAGATCGTAGAGAGCGTTCTGGTATCGCTCTGCGGCGCTCAGCAACTGTACAATCCGCCGCTGCTCCTGCAGGGGTGGGAGGGCGAACTCTTCCTTCGCAAGATCGCGCCAGTTGATGGTCGGTGATAGACCTCCAACCGAGATCTTAACGGCACGATTCATGAAAATTTCGCTCTGCATAAAGAATGGTAGAAAATCTTCCAGGACTACGTCCGTCTTGGGTCGCAGGACCATCGCGTGCGCAGAGCAAATCCCGTCAAAGTCCGCTACGCAGAGCTTTCGTTGATAAGCGCGCCGCTTCCCAAAGATGATGTCGCCAGACTTGAAGAGGATCTTGCTGGACTCAACTTCACTTGTTTCACCCCAGCGCCGAATCTTCAGTGACTCGGGATCAATGTGCTCAAGACCGACATACCGATCCACGTCCGCCTCGGCGGGGTCGACCTTTTCCTTGACCTGAACAGCCATCTGGTCGAAGCGGAACAACTGGGTTTGCTCGAATGTCTCAAGCATCGCGAGCCTCCTCGGCTATAACGCCATCGAGCAACTCGACGAGGGAGTCCATCTCAGCCCAGAAGTCCCGACCATTGGCTTCGAATGACGCCCATGATGCAGGCAGATCCGCTCTACCTTTCCCAACGTCATGCGGGGTGACCTTCTCGACGTACTTGGGAATCGAGAGGTCGCCGTTCTTGGCTAGTACCTCCTCGGTTGTCGCTACAAAGGTGAAGCCGGGGTTATCTGCGAAATCTCGGTATGCTCAAGGATTCTGGCTTGGTGTTCCGGTTTCAGAAAGCTCTGGGCTTCTCGCGGGCCACGTCATTGAGCGCATTGATGAAGAGGATCTTTCCTCTTCGCTCAGAGAGTTTCGACGTGCGGCAAATCAGCACGCAGGCTTCCATTGGCGAGTTGTAGAACAGGTTTGGTCCAAGCCCGAGAACACACTCCAGCAGGTCTGCCTCGATGAGCTTAGTCCGCATATCGGCCTCTTCGTTCCGGAAAAGCACGCCGTGCGGAAAGAGAATCGCGCAGCGCCCTGTCTGGGGGTCCATGCTCTTCAGGATGTGCTGGAAGAAGGCGTAGTCGGCGCGGCCCTGCGGCGGCGTGCCGAGGAAGTTGCGGCCCCATTGATCGCTCTGCCAGGCTACGCGATTCCACTTCTTGATGGAGTACGGCGGATTGGCGAGGACTACATCGAAGGTCTTGAGCCGATCGCCCTCGATCAGAGCCGGTTCGTGCAGCGTGTTGCCGCTGCGGATGTCGAAATCGGACACGCCATGCAGCACCAGGTTCATGCGAGCGATGGCCGCGGTAATGTTGATGAGCTCCTGCCCGTAGAGGCCCATGGTGCGGGTATCGCCGCTGGTACGTTTCACCTCGGCCAGGCAGGAAATGAGCATGCCGCCGGTGCCGCAGGTCGGGTCGTAGATGATCTCGCCCGCCTTGGGCTCGAGCATCTGCGCCATCAGGTGCACGAGCGTACGGTTGGTGTAGAACTCCTGCGCAGTGTGGCCGCTGTCGTCGGCGAACTGCTTGATGAGGTACTCGTAGCCGTTGCCGAGCTCATCCTCGGGCACATTGGCGAGGCTCAGCGTGTGCTTTGAGAAATGCTCGATAAGGTTTTTGAGCGTCTCGTCAGGCATCTGGGCCTTGTCGGTCCAGGCGGCGTTGCCGAAGACGCCCTCCAGCCGCTGCGGGTTGGCGGCCTCGATGGCCTGGTAGGCGTTCAGCAGGGCCCGGCCGACATCGCGTGAGGCATTGCGGGCGCCTTTCCAATGAGCGCCTTCGGGAATCGTGAAACGGTCGTTGGCGGTGGCTGTCGCATAGCCTTCGTCCTGGGAGTCCTCGAAGGCTTCGCGGTAGTCCTCATCCCAGACATCCGAGAGACGCTTGAAGAAGAGCAGCGGGAAGATGTACTGCTGTAGTCGCTGGCATCAATCAGTCCGCGCAGCAACGTGGCAGCGTCCCAGAGGTAGGACTCGAGCTCCTTCTGTAAGAGGTGGTGGCTCATCAATCGCTCCGTTCCTTTATTCGTGTTTTGAGGCGTGAATCCAAATCGTCACCATTCTTTAGGGTGAATTCGCGTAGCTTCTCTCCGCTGGTTAGAAATAACTCAATCGCCTCGTGAGCTTTTCCATCGCTAACGGTCCCATTGCCATGTACAACTCGACCACGTACTGCCATAGCGTTGTCTTTAATCGAGGTTAGCTTGCCGAGAACCGTCCCAAGT
Organism: Congregibacter litoralis KT71; assembly: GCF_000153125.2. Lineage (NCBI taxonomy): Bacteria > Pseudomonadati > Pseudomonadota > Gammaproteobacteria > Cellvibrionales > Halieaceae > Congregibacter > Congregibacter litoralis. The sequence goes on from NZ_CM002299.1 coordinate 2,519,777, forward strand.
GCGGCTTGCCTGAATCGTGGCTGGACCTCTCTCCTCCAAATTGAAAGATAACCCTCGCGGTTACCTCGATCACTTATCGAGTAAACCTGTTCAAGCTGCTCACGAAGGGCGCTAGTTGGAGATTGACCAAGTTTCAATATCGTCCGTTTAAGCATCCACTCAAAAGGAACAGCAGCAATAATGACTGCCGTTGTCGGATCTTTCTCGCCGATTTTGCGGATCTTGGCTTCACGCCTTTCGCTGCCGAAGCTAACGGAAAACATCAGATCCAACCACCGTCATTGAGAACGTTCCGAAGATGGTCTTCGGCGGAGCGCGCTTCGGTGAGTGCTTCCTTGAACGCAGCGACGGCCTCGGGCAGTAGCGGAATGTCCTCGCCGATTGGCGGCAGGACGTAGCGGGAGATGTTGAGCGTCCAGCCTTCGTCCTTAATCTCATCGACAGCGACGACTTTCGCGCGGTCCTCGACATCCTCAAAGGCCTGGAACCACTTGACGATCTGCTCGCCGTGCTTCGAGTCGAGGAAGTTCTGGGCGCGGCCCTTTCGGAAGAGGCTCGAAGCGTCGATGATGAGCACCTTATTCTTTCGCTCGGCGGGCTTCTTGCGGCGGAGGATCACGACGCAGCCGGCGAGACCAGTGCCGTAGAAGAGGTTCGGCGCGAGGCCTATGACAGCTTCGATCAGGTCCTCCCTGAGCAAGACTTCGCGAATCTTGCCTTCGGCGCTCTTGCGAAAGAGCGCGCCCTGCGGGAGGACAACGGCCATTCGGCTGCCTCTGCCCTGGGCCATCGATGCGATCATGTGCTGGACGAAGGCGTAATCACCGTAGCTGTCCGGGGGCATGCCGTACTGCGCTCGGCCCCAGGGGTCGTTCTCCCAGACCTCGCGTCCCCATTCCTTGAGCGAGAACGGTGGATTGGCGATCACGCAGTCGAAGGTAGCGAGGCCGCCAGCACCGTCGGTGAAGGCGGGATCGCGGAGAGTGTCCTCGCGTGCGACCTGAAAGTCCTCGATGCCATGGAGGACGAGGTTCATCCGGGCGACCGAGGAGGTCGTGAGGTTCTTCTCCTGGCCGTAGATCTTGCCGAAGAAAGTGCGCGGATCGCCGCCGTTTCTCTTCACATGGTCGATGGCGGCGAGCAGCATGCCGCCGGTGCCGCAGGCAGGGTCGTAGATCGACTCGCCTTCTTTGGGGTCGAGGATCTCGACCATCATGCGAACCACGCTACGGGGCGTGTAGAATTCTCCGGCCTTGTTGCGTCGGTTGACGTCGGCGAACTTGCCGACGAGGTGCTCGTAGGCATCACCGAGGATGTCGGTGTCTACAGAGTTATTGCCGAGTTTTATCGAAGAGAAACCCTCGATCAGGTCCTTGAGGAGCTCGTCGGTGAACTTCTCCTTGTTGCCCCAGTCGGCGGCACCGAAGATGCGGTAGAGCGTGTCGGGGTTGGCGCGCTCGATCTCCTGCATGGCGTGTTTGAGGGCGGCTCCGACATTCTGAGCGGTGCCGCGAACGTCGTTCCAGTGACACCCCTCGGGGACCTGGAAACGATGCATTTCTTGATAGAGACTGGGGTCGGGGTCTCCGAAAAGCTCAGATGCCTCGGCAGTCTCTTCGTCCCAGCAGTCGCTAATTCGCTTGAAGAATAGGAGTGGTAGGATGTAGCCCTTCCAGTCTGTCCGGTCAACTGCAGAGCCGCGGAGGGTATTGGCGGCCTCCCAGAGCGTGGATTTTAGATTTGAAGATTGACTCATTCGTTATAACTGGCCCCAAAGCTAGACCTAGAACCTGGGTGGCAGGTTCCAACAAGCTGAATTTTATAGAATTTTCGGACACATAATACATCTTTGTACCCCCCGGGAATGCACAGCGAAGCTTTAAAATCAGCAATTACTATCCAGAGTATCAGCCACGAACTAGGGTAGGTGTAGGGTCAGGAGCCCGTTACCCTTATATTGAGGCCGCCCTACGATGCAATTAAGTTCACTGGACGCGGCGTGCGCTAATACCCTTGGTATGCCTGAAAGGCAGTGCCAGCGACGTCCCTTGTGCTCCCGGGGGCGCTATTGGGGGTACATGAAACAACCGCTGAATGGAATTTTTATACCTATCGATACGATAGCGTTATTTTTCAGTTGACGCCGCCAGAACGCACCTTCTGCCGGCGCAAGCTTCACTCCAGATCAGACAATAATGCAGAGTTGTTCTCGATACTCCGACATGGCTTAATAAAGATCGATCCCTTTCAAGCGCCTGCGTTTTGGAGCGGCCATGAACCAAGTCATCAGGAATACGCTAGTCGGCACATTAACCGTCATTCGCCTAGGCTTTGACCTGCTACGTGAGGGTCTCGCGCTGCTCGCCAGCGTACCAGAGTCCACACTTGGGCAAGACGCCCTGAGCAGCGCGGTGCGCGGTGGCGAGTTAAATTACCGAACCGGCGAACTAGACGACGGTACCGATGCTGCCGGCTGGTACGAAAGAGACTAACGTGCCTTCCCTTTTGTTAGCGCCATCTTACCGATACTTCCTCCCTGGTTTCCCGCATCCTGCGCGGGAGCCTTAATGGGATTCGATGCAGATTCGATCGACCTGCCCACTTGTACCCCCGCCCACGCCATCATTCCGCTCCACAACAATGGCAACCCTAAATACAGGCTTGTGGTGATCATGTTGAGCAGCATGCGCTTTGCATCGTGTTCGCCGGGGTTAGCGAAGATCTGAAGGAAGGTGTTCGCGTCTGGGTACATCGACAAAATCAGGTTCTGATCCACCCACAGGGCCAAATACCACAGCACGCTCCAGAACTTGACCGTGCAGATTGCCATGGCACCCACGACCATCATTGATAGCGAGTAGCGGGACAGCACTACTATCATCGGTAGCAAGGCGTAAATGCCGAGCAACATCAACGCCTGAACCATCGGCAGCGACTGCAGGACAGCGGTCATGGTTACTGAGAAGAGCGCCGAAGCAGTCACCACCCCTCCCCCGGCTAAACCGCCCTTGATCATGTTCTGGACGGAGCCGAACCAGGCGGTACTCGTCGTATTACGCGCAACAAGCTCATTGCTTGACCACGACGGCGGCGCACTGGCCAGCACAGCTCGTACCACGGCATCTTCCTGTTGTTCGCTTGCCAGCGTCGGAGCTACGGCGACCACAAGACCGGATAAGCCGGCCGAAGTCGCATCGGCCTCGTCGATCAACTTCAGGCGAAGGCCTTGGGTATTGTCTTCCCACCACTGCTTGCATACAGGCTTTCCCCAGGTGGGCGGCGAGGCAGGGTCGTACTCGGTGTCGCGGACTGGATCGTAGGCCCAACCAGATATCTGTCTCGACGGACGCTGAGTGTCGTAATAGCCGGGCGTCTTGCGATAAACGTGCGAGCCCATCCAGTCGGGGTCATCATTCCCATAGTTAGTGAGAATTGCGGCCACCGACGGTATTGCTGGCCTTTCTGCCTGATATTTCGATCGCGCAGGGACATAGCACTCACTGAAGAAGTCGCTAACCTCCTGACGAAGGCGCGGGTCGGCGATTGTGGCAAGTCGCGCCTGTTGCTCGTAGGTCCGCAGGTCGCTGGCCGTGGGCAATCCCTCGACCACCGCGTGAGTAAATCCCGAACTCATCGCCAACACGGCATACCACCACACTGGAATGTTGACGGTCGCGGGTGACCCGGTGAATCCGGTTACACCGTAGGTACTTTCTGGCGCAGCGACTGTCGCAGTCCCAGGCGTCGGAGCAACCAGCGTAGGGTGTGGGTCGTAGCTCAGGGTGCCGGCATTAAGCGGTGTCAGCGCCGCCGGCTGCCCCGCCAGTACGACGACAAACAGCGCGAGGAACAGTTCTATCTCCATACGTCGCAAGGAGAGAGGCCCGTGACCGTACCGAACTCGCCGCCCTCCGCAGGTTCACGCCAGTTATCGATCAGGATCCCCAGAAACGGCAAATAGACAATCCCGGTGCCGACAAGTACGTCCCACAGCACGCCGTAGAAGGCCCAACCGAACAAGGTCGTGAACAGCTCTAGATAGCTGTCGACACTCACGTACTGTCGCCCGAGATCACAGCTTGAAACTGACTAAGTGGGGTCGGTCGGTTTTCGTAGAGTCCACCGGCTCAATATGCCACCTGACTGTGGCGGTGCTGCGTAGCGTACTGTACCGGGGATAGGTAACCGAGGCGCGCTTGTTTCCGAGTCCGGTTGTAGAAGATCTCAATATACTCCCGGATCGCTGCTCTCGCCTGCGCACGCGTCTCAAAGCGTTCATGGTGAATGAGCTCCGACTTCAGGATTCCCCAAACGCTCTCCATCGGCGCGTTGTCCCAACAGTTTCCTTTGCGGCTCATGGACGACAGCATCTGGTGCTGCCGTAGCAGCTGCTGATAGCTCCTCGCACAGTACTGACTGCCGCGATCGGAATGATGAAGAAGCCCAGGACCTGGTTGCCTGACATCGATCGCACGGCGCAGTGCCGTCTCCGTCAGGTTAACCGTCATCCGTTCCGACATCGCGTATCCGACAAGCTCCCCGTTGAACAGGTCTTTGATGCCTGCCAGGTACAGCCAGCCCTCGGCGGTGTCGACGTAGGTGAGATCCGTCAGCCACACCTTGTTCGGCACATCGACGGAGAACTGTCTGGCAAGCCGGTTCGGCGCCACAGGCAGCCTGTGCTTCGAGTCCGTGGTCACACGGAACCGCCGCTTCTGCTTGCAGCGAAGGCCCTGCTCGCGGCGAATACGCTTGATGCGGTGTACGCCGACACGAATACCGTTGTCGGCAAGATCGGACTGAAGTCGCTCGGGACCATACGTCCTGCGCGTGCGCTCGTGAGCCGCCTTGATCTCCAGCGTCAAACGCGCGTTCGCCTTCGACCGTGGTGACGGCGGCCGCTTGCGCCAGGCGTAGTAGCCGCTCTCGGATACGTCCAGCAGACGGCACATCGCGGCGACAGAGTGCTCGTGCCGTAGCCGGTGAATCTGCGCGTACCTCACCGGGATTCCTTCGCGAAGTACGCCGCAAACTTTTTTAGCAGATCGCGCTCCTGCTTGACCTCAGCGAGCTCACGCCGGGCACGGGCCAGCTCCATCTCAAGCTCTGTGGGTGCGCGCTGATGCTCACCCACCTGCTTCAGCTTTCCTGCCCGGGCTGCACGCACCCAGTTACTGAGACTGCTCTTGGGGATCGACAGCCGCTCTGCCGCCTTCGCCACCGACATGCCGGTCGACTCAACCAGCTTCACGGCCTCAGCCCGGAACTCCGGCGTGTAAGATGCCTTGGGGATTCTTTCCATCGTTGTCCTCCAGATCGTAAAGATAAACGATCCGATGGACTCCACGAATTCCGACCGACCTCAAAGTATGTTTTGACCGAGGACCAGTTCAACAGTGATTAGCCAACCGACGACCCGCCAGCGCAACGCCATCCAATGACCAGGCTCAATACCATGATCATGGCCGGTTATTCCCCAAAATGCCGGTAACTGCGACCAGCTAATCGCTAGTACGGCTATAAAAATAAAGCGCAGGCCGCTTAAAACAGGTTTAGCGTCGGCGACTCGGTCTGCCACGCTCGATAACGAGCTAAGACCAACTGCCTTCCAAAGAACAAGGCCAATCGTAATCATGCCGATCGCCGCGATCAGTGAAAGCAGCACGAACCAGCGGCGATGTAAGGGTTTGTTACTACTGAACACGGCCGTTACTGAGGGGCCGAGGATCAATAGGACCGCCCTCGGGCACGTTCATTGATGCACGCCGCCGGACAGCTGCTCGCTCTAGCAACACCTTCACCGTGTCGGACACGACTTCACGCCGCACGCGTGTTTCGAACAATAGGCTTTCGATCCCATTATCGAGCTCGGCGATAGCTGTGTCGGCATGCTCTCGCGCCACCTCGGTCGCATACACTTCCGGCACCTGGCGGCCCGAAAGCAGCATTCTTCGGGCAAGCAGCGCTTTTTCTATCGTACGCCCGGTACTGATCTCAGACACTAACCGGCCAATGATGAGCCCCTGCTCGGTGTTTGGCATTCCACGAATCGCCTCAATGACCTGGCGCGTAACGGCTACGCCGGGCGCCGTGATCATTTCCAGGTTGGCAAGCGTGGGCGGCGTAGCGCCGCTGACCAAGCTTGCGAGTTCCGTCGTTATCAATGCGGACTCTCGGTAGAGCTGTGGCAGCAGACCCGTTCCGGGGATACTGTCTTTCCGGCAGGTATCGCAGGTAGTAACAATATTCTCACCCACAACATCGACTACCCAGTCTCTTGCGGCTGCCGGTGTCGACCAGATGTCAGAAAGCCGAGTTGCTGAAGCCGAAGGTACCGCTGCAGTCTCGGTAGTGGGCCGATTCATCGTGATGTTGTAACCCGCTTCGACGATATCGCCCGTAAAACGCAGCTCCGGCTGTCCGGCACCGCCGGCCGGACCACCGATCCAGGGCACACCGTTATCGCCATTCGAGGCCTCCACCGCGTCTTTGGCAGCAACCGCATCGTTGCCGCCGATACCCATTTGTACCTTCCAGTCGTTACCCTTGGAGAGCACGACAAGATCGGCGTAGGGGTTTTTGCCTTGCGCAATCTCCGCCTCCATCTGCTCACAGCTCTTGGTGGCTAGCCGCACCGTCTCTTCGGCTTTTAAAAGCGCATTCTGAAAAAGATCGTAAAGTCCGGGGTTTGCCCGCTGAAGAATCAGCGCGGGTAGCGCGGCAATGGCGGAGGATGCTGCCGCCGTCATGGCATTCATCATGTCATCAGCACCGGATTTGATGTTGTTCAGGGTATGGGTCACTGCGGCGACGGGATCGAACTTGGCACAGCTATAACCCAAGCCCAGTTGCGCGGAGCCGCCCAGGGTGACGGATACGACTGAGGGGTTGGCCGGCGCTGATATCGGTTGGGCGCCGCCGATTTGGTAGTACCAAAAGCTGTCTTCCGTTGGGCCTTGCGCTCCGTACGTTGGGGATATGCTCAGTACCGCTAAAAACAACGACTGAGCGGGAAGCTTAGCAATGATTTGATAGAGGCCTCTCACGGCGGATACGCCATCCAGTTGATGCTGTGCAGAAAGACCTGACCTCGGCGGCGGCAGCATTGATACGGACGCCATAAGTTCCAAACGTAATCCCCTGCCCCATCGACTTTTCCGCCGCCCCATCCCGAGACGCTCGCGAGATCATTGACGCCAAAGACGTTGCACGTACTTTCGGCCCTGGGTGCGAGCATTTGCCACATACCCGTGCGGGCATCCTTTTCACGGATAGGGCCTGCCGGCCATACCCGCTGCCCAGAAAACGAGGGCTCCCACTGGTTGACGGGCTCACCGTCCTCATTCTCAACCCAGTTGTCGACGATGCTCGTGTGGTAATTGCTGACGTAGGACGAAGCCGACAATGGTAGGTAAACGTGCGGCTGGCTTGCGCGCGTGACAATGTCAGCCGCCCGCTGCGCGTTGATCGCTGCGGCCTTGGGTTCTTCGGCCTGCGTGGTCCAGCCCGTTCGAGGATGCACGCTTCCCCAGGTTTGCAACGGCCAGCTGCCGATTTCCCGAAGACCCGGCACCCAGCTAGCGGCATAAAAAATCTCTGGGATTTCTTGTCGCCAAGCGAGCGCATCCAGTGCTGACTGAAAATACGGTACGAACGCCGTGGTCTGCGATGCGCACAGCAGACCCGTCGTCGCGCCCGTGAGTGAGGTTATCGGGTGCCCGATCGCGTCGGTCTCTCGGAACACGAGGTTGCGGTGATCCCGTGGGCCACCCGCGCCCTCCGTACGATTACCGGCACTACCCACAGGAATCGGTAACAACGAACCCAACACGCCTTGTGCGGCCGTTCGCTGGGCTAATCCCAGCGCAGCCCGAATCGCAACCCAGGGGTTGTTGCCAAGGTCGTTATAGGCGCTGACCACCAGATCAGGATTGTAGTGTCCGACCTTGAGTGACGTCTCAATAGAGCAGCCTGTCCAAGAACAGCGCAACCAGAAACATGCGCCAACCGGCATCCAGCGCGTGCATCCTAGCGCTCCCGTCGTTGTCTGCGAAATGATTTCGGCGGTGGTCATGGTCGCTGCGTGGCTTGTGATGTGCGTCCCGATCAGCGTGACTAGAACAAGCACCAGGCGTCGGTGCAGCTGGGTGCAGTAGCGTTTCGGCGACGGGGACTTCATCGTGCGGGCACCCGCCGCCACGCATAGTATCGCTCCAGCGCCTCGGCGAAGTCCTTCGCGCCATAAACAACGGCGTGACCATCGAAAACGATTGCCGGGTATCGATCAATGCCGTACTGCATGGCCTCGGCCAAACCAACAGCGGCTTGCCGAGCCTGCACCATATTGCCGGCAGTTAACTGCTGAATTCGACGAAGTGCTTCCGACCGGGCTTGTGTTGGATGCCGCGGTAATCTGCTCGACAACTGCGCTTCAAAGCGCTCTAGACCATCGACCAGGTAGACAGTGACGTTGGTTGCCTCGCTAAGCGCATGATCAATCCCGATAACGGGGCGATCAGAGGTCGTAAAGACTTCGATTGACTGCATCTCAGGAGCATCCGCGCATACCGCTTGCGCCATAACGCCAATCGCGGCGATGGCCAGCCACCTAACGGTGTCCGTGTGCCTTTTGAGTGTTTGGGTCATACGTGGCGCGCCGAGCAATCGTTACCCCTATGATCTCTATGCCGGACTGCGTATGACAGCGTAAAGCCCACCCAAGGGTGATGGGGTTTACGTCCGCTCGTCGTGCCTCACCCGCCTCGGTCGGCCGCAATGCGCTCCGCGACGACATGAACCGCTTCCAGTTCGGTGCAGCCGCGCTCGCGCATGATGTGCGCGCGCTCGGCTTTTTCATGTTTTTCTGTCATCGCGAGTGCTAGCGCCAGTGGGGGCGGCACGCTGCGAAACAGTGCTTCGAGATTATCGGACAACACAACGCCTTCCACATATTTGCCAGGCTCTTTACGGGCAGATAGAAGTAGGCTGCGTTGCTCGGCGTTGAGGTCTTTAAATCGGGCGATCTGCTCAACCTCTTCCTTGGGCATCACGAGGCAGAGCCACCATTCCATCATGTTCAGCATCTTGCGGCTCGCGTCCGGAAAATCCTCAAGATTCTGCGTCGCTATCCAGAACCAGGCACCGAGCTTGCGCCACATCTTGGTGATTTTGACAACGTAGCGGGCCAGCAGTGGATTCGTGGTGATGATATGGCCTTCATCGGTAACCACTAGCGTGGGTCGGGCATCATTCTGATGTCGCTCCACCAGCGCATTGATATGGCTCATCATGGAAATGTACGCAACCGTTAGCTGATCTTCATAACCCTCGCGCGCCAGGATCCCCATTTCAAGAATGGTGACGTCTGCTTCGGGCCATGGCGTACCGGGCCGATCAAAGAAATCACCCGCCAGACCAGAACAAAAGAGCGCCATGCCGTCACTCATCTCCAGCGCGCGGTTGCGCCGATACTCGGGCAGCGCTGGGTCACGGCCGATGCCGTTGAGTGCGGCGACGACATCGCGCGTTAGCACCTGATCACGGCCTGCATCATTGACGGACTTTGCAGCCAGCAAAATGGCGTTGCGGATCACTAGCCGATCAGCCCTAGTCATGCGAGCGTCTTCTCGCTCATCGCCCCCAGTGATCATGATACGGGCAGCGATCTCCATCTCGCCAAGGATGTCACGCCCAGCGCCGTCAGTTTCATCATCCTCTTCTCCTGTGTCCGCCAATGCGCTTTCATCTGTGATCAACCGGACTCGCTTATCTTTTTCCAATAACCGCAGGGCATCACCAAAGGGCGGCAGGCTTACGTCGGCGCCAGGGTTTAGGCTGACTTGATTAACAGTGAGTCCGTGACCGGCAAAGTGCTGTCCAAGCAGTGAAAATGACCCGCCGGCCTCGATGATGAACATACGTGGTCGGTGGACCGCGGCCATCTGCTGGAGCAAATACACCAGCAAAGCCGACTTGCCGGCGCCCGTGGGGCCCAAAATCAGCATATGCGCGTTTTTCTTACGATCAGCGCTGTGCAGGGGATCGAAGACCAGTGGTTCAGCCCCGCGATTAAAAAAAACAAAGCCGGGGTTGCCGGTACCGCGAGACCGGCCATAGACCGGCAGCAGGTTGGCGATATGTTTTGAAAAGACGAGTCGCGAGCGGCGGGACGTTCGATCAAGCCGGGTGTCATACGCCATCGGCAGGTTACGAAGATAACTGTCCAGTGCCAGAAGGTCGGCCTCGCGTGTAATGGGCTGCAGGGCATTCGGCAGTAACAAGGCATTGAGCTGATTGACGTTCTTTTGAAGAGACCCCATATCTTGGCCGCGCACATAGAACGCCAGTTGCATCGGGTACAGCTTGTTGCCAGACGCCATCTCGCGCTCGACGGCGCTGGCATCTTCCCGGGTCAGCTCCGCCTCGGCGGAATCCCCCGCAGCGGCCCGTCTTACCAGGCCCACCTGATTACGCATTTGGTCCTGTGGTTTTACGGTGATCGTCAGCGCCATCACCGTGTGCTCAGGAAGTCGGTCAAAAAGTGAAAAAACATGATCGCCCGCGGCACGCTCTGCCGTCATGTGACCGATGTCCGGCGCCCGGCGCAGGCCCTGTATGGTCACCACTGTATGGGGCAATCCGTCGAACCACCAAGTACCGGTCGCGTTATCAGACCGCGGAGACGCGAGGGTCAGTGATTCCGCAAAGTCTGCCCCAAAAGGTAAGGTGTCATCGTCAGGGTACGGCGCGACCTTACGCAACTGCTCGACATCTCCATCGACACACCCGGGTCGCGGGTTGAACCACGGCAGTAGCCAGCGATACAAGTCCGCCCCGCTTCCGCATCGGCACTGAATGTTTGCGGCGCCCAACGCCGCCGTCAATTGGGTGGCCACGTCACTCAGCTCGGCCTCGACTTCCAGTGCGCCGGGCATTCGGCCACGGGCATTTAAACGCCGGTAAAGCACCGCGCGTACGCGGCGCATCTGCCCCCGCCAACTCGTACCGGTCAGAGCGGTGTCTTCGAATAGACCGCCCGCCCGACTGATACGTGCGCAATGCGTTTTAAAGAGTTCAAGGTACTCGCGCGTGTACGCTCTGTTATTTACGTGTGCGGGTAGGTAATCCTCCACGTCGCGCACAAAGCCCGACAGACTCGGCTCATCCTGCACATACAGCTGTAGTATCCACGGCGTATCACTACACTCAGGAATGGCTTCGGTGATCGCGGTTTGAATCGCGTCGCGCAGTGTTTCCATAAAAGCGGGTGTACGCGCCTCAGTCCCCACTGGGGTGAGCTCAAACAGTGCGCCGACGCTGATTCCGTCTTCCAGCAAAAAGCTTTGACTCTCGGGAAGGTACTCGACCCACGGCAAATAATCGGTAAACGAGGGCGGACGATCGTACAGATCGTTGACATCCTGCGTCGTGAGCGGGCACGGGCACGGCGAAAATGCTGCAGACTGGGACGAGGATGTCGACGAGTTTGTCCGGCTAGGCTTTTCGCGTCTCGACATCCTCAGCGCTGCCCGCTGGGGGTCTCGCTCGATACTTCGCCCGGGAGCGCGTACTCGACTCGCTCATAGAGCGTGAAGGTCGTGGCGTAGCCCGGCACTGGCGTACGCTGTGTCCCCGCGAGGTGCGGAAAAATGTACATAACCAGAGTCGGATTGGGGAGCCGCGGAAACAGCGTGTCGAGTTCAGTGTGCGCTGTGCGCGAATAACCCGCGAGATCCGCCTCGGCATTTCCGATGGGACGCCCGCCGAGGGCGTGTTTTACCTGCGTCGGGTCATCAGCGCCCATGCCCGTAAAGTGCGCGTCGTAAATCGCCTTCATGGACGGTCCGTTCTGGGGCAGCACCGTGTCCTTGGTGCTGGTACAGCCACTTAGCAGAATGAAAGCCGCCGCGAGACTAATCCAGGCGAGAGTAGCGGGTGAATGGGGTAGCGAGTGCATGGTCAAGTTTCCTGCCTTGGTAATCAAAATCGATGGCGAGCTCACGATCAACGTGAATAGCGAGCGTGGTACCCGCCGGTACAAACACAGCGTCGAAGTTTTGGGACTGGCGTTCGATCAACCACTTCGCGATTTCCTCACTGCCGCCACTGGCTGTTCGGCCCAGAACAAACCGTCCAACATCACCCGTCACGCTATCCGTGATGTTTCCGGCGTTGCCGATCACTGAGGTCGTCTGCGATGCCGCCGCCGCATCGGCCGCCGCCTGTATGGCCTGAACACCGATGCGTTGACTTAAAAACGCTGCTGCATTGGATTTACGATCACCGCTAATGCAAGGCACGCCTTGGGCATCGGACACCCACCCCAATGACAAGTCACGCCCGCCCTGCCCGCTCGCTTGCATACTGCGATCATCGCTGGAGAGCGTGCGGATAGTACCGTCATCAAAAACGAACGTGACCGACTCAAGCCGTCCGGTGACACAGGAGAGCGTCCAGTCGCCGACGGCGGTACCGCTCCAGATCATGCCTTGTACACCCGGCACGCTCAGCCCATTCGCTGCGAGGTTTTCCGGGCCGGTGATCACCTTAAAAGGCATGGGGTCACGTACCTGCCCCTGAACGGGTATGCGGCCGATCATGGCGGTCATCGCCGTAGAGCCGATCAATGTGGCGTTGCGCGGAACGGTGTAGGCGGGCTTGGCTTGCAGCACCGCAACCTGCGTCCGTGCATCAGCGGTGACCTGGCGAGTCTGCGTGGTGGCCCGCCCCAGATAGCCGTCCATTGCCTGATCAGCGCGATCGAGACTGCCGGAGTGGGTGGCCATTGTGTTTCTGCTGCCCAAAGGCTCAATCCATAGCAGCTCTGTAGACGGGCTCCGGCCATCACTCATACCGTCGAAACCAAACCCGACTGGGAAATCATTCCGGCTACCGGGCTGCACCTGCTCAATCGATGCAGCAAGCCCATCAATGCGACTTGTGAGCGACGCCAACACACCAGAATCGATGCGGTCCCGGTTATCGGCATCCTTTTCGCGAGACAGCAGTTCTCGGCGCAACTGAGTAGTCACGTTCTGCTCAATCTGCGTGCGACTATTGATGAAGGTTTTATTATCGCGTGCTAATCCTGCGTTCTCGCGGCGCAGCGCCTCGACCTCGGCGGTCATTCCTGCGACGTTCGCCGTCAGCGTCTTGATGGTATCGGCCGGCGTATCAGCGTCGGGTGCCGGCGCAATGGGAACTTTGTCCATCGACAGGCCTGTGCTCGTTTCCGTCCCACAGGATTTCAGCGTCACGACCGTCAATAGCAGGAGCGATGCGGCACCAAAAATGGGCAAAAGGCGGTTGGCTCTGACAGTGGGCACGATATCGTCCTAAAACGCGTCGGCGAAGGGCCGATCGGAGATCAAGTACACGACCGTCCGGTCTGCCTCGCTGCCCGAACCCAGTAGCCGATTGTGCTGAAAAGTTGCGCTCAACCACTGTCCACGCAGTGTGCGTGGATCGAGCGTTAGCGGATTCGCTGTCTGATTGGTTACTTTTACGGCCGTCAGGTGAAGAGGACCTGCGCGCCAAGCGATGAGCGGTTCTGCAACAACAGCGCCGCCACGAACCAAGGCAACGGTCTCACGGGTAATCGGGGCGCGTACAACGCCCACGAGCGGATTGAGCAGCCGCGCGGGAGCATACAATTGCTGCGCCGCGAAACGGGTCAATGATACATAGCCGTACTCTGCTAAACCGTTATTGGACGAGGCAACATCCGATGCCTCCGTTTCATCCGGTCGATAGATCATGACCGACGTTTGTTCGACGTCGTCTTCTAAATCTGCTTCGGTTGCCGATAGGTCCAAAACATAGATTTGCGTATCATCAAGAGCACTGACGATGACACGGGTCGCATCGAAAGGCTCACGAGCCAGCAGGTACAGTGTGCCAGCGATGCTTTGCACCCTGACACTGGTCTGCAAGTGCGGAGGAAGCCCAACCTTCACCGTCTCGGGAAAGGACACGAGTCGCTCCGCGCCCACCGATAAGGAAATGGTGATCGGCACCTTGCGCCAGGCAATGCGTTCAGGTGGTTGATCGGCACTTGCATTAAGCGCTCCTAGCAATCCAAACAAAACGACAATGAACATCCCGTAGCCTGAGTCGACTGTAGGTTGCCTATAGAGACGTTTGCGGGTCATTAGACGCCCTCCTCGCCCTGTTTATCGTGTTCGTGAAGTCGGCGAGGCCCGTCACCGTGAAAACCATCAAGCGCCAAACCCCAGGGATTGGCTTCTAGGTCAACGGCGTAGCGAACAACCCGCAGCGGATAGCGAATCGCGGTGTGTTTCACGGTCATACCCTTGACCGACTCCTGCAGGTCTAGATCGAGCCATACCACCCAGGCCCCATCATCAATAACATCGACGCGCCTTTCTTCGTAGCCCTCCCCAGGCACTTCTTGTACACCCCGGACGCGATACGCGAGCTCGCCCTGACGACCCTTTTGTTCGAGGTCGCTAATAAGTTCAGCCCTAAACCGTGGCGTGAGGTAAGGCGCTACTCGAAAAATGGCGTGGCCGTAGTCCTTGGCGCCGTCTTGCGACCAGCGGTTGAGCTGCTGAAAAATATAAAAAGAGAAGGCGTAGACGTTGGCGGGTGAAATATCGCTGACGGACAGCACCGCACCAGAGCGAAGATCGGGGGGGATATGCACTGTTAGGCGATCGGGAGCCCGCGCCCAGCCCGCCCAGAGTCCTGTGATGATCACGACCTGGATGGCGATCACCGCCCACAGCGAACGCAGGTGCGCACGCACGTTATCGATTTCGTTGCGGTAACGACGCATGCACTGTCCTGCCGATATCCCATGCACCGCTTCGTCGAACGAATGGCGAGCGCTTGATGCCATGGCCATCGAACCAGATCACCATGCGCTGCTGATAGTAGCCGTCAGGACGATTCCGTTTTAGGCGCTGTAGCAGGCTGGCTGTCAAAAGCACCGTGGCGACCACACCGATACCGGCCAGGCCAAACCCCATGGTGACCGCACCTGCAATGCCGGCAAGCATTAGACTGACCGGCAACCACACCAAGGCGGACACGCCCACGATAACCCCGAGTTCGCTTGAAGAGCAGCCCTTGAAGATCGCGGGTTCTGCGTTTAAGCGTTCAGCGAGTATGTCGTCACGCGCTGCCATACGGGCTTAGATAACGCCGGCGGCTTCAGTGAGCAGAAAGCTCGCGAAGATCAATACGATCGCGCCGACGATGCCGAGTACCCCGACCTCGGCCCACTCCGCCTTACCCTGGCGTGCTTCGTTGAACTTAGCGAACGCGAGGTATGCCACCCAAAGAAAGCCTAAGACTGCGATCGCGAGACCCAGAACCAGACCGCCATCTTTGATGTAGCCTTCAATCAGACCGATCCAATCACCCGCGGGGGGCGCTGTACTGGGAGCTACGGGTGTTGGCAGTACCGCCCATACGGAGGGCGCTGTAAGCAGACCCAACGTGCCCAGCGAGGTTAATGCCTTTGGTTTATTGCTTCGATGTAAAAACATGAACATTGTCGTTTCTCCGACGTGGTTGGGGGTTACCCTTAAACAGTAAATTCCTGGCCTTGCCCGGCTCTAACCTCGGCTATGGCAAGCCGTTCACCGCAAATAGAAACCCAACACCATCAGGACAATGCTGGCTCGCAGTGCAGCCCAGATGAGGTCGAACAGGGGGATTTGACCGTCGTGCCACGCACGAAAACTGCCGAGGGTTACCCACATGACCCATACAAGCGCCACTACGAGCGTAATGCTCGCGATGCTTGTCAGCAGTACCGCGGGTATAACACCGGAACCGGCCTGAAACGCCGCTATCTGTGCGGGACTCATCGACGTTCATCACTGACGGTAGTCACCCCGCAATGGCGGACCGATCCGCGGCTCGTTGCGCGGCGCATCGATATGATCCTGAATGCCGGAACGTATTTTTTTGAGATCTTCCCTTAGCCACGCGTAGCGAAAACGAATACACGTGTCAGAGTTTGCTTGAGACTCAGCTTCACTAACAAGTGGCTCGAGAATCGCAATTTCATGAACCAAACGTGCGAGGACCTCGCGCTCGGCGTCGGAGTTAGCGGAGGCACCCGCCATGTAGAAGAACGTGACAATCGCAATAACGGTCGTGTAAAGCGAGGGATGATTTAAAGATGGGCCTTGGGTCTGCATGGCCGCTATGTTCGAGCTAACAGTCGGTTGTCGCTACGAGAAACTACGTCAGGTGAAGGCGTGGTTTCCCTACCATCACGAATTGTGTGGCACAGATGGGCAAAAGACTATTGTGATAACGCGCCTGACGCTCTCAGTGCTGGAGAGATCACGCGCAGCCCGGAAGCTAGAGCCGCTTCAGGCGATACCCCAACAGAATAACTCGCATAAGCTAGGTTTCAACACGCTCGGGCATTGATCGCGACGTTATTTCCGCAGTCGATACGTGTGTTAGCTTGAGCGTATAAGCAGCGTCAGATTTGTTCCAAAGCAGACGTACGATAAGAACACCTCTAATTATGATCCAACTCAGATAGAGGACATTATCATTAGTGACCGCGCTATCAAGCACAAGTATCAACGCGCTTCAGCCGGTGTCCCCGGATGGTACAAGATGGGTTTGCTGGACGCTTACCGACAAACTAGCCCACCCACGTACCAGCGCGAGCGATACGAAGGCGAAAGCAGGTCCCACAACAGGCTCAGGTAGTTGGCTACCGAGTTAGGAATGAACCGCTGAATGTTTAGGACACTAGCAGTGTTAGCGAGCTGTAATTCACTTAGCCACCCTCCATTGTTGCAAGTGCCGTGCTCCAAGTTCTCGCAGTATTTTTGCTTTAAACAATCATCTGATGCACTGCGATAAACACAGAGGCATTCGACCCAGCAATAGTGTTTGACACGCCAGTCGCCGCACCTTCTTGTCTAGCCGGGTTATGAGACACCAGATTCTGTTGAATACTATGGCGAAAAAACCGCATAAGCTGAGCAACCCGCGGTGTTCTCTATGCTCATCTGCGAAGATCAGGTTAAGCTAGGAAACGTGTGGCAGACGCAAGACTGCGCTGTTTATAAAGTCGCTTCCTGAGCTCTCCGATAGCCTATCCTACAAGTAAAACGCCCAAAAATTATGGACGGTTAGTTATCGATCCTAGGGCTGGTCGCTATATCAAATACAGCTATTGATCCGCGTCCCAGTCGAACCGGAAAAGTTACAAGCGTAAGCGTTACCAGGCCCAAATGGATTGGGACCAATAACACGACATGCCAAACCTCGGTAGTACGTGGTTTGTAGCCGATTAAATAGATAATACTGATTCGGATTAACTGTTGTGCTGTACCAATCAAACGGATCATCACTCAATCCTGATACGTTAGAGTTGCTAGCGGTGAGGTAGTACAATGGCGCCCCCGACGCGAAGCCCACGCCTAATTCCACGCTACCTATACCGCCCAAACATGTCGCATTCCTAAATATGATGTTGAACGTACTGATTGGGTCGGTATCCATCTGATTTACGACTGTGTCGACCGCAGACTCCAGACTAGAGTTGTGCGAGGAAGCGTCTTCGACCGCAGCGATAAAATCATCTGTATCAAAGCTGCTACTTCCGAGCTGGCCCCCGGTAGGAGAAAGGAACGCAATAGCTCGAAATATTACTTCGCTTTGCTGATTCCTGCTCACTCCAGGCTGCTGACTCAGTCGATAAAAAAAATTTCCAACCACCTGTCTCGCTCTGCTCGCATTCCCATACGCTTCGTAGAACCTCCTAGGAACAGTCATATCGATATTGGTAACCGTAGCGGTGCGATTGAATAGAACATGTGAGGAAGAATCATATCCACGCCGTAATGACATCAAACCGGCAAGAGCGTCTGCAAAACCCTCTTGCATATCAAATCCAACACCCCCATTTGTCACAAAAAAAGGCTGGTTAATTCCACTAACCGCAGCATGCCCGAACTCATGCCCAATCACTTCTTCATCAGATGATGTGTTGCCTGGTAAGTAGATAACCGAATTGTCACTCGAGTAAGACGGTCCAAAAACGTTAGGATCTGTATCAATTACAGCGCCAATTCGGTTATCACCGCCGCCCGCTGACGCACAGCAATTGCTGCCGTTGCCAACGGCCCACTCAACAATTGCCTCACGTAGGACATCAAATACCAAACGATGCGTCGCATTGCAGTTAGATCCACCTAGGCACTGTCTAGTGTTAGGTGCGTTTTCCCTGTAAACGTGAGGTGATTGAGCAGATGGGCAAAGTTCTGGGGTTCTACTGGACACAAACCGACAGGTGTCTCTGAATAGAGTATTTGCAACTGCAAACTTTTTATCCTCACGAAAGGTCACAACGCCATCACTACGAATCAGAATGGTTCCACCCGTAGGCATTCGATATGAAAACTCCATGACGAGTGAGTCTTTCCCATCCTGCACCAACCACATATCGGGACGAACGTCCTCTAGCGCAAATTTTTCTAACTCATGGCTTTCGAGAGTGTCCTCTAGTGCCTGTCCTGCAAGAGCTTTCGCTTCTGTTTCATCCAGCATCACACCACCGCCAAGATTTTCCAAGAATTTAACGGGGTAAATAGAAGCCATTACCGCCCGGACCTTCCCAGTGACAGCGTCGACCTGGATTAAATTTTGCGCGCGAATAGGCACCCCTCGGAAAACTTGGCTGAAATATACAGTGTAACCTTCAGCCTGAGAGCCACGCACGTTGATATGGCTGAACAACTCATCACCATCGGCACCAGAGATCGCACTTAGCTCCACCAGGTAACGTGAGATGTCGTCGCTAGAGGCACCCTCAATTGCAGATAGGTCCCACAACCCTAAATCTCCACCAACGAGACGAAAGAAAACGCTTTGTCCGGTTCGGAAAAAGCGATGCTTGTTTGGGGACAGGTGGGAAATAAGGTTATAGCGCGCATTCTCCGCCTCAAGTTGTGCTGCGGTGTAATTCGTAGATATTTCTTTGTCTGCATGAAGAACGTTCGCACTACGACCATCCTTAGTGCTTGGCGACCAAAAAACCGCGGCCTCCATGAAAGAACCACTTTTCTCTTCCGATATCAGTTTGTAAGCTCCGTCGTCTGTCGCGATCGTCGCGACAAATCTTGTGAGGTCGGTGTTAAAAGTAAAGTTGGCGTAGCCATCACGACCCTCGAGCATTGCGGGATAGTTACGTAAGTCAAAATTCGGATCGAAAGTGGTTTTAGCAATGATGGGCTCACCGAAGATTAATGTAAATTGATCTCCAAACAGGCTTAGCGCACCGGTTGCCGGCATAAACTTACCGGCGCTATCGTCGTCTTCAACCGTTGGTACCATTCCCAACCTAATACCTATTACCTCGGTATTAACAACCACAACGCCTAAAGGCGTTTGATCTGCACTAAGTTGCTCTTGATCCACAAAGTCGTAGATTTCCGAAGTCGGTTCTTTGTCTATCAGAATTGAAAACGCAAGCTCGTCGCTTTCAATGGCTGCGACGGATGTGGCGATAGGAAGCTGCAAAACGGCAAACACTGTCGCGATCAGCCAGCGCTTGCCCGTACCATCGTATTTGAACAGCATATCAATTTCCTTTTCCGCAAAGAACGTATCTAGTCGTATGAAAGATTAATACACACAAACTGAGCTTCGCTCGCTGACGTAAAAATCCAAATAACGATTTTTTATATCGTTTAGCTAGCTACACTTACTTTTGCTATAAGTAATCACGCCCCTCAGTTGGGAGAGCCCTTTCAATTGACGGGCTATGGTCGGGTAGTATCGGGAGGCGGTAGTGGTTGCTTGTTGGAAGGTGAACTCAAGCAGGAAGGATTGTCGATCGCAAAATCCTCATGTCTACTAACCAGCGCCTAGAAGAGACCTCAAGTGTGAATGCAAGCACGGACAGCGCAAGCGCGATGCTGGACGTGACAGCGCGCGACACAAGCAACGAGACGATTACACTCACGATGGACGATGAATACGCGCTCGCTGACGAGCGAATGCGCTCAGGCGATCAAGTCACAGTCGTCACGCTTAGAGCGAAGCCCATTCTTGTAAGAGACGCTACAAGCGGACGAAGTGATCAATATCACCGCACGACCGTCAGGGAATCACTGTATCTCTTCTGTGGTACTCCTTGACTCACAGGAAGACTGAACACTACTTTTTTGGGATGCGATTGTTACAAGACCCTGAATTGGCGGTTCTACCTTACGGGGCCCTCAGGGTTTTAAAAAAGCTATTCAGCCCAAACACAAACCGTTATGCAGGAGGGAGCTCCGCGCACCGCAGTAGGTAAAAGTACGGAAGCGCTTTCACAGTCACACGAAAGGCGCTCGGCGCGGACACACATCTCTGCGCGTGCTGCACATGCACGCAAAAGAGAATGGCCCAAGTCTGCTCTATGAACGCGTGAAAGCCCAGGTGCTACAACGAAAAGCGTGCCCGCTGCCATCTGCTTACCTCACCGTTTATTTCTAGTTGTTCCTTCTAATCGGTCTTAGACACTCTAGGTACACATCAGGATTTTTCTCGTGCTAGGTAGCGTCTGCATTGCCGTACCTACACGGTAAAGAGCCAACTGCGCGCTACAGGTATTTCTTAAAACTACTTACCGTAACTGCAACACCTAGCGCAAAAAGGGTCGCAAACGGCAAAACGACTAAACTCGGATGCACACTGAATGGCAACGAAAGGTAAATCACCCAGCTGAGCACCAAAAATGGTAACGCAGTGCGCTTGGCCCAGTGATACACAAAGGAGCTTTCGCGCCCGCCACCCCACCGGCGCAGATCACGCTTGACGAGACCATCGACGATAGCTACCAGACTGAACATCACAAACACCGGCATCGCGAGCAACAACACTGCCAGCCGCACTGAGAAGACTTGGGTAACTTGCATTGCCGCGAGCACATACTTGGCCACTGGCTCAAACGCGTCATGCAACCTAGAGCGGAGCCCGGATTGCCCGGCTCTCGGTGTCATGCCCGCCCAATCAACGAAATCAACAATCCGAGTCGCTTCGAACAGCCCGTGGTAGGCGTAGCCAGCCAGCGTCTTGGTAAACCGTGCGGGGTCCTCACTGATGAGACTCTGGCGGAAATCTGTCTTTAAAAAGTCAATTTCGGCGGCGAGCATATCGCGGCTGTGGTTGAGTCCTTCATCGGGCCACCAGAACACCATCCCCAACCACTCAATCAGAATCGAAAAAACCAAGGACAGAACGAGCCACTTAAATCCCTGTGCCAGCGTGGTAAGTAGACGGCCAATCAGGCCCTGGCGAAAGTCCTGTGACCGATTGTCCGTCCTACTCTCAGACATCGTCCGCGTTCTCTGATGACGTGCGCACAGCCGTATCAGCCGACTCATGCCACCACGTGTCATTCACTCGATACCAGTGGTCGTTGGTGATGTACGTTCGCTCCATGGCCGCAGCGATGGAGGCCAGACTATCTGGCATGGCGGGATCTCCGCGATCATCGGGCAGGGGCATACGCACCTTCCATAGACAGCCGCCCTCGAGTAGAGCAAAAGCCTGCCCTTTCGGGAGCCGCACGAGCTCAGCAGGCGTCAGCATCGGCACCTCGGAGACGCTGATACGATCCTCATTACGCGATTGAAAATCGACGCCCGACAAGGGATCAGACGAGTCACTGACACCGGACACGCTCATGAGCGTTAAGACCTCCACCCGCGACAATTGATCGGTCAGCATTTCGGCCGTCGCGAGCTCTTTTACGCGCAGCATGATCATTGTGTTGAAGTTGCCAGCCACCTGCCCGGCCTTTGCCCGGTTGCCAATCTTTGCTTCGACATCAGACCAGGTCTGGGTATAGGCCGTGACCTGAAAGCCCGCGCCACCGGCCTTGTTGAGCAGCGGCACGAACTCATCACCGATCAACTCATTAAACTCATCGGCATGCATCGAGATGGTCGGGAGACTGGCCTGGGGCTGCACCCCTGGCTCTGCGTTCGGATCGGTGACTCCATGTTTGTAGATGTGCCCTGCCACCGAGACTAAATCCGCAAACATGGAGTTGCCGACAGCGCTGGCCACTGTGGTATCCGTGAGGGCATCCAATCCGACGTAAACGATCCCACCGCGGCGGATAACGTCTAACCATTCAAAGATCGGACGGTTATCGTTATCGCTTAAGTAATCGGGTGAGATCAACTCGGCAATCTTGCCGGTGGTCAGCTTTTCCATGAGAGGACCCACCGAGCTGACGATTTTATCGAAATAGGTCTTGTCATACTTAAACGCCGACAAGAGACCATCCATCACGGGATCATAAAGATCCTGCGCCTGCAGATAGCGCATCAGGGCAATCGCCTTACGATCACGTCCCCTCAGGGCCGTAGACAGGTTGCGCTCACTGATGTTGCCGGCGATCTCCTCAACATCGCTCGCCCAATCCGGCGCGCCTTCACGCAGAAGGTACGCCTGGGCATATTCGATAAACAGCGGCTCGATATCATTGATGTAACGGCGAATATGCTGATAATCGGGTCGACGCCTCAACGCCACCAGTGCTCGAGCAACGATGTTAACGAAGCGCCAGGCAAACTCTTTAAACGCCGCCGAGTTGCCTTCGCTGGGCAGTTGATTCGCAATGCGCGTCGCCACCTCGGTGATGCGCGAAAAATTGCCGATCGCGTTGTAGCGTGCGGACATTTCCGGGAAACCAAGATGAAACAGATAGAATTCACTATCGCGGCCTGCACGCTTTGCCTCTGCATAGATACGGCGCAGTAAATCGGCATCGCCCTTGGGGTCGAAGACGATCACCACATCACCACGACGGATGTCTTGGGTGATCAGTATCTCCGCGAGCCGGGTCTTACCAACGCGAGTGGTTCCGAGTACGAGGGTATGACCGACGCGTTCACCTAGATTCATCCAGACATCTTCTTCATCAGGTTCTACCGCATGTAGCGCCGGTGTGCCGCCAACAGAGGGAAGCGGTTTTAGCGGATTCCACCACGCACTGTGGCGGAGCAAGTGCGCGGCCTGCTTGAGACCCGGGGTCGACTCCCAAGCCACCTCTTTTCGGCGGGCCCAGTGGTACAAGGGACTGGGCTGCACATAACGCTGCACGTCAGGCCGGAGGGTGTCGCGCAAGCGCTGTGTATGCCGCTGGGTCCAGCGAAAGCCTTTACCCAAAAACAACTTATGACGACTGAGGGGAATTCGCTCGGCGCGCAGCTGGTACCGCGGCAGGCGCCGCATGTTTCGTTGGTAGCGCAGGACACGCAGGGCCTGACGAGCACGAACCAGGGCGAGCGAAAACAGCACGGCGGCCGCGGCATACGCAAGGCCCGGCGGCATCATCAGGCCCCAGGGGGCAAGAATGGCGATGGCGCCCGTCGCGCTGGCCGCCACGGCGGACCAAAGCTCCACGGGCGGGCGCAGCAGCGCCTCGACGGGATGCTCGCTCACTGCTCAATGCCGCGCCGGGAAATCAGTACGGGGATGTGCTTTAGCGCCAGTGACCGTGCGATGTCCGTCCCCGATGCGGGCAGAATCGGCAAACCCTCGGCGATTGTTGCAATAGCGTCAAGATCTGCGACCGTCTCCACGTTCACCAACATGCCGACGGCGTGGATTTGTGCCAACCGATCCCGGTGCTCTATGAACCACTCCATTGACTGCGGATCCGCTCCAATCAGAAAAAACGGTCGTGGCAAAGAGACGCCATCGGCGAGTGTAAAGGTTCGCTTAATAACGACACCGGGGGTTAACTCGGGTGTGCGTATGGGTAGCAGCTGCGAGAGATCCGCCGCACCCAGCGGCACGTTCGGAGAGGTAGCGATCGGTGCCGACACCCTTTCGTCTTCAAAAGCCAAAAAATAAGGCGCCAGCGGCTGGGTTCCGCCGCTGTCATAGATAACGCTCAGCTCGGCGATCGCCGCAACTGACCACAGTCCGAACCCTACAAAGAACCATTGAGAGACACTTAATGAATTCATTCCGTGGCTAATTCACCTTCCGGACTTGTAGCCAGATCTGGCGGACGCGTCCGCTGTAGCGCGCTGCACGTTCGGCGTTAGTGGGCGCGTGGTAGCACCCGACTGCAGCCCACCAGTCTCGGCGTGCTCGATAGCAATCGGCCAGTATTCTCGCGCCCACTTGAAGATTGTAGAGGGGGTCTATCGCCGACTCGACAGATCGCAATGCGGCCTTGTGGTATCCCCAGTTCACTTGCATCAGCCCCATATCCACAGAACGAATACCGGTGCTGAGCGCCTGATGACCCGCTTCAACCGCTGCGTGGCGATTAGGGAAGTACTGGCCCTCCCCTTCAATGTTCAACGTCCAGGGCCACGGCTGCGTGGCGTTCAAGCGCTTCACGTGTTTTCCGCTCTCGGCCAGCGCCACCGCGTACAGCATCGTCGTGGGAATGCCGTAAGCACTCGCAACCTGCATGTAGATCCCGGGGACACTGCCGTAAGGCGCTGCGATCGCGATGTGAGTATGGCTGGCTGACAGCGC
Organism: Congregibacter litoralis KT71; assembly: GCF_000153125.2. Classification (NCBI taxonomy): domain Bacteria; kingdom Pseudomonadati; phylum Pseudomonadota; class Gammaproteobacteria; order Cellvibrionales; family Halieaceae; genus Congregibacter; species Congregibacter litoralis. The sequence goes on from NZ_CM002299.1 coordinate 2,544,272, forward strand.
GATCATCACAATCGCGCTCAGCCCGCGACGTATCACAGTGATCCTCGATCAAGCAGCGTCAGCGTGTCACCCCGGCGCCTCACGATCAGAGGGATTTCGGCACCGTGCGGCGCGATGCGCTCCAGCACACTGTCACCAAAATTGAGGGTGACACGCTGCGCATTGACCCAATCCGGTCGAATGCCGCGATCCGACGCCCATGCACGGATGGCCGCGTCATCGTCCGCCGCGATACCGATGAGAAAAACATCGACACCGGCGACCTGATCAATCCTTGCCAGCGCTCGAGCGAGCACCGCTTCGCAGGCCCTGCAGTCCAATCGCAAAAAAAGCAGCAACCGGTCGTGCGACCATAGCGCGTCACGTTTTGCAGTGGGATCTGGCAAACGGTCGTAGTCGATCAATGTCTCAGCTGGGAATAGTCGCTGACCGGCCGTGTCATAGGCCTGCTGAAAGGCGAGAACGCGCTTTGCATCCTCTCTCATCAGAGTCGCCCATTGCTCTGCATAGCGCTGGCGCTCGGCGTCATCGCGGGCGTGGATACCCAACGCCTCTATGGGTGACAGCGACGAAGGACTGATGTTGCCGCGAATACCGTCCATCAACGATCGATAACGGCGCCATTCGCTCTCGGACAAACGCCAGTAGGCTGCGCGAGTGCGCTCTTGTTCCGTTAGCGGAGTCCGTAGCACTCCGCTGTCATGCGTTCCGGTGCGTACCGCCGCGGTCTGGCTAGGATCAGACCCCTCGCTGATTCCCGCGCCGAGAAGCAGCGCGACGATCAAACCCGCATTGCGTGCGTTAATCATCAAAACCGACAGGCGTTATCGACGCCGGCGTGGTATTTGTAGATTGCTCGTACGGAACGGTTAGATCCCGATAGATAGATCTGTTAGCGCTCGGAAGTAATCGAATGCAAGACGATCTAACAGTACGCTGCAAAACCTCGTGATCCGGCTGGCCGCTGTCCGTCGAGTCGGTTTCATTGTCGGTAGCTGCCATCGCCCCTATCACGATGGCGACAACAACTAGCGCTTCGATGAGAAGCCCTCTTCCTGATTGTCGCACCGCTCGAACGACACAAGCCGGTATACCGGATCCTCAACCAGCATGAACGCGGGTCCCGCGAGCGTCTTAAGGGCCGATCGGAGTGGTATCCCTTCAAGATCGCGATGCACCTCCGGCAAACGGAGCGCCAACAGTGTGTTGCGCTCGACTGGAGCAGCCAGAGCTGGTGCGAGTCGATAACCGCTCGGCTCGAGCAGTGCGGCAATAGCCTCACCGATGCGGGTGACCGTAATGGGCAATACTTGGGTCACTGGCGCGGCGAGGACATCCAACTGTTCTTTTGTGGGTACCGATGTGAGCGTCGAGTACCGCGCAATGGTCATCTCTTTCGCTAAACCGGCAACCGATCCGCAGAGTAAACCGCCGGCGCAGATCGCTATAGCGACAGCGCGATGAAAACGTACAGTTCGATGCGTCATGCGTAGTAGATTTTTTAGCGGCGTTAAATCAAGTGTGCTTCGGGCTGACTTGCCATGAAACCAAAAACCCCTACCGCGCCTGCGCGCGTTTCAGCGCCCTAAATACACCGTTGTGATCTGCTCGCGCTCGTGCCCGAGCTCTTTACTAATGGTCAACCGTACCTGGCGATCGCTAATCTTCTGTTCATGCGTAAGCGTCTTGAGGACAGGGCCGCCCGTCGCGGGACACTGCCAACCGGTCAGCTCCACATAGCGATTCTGGGCATAGGCGTGTCGCAGTCCATGAAGCTTCGACAGACCCGCATTGCTTGTGTGTCGCTCATAAACACGCAGCTGCTGCACGTAGTTTCTTGCTGGCGGAATCAGTGAACCTCCGCCCGCTAGTCGACTTGCTCGATTGAGTATTTTCCGCTGGCTGTCCGTACGGATGGGAATCGACCGCGCCTTGCCACCCTTGGTCCAGCTGTCTTTAAGCAGCAGGTGGTCGCCGCGATCGGCGTAGTGAGGCTGAATCTTGATCGCCTCCTCGCGCCGAAGTCCGAACGCTTGCTGGAGCATCAGACTCAGCCGAACGTAATCATCCTTTATGCGGCCCAGTGCTTCGCTATTAAGATCTTTGGCTTTGGAGACGTTAGTCACGAAGCTACGTTCGGGAATGCCATAAAAGTCATTGCTACGAGCAATGACATTCTGCCGGTCTACCTTTTGCGCCCACCAGCGCAACGCCGACATTCGGTTTTTTTGCGTCCCGATCGAGATATCGCCGACCTGCCAATGTTTGACGAGCGCTTCGACGTGCTTGGGTTTAAGCGATCGAGCGTCTAATCCGCGATACCCCAGGGCATGAAGTTGATCCGCGGCGAGGGTCAGAATCCGCTCTCTATTGTGTTGCGTCGAGTAGCTCCCGTCCCGATTATTCTGGCAAAGCTGTTTGAGTTGGTAGTTCAGGTTTTTCATCGTGTATGAATACTCTGGTAAGTGTTTCTGACCACCTGGAGGCCGCAGCCGACCAAGTCCGGAACCCCGGCTTGGGTCTCGGGACACAACTCCCGTAAAACCTGAAAATGCCTGATCGCAGGCAACACCGGCGATCCCCTTTTGGGAATCGGTCCGATGCCATACAACGAGCCCTAGTGGGCCTTTCTTACATAGCATCACCTCCTTGTTGATGTGCTGAATTAAAAATAGGAACGTGCGTTAACGCATAACCTCCTTTAAATAGGACGAAAGACTCTTTCGTCTAGATGAATGGACACCCACTGATTCCGTTGCGGAATCCGATAGGTACTGGGATAAAAATAGGGGCGAATGCCCGTTCTGATGGAGACCCTAAGTTCGATGGATTAAAGAAGGACCAACGGTCTTGCGACCGGCGCGCTGCTTCTGGTCCGTAAGCGCATGTCCGTTTCGACACAAGGTCGAGGGAGGACGATCCCTTTGCCACTGAGCCGCAGTGGCCACGGATAGTTTTTGTAGTCTACGAACGGATCACTCGCCCGTCATTACGAAATAGCGACCGCACACCGCGCGGTTACTGGCGATGCCGCCCGTGTCACTACACCGCTTCGCTGGCTAGTGACACGGGCAGCGTACTGGCGGGCACGGCCAGCGCCAGGGCATGCTTGGCACGGGCCGAAGCATAGACCTCTTCCGACGCGGTAACGTGCTTGCATTCGAGGCTCCGATCGCTGTGACTGTGCGCTCATTACAGTGTAATGAGCGCACAGTCGCGAGTTTCGGCGGCTACTTTGCGATCACAGAAAACGGTCCCGCGGTACATGCGCAGGCCAGCTCCCTTCTGACACTTGAGCTAATCGACTTTGCAGCACTGAGCTAACTGTAATAGTTCAGACGTGACCTGACAGACGTAGTCGGGCTGGGTCGAGCTTTCCCTCTAGCGGACATTTGTAGTCGCACCCAGCGATCGCCGCTTTTGGCCAGCTGCGGTCCTATCCATCTCCTGCTCAGTGGTCTGTAAATCGATGTATTTCAACAATTGCATGCACAATATTGAGGCTTGCTGGGACCAACGACTTATAGTGTCCCGGCGATTTAGGGTCATCGCTCACGACAGCTATCTCGGCGGCAAATATCCCATGGCCTATACACCACACATGCAGGTCAGTAACACGATCTGAAGTATCCCCTTCTATAGCTGCTCGCAGATCATCCAGTTGGTGCTTGTCAGCTTGGTTATCGAGCAAGACCTTACCGGCTTCACGGATGAGGCCGTAAGACCAACGGGTGACTAAGGCTGCTCCCACGATCCCCATCACTGGGTCAAGCCAAGATGCGCCCATGTACTTGCCCGCCAGCAAGGCCACTATCGCCAATATCGAGGTCAGAGCGTCTGCGAGCACATGTAGATATGCGCCACGTAGATTGTGATCATGTTCTTCGTCATGATGATGGCCATGAGAGTGGCCGTGTTCATGGGGTGTAGACATCAATACCCAAGCGCTAATGCCATTCACAACAAGCCCAACTGCTGCGACTACAATCGCCTGGTCAAAGGTTATAGCGACAGGATTAATCAGTCGATCTGTGCTCTCAATCGCCATGGTTAGCGCAAAGCCCAGTAACAAAATGGCACTGGCAAATCCGGCGAGACTATTGATCTTCCCTACGCCAAAAGCGAAGCGTCGATCAGATGCTAAGCGTCGAGAAATTACGTAAGCAAAGACGGAAATGCCTAAAGCGACGGTGTGTGACGCCATGTGAAGACCGTCGGCTAACAGAGCCATTGATCCAGAAATCAATCCGGTCGCTATTTCGACAACCATCATGACTGCTGTAAGTGCGACAACTAGAAGCGTTCGCCTCTCGCCTGCACGCTGTTGGTCTTGGCCAAACACATGAGCATGTGTCCACTCTTCCATTTGATGTGTGTGCATAGCGGGTCTCGTCTGAGCGTTCGATATATCTACATCTACTCTCTGCAACTTAAGCAGTTATCGAATTGACGTCAACGAGCAAGACATCCGACGATTTTTACTTCCCCGAATGTCTCCAGTGGGTAACCCGTCTTCATGCTGGCAGACTCGAAGCCAGTTCTCACACGGCCTCGGCCAGGAGCGGACTTTACGGCATCTAAATCCCGATCATTCAAAACCTAAACGTGCCTGTCTCGTTCGGGTTAATTGTGCGTGAGCACTTGCCAGCAGCGCCTTCGAAGGGACACTTTTCAGGAAAGTTCGAGTCGGAAAATGTGATCTTCAAAGGCTCACGAGGGCCAGTCTTGAAGCTACACGTTCCTCCAACAACTTTTGTGAGCGCCATCGTCGCTACTTTCCCTCGTCCCAAGAGTAGTTTGGACATTGGCTCCTTATCTTCACGATCCAGATCACAATTGATTTCCCAACCTCTGCCGCCTGAGCCTTCGAGCACAAACAACCCGCTTCCAACGTCGGCCAACGAGCTGTTAGTCCAGGCGCTGCATAGCAACGCTGCGAACACAGTGATTTTTGAGAAAGTTTTCATGGTGTGGCCTCCAGCACGTGAGAGATGTGGAGGAACTTTAAACCGGGACTTGCTATTGTTCAATAGTTATTGAACAATTGAACAGTCAGATTCGCAGTCGTAGATGGGCAGTATTTGATCCAATAGGCTCGCGCAGCGTTCTGTATCGCCATTGCAGCAGTCTTTGACCAGAAAGGACAACAAATCGCGTGTCTGTGAGAGATCAATCGTGTGAATGATTTGTCGGCCATTTCTTACAACTGAGGTGAGGCCAGCACGCGATAGGGTATTGAGATGCGTCGACATCAGGCTTTTCTGAACACCGAGTCGATTAGCAATCTCGGTAGCGGGTAGGCCTTCCGGACCCACCTCGATGAGTAATCGAAAGGCCTGTAGGCGAGTTTCGTGTGCGAGCGCACCGAGCGCGGTAACAACAGATGTGGTTTCCATACCGCATTGTTATACCAGCACTCTACCGCGTGCAATAAAGTTTTTGATAGTAAGGCACATGTACAAAGGAACCGTTATGAAACGCATGCACATACACATCGGGGTTGATCATCTGGGTCAAGCCATCGCCTTTTACAGTGCGTTGTTTGGCGCACAGCCCGCCAAGCTAAAAACAGACTACGCAAAGTGGATGCTGGATGACCCATGCGTGAATTTCGCGATCTCCACCGGCGCTGCACGCGGTGTTGAGCACCTTGGTATCCAGGTGGACAGTTCGCAAGAGCTGAACGCTATGCGAGACCGGCTTAAGGCAGCAGACCTCACACTTTTTGATGAAGGTGAAACGGTGTGTTGTTATGCGCAATCCGATAAGTCCTGGATCCAAGACCCGGCAGGGGTTGCATGGGAAGCTTATCAAACCATGGGCGAAGCAGCGTACTTCCACAGTCATGATCAGAAGCCTGAGCCCGCCTCGTGTTGTGAGCCTGTGAAGCAGACAAACGACTCGACCGAGGCACAAGATCAAGCTGGAAATACGGAATGAAAGATATTCTTGTACTTTGCACAGGCAACTCTTGCCGTTCAATCTTGGCAGAGGCCATCATTAATCACCTGGGGAAAGAGCGTTATCGAGCCGTGAGCGCCGGAAGTTTTCCGACAGGTCAGGTACACCCGAAGTCCTTGGACATCCTTAAAAAACACGGCATTACCGTTGATAGGCCGCTAAGTAAGTCCTGGGATGAATTCGCCGATCAATCTTTTGATCTGGTGATCACGGTGTGCGACGAGGCGGCTAGCGAGACCTGCCCCGCCTTCTTTGGTAAATGCAAACGCCTGCACTGGAGCACGCCAGACCCCGCAAAGGTCACGGGCTCTGAAGAGGACATCGAGCGAGCGTTCGAAGAAGCATTCCAACGGCTAAAACAACGCGTAGAGGCTGAGCTGCTATGACAACCGAGTCCAAGTCGCCCATGGGGCTATTTGAACGTTATCTGACCGTCTGGGTCGCACTCTGCATCGCTTCAGGAGTCACTCTCGGTGCTGTCGCGCCCGGCCTGTTCCAGGCCATCGCAGGGCTGGAATATGCCAATGTGAATCTCGTGGTCGCTGTGTTCATCTGGGTGATGATTTACCCGATGATGGTCAATGTCGATTTTTCTTCGTTGAAGGATGTAGGAAAGAAGCCAAAGGGGCTGTGCATCACACTCGTGGTGAATTGGTTGATCAAGCCGTTCACGATGGCTGGGCTGGGTGTTCTCTTTTTCGAGTATCTCTTTGCCGGGCTAGTTGATCCCGCTACGGCGTCGGAGTACATCGCCGGGATGATTCTTTTGGGCGTCGCGCCCTGTACGGCCATGGTGTTCGTGTGGAGCCAACTGGTCAGAGGTGATGCCAATTACACTCTGGTACAAGTGTCGATCAATGACATCATTATGGTGTTTGCTTTCGCTCCTATCGCCGCTTTGCTGTTGGGTGTCACTGATGTGGTCGTTCCGTGGGAAACGCTGTTGCTATCTGTTGTTCTCTATGTGGTTATCCCATTGGCTGCGGGGTATATCACGCGCCGCATCTTGGATGGTTCGGGACAGGAGGAGCGCATTGCTCGTTTCACCGCGCGTCTTAAGCCCGTCTCGGTTATGGGCCTGCTGGCGACGGTTGTGTTGCTGTTTGGTTTTCAGGCACAGACAATCTTGGACAAACCCCTGGTGATTGCGCTCATCGCCATTCCGCTCATCATCCAAAGTTACGGGATTTTCATTATCGCGTACGGCTGGGCGTACCTTTGGCGAGTTCCCTTTGCTACCGCCGCACCTGCGGCACTCATCGGTACGTCGAATTTCTTTGAGTTAGCCGTCGCTGTTGCTATCAGCCTTTTCGGGCTGAATTCTGGCGCTGCGCTAGCCACTGTTGTTGGTGTGCTTGTCGAGGTTCCAGTGATGTTGTCCTTGGTCGCCATTGCCAATAGGACACGGGGCCACTTTCCGACGCCAGATCCACAGTTGTAGCTGAGATGCTACATCTTGGCTGCATTTGATTACTTTCGCATCCGGGCCCGCTATGGGTCGAAGGACTAAACCGCTACCGCGGTAGGGGTTCTCCGATCAGAGTGTGGTGAGAGCCGGCAGCTTCTCCACGGTTTCCTATGTTGCGTAATGAGGCAATCCGCCTCGCTCAACCTCGGGAGCATCCCGATGACTACAACAGCACATGCTATCAGCCCGCTGCGCCAGCGCATGATCGACGAAATGACGCTGCGCAAACTCAGCCCCAAGACACAGACCGCTTACCTGCGAGCGGTGGAGAAGTTAACCCGGTTCGTCGGCCGCTCGCCCGATACCGCCTCCGCAGAGGATCTGCGGCGTTTCCAGCTACACATGGTCGAGGATGGCACGTCCAGTGTCACGGCGAACGCCACCATCACCGGCCTGCGGTTCTTCTTCGACGTGACACTCGACCGCGCCGAGGCCATGAAGAATATGAGCCACGTATACCAGCCCCGCAAAATACCGGAGGTGCTGAATGTCGATGAAGTCGCCCACTTGCTGTAAAGCGCCGGCTGCCTCAAGTACCGGGCGGCCCTGGGCGTGGCCTACGGTGCCGGGCTGCGTGCCAGTGAAGTATGCTACCTCACCACCGCGGACATCGACAGTCAGCGGATGGTCCTGCGCGTCGAGCAGGGTAAAGGGCAGCGGGATCGCTACGCGATCCTCTCGCCCGTACTGCTGGAGCTGTTGCGTCCCTGGTGGCGTGAAGGGCGCGCCAAACATCAGCTACTGCCCAGCGGCTGGGTATTTCCAGGACAGAACCCCGTCAATCCCTTGACGACTCGATCGCTCAACCGCATCTTTCACCAGGGCTGCGACGCCGCCGGCATCCGCAAGTGAGTGTCACTGCATTCATTGCATCACGCCTTTGCCACCCATCTGCTCGACCGCCACGAGGATATCCGTGTAATCCAGGTCCTCCTTGGGCACAAGAAGCTCGAGAATACCGCGCTATAGCCAGGTCGCTACCCAGCTTTTAAGCTAGGTCAAAGGCCCGCTGGAGTATCTGCAGTTCGAGTTGCCCGGCTGATTGCAGCGTCGTGTCCCGAGTGGCCCTGGAGATTGCGGACATCTTCCGCGACCACGGGATGGCGTCGCGCCAGACTCAGGCCGGGCACCTTAGTCTCGGTCAGCTCAAGGTGATGTCGGCCATCGAGCACTGTCGCACGGCGGTGCGGGGCGGACCCCAAGCATCTGGGCGCACGCATCGGTGTCACGGCGGTCTTGCACAGTTGGGGGTCGGCGTTGACCCATCATCCGCATATCCACTGCATCGTGCCCGGCAGCGGCGTGTCTCTGGATGGTGAGCGCTGGGTCGCGTGCCGACCCGGCTTCCTCTTACCCGTGCGGGTCCTGTCCCGACTGTTCCGGCGTCGCTTCCTCGAACGGCTCGTCGAGGCCCATCACACCGGCAAGCTCCGCTTCTTCGGTCGGCATCAAGCGCTTGCCGAGGCTGACGCCTTCGCTCGCTTCCTCCAGCCCCTGCGCCAGATCGACTGGGTCGTGTATGCCAAACGCCCCTTCGCCGGACCCCAGGTCGTGCTGGCCTATCTGTCGTGCTACACGCACCGCGTGGCCATCGCCAGCAGCCGACTCATCGCCTGCAATGAGCGCGAGGTTACCTTCAAGTGGAAAGACCATCGTGCCAAGGGCCGAACCCGGCATAAGGCCATGACGCTGGCCACCGGCGAGTTCATCCGCCGCTTCCTCATCCACGTGCTGCCCAGCGGCTTTCATTGCATCCGTCTATATGTGCAGAGCCTGTCGAGCGCCTATGGTCATTGTCGAAACGCTTCCACCGGAGTACCTGGCCCGGGCGCCGCCGAGGCATGAACCATGAACAGCGACGTATCGACACCGATGATCCTTGTGCGAATCCCACCACGTCGTGCGCTGGCGATCCCTTGCGTCTCGTACAGTCCGGGCATACATCCGATAGGCAGTCCCGACCTTCAAGCCGTTGTTATCGGTAAAACCCGGACGACTATCGCCGCGCTGTATCTACATGCCGACTGCTATTCGGCCGTCGCAGCGCATCTGCAGACCGAGGAGTTCTTTACTATCCCCATAGCTCAGCGCACCGGCTCCGCAGTTTCTTCCCTCGAGGCTTCCAACCCCTAACGAGAGCTGTCTGTCAATTCCATGATGAGTCGGTGTAAAAACGAACATTTGCTACGACAGCAATGGGCACTTTTCTGCCTGTGAGAGGATAGGCACGAACGGAAGCTCTGCACATTGCCGACGTTCGTGGAGACAACAGCGACAGACGTAATCGGCCTACAACGAACATTGTTAAGACCCTAATTAATCTGCAGAGACTCTATGATCGGGCATTCCGGTACATCTTCACCAGAACAACTAGCGGAGAGTGTACGTAGCGTTTTCTCCATCTTTTTAAGATCAGAAATCTTTGTCCGAATATCTCGCAGATGTTCGTCAGCAATGCTCTTCACTCGCTTGCAAGACACTTGCTGACGATCGACGAGAGATAACAATCCTCGAATTTCCTCTAGCGAAAAGCCCATCTCTCGGCAGCGCCGGATGAAGCACAAGCGCTGTAGGTCGTCTTCCCGATAGACCCGATGACCGCCTGCACTGCGAACCGGCTCAGGTAGCAATGAAATTTTCTCGTAATAGCGGACGGTCTCGGAATTAACTCCGCTTCGTTTCGCCAAGGTGCCTCTGGATAGCTGCTTTGGGATAGAGTGCATTTTTCTCTTGTACCTGAAGTTACTACAGGATCTATCATAACGAGAACGATAACGCTGACAAGGTGTAAATTGAGCGAACAACCCATCCACTCACAGCCCAATAGCGGAAGGTTTGCCGCCATTGCCGGTGTGGTAGGCGCAGTGCTGGCATCGTCATGCTGCGTTGTGCCGTTGGTGCTGGTAACCTTAGGCGCAAGCGGCGCTTGGATTGGCAATCTCAGTGCGCTTGATCCCTACAAAAACTACTTTGCATTAATAACCATCGCATTCTTAGGTGCGGGTTTTTGGCAGGTGTACTTCAAAGAGAAAGTCGCCTGTGAAGATGGATCGTATTGCACCAACCCGATCTCGGGACGCGTCACCAAGGCCGCGCTCTGGATTGCAACGGCACTCGTGCTCTCAGCACTCACCATTGATTGGTGGGCACCATTGTTTTATTGAAAGGAAAAGCCCGATGATGAAACGAAATTTGATCTTAAGCGCAGTGCTCGCACTTTCTGTCAGTTGGATTCTAGCGGCTCAATATTCGTGGGGTACCCCCCAAGAAAGCAGCTTGGTCTCTCAAACCTTCACGGTTGAGAACATGACCTGCGCCGCGTGTCCGATCACAGTCAGAAAAGCAATGTCTCGCGTGGATGGGGTGCACAGCGTTAAGGTGAACTTTGAGGCCAAAACGGTCACGGCCACCTTCGATCCGGCGCTTACTGAAACAGCAACAATCGCTGAGGCGTCTACAGCAGTGGGGTTCCCGGCACAGGTTCGCGGGGAAGCACCATGAGTGAAGCGCTTGAAGCATTCTCCACAGTAACCTGCCCGAAATGTGCCCACGCTGAGAAGGAAGAAATGCCAACAGACGCTTGCCAGTTCTACTACAACTGCAAGGGCTGCGGCGAGCTGCTTCGGCCCTTGCAGGGTGATTGTTGCGTATTCTGCTCTTACGGCGATGTGAAGTGTCCACCTATTCAGGAAGGCAATGCTTGTTGTTGAACGTCTCCTTCGGGTTGTGGCCGTCTTTCAGATCATGACTCGTCAACGTCCGCTTTCTAAAGAATATGACACTATCTGCCAGATCAAGTCGCGACCACTACAGTGCACACTAGAAACCCTATCGGCAAATCATCGAGCCTATCTTGACCCAGTGTTCTGGCGTATGTTCAAGACCAAGGTACGCAGACCATACCCACATGCACAAAAAAACGGGCTCAAAGGAGCCCGCGTTCTGCAAAAGATGTTGCTTCTCCCGCACTGACCACCAGGTGGTCAAGTACCCGTACATCAATTAGCGCCAATGCATCCTGTAAGCGCTTCGTGATATTACGGTCTGCCGTACTGGGCTCGGCAACCCCCGAAGGGTGGTTATGAAAGAGCACGACCGCCGCGGCATTGAGCCCTAATGCCTCCTGAACAACGACTCGCGGATACACCGCAGCGCCGTCTATCGTTCCCTGGAAGAGCTCAGCGTACTGAAGCACTCGGTGCTGACTGTCCAAAAACAGCGTGCCAAATACCTCATGCTTTCGATCGGCTAATTTGATCCGCAAGTACTCTTGCGTGTTGCGTGGATTATTCAGGGCTCTACCGCGACGGTGTCGCAGTGCCAGCACTGACAGCGCCAGATTGATAACGGATGCTTTCTCCTCTTCCGTGAGTGCACCGGTCTTGAGACCGCTAAAGCGATCCGACGAGGCTTTTGGGGCCTGCTTGCCTGTTTTCATAAAGATCTCCTATCCTACAAAGGTGAGAGATCGTTCCCGAGGGAAGGATCCCTCAGGGGTAAAAACGACGGGGTTTTAAGACCCCGCCGATCGATATTGCTGTTAGGCGGCCTGCCTGCTAAAAACAGATTCGCCGTCGACTTTTGCCCAGTGTATTTTGAGCAATCGTGCTTTTAAGTTGATACCCGGTTCCCCCGCTTTATCGCCGTGTTGAAAAACAAACGACTGCCCAATGAGGTCACTGAGCACAAAGCTCACAAGCACCTTTCGGTCCTCGGTGATCGCAGACTGCAATTGACGGACAATGTCCTTCGCTTGCTGCCCCGAAACCACGCAGTCAAAGTGGGTGTACTGGGCATCATCGGTACTGCCACGTAAAGCGGCAATGGTGATACCCAGAAACGGATTGCCGTCCGTGGGGGTGATTTCACGAACGCGGCTCAAATAACCGATGCCCGTTGTCATTAGATCAAAATACTTTGCTTCATTGCTGGTCATGACACATCTCCTATCAGAGTAAATCGGTCGGGAGGTTGTGTTTTCCCGGGCGGGAAACACGTTCCCGACCGGGTGCTTTTTGATGCAAAACCCCAAGGGCCTTGCGATGGACCGCCGTGCACACCCAAAGGCGTGCGCGCCGTAGCAGTTACACGGACCGTTGCTACGGTGATCGTCACTGAGCCGCAGTGACCACGGATAAATTGACTCATTCGGATGGGAGGCCGACGTAGCGCAGATATTTGAGCATGCCGCGGGCATTGGCGAACGCCGGATGGGGCGCGATCGCCTGATTGGGAAACCAGTGTCGGATTGCATCGGCCAGTACCACACTGCCGCCGCCTACAAACAGGACACGCTCCAGTTCGGCACCACGACCCAGGCGACGCCGCGTTTCCTGTTCAATGCGAAGCACTATTTGTTGGCGGGCCTTTGATACGATCGCGGTGACATCGTGGTCTTTGCCAAACAAGCGGATCGTGTTTTCTGTTAACGCTTGATCGACCCCGGCATCAGACAATGAATCGAGGTCATGAACAGCGCAAATCGCCTCGGCAACTGATCCGCGAAGATCAAGCAGGCCGCAAGTGATCGAGCCCGAGCTTTGGTGCCACAGTTTTTCATCTGCCACGACGACAAAATCGGTCGTACGTCCTCCGATATCGACAATGGCAAGAGGCGCCTCGACGGCCGATTCGTCCAAGCGAACCCACTCGGTACCGTCTTCGATGATGACATGGTCATACCAAGCGGCTAAGGCCTCGGGAATAACGTCATGACAGGCGATACTCACTGGCGGACGGCCATCAAGGGGCTGAACCGGAGCTAATAAGCTCTTAGTTTTACTCGCGATCAGCGCATCACGACGCTGACCATCGGAGTGATAAAAGCGAGCAACCGGCAAACCTGACACCGCATGGATCGACCGACCACTGAGACCTGCGGCCAGGAGTGCATGCTGCACGATCGCCCGATTGACTGCTGATAAGGGATAATCGTCAAAACCGGTAGCATCAAAATCATCAACGCCGACCGCGATGTGTTCATCGCCTGACATGTACTCCGCAATACCAGTATCGTTTTGATTCACGGCGGTTATTTTGGCACTGCCAATCCGGCCGCGAGAAGGAACGGCGAACAACTGGCCTGTTGCTAGCGCAACTTTAGTGACGGCGTATCCATCATCGAGACCGACGGCGAGTGCATCCATTATCTCCTGCTCCTAGTGCGGCCGACCGAGTTCCATCCCAATCAACCGATAATTGCCCTCAGTCGAGAGAACGGCTTTGCGCTGCTGTCGTTGTTGAGAGCTTCCGGCATGCGTGACGGCGCAGATGTCGCCTTTCTTGTAGGGTGTTGGGCGACTATCGGCTCTGACGGTGGTCGCTCTTGGGCGGCATTGCCGTTGTGGCACACCGGCGCTAAAGACCCTTGATGCCAGCGTCCTTCGACTAGCAGTCCTTGTGTGAGGAGTGATCGTAACCAGTCGGTGCCGCTTTGACGTGATAGCGTTTCCAAGCGTCGAGCAATCACGCGCTCCGGTAAAATCGCTGTATCGAGCGTCAGACTGACACGACGCCCCGTCTTCTTGCCACCGGGCGCCGGGCTCACGGCTTGACATGGGATGCGCTCTCCTGCTCGACATCACGCATGTAACAGCCCTCAGCCGTTTCGATCTCCATCGAAGGCTCAGGGGCAACACTTGATGGGTCGGTCTCATGCGAATCGGCTGCTGACCCCGCTTTTTTGACAATGACGAGCTCTGATTCAAGTCGTTCAAGCAGTGACTCTGGACACTCGCCCATTGCTTCGCGTGCCGCTACTGCACGTTCGTTTTGCTCGAGCACGTCGATTCGTTCTAGCCCAAAAAACCGATAACCCATCGCAGTTTGCAGGACTCGACGTACCGCACGTCCACCCGTATTGATTGCTTGCACGGCGGCCTGTCGGGGCACTTGCCCGGTATGTGCCATCGTTAGTGCACGACACACCAACTGGTCGTAGCAAGCAATGAGATAAGCAGCGCGATAGGCATCTGCGTTTGTAAAATTAAGTGCAATGCGAGCGGGCTTTTCGGAGCACGCCGGTGCGACGGTGAGGCCACAATCCGGGGCAATCAACGCATCGAGACGCCCCGCCTCGCCATCGATCACCGCGTGGGCGTCCGTGAGGGCGCTATCGATCTTTTGCTCCCACCAGTAGGCGTACGGGTCGTCGCCATAAGCCCCATGTCCAATCGTGCGGCACAGTGCTGCAAAACTGAGCAAGCCGATAATCGCGGGTTTCTCAGCCGTGTGAGCACGACCTCGCACCAGACGCGCCGCCTGTTGCGTTTGCAGCGTGAGTGTCACCTCCCCCCGCAGCTTGCCCGGCACGAGTTGCTCATCGTGAGCGGCCGTCGTTTCAACGAGTAAATTCGAGGGGGGCAGCGTTTGATCCATGGCCGGCGTCCTTGGGGTGAGAATTCGAGTCCCATGAACTCACGACGAGTGCGTAGCGCCAACGGAAAACCGGTCCGCTCTTCGTCGTGGTTAACGCCACAACGTACATGGAGATCTACGGGTCAACGATCGGGCTCTTGAATCAGAGGGTGAATTCACGCGAACTGACATGCCCAGCGTCGTGCGAAGCGCCGCCAGGGTGCGCAGGCCGGCCTCACGGTCCACCGGTTCCGCCGGCTCGGGCGTTGGCGGTTGCAGTGGCGCGGGATTCGACGCCGATTGGCGTTGCTCGCGGGCTTTGCGAATGACCACACCCAGGTTTGGGACAAAATGACCTTGGCGAGCCCGCTGGCATAGCCCGTACAGGTAGCGCAATGCGTCGTACACCGGATCGGCCCCGTTGCCTTCGGTGTTTAGCCGACCGGCGAGTTCGTCAAGCACCGCTTGTCGATCACGGTCGAACACGGTGGCGAGGTATCGCGCGACAGTCGGGTGCTGAGCGGTTGTCAGGCGAGACGGCAGACTCAATTTTTGAAGGTCGACAGCCTCCCGCTCGGAGGATCTACTCGGTTGTTCCCCACGGGTTGTAGTAGTTTTTTTTATTGTTTTTTTAACCGTTTTAAAGCCTTGTTGTTTACTACTACTACTACGGGACTTTGATTTTCGAAGTGAGTCGGTCGCATCAAAAAACGAACCTGAAGAGCCAGATCGCTCCGCATCCCAGTCAGCGAGTACCGATCGCGCCTCCAGCATGACGGACCTACTGTGGCTATTACGACCGGTTTCGAAGGCGTCGTAGATTTCAGCCGAAAGCGCTCGAACTCGCGCATGATGATGGGTACGACTCTTAGATACATAGTCGACATAACCGGGATCAAGAAACAGCGTATCGGTGATGCACAGAGGGGCATCGTGGAGTGCTTGCACACTGCGCGACCCTGACATTGTCGGCCCTTGATCGTGGGTCACAGAGGTCAACCAGCGTGTGAGACGCAGCATCGCCAGTGCCCGAGATACGGTGGCACTGGAACCCACGTTTGCAGACGCATTGATCGCCTTGTAAGACGGAAATGTGCCCCAACCGCCCGCCTCGACCCCGGCCAAAAAAATCACCTGCCAGACGAGTTTATCAACCGGATCCAGCACTGCGTCGCACACAAGCGACGCGGGGATAGTGTGTAGACCGAATGCTAAAAACAGCGTGTTACCCGAGGCCGAAGGCCTGCACTCACTCGTGCGGTCATCAAGTACCGCGCGTATCCAGGTAGTGAGCGCAAGTGTCTCCGGCCGGGGTACAAGGTCGTCCCCGGACATGAGCGTGCTCCTTACTCGAGAGTGCGGTTAGGAAACAGCGGCTCGCGGGGTTTTGGGATGAACTGCGGCCTGGGACGTCTCCGCGCTTCGCGCTCGGGATGTGGGAATGTAGTCCTCCCAGCGCTGGGCGTGGCGCCAGACACAACGCATGCTGGCACCCGTTGCTTGGCTTATACCCAAATACTGGGTCGCAGTCAGCGCTTCACCGTCACACGCATCCTGCTCAGCGGCAATAAGCCGCCAGAGTTTATGCGCGGTCTCCTCATCAGGCTCTGGAGGACGGCCAATCGCCGGCTGCACCGCTAGAATGCTGCGTAATCGCGTGTACTCGCGAGACCCCATTCCAAAAAGAGAACGCATCATTTCAAGCGGCGCATCCCGCCGGATCAGGTCGCGCTGCACCTCCTCGCTATGGCGTGCCGATTGAAGATTAGCTATTAATGGCCAAAACACATCACGATCGATGCTGATCGCCACGCAATGTGTCTTCAGGGCACCCAGACGATAGAGATCGGCCATCTCCAAGCCACGAAGCGCCTCCATCTCCCGCGGACCCACTTCCATCTCACGCAGCGACTGCTGATCGCCTTCGGCTAGGCATCGGACGGCGTACAGGAGCACCGCCGTGATCAGGTCCGACTCTTTCGCGCCGCTCATTGCTCGCTCCAAAGCGCGACGTTTAGATTTACGGCAAGTACATGGGTGGACCGGTAAGCATCCATCAACGCGACATAATCTCGCCATGCCTTGTCATCCATCGCACGCCATATTTCGTGGTCTACCGTCTCGTTGAAAAAATGGCGGAGGGAACCACCCGCTGCAATACCATCATTGAACACGTGCTGCCCCAGCAATCAATGCTCAGTGAGATGGATAAGAAGGCGTTCACGCGGTGCCCGTGCAAGCTCGCAGCAGGCTGCGAGGTGCTGCCAAATCGCACGCACATGGTTTCCCTCCTCAACCGTAGTCTGGGCAAGCAGCCCCGCATCGGGGACATCAATCAGCAAATAACCCATCCCCTCTTTGGGCGTTGAGATGACAAGCTCGCTCAAACCAAAGCGCTTGGCCAAGCGCAGTGCCAACGCCCAGGACCGAGCGCGGGCTGATTTTAAGGGATGATTACCGGTTCTTGCTTTGATAGATTCCGCAGACAGATCTGAAGACGCGGCATCCTGAGCGCATTTCGCAAACGATGCTCGACGTTCTTGCGGCAGCGGATCATTGTATCCACGGGAATACGCCCGCTCTGCGGTCGCGATGATGCAAGCCGCTTCAGTTTCTGAAGCGCTACTGTCGGCTACTGCCCCCTGTTCAATTATTGAAGTGCCAAGGTCTTTTGCCATTACCGCTGATCGTAGATCAAGCCGCACCGCTTGAATTCCGCGATCCGCCCCTTCAGCAATCTCCACAGCTAGGGCCTCTTCAAGGTCATCGAACGACCAGTCGAGTCCGTCATAGCGACGACAAAGTGTGAGAAAAGCCTCGTCATACGGTAACTCAGTATCGAGACCGCAGGAGGCCCATAAACGGCTTGCCGAGCGATCGAGGTGCCGAATACGCTGTACCTGAGGTCGGCCCAGGCCGTTTTCTAGCGCGATCGGTATGACCGGCAACAGGCGCTCGACCGCATACGTGAACTGCGAAATCATGGACTGGCTGAGTCCGTAGCCATGCTGCATCAGCGCATCGGACAGCGCCTGCTGTGACAACGGCTCATCTCGCTCTGCATCCAGCAGTGCTTTGCACTCAAGGACAGCGCAAGCTTTATCGACAAAACTGAGCGCATCGCGGAGATCGTTTTCGCGGACATGTGCCAACAGGATCTCGACGTCACCCGGCCAAGAGGTCAACGCGCAGGGGATCTGGGCAAAGCGCGGATCTCGAGTTTCGGCATAGAGCTCCACTAACACCTCTAGGCGGGTATTGCCGCCAGCGGTCAACACATAGTGGGCCGTACCAGGACGCTGAGTCACCGCCAGCGCATGGTCTAAGCCGTTTTCACGGATAGACGCTTTAATGCGCTCTCGGGCGGGATGTGGACTTCGGCGCGGATTGCGCGGAAACGGTTTAATCTGACTAATCGGTAAGACGATCAACTGAGTGGTCATCGTGCTGCTGTGTAAATCCGTTACTAACTCAGGCATAGCATCCATGCTCATGCGCTCCTTTTTCGTTAATTGTTCGCTACGTTACATTTGTGCTCCAAAACTATGGGTAAAAAACAAACCCGGACATCAGGGCCTGCCAAAAAACTCTAACCAAACCCTGCGCGGTTTTGCAGAGAAACCAAAACGTCGCAAGGATGGGTATTGCGTTGACTACTCGAGGTGCTGCATAACTCTACAAAGCTAGCAACAACGATTGCGTTCGTCATTCGTCAAAAACAGCCAAGTATGTCGGCTGAACCGAGACGTCATAGTTATTGCAGGCAAAACGTAATGTGGCCAACGGGGTCATCCATGATGTAAGAATACCTAAGAGAGCGACATTTTTTGGCCGCCCTTTATTAGCCAAGAGCGTTGCTTATCTTCATTAAAATGCTCTTATCCCGGCATCAGGGGGGTATTGAATATGGATAATGACCCCAGCCGAGAAGAAGTGTTTGCACTGCCCTGAGACAAACCTGTGCGGCAGATTGCAAACGATTGTGGGGTCTCTGACGTGGCCATCCACAAACGCTGTGCCAAGCTGCAAATATCAACGCCACCGCGCGGTTACTGGGCGAACTTAGAAGCCGGCAAACACCCAGCAAAGCCGGCTCTTCGTGCCTACAGCGAACTGGTTGCAAACAGACTCCGGAAGCGACAACGCGAAAAGTCAGATGACGAAAATTATGTGCGCCTCTCTCCCCTTCAACAGGAGTTCTTCGAGCGTGCACTCGCGCTCTCCGGTCGAGAGACTCCCGACCATGACAGCATGAAGCTGCTACGGGGCGGTGCGCAACGCCTGGATGGCGAATTGGCCGCGGGCGCTGAAGGGGCGTGCGGGCGACGAGCGCATCAACCCGTCCTCAATACGAAGTGTGAAAGGTCTACCGGCTGCCTTGCTTCGGGTTCTACCCCGATTTTACGGACAGTTCAAAGAAGCCCAGGTAGAGACCTAGGCGCCCTCGCAACTCCGCCAAACAAGTGTGCTTCAAAACAGTTCGGAGTTGCGCTGCAGCGTGCTAACCGCAATCAAGCTAATCTGGGTCGAGCATCACCGAGCCGTGAACCTGAACCTACACTCCTCTCATGCTTGCTGGCAATAGCCGAGCGAACGAACGCCCCGATTCATGTTCAACGTTCTGCAACGTGTGCCGAACGCGAGAATCGGTTGTAGGTGATAGCAAGAACGAACCCGGCAGCACCCGCTGAAACGGACCAGCCTAACAAACCAATGAAGAAGCCAGTCCACGTCAACGTCCAGGTAAACCCCGTGACGTCGACGTGAACCATGTGAGCCGTAAGTTGCAGCATCGCATTTGGCATTGTCGCTACCATTACACTGCATATTGTCCAAAGCACTGCGGTCGTGACGGTCGCGGCCAGCGCCATCTGTTTTGTGTGAATCATATACCTATCCCCTTCATTCTGTGACTTGATTGCAATAAACCTGGATGGATTTTTGCCCGGCACTTATTCAAAACTGACCAAGAACTGACTCCAAGAATTTGGGAGCTCCTAACACTTCCTAGGAATAGGTTCAGATAGCCGGCGCGCATTGCCGTTTTACCGTGACTCTCGCGCATCAGGCATTGAGCGCTCTGTTGCATGCAGGTAAAGCATTGCTGCGGAACAAGAAATAAGTAGCAAGCCATTTAGTGACTCCAGGCCTGCGAGGAATCGCAGGTGCCCAGTCGGGTAAATGTCGCCCAGTCCGAGCGAGGTATAGTTCACCAAAGAGAAGTAGTACACGCCCATCCCGTCGCTCGCGTCCGCACCGGAAAATCCACCTAATCCCAGCGTCTCGCCGAGCTGAAATCCAGCGGCATAAATGCCCGCCTCAAACAAGTGTGCAGCCGACAAGCCCAACAACGCCAGCTGTGTTTTGGCGGCGCGATTGACGGAAATGCCAGAGATTCGTGCGTGCAGCACGGTCATTGCAACGTAGTGGACAGCGCCACTTGCCAGCATCAGCACCAACCCAATAAGCACCATGCTACTCATGATGACTCTCCGAGTCGGCATCCTGATCAGCGCCTGCACGCTGGGCCTGTAGAAAAAACCGCTCAAAGATAAAGACCCCCACGATGCCGACAATCGCCACAACAATGATTGTCAATCAGTACTGCCTTATCCAGACGAAGCGATGAGCGCGCGATATCAAGCCCAATGCGATGATCAGATCGCCGGATGCGCGCTACGTCACTGCGTAGATGCCGAAACACGCCCCAATGGATAATGATATCCATCACCAAGTAAAAAATAGCGCCAAGCGATGCAATGCGCGACAGGTCAAAAAAAGCCGCCAAGAGTCCTGCCATCACAACCGTGTAAACCAGCGTGTGCTTTTGTATGCCCCCGGGCATCCCAAAATGGCTGTGCGGAATCAAATCCATATCGGTGAGCATGGCAAGCATGCGCGAAACGGCAAAGACGCTGGCCAGTAAACCCGAAGCAGTCGCAATCATGGCGATGCCAACCGTGAACCACAGACCGTAGCCACCGACAGCCGGGCGCGCGGCCTCGGCCAGGGCATAATCTTTGGCCGCAATAATCTCGTCAATAGACAGCGTAGAGCCCACAGCAAAACACACCGCCAGATAGACAATCACACAAATCACGAGAGACACGATAATGGCGCGACCGACGTTTTTTTCGGGGTTTTCGACCTCATCGCCACTATTGGTGATGGTCGTGAACCCCTTGTAGGCGAGAATCGCGAGGGCTACGCCGGCAAGAAAGCCCCCCGCCGTGGTTTGCTCCCCGGCGCTCCCAGTCACCGGTTTGAAGGCAAAATCTGCGGCCCACAGCGCCACCAGTGCGAACAACAGAATCCCGCCGACCTTGACGATTGCGGTGACCTTCGACAGATTCCCGATAATCTTGTTGCCCAAAATGTTGACGACAAACGCGAACACAATGAGTGCCACCGCCAATACCGGCACCCATACGGTGTTGTCATCAACATCAAACAGCTGCAACGTGTAGGCACCGAAGGTCCTCGCTACCAGGCTCTCGTTGATGATCATGGAGAAAGCCATGAGCAGCGCAGCGGCGCCGGTCACAGTCACTGGGCCGTAGGCTTTTTGCAGGATCATGGCAATACCGCCCGCCGAGGGATACTTGTTAGAAACCTTGATATAGCTGTAGGCACTAAAGCCACTGATGGCGGCCGCAACCACAAAGGCAAGGGGGAACCAGGCGCCAGCATATTCCGCGACTTGGCCCGTCAACGCGAAAATACCCGCGCCAATCATCACCCCGGTGCCCATAGCCACGGTGCCTGTCAGCGTCAGGCTACCCTCCTCGTAACTACTGCTCTTTGAACTCACTGCATTCCTCCTGATGATTACAGATCTTGATGTTTAAGACGTAGCGCATTGGTGATCACCGACACCGACGACAAACTCATGGCCGCAGCGGCGATCATGGGGCTGAGCAATAATCCAAACACGGGATACAGCGCACCGGCTGCGATGGGCACACCAAGGGCGTTGTAAACAAAGGCGAAGAACAGGTTCTGGCGGATGTTGCGCATAGTCAGTTGGCTTAGCCTGCGTGCTTTGGCGATCCCCAGGATGTCACCTTTGACGAGCGTCACGGCTGCACTCTCCATCGCCACATCAGTGCCGGTACCCATCGCCATTCCGACGTCGGCCTGTGCGAGTGCGGGCGCATCATTGATACCGTCTCCGGCCATCGCGACAATGCGGCCTTGCGCCTGGAGCTCGCCAATGATGCGGTGCTTATCTTCAGGCGAAACACCCGCATGCACCTCATCGATGCCAAGCTGCTGGGCCACCGCCGCTGCGGTCGTTTCATTGTCACCCGTCAGCATCACTACGGTGAGCCCGTCCTCATGCAGCCTGCGAACGGCTTCTTTGCTGGTCGCTTTAACGCGATCGGTCACCCCGATCAGCCCGGCTGGTTTTCCGTCAATGGCCACAAACATCACGGTCTGGCCCTGCTCCCGGTAGCGCGTGGCGGCGCTAGCTAAGTCCGGATCGAATCCACCGATGCGCTTCATCATTTTGGCGTTGCCAATCGCGACCTGCTGACCTTCGACGCGCGCGCTTGCGCCCTCCCCCGTCACCGATTCGAAGTCTTCCGCTGCCGAGTAGGTCGTGTCGCGCTCTTCCGCACCACGCACGATCGCCTGTGCGAGCGGATGCTCGCTGACGCTCTCGACGGCGGCCACGGCGGCTAGAAGTGCAGCTTCTGTAAAGTCAGACATTGGCCCTATCGTAACGAGCGTCGGCTTGCCCTCGGTGAGGGTCCCAGTCTTGTCAACAACGATGGTATCGACCTTCTCAAGGCGCTCCAGTGCCTCGGCATTCTTGATCAGGATGCCATTGCTGGCGCCCTTACCGGTGCCCACCATAATCGACATAGGTGTTGCCAGCCCCAACGCACAGGGGCAGGCGACAATCAGCACCGAGACCGCGTTCACAACAGCGTAGGCCATCGCCGGAGCAGGTCCGAGCCAGGACCAGATGACGAACGTGATCACGGCGACCAGCAGGACAATCGGTACAAACCAGCTCGCTACAATGTCGACAAGCCGCTGTATGGGCGCTCGCGAACGCTGGGCTTCCGCTACCATGCGCACAATCTGCGAGAGCGTGGTGTCATCGCCCACGCGCGTTGCGGAGATCAGCAAGGTCCCGGTGCCGTTAACGGTGCCACCTGTGACCACATCACCCTCTGACTTCTCTACCGGCACAGGCTCACCGGTGATCATCGCCTCATCAACGCTGGAGTGCCCTTCCAGCACCGTCCCGTCGACCGGCACTTTTTCGCCAGGCCGGATTCGTAGTCGGTCGTCGGTCGACAGTGCGTCGAGGTCGACTTCCTCTTCCTCGCCACCTTCCCCGACCCGACGGGCGGTTGGTGGTGTTAGCTCCAACAGCGCCCGGATGGCGCCGGAGGTAGCACTGCGCGCTCGAAGCTCCAAGACCTGCCCAAGTAGCACCAAGGTTGTGATGACCGCCGCCGCTTCAAAGTACAGGGCGACCTGGCCTGCTTCATTGCGAAATCCCGCGGGGAACACCTCTGGCAAAAACACCGCCACCAGCGAGTAAAGGAAGGCCACCCCTACTCCGAGCGCGATCAGGGTAAACATATTCAAGTTCAGACTGCGAACAGATTGGTAGCCGCGCACAAAGAACGGCCAGCCGCCCCACAGCACTACTGGGGTGGCCAGCAGCAACTGAAACCACTGCGAGCCGGTAGGTGAAAGCAACGACTCTAAAGGTCGCCCAGGAATAAGATCACCCATTGCGTAGACGAACAGCGGCAAAGTAAGAAGCGCGCTGACCCAAAAACGCCACGACATGCTATCCATCTCGCTTGTGTCCTCGACGGCATCTGCTCGAAACGTTTCGGGCTCCAGAGCCATGCCGCAGATGGGGCAGCCGCTGTCTGCGGTATCGCGCACTTGGGGGTGCATCGGACATGTAAAGACGGTCCCCTCGTAACCCGCAGGAACCTGATCATAGCGGCCATCGGCTGCAACCCGGTTGCTATTGCGATGACAGTGTTCTTCGCTATGAGGCAATTGCGTTGATTTGTGCATCTGGGACTCCATGAAGAGAAACCAATAGGCTTCCGCTACGCGCTTGCAGAAAACCTTACCGACTCTTGAACGTGGCGATACTCTAAAACATTGCCCTAAGCCCCAAAACGGTCGAGGCCGTTGGCACCGGCACACTCGTACTCTGAACTCGAAAGCAAGCCTGACGGCTCAGAGGCCCGCGCATAGCCAGATCAACTATTTACTGTTACGTCAGCAGCTGGGACGTAACTGCTTCTCACACTCGGGTGCAAACGTAGCAGCTTGTGTCTTATTTGATGTATCGCCTTCCCCTCGAAAAAAACAAGTGACGCTATGTGGGCAGCTCACGGACTCCCCAATCTATACGCAACTGAAGAATCACTTATCGGCGTGCCCCGGAACTGACGGCCGCCGGCCCCAGGTTGCAACACCCGCATTCCCTCCACACGTTCCTGTGTGAGTCACGGTGTTTTTCGCTAGGCAATCATCGTCTTCAGGGCCATCCACGTGCCCATAACCACCATCATCACGCTTTCCGTGAGCGACACAAAACCCAGCGGTACATTACTGCTTCCACCAACGCATGCACATTTGAGCTCGCGCTTTTCAATGTAAACCGCCTTGATAATGGATATGACGCCGATTCCTCCGATGAAAAGTGCGATGGGAGAAGATATCCAAACCAAGGATCCGGAGATCATCAGGACCCCCGCCACAGCTTCGGCATAAGGATAGATGTAGCCATAGGGCACCCAACGCTGTGCCAGGAGATCGTAATTGAGAAACATAGTCGAGAAACTCTCGACATCTTGTAGCTTCTGCACCGCGAGGAAGCACATTGATATCGCTATAAACCACTCCAACACGCGCAGCGTCACCAGTTCGCCAAAGGCAAACCAACTCGTGGCAAGTGCCATGGCGGCGGCGACCGAGAAAATTGCAATTACCGGTCGATATGTAGTTTCATCCTCGGCTTTGACGCTACGACCAAAGAACGCTCGTAAATCGTCGTAACCCCCAATACGTTCGCCATCAATCCAAGTCTGCGGCGTGGTCTTCACATGATGCTCCGCGCGAAACGCTTCTGTCTCTTCATGCGTGACCAGATGAATATCCTCAACCACGAAACCTTCCCGCTCTAGTAAATCCTTCGACTTAATCCCATAAGGGCAGGTATGCTTATCCATCACCATGCGATACAGCGTGGCTGGCTTATCGTTAGCGGGCTCATTCGGCTCGTGAGTTTGTTGTGGGTTAGTAGTCATGATTGATATACTACACACTCCTATAGGGTATATGTCAAGGGCGTAATAGTGGAACAAGAAGCAATCATAAAGCGGCTTAACCGCATCGAAGGGCAGGTTCGTGGTATTTCTCGGATGGTCGAAGAGGAACGCTATTGCATCGACATACTGCAGCAAATGCAGGCAATCAAATCAGCCTTTGCCAAAGTCGAAGACGCGATCCTCAAAGATCATTCAGCCACTTGTATAGAAAGCGCGATTGAATCCGGCGATGCAAAGGAACAACGGAAAAAATTCACAGAGCTTGTGGATTTAATGTCAAAAGTGAAATCTTAAGCTTCTACACTAAAGCCTAGCATATCTCCATCAACACTTGACCTATACTCCATAGGGGTATAGCGTACACACGTAATGAGAAGATCTAAATCAATCGTCGCCGTTCTTTCTGCCGCGTTGATGTTATTCAACATCACCTGCGCGTGCGCAGCCAGCGCAGCGATGGGTGAGAGCGAGGACTCCAACCAGAGCTCACATCATGACAGTGTAAGCAAAGATTCTTCATCGAACGTACCTTGTGCGCATCAGAACTGTGACGGTTGCGATGAGCTTCGAGATACTTGCGATACACCCGACTACACCGTTGTTTCTGCAGAGCGCGATTGCCGAGTAGCACCCCTCACAAATATCGACCTGGATTCCAATGACTTGGATTCCAGTGACCTGGATCCCTTTTACGCTGGCGCTGATCCTCCCTGGCATCCATTAACTCCCCAAACAAATATACCTCCGGACAGTATTGTTGCTGTCTTACTCCATGACACGCCGATTTACCGCAAAGACCGACTGATCGAATAGCCCCTTTCCGTGCGGCAGGCTCGCCCTGCCACGTGTGCGTTTCGCGCACCTGACAACTAGTCAAACGGAAAGGACAGGCTAATGATTGCTTCAATACCCGATAATGCGCACAGCATTGTCCCGATTTTGTCTCGAGCAAACCTCGTGCTTCTGGCGCTCGCCATGCTCGTGTTGAGCGGCTGTGCAAACACGCTGTTCTCTCGACAGATCGAACCTCTGGCAGCGGCGCCAGCGGACACTCTCATTGAGCGGCCGATTGGACGAAATGACGAAGCCGCTTTAATGACGGCTGAAGCAGCCCATCACTACCGGTATGGGTCGACTTTGCGCTTGCAAATAATCCGAGTGTGACCGCCGCCATCGCCAACTACGAAGCGGCCACGAATGAAATCGAGCAGGCTACTGCGCTTCCCGATCCTCGACTGAACTTTCGCTACTTCATTGAAGAAGTGGAAACTCGTGTAGGTCCTCAGACCTACGCTGTTGGAGTATCTCAACCGCTACCTTGGCTTGGGAAACTGCGCCTGCAGGGCGAAGTCGCTTCCGAAAAAGCTAATGCTGCAGCAACGCGTGTCTCGACCGTGCAGAATGCGGTTATCGCTGAGGTTGCCAGTAGCTGGTATGAACTGTACTACTTCAACCGTGCGCTTAGGATCATGGAAGGCAACCGGGATCTCGTCCAGCATTTAGAACGTGTCGCCCGAACCCGCTATCAAACTGGGTCGAATGGTCATCCTGATGTGATCCGCGCCCAGGTCGAACTTGGCAAGATTGAAAACGACCTGGCCAGTCTTTCCGATCGCAAAGCACCTTTGCTCGCACGGCTCAACGCGGCTCTCAATCGACCATCACAAGCGCCCGTCACGATGCCACAGAGCGCCCCTATCGCTGATGTACCTATAAACGATAAGGCGCTCGTCGAGCTTGTCATCGGCAACAACCCTGAACTGCGTGCTCTATCTTTTGATGTTGCTGCGGCAACAGCCGCGAAAGAGCGAGCGGAAAAGGAGTTCTATCCCGACTTTTCTATTGGATTTGATTACATAGCGACTGATGAGGCGCGCTCGCCCAATGTGCAAGGCAGCGGCAATGATCCAATAGCGGCAGCTTTTTCGATGACATTGCCGATACAACGCGGCAAATACAAAGCCGGTGTGCGTGCCTCAGAGGCCCGTATCGCGGGACGACGCGCACAGCGCGATCAATACCTCAATAAGCTGGAGGCAGGCACCGTCAGTGCGCTCTTCCGCCTGCGGGACGCTCGCAGGCAAATCGATTTATATCAGACCACACTGCTTCCTAAGGCAAATGAGTCCTTAGCTGCGACGCAGCGCGCGTACAGCACAGGATCACTGTCTTTCGCTGATCTGATTGACGCACAACGCATTTTGCTGGTCTTTGAGCTAGCCGAGGCCCGCGCCATCGCTGACCACAATCTAGCCCGCACAACACTGGAAGAGCTCATCGGCGAGTCCCTCGCCCCTGTGCCATCGAACAAGGAGTCCGGTAATGAACGATAAGACATCACTACTTTCGAGCCTTCGTAAGCCGACCGCATTGGCTGGAATAGCGACCTTTGTTCTCCTTGCGGTTGTTGTCCTTTGGCCAGAACCCAAAACCCAGACCGTGCATACACCAACTACGGACGCGAGCAAAGGCATGTCTATGTCGACTGACACGCATACTGGACATGAGGGTCATGGAGCGATGCAGAGCCCTGCGACGCACACGGCAGATAGCCATCCGCTTGCGCAGTCAGCGGAAGCCTGGAGCTGCTCGATGCATCCGCACATCAAGCGTGACGGTCCTGGACAGTGCCCGATATGCGGCATGGATCTTGTACCGGTGCGGCAGGAGCCATCCTCCATGGAGGATAACGAACCCCGCCAGCTGACCTTATCCGCCGCGCAGCACGATCGCATGCGGATCGCTACGGTGCCTGTCGAACGGCGATATCCCACAGCCAAAATCCGGCTCGTGGGGAAAGTCGCCTATGACGAAACACGCCTCGCTTACATCACGGCCTGGGTGCCGGGACGTATCGATGAACTGTGGGTTGATTACACCGGCGTTGCGGTGCGCGAAGGCGACCGCATGTTAAAGCTCTACAGCCCGGAACTGCTATCAGCTCAGGAGGAGCTTCTACAAGCCCTTCGCAGCCAGTCAGAGCTCTCGAAAAGCAAAGTTGCGTCATTACGTCGATCAGCGACGGGCACGGTAGAAGCGGCACGAGATAGGTTGCGACTTTGGGGTCTCAACGGTGAGCAGATAGCGGACATCGAGCGCGGCGGTCAAACCTCGGAACACGTGACCCTATTTTCACCGGCTAGCGGCATCGTGATTCATCGCAATGCTCAGGAAGGCATGTATGTGGATATCGGGACACGTATGTTCACGGTGGCGGACCTCGATGCGCTATGGGTTCAATTGGACGCTTACGAATCAGATTTGCAGTGGCTTCGCTACGGTCAGACCGTCCACTTCACGACGGAGGCGTACCCCGGCGAGCGCTTTAGCGGGCTTGTGTCGTTCATCGATCCGGTGCTCGACCCGCAAACACGCACCGTGAACGTTCGAGTGAACGTTGCTAACAAAGAGGTCGCCTTAAGCCGGAAATGTTCGTGCGCGCCGAGGTTTCTGCAGATTTGGCGAGCAACGGGCAGATAGTCGATCAAAATCTTGTGGGAAAATGGATTTCGCCGATGCACCCGGAGATCATCAAAGACGTGCCGGGGCAATGCGAAATCTGCGGGATGGATCTCGTACCTGCAGAGTCTCTAGGCTACGCAAGCGCAAGCGACATGCAAGCCAATCCACCTCTGGTAATACCGGCGACCGCTGCTTTATTGACGGGGAAACGCGCGGTTGTGTATGTCGAACAGTCAGCGACTGAGCGCCCCACTTATATCGGACGTGAAGTTGTTCTAGGACCAAGGGCGGGCGATAGCTATGTCGTAGAAAGTGGCCTTTCAGAAGGAGAGCTTGTCGTTGTATCAGGCAACTTCAAGATCGATAGTGCGCTTCAGATCCAGGCTAAGCCCAGCATGATGAATCCCGAGGGCGGCGGAACTGGCGGCGGCCACGATCACGGAAGTCGGTGACCATGATGAAAGAATCCTACTCACTTATTGATCGACTGCTGCGCTTTTGTCTCGAAAAGAAGCTGGTTGTTGGCCTGCTACTCATCGGCATCATTGGCTGGGGCATATCCGTCGCGCCATTCTCCTGGGACGTCGGGAACCTACCGCGTAGCCCCGTGCCGGTGGATGCAGTCCCCGACATTGGCGAAAACCAGCAAATCGTATTTACAGAATGGATGGGGCGATCGCCGCAAGATGTTGAAGATCAGATCACCTATCCGCTGACAGTTGCGCTGCTCGGTGTGCCCGGTGTCAAAACCGTTCGCAGCTACTCCTTCTTCGGCTTCTCTACGATCTACATCATCTTCGAGGAAGATATAGAGTTCTATTGGTCGCGTAGCCGCGTACTGGAAAAACTGAATTCGCTACCGCAAGGCACTGTGCCGGCTGAGGTACAACCCGCCCTGGGTCCAGACGCTACGGCGCTTGGGCAAGTCTATTGGTACACACTTGAGGGACTCGATCCCGATGGCAATCCCACCGGGGGCTGGGGCCTGGAGGAGCTCCGATCAATCCAGGATTGGTACGTACGCTATGCGCTGTTGGCTGCCAAAGGCATCAGTGAGGTCGGATCCATCGGCGGCTATGTCCAGGAATACCAAATCGACGTCGATCCTGATGCGATGCGCGCGCACGGCGTCACGCTGAACGAAATATTCATGGCCACGCGAGCCTCCAATCTGGATGTTGGCGCACGCACTATTGAAGTGAATGGTGCGGAGTACGTCATACGAGGCCTCGGGTTCATCGAGAATATTGAGGACATCGAATCCATCGCAGTTGGCGTGCAAGACAACGTACCCATTCGTATGCGTGATGTAGCCAATGTCACCAAGGGTCCGGCGCTGCGCCGTGGCGCACTCGACAAAGGCGGCGCTGAAGCGGTGGGCGGCGTCGTCGTTGTTCGCTACGGGTTCAACCCTCTAGAGGCCATTCAGAATACAAAAGACAAGATCGCCGAAATCTCACCAGGATTGCCTGCCAAAGCGATCATTAACTATCGAGAAACCTCTCGCGACACCCTCCGCGCGTTTGCAGCGCGCGAGGGCATTAATGCCTTCATCGGCAATGAGCTAGATCAAGACAACTGGACCGCATGGCTACGCGCCAACCCTCAATCTTCATGGCCTGAGGGCGTCACTCTGTCTCAAGTATCGATCGTTCCTTTCTACGATCGTACCGGGCTGATCTATGAAACCTTAGGTACGCTCAATGACGCGCTTACGGAGGAAATCTTCATCACGATGATCGTCATCCTGGTGATGGTGCTGCACCTGCGTAGCTCCATTCTGATCAGCGCCTTGCTACCGGTTGCCGTGCTCATGACCTTCATCGCAATGAAGCTCTTTGGTGTATCGGCGAACATCGTGGCGCTATCGGGGATAGCGATTGCCATCGGCACCATGGTCGATATGGGCGTCATTATCTGCGAGA
This sequence comes from Congregibacter litoralis KT71, assembly GCF_000153125.2. Taxonomy (NCBI): domain Bacteria; kingdom Pseudomonadati; phylum Pseudomonadota; class Gammaproteobacteria; order Cellvibrionales; family Halieaceae; genus Congregibacter; species Congregibacter litoralis. The sequence goes on from NZ_CM002299.1 coordinate 2,574,763, forward strand.
ACATTTTGCGGCACATGGACGAAAGCGACGACGAAGAGCCAAAACTTGAGGTCATTTTCCGTGCGACCCGCGAAGTAGCTGGCGCGGTTCTGACATCGGTAGCAACGACTGTCGTAAGCTTCCTTCCGGTCTTCACCATGACAGGAGCCGAGGGCAAACTCTTCACACCGTTGGCCTTCACGAAGACCTTCGCACTCATCTCAGCCGTCATTGTCGCGCTAGCGATCATCCCACCGGCCGCTCAAATATTGTTTTCCGCAAAGATCAATTCGGCACGCCTGAAGCTTTTATTCCACGTAGGTCTGGTCATTGCAGGCCTGGTGATCGCCGTCATGATGAGCACTCTCGCAGGGTTACTCCTAGCGGGGTTTGCGCTGATGCAGTTATTCGCCAAGCGTTTACCGCCTTGGTTTGGCGCAAGCGCGCCGGCACTTGCAAGTCTTCTCGTGGCAGGCTTGGTCGCAATCCTATTGGCCGATGCATGGATGCCCTTGGGCCCAGGTCGCCACACCTTGATAAATGTTGTTTTTGTGTTCCTTTTGGTCGGTGGATTGCTGGTGAGCTTCATTGCCTATCAGCGTGTGTACCCACGATTGCTGGCATTTTTCCTGGAACGCAAAGCGATGTTCTTAAGCGTGCCTGTACTCATTATGCTAACGGGCGTTATCGCTTGGATGGGATTCGATAATTTGCTGCGCTTCGCACCCGACGCCTTGCGCCAATCGGCAGCCTGGCAATCAGTGGACCGGACATTTCCGGGATTGGGGAAGGAGTTCATGCCCAACCTTGACGAAGGCTCCTTTCTGTATATGCCGACGATCATGCCTCATGCTTCAATCGGTGAGGCGCAGGATGCGCTGCAGATACTGGATGAGTCTATCGAATCGATTCCTGAGATCAGATCGGTAGTCGGTAAGTTGGGCCGTGCAGATACACCGCTAGATCCCGCGCCAATCTCCATGTTTGAAACGGTGATCAACTACCACCCGGAGTATCAAACGGATGCAAATGGGCGCGTGTTGCGATTTGCGTATGACGATGAGACTGATGCCTTCGAGCGCGATGCACGCGGTGAACTCATCCCTGAAAAGAACGGTCAGCCATTTCGGAACTGGCGGGATCATATTTCCTCGACCGATGATATATGGCGGGAAATCGTTGAGGCTGCCGATCTACCAGGAACGACGTCAGCGCCAAAGCTACAGCCGATTGCTGCGCGTATTGTGATGCTGCAAAGCGGAATGCGAGCGCCGATGGGTATCAAGGTCAAAGGCCCGAGCTTGGAAAGTATTGAGGACGTCGCACTGCAACTGGAGTCCCTGTTGAAGCAAGTCCCCAGTATCGAGGGGGGCACCGTCACAGCCGACCGGCTAGTTGGTAAGCCTTATTTGGAGATCGATCTAGACCGGGACGCGCTGGCGCGCTACGGATTGCATATAGAAGATGCACAGCAAGTAATCGAGGTTGCTGTTGGCGGTAAACGGATCACCAGTACAATCGAGGGCCGAGAGCGTTATCCCGTGCGCGTGCGTTATTTTCGCGAGCTGCGTGATACGCCTGAAGGCCTTGAAGAGATTCTGGTGCCAACGCCAGCTGGTGCGCAAATACCCCTTGGCCAACTGGCCGAGATCCGATACATCAGGGGACCGCAAGCGATTAAGAGCGAAGACACGTTCCTGGTGGGCTACGTGGTGTTCGATAAACGCGCCGAAGCAGCCGAAGTCGATGTGGTTGAGGACGCGCAGGCCTTCTTGCGGGCAAAGCTCGACAGCGGGGAGTTTAGTCTACCGGCCGGCGTGAGCTACACCTTTGCCGGTAACTACGAAAATCAGCTACGCGCGCAGCAAACACTTTCTGTAGTGCTGCCGATTGCATTACTCGTCATCTTCCTGATTCTCTATCTACAGTTCGCATCGGTCACCACAACGCTGATCGTCTTCAGCGGAATTGCTGTGGCCTGGGCCGGCGGCTTTCTGGTCATCTGGATGTATGGCACGAGTGGCTTCCTGGACTTTTCCGTGTTGGGCGCCAATCTGGGAGAACTGTTCCAGGTAGGTCCCATCAATATGAGCGTCGCGATCTGGGTGGGCTTTTTGGCGCTGTTCGGGATCGCTACTGATAACGGCGTTGTAACAGCGACCTATTTGGATCAAACGCTTGCAAAGACGCGCTCCAATAGCACAGCCGATATCCGGCGACTTGTTGTAACAGGTGCGACGCGGCGCATTCGACCCGCACTAATGACGACCGCCACGACGTTGATAGCGCTGATTCCAGTATTAACCTCGGACGGGCGCGGCTCCGACATCATGGTGCCGATGGCCATACCGTCATTTGGGGGCATGTTGGTCGCGGTGATCACCACGCTGCTCGTACCTGTTTTGTATTGCGCAGCAAAAGAGTACGTCGCGCGGGCGAAGACATGACTCTCTTCCTTGTCCCGTCACGGGATAAATTCGCTGCAGTGGAAGGTGTCTCCACGAGGAGACAGGCCTGGACAACCACAGCGTTCTTATACGACTACCTCTAGGAGACTCTCTTCATGAACAGAATCGTTTCGATAGTGCTTCTAACCGCCCTCATGAGCGCATGTTCATCATCGCCGTTCTACCACAAGGTCTTCATGAGAGGGCAGATCGTTGGCGTCGACGGAGATCAGGTCGTCTTTTGCATAGGTTCGGATTCCGGAGCATCGATTGGTGAAGAGTTCGTTGCTCACCGCTACACATACGAGGACTACCTCGAAGACGGCGAATACTACGACACGATAGAGGTCGGCTCCGTTGTGGTGCGCGAAATCGTCAATGTGCACTTCGCCAAAGGGGTGATCTCCAGTGGAGAAGTGACCAAATACGACATTCTTTTCTCTCAGTGACAGCCTTTGGCTCCCCAGTCTAAGGCGATCTTAGCGCTTGTCGTCGGCGCTCAAACGGCGTGCGAGCTTTTATCTAGGCCACAAGGAAACCCGATATGAAAGACATCAAACCTATTGTGATCAACCTGCTGATAATAGCCCTCGCTGGCTGCGGCGGCGCCAAAGACCCGGCTTCTTCACAAGTCGTCGATGTTCAAACATCGAGCGGTATGGCTAAACAAATGATGGATCACGGTGAACACGCAATGGAAGAGTCCATGGGGCATGCCACTGGCGTAATTCGCTCTTTTGGGGAACAGAGCAACACGTTGACTATCGATCATGGGCCTTTCAAGGGTGGCATTGAGATGGGCGCGATGACAATGCGATATGACGTATCAGAAGGCGTAGATGTCTCGGCGTTCACCGAAAATGCCGAAGTTGCGTTCATGGTCAAGCACGGCAGTGATGGGTCGTACCGAATTACGGCGCTCTGCAATATCAAAACTGATGGAGCCAATTGCCTTGATGACAACATTGACAAGTAAAGTCGCACCGTCGGCACAGTGCCGCTGCTATCGCCAAGATTTTGCAGCGGCTGCCGCTAGCCTCGCTTACGCCGCTGGTTCTTCATCATATCGATGTCGCCATGAGTAAGAGTAAGCACTTCTACGTGCGTAAAGCGCATCGGTGGATAAGCGTTTTCGTTGGCGTCCAGCTACTAATGTGGACAGCAAGCGGCCTCTACTTCAGCTGGACAGATATCGACGAAATACACGGTGATCAGTTCCTGTCTCCAGCATTACAAACCACTACGCTTCGAGCTCTGATGATGCAGGACTCGGAATTTCAGGTATCGGAGTTGGCGGTCAGATTCATCGACGATCGTCCCTACCTTTGGGTGAACAGAAGCAGGCTCATAGATCCAGAAAGTGGTGAAGTGAAGGCAGGCGTCTCAAGAGAAGAGGCCGAACGAATCGCTAGGCGACATATCAACAACGAGTACGACGTGGTCTCGACCACCCGACTAACCGAGGTGGGCAAACATCACGAGTATAGAGGACGGCCACTTCCGGCCTGGGCGATTACCTTTGAAGGCCGGACGGATTTGACGGCTTACGTTGCCGAGCGTGATGGCAGCTTCCAGAGCGTGAGGCATCAGTCCTGGCGCATCTTCGATTTTCTTTGGATGCTCCATACGATGGACTACAAAGGTCGCGACGACTTCAACAACCTGTTACTGCGGGCATTCTCGCTATTCGGGCTGTTCATTGTGGCGTCCGGCTTCACACTGTTCTTCGTTTCACGCAGGAGGACGCGTCGCACAGCCGCACGGCCTCCGGCAGAATAGTTACCCTAAGACTACAAGCGCAGGCGCAAAGCGGTTGATCGCCGCGCGGCTGGCTACGAACGCGCAGATATGCAATTCATTTTAGGATTGCCGATCTGGGTTTAACCATCGACATTGACGTGTCACCAGCACTTAAACTTTACTAGGAACATCATTATGAAAATTAGACTCTTCACTCCGATCATTGCAATCGCAGCCCTGAACGTCGCTTTTCTTGCACAGGCACACGACCCCAAGGAGCACATGAAAGACGCGGAAAACCCGAACTGCGCCGCCATGCAGGACATGGATCACAGCAAAATGGATATGCAGGATCCTGTGATGCAGGCCATGATGAAACAGTGCGCACCAAACATGCATCACGAGGAATCAGAAAACGACGAGGCGCAGGCTGATCATCACGACGACAAGAAAATCTCCGACGAGAAGCATTCAGAACACAAACACTGATTCAGCGAAGGAACTGTCATGCAAATGCTCACCGCCACGATCAAGGGTCTGCTAATTACGGCTGTCATCGCATTAGTCTGCGGCGGGCTATTTCTCTACTCGGGCACCTACCCTATGGGGGCCGATGTGCCACACAATCGGCTGACCTATTGGTTGCTGGAAACCTTGCGAGAACGTTCCGTCGCTCGTGCCGCCAGTGACATTGATGTTCCTCATAACCTAAACGCGTCGGAGCGATTATTGGCAGGTGGCGCCGACTACAACGATATGTGTGCGGGGTGTCATTTGAAACAAACGACGAGAATCATGACGTCGCCGCCTGTGGCTCTTGTAAACAACCAAACCACAGAGCTGTGAGGCGCCTCTGCCATTCCCGCGAACCAAGGAACCTGAAACATCTCCCACACAAAATGCGTGAGACAACTCAACCCGACCAGTGGCAGTTCAGGAAAGCGTGGGGTGCGCGTGCCTTGGGTACTAGTCTCGTCCAAAAGTCATCCTTCGATTATGCACTCTGGTTTTTGGCGTCTCTCCGGGCCTATTTAGAGAGAATATTGGTTGGAATGTGTCTATAGAGCTGGTGCCGGTTCAATATGCTTGACAGCGATGAGCAAGAATGGATTACACTCGTCATTCGCATTTTGTGCCACTGAAATTACAGGTGCTACCCTCCAGTCCATACAATCAAAGGTGATGCACTAAGTCGCGAGGCTCCGAATCGCTACTCACAAACAAACAAATAAAGGATGCAGGCGATGTTTTATGTAAATGAATACCATAACTTCCGTATGCCTAGATTGGCAGTTTATTCTTGCACATTCGTAATTTTAACGGTTCTAGTTTTTTCTACCGCCGAGGTTATCGCCCATGAAGAGCGCGGCGCAGATACAGATAGTGAGTCGCTGTTTGTCGGTATGGAGCTAGAAGCAGCTGGGGTAGTAAAGGCGTTTCACGCCGCGCTTAACGAAGGCAGCAGCGATTCCGTTTTGATGGCGCTTGACAGCCACGTCAGTATCTTTGAGGGCGGCGGTGTCGATCGGACCGCAATTGAATATGTGTCTGGGCACATGATCGCTGACTTTGAATTCATGTCTGGGGTTGATTCGAGTGTTCTAGAACATCGAGTCTACGAATCGGAAGAAATGGCATTTTCGGTTACGCGTACTAAATATGTTGGTGCATACGAAGGTGAGCCGGTGAATTACACTGGTGTCGAAACCTTGGTTCTCAAGAAGAAGGACGGTATCTGGAAAATTAATCATATACATTGGTCGGAATAGGCGTGGACATTGACCGTATGACTATTTCTGTGCATCTATCAAAATGATAGTGTAGTCCGCAAGGCTGCCTTCAAACTTGATCACAAAGCGATTCCAAGCACGCGTCCAATTGCGGACCAGCATGGTTTTTTTTCATCGCCTCACGAACTGCCAGGTAAATAACTCTCTTCGCTGAATTGGCTTTCGAGAAGAGTTTTTTTTGATCGCATTGCACACGACGCTACTGGCTGACTTTGTGTCGTTGGCAGAATAGAGCGCTTTAAGGGTGTCCTGTGGATAGCTGTCTCACTTGCTGGATACCAACATTTTGCGCGATCTCGCCGTAATCCGCGCGGTCAGCGTTGCGCCACCACCACACACGCGAGGCGACACCCCTTGAGCCAAACGAGCTACTGATTGCTGCTCAAGTGAGCTAGCGCATGACCTCGCCGTTGTGACCGGCAATGTTAACGAGTTTGCACAAATCACAGGATTGAAGGTAGAAGACTCGCTACAGGGTATTGGCGAGTCAACTCGCTAAACAATTCCTACAAGGTATAACTGTTGCGGGCAGACAAAACTGTCAATTTGTTCACTAAGCTAGTTCTTGCGCTTGCTAGGAGGTCAGAACCGCCTTTACAACGCAACAATAGATCGGAGGTGAATGTTCAGATAGATGGCGGCGCGAATTACTGGCAAAGTAACAGCCAACCTCACACGAGACCCATCGTTCAAATGACGCATCAATTACTTAAGCGAGGCAATTAAGTGTCCGCAGGTAGACGCGACGGCCCAGATCTGCGTCTTGATCAACGCAGGTCGCCAATACAAGCGCGATCTCAAAGACGAACTCAGCAGATCCTGCAGGTCACTGCCATGTTGCTGGCCCGCCACGGTATCGAAGGGTTAACAACATCAATGATCGCGCAAGAAATGCAGATGTCGGTCGGAGCGCTCTATCATTATTTCCCGAATAAGCACTCTATATTGAGCGTTCTCGCTACTGGCTGGCTTGAAGACATGACGTTTGTCCTGGACGACGTGTTGAGCAAACAAACTGGGGAAATGTCAATTGAACGCCTTACTGAGAATATTCTCGAAGGTATGCACGATGTCTATCGAAAACAGGAAGCGGTTTTGCCTCTCGCTCAAGGTTTATCAGCTATTCCTGAGCTACGTCATCTTGATGCAGAGCACGACAACCTCATCATCTCAAAAATGATCGAGATGCTCCGTCGAGCTGGGTTCACTTCGACGAAGAACGAGCTTAACCGGGTCGCTCGGGTATTTCTCGAGCTTACACACTCGCTGCTGATTGTTGCTGTAGACCAGGACCCCATCCGATCGTCCCGCACGATGACGGATATGAAAATAATGGTCAGCGCCTTGCTTAAAAAACACGAGGCTGAAACTGCTGCTGAAACGCGGAATGTTGAAGCGCCCTGAGTACTAACCGCAGGGCGAACAACAGCGTAGTTGAAGTATCCTTCGGTTTATGTCTAAATAATGAACGCTGACCCGCACTTGATTCACTCATTGGTCTTGCCACTCAAACGGAGTGCAACTTGCAACCACATCGCACGCAGTGTGGAACTTGAGTAACTAATTAGAGGGCAATACATGAATAGACGTCATCTGACTGAAGAAAGCACGGGTCGCACTAGCCGCATCTCTCCATTTCATCGACCGAATATCTTGGCACTAGCCACAATCAGCGCCCTCACTTGCCTGTCTGAGCGTGCGCACGCTCAGAACCGTCTTGAAGAAATAGTGGTGACCGCATCACGGCGAGATAGCACCATCCAAGATACTCCCTACAACATTTCCGCACTATCTGGAGATCAGATAACCCGCTCAGGGGTTAATGACTTTGGCGATCTGCTGCGCCTTGTACCCGGCGCTGCATTCTTGGACCAAGGCGCACGTGTTGGTGGCAATAATCCCAACATCATATTACGAGGGATCAACGCGAATGCCATGATCGGATCGTTCGACTTTCCCAACGTGGCCGTCGCGCCTGTTTCGGTATACCTCAACGAAACTCCGGTGTTTTTCCCGATCATGCTCAAAGACCTCGAGCGCGTAGAAGTACTCCGCGGCCCGCAAGGCACGCTTTATGGATCTGGATCGGTCGGCGGCACGCTAAAACTGCTCACCCGCCGGCCGGAGACCGATCAATTTACCGCAGAGATTCGCGGGGGGGCATACGGCACGAGTTCGTCTGACGAAGGGAGCTACGAGGCGAGCACCACGATTAACGCGCCTCTAGGCGACAATTTGGCGCTGCGTGTCAATCTTGCTACCGAAAGCGTGGGCGGCTTCATTGACGCGGCCAATCGCTATCGTCTCGACGATTCCGGAGCCGCAGTGCCTGCTGACCCCAGTGACCCGGTGAACTCGCTGCCTGTAGTGGATACGGTAGAGGATATTAGCGATACAAGCACAGACAGCGCGCGATTTGCGCTCAGATATCAACCAACCGATAAGATTGATGCAGTAATCAGCTATATCTATCAACGAGACGAATCTGACGGTCGGCAAATTCAGAACCCATTTGTTGGTAGTCGAAAAGACTATGTCGAGTATCACGCGACCCCTGAGCCCTATTCCAGAGACGTGGACCTGGTATCGCTTGAGGTTGACGTTGACTTTGGTTTTGCCACCATGACGTCTGCAACGTCGTACTATGAAAATGAGTCCGACCAAAGCGTTGATTACTCTGATTTTTGGGTCGCTACCACTGAGGCCTACTACTACTCGGCTTTCCCTAGAGTGATATCGCCGGAGCGAAGCATCACAAACGATACCGGGTTCATTCAGGAGTTAAGAATAAGGTCAAATAGTGACGGTAAGTTTGACTGGCTCATTGGTGGTTTCTATTCCGATATTGAAAGCGATGTGTTGTCCCTCTATACACTGCCAGGGGCAGCGGCATGGAATGAACTGCCAAGGGCAGCGGGAGATCCCCCACCTTATGCGTTTGCAAACAATGTGGATTTGAACACGCTGTTTGATCGATCTCTGACGATTCAGGATATCGCTATTTTCGGCGAGCTGACTTACCACATTACTGACAACTGGCAAGTCACTGTAGGTGCGAGAGCGTTCGAAACGGACTTTGAACAAGATCTCGTCGAAGCGTTGCCCCACTGTGGCTACTATTGCGCCTCGGATGGCGTAGACCCGAATGGTTCAATATTTCTCAATGTCAACGAATCAGAGAGTGACCAAGTCTTCAAGGCTAATACCTCTTATAACTTTTCCGATAACTTGATGATCTACGGCACGGTTGTAGAGGGATACCGCAGAGGAGGAGCGAATATTGCGTTGCTCAACCATCCGTTCTTTCCTGACCCACCGGAATTGCTGACCTTTAAGCCAGACCTTGCGGACAACTACGAAGTTGGGGTTAAGGGGATTGTCAACGAAGCGATTCAATACACGGTGGCAGCTTTTTATATTGACTGGCAGGACCCTCAAATTGACTCGTTTACGCCTTTTGGAAACCCCGCGGTAGTGAACGCGGAGGGTGCACGAACGCAGGGGCTCGAAGTCGAAATGTCGGGGCGCCTCTCGGACAGTCTTCGATTCAACCTGGGATACAGTTACACCAGTGCCGAACTGACCGAGGATTTCGACGCACCCGACGGGAGTCAAGGAAAGTCCGGCGACGCCTTACCCGGCGTGCCGGAGCATACGGCTAGCGTGGCGCTCGACTATGTTCATTCGCTCGCATCGGATAGCCTCTCAGACGTTTCGTTCCACTTAAATGGATATTATAGAAGCGCAACCGATTCCAGCTTTGAAGGCATTCGCTTCTTCCCCATCGACGCGTTTTCAATATGGAACGCATCGGCAACATTCAATAGTAAAGATCAACGGTGGGCGTTAACGGCGTTCGTGGACAACATATCGAATGAGCTAGGCATCACGGGAGGTATTCCTGAGACCCGAAATGGTCCGATCGGTCAGTTTTACTTCGTCACTCGGCCTCGTAGTTTTGGGCTAAGAGCCACCTATCGGTTTGAGTAGGGAATTTGGAAATAGTCCAAGCTTCAGTGTTTTGCTGGAGGAAGCTAGCCGCGATCTACAATGCGGGCACCTTTCGAAAGCAAAAGCCCTGGCTGAACGCCTAGACAACAGGTTTCCACAGCAGCTTGACGTGTTACGGCTACTAGCGGCTATCTCCTCGAGATCAGGACGATTCAAAGACGCTGTTGGCTATGTAGATCGCGCCTTGATTCTTGATCCAAACAGTGCAGGTCTCTTGGCTCACAAGGCTAGCAGCCTAGCATCGCTCAGGCTCTTTCGAGAGGCTCGAGACGCCGCCGATCACGCGCAGTATCGTGATCTTGATGACTCTCACGTTTTGTCCACACTGGGATCTGTATATACCAAGTGTAATGCGTTAGATGCTGCGCTGAACTGCTTCAGGCGAGCTGTCGCTCTAGCACCCGAAGTCGACGGACACCAGTACAACTTGGGGACAGCATTGCGTTTTTCCGGAGAATTCGCCGCGGCAGAAAAGTGTTTCGATCTCGCAATCGAACTTAATCCAAGAGACTATGAAGCGTATTACGCTCGAAGCGGTCTGCGCGTACATTCTGCTGATAGCAACCACATTCGAGAAATTGAAAATGCGCTTGCAGCATGCACACATCCCTGGAGAGGAGAGGTACTCCTCCGTTACGCGCTCGCAAAAGAGTTGGAAGACATGCGCCACTGGAAAGCATCATTCAATCAGCTAGCGCGTGGAGCACGATTGAGGGAGGTTAATACTCGTTATGACGTTGCTAATGACGTCGCAAAAATGGCAAAACTGAGGGCAGGTTTTGCGCCCGGTGTAGTCACCGGGTCTGGTGAAGGCGCGCCATCCAGGGAACCATTTTTTCTCCTAGGGCTCCCTCGATCCGGGTCGACTCTTGTAGAGCGTATCCTTGCATCTCACAGTCACGTCACCTCGGCAGGCGAATTGCAGAACTTTGCGATAGAGATGATGCGATTAGTCCATAAGCGCTTGGGCACAACAAAAGCTCCTATAGATTCGATTGTTGCGGAGTCTCTAAGAATTAATTGTGATGTGCTCGGGCAGGCATACCTAGACAGCACCCGTCATATTACCGGGGCAACGCCACATTTCATCGATAAGATGCCACAAAATTTTCTATATATTGGCCTAATTCATGCAGCGCTCCCTAACGCGAAGATCATTCATATAAAACGAAACGCAATGGATGCTTGTTATGCAATGTTTAAAACGCTTTTTAAAGGAGCCTATCCATTTTCCTACAGCCTCAACGATCTCGGCGAGTATTACGTTGCCTACTCTAAACTCATGGAACATTGGGAACGTTGCTTTCCTGGTAAAATCTATACGGTGCACTATGAAGACCTTGTCAAAGATCAGAGCAAGAGCATCCGAGGTATATTGGAGTTCTGCGAACTTCCATGGGAGGACGAATGCCTCACGTTTCACCAACTCGACAAACCTGCAACAACTGCTAGCGCTGTCGAGGTTCGAAGGCCGATTTATAAATCCTCCGTGCACAAATGGGAAAAGTTTAGAAAGCAACTCGCTCCACTGGAGAGCTATCTACGAGAGCATCGGTGTGTTCATTAGATCAACCAGAGCCCCCTCTCTTTTCGAATGTTCAAACGCTGGGTTCAGTTATCAGGCTTCCGCACATAGAGATAAAGAATAATGAAAAATATACATAACTCGCTGTTTTTTCTTTCGATACTACTGCTCTCTTTACCCATGGCAGTCCGGGCGCAGGACGACGATAGGACGCTACGAGAGGTTATTGAGGCCGTAAGAGTTGGGTGGATTGAGGCTGATGGCAGGCCCTTTCGAAAACATTTCCTGGATTTTGAAGGCGCACGGTATTTTGAAGGCGGGGGCCAGAATGCAGGCCTTACCGACCTAATTGAACATCACGTCGAGCCAGAAGCAGAGGCCTTTGAGAGCTTTAGTCTTGATTTCAGTAATATCGAAATCCATATCGAAACTGGCTTCGCCTGGGCGCTGGTGGACACAGAAATTAGGGCTAAATTGAAGAGCGACGGCAGGGAGATCCACAACAAAGGCCGGGGCACGTATCTGTTTCGCAAAATTGGGCCTGAGTGGAAAATAGTCCATACCAACAGCGCATCTCGACCGGTTAAGGCGGAGCAGCACAAACACTAGTGTCGGTGCTGACACTGGTAAGTTAAATGGCAGCAACTGATAAAATCAACTAGTAGACACGTATAAACGCCACCGACACCCGCCAGATATCATTTCCTACGGTGAATCTCCCCTGGCAGTACGGCCAATCAGTTAAGAGCCGTTTGATGGTGTTGCGCTAGGTTCACACGCTCACGCTTGAGTAGGCCAAAGGGGCTCTCGGCCGCAGCATTGTAAAGACGGCCAGCCCCCGGCAGAATCATTAAGCTAACACCACCAGTGCAGGCGCAAAACGGATAAGCGCCACCAGCACTTTTACTTTATGAGGAACACCACTATGAAAATCACACACTTCACTCCGATCATTGCAATCGCAGCCCTGAACGTCGCTTTTTTTGCACAGGCACACGACCCCAAGGAGCACATGAAAGACGCGGAAAACCCGAACTGCGCCGCCATGCAGGACATGGACCACAGCAAAATGGATATGCAGGATCCTGTGATGCAGGCCATGATGAAACAGTGCGCACCAAACATGCATCACGAGGAATCAGAAAACGACGAGGCGCAGGCTGATCATAACGACGACAAGAAAAGCTCCGACGAGAAGCATTCAGAACAAAAACACTGATTCAGCGAAGGAACTGTCATGCAAACGCTCACCGCCACGATCAAGGGTCTGCTAATTACGGCTGTCATCGCGTTAGTCGGCGGCGGGCTATTTCTCTATTCGGGCACCTACCCTATGGGGGCCGATGTGCCACACAATCGGCTGACCTATTGGCTGCTGGAAACCTTGCGAGAACGTTCCGTCGCTCGTGCCGCCAGTGACATTGATGTTCCTCATGACCTAAACGCGTCGGAGCGATTATTGGCAGGTGGCGCCGACTACAACGATATGTGTGCGGGGTGTCATTTGAAACCGGGGAAAACCGAGAGTGATTTCACGCTGGGGCTGTACCCTGCACCACCTAACCTAAGCGAAGCCATCGGTAACGTCGCCATCGGACCGCAAGACAGTGAGTCTGCAGATGAAGAAGAGCTGAAACGCGACTTCTGGATAATCAAGCACGGTATAAAGGCGTCTGGCATGCCAGCCTGGGGACCGACCCACGACGACCAGCGCATCTGGAATATGGTAGCTTTTATCCAGAAGCTGCCCGAGCTGACGCCAGCACAGTACCAGATACTCACTGCGCGGGGCGGCGGTCCTGGCTCCCCAAAACATTGAGTTCCCAAATACCGACACCGTCTGGAACCCGCTGAGGAGCTGGGCCCCTGCCCCCCTCAGGAGTGGCTGGAAAACGATCGCGTCAGCGCGTTCCTCAGCGCGCGAGCCGCGTCTCGTAAAATGTATAGCACACCAACTCCTGCTGTTTTTGAACTTTCGGTAGGCGCGATTATCCAATCCCTTAGTCCCGAAACCGGAGGGCCATATCCATGAGCGAAGAGGAACAAAGCTCAAAGTGCTAAACATCGAGATGAAACGTAGGCGACTGTTGCGCTCAGTGGCAAGTGCGGGCGGCGTCGCCCTGCTCAATGCCTTTGTCCCCGCCTGGGCTCGCGACATGCAGGTGCTGCGTGAGACACCTGGGCCAGCGATCGGACCAATGACCTTTGATCTTGTGATTCGCGCACATCGCCTGGAGATCGCTGGCAGCACCGGCAACGTCACCAGCATCAACAACACGGTGCCGGGCCCCCTGCTCGAATGGGTCGAGGGGCGCGATGTCGTCCTCAATGTGACCAACGAAATGAATGAGGATACGTCGCTTCACTGGCACGGCATCTTACTGCCCTTCGAGATGGACGGCGTGCCCGGCGTCACTTTCCGCGGCATCAAGCCCGGCACGACGTTTCAGTACCGATTTCCGGTCAAGCAAAGCGGCACCTACTGGTATCACAGCCACTCGGGGCTCCAGGAACAAACGGGTGTTTATGGCCCGCTGGTTGTGCATCCCCGTGAGCCTGATCCGGTCACCTACGACCGTGACTACGTCGTGATGCTCTCTGACTGGTCCTTTGAGGACCCGCATCAGGTCATGAAGAACCTGAAGAAAATGAGCGATTACTACAATTTCCAGCAATTCTCCCTGACAGAGCTATATGGCAATGACGAGATGTCGGCGGCGGAGGCCCTGAAGACAAAATTAGCCTGGGACCGCATGCGCATGATGGCTACCGATATCCTGGACGTTACGGGAGCTACCTACACCTACCTCATGAACGGTCTACATCCGGCAGGCAACTGGACGGGTATCTTTTCACCCGGCGAGCGGATCCGATTGCGATTTATCAATGGATCAGCGATGTCGTACTTCAACGTACGAATTCCCGGGCTGCGAATGACGGTCATCGCGGCAGACGGCCAGAACGTGCACCCCGTCGAGACAGATGAATTTCAGTTCGGTGTTGCTGAAACCTATGATGTGATCGTGGAACCCGAGGGGAACTCCACCTACACGATCATGGCCGAGGCGATGGACCGCAGCGGCTATGCTGCCGGCACCCTCGGCACTCAGCGCGGCCTGGAAGCCGCTATCCCAGCGCTGCGGCCACGTCCAATCCTGACCATGGTCGACATGGGCATGGATATGCAGCACATGGACATGGGCGAGCCGACTACACCTAAAGACGCTATGGCCACTATGGATCATGCCGCCATGGGCCACGCCAGCAAAACCGACGGCATGGCCGGCAGGGATCATTCGGCCATGGGCCACGCTGCGAAGCCCGACGTTATGCAGGAGATGGACCACCAGGCCATGGGCCATGGTACGGCTCCCGACGCTCACTCAGGGCATGCTATGCAAATGCCGGGCAATGTCGGGCCGGTGGTCGCCCGCCACGGCCCTGACCATCACGGCGCAGGCAATGTCAGCGTGGCGCAATTGCAGCGTGATCGCCTTGGAGAGCGAGGCATTGGCCTTGCCGACGTGCCGCACCGCGTTTTGGTGTATACCGATCTAAAACGCCTGGACAAGGATTTTGACCGCCGTCCGCCAACCCGAGAGATCGAACTGCATCTAACCGGCCATATGGAACGCTACATGTGGTCGTTTGATGGCAAGCAATTTCATGAGGTAGATGGCCCCATTGAATTTGCTTACGGCGAGCGCCTCCGATTGACCCTGGTCAACGACACGATGATGAATCATCCGATCCACCTGCACGGCATGTGGATGGAGCTTGAAAACGGCCAGGGCGAGTCGATACCGCGCAAGCACACAATCAACATCATGCCTGCGTCCCGGGTATCGGCGCTCATCAATGCGGATGCGCCGGGTCGCTGGGCTTTTCATTGCCACCTGCTTTACCACATGGATATGGGCATGTTCCGCGTCGTGCGCGTCAGCTAGGAGAGGACAATGAAACACTTTCACCACATTGCCCCGCTAGTTTCAGTGCTTGCGGTAGCGGCAACAACAGCGCACGCCTACGAACCCGCGGGCACACCACCGGATTGGGACTCCCCCATGGGGAAACCCATGCTCAATGCGCGGCTTCTGACCGACCGCATGGAGGCGGGCTTCGACGATGAAATCGATACCTACGTCTGGGATGTGCAAGGCTGGTACGGGGGAGATCGTGATCGACTGTGGCTGAAATCCGAGGGTGAAGGTGAGCAAGGCAAGTCACCGGAGTCGGCGGAGCTCCAGGTTCTTTACAGCCATCTGTTCTCACCCTTCTGGGATTGGCAGGTGGGCGTACGGCAGGATTTCAAACCCACGCCAAACCGCACCAGCTTTGTACTGGGCCTACAGGGCGTCGTGCCTTACGAGTTTGAATGGGACAGCGCACTCTTCGTCAGCGACGAGGGCAATCTAAGCGCACGTGTCGAAGCGGAGTACGACCTGAACATCACTCAGCGCTGGGTACTGCAGCCGCGAATGGAAGTGAACGCCGCGTTTTCAGAAGACCGTGCAATCGGGGTCGGTACTGGCGTCAATAGCTCAGAGTTGGGACTTAGACTCCGCTATCACTTCCGACGTGAATTCGCACCGTACGTGGGTATCTCATGGGAGAACCTGTATGGCGACACGAAAGATTTCGCCCGGGACGAGGGCGAGCCGACGACCATAACCTCCGTCGTCGTGGGGCTGCGTTTATGGTTTTAACGACCGCATCACCGCCGGCGTCATTAGCGCATTTTCGTTGCGCTCGAGGATTGAAGGTAGAAAACTCGCTGGAGGGTACAGGATGACAACGATTTGTATGCGGCACCGGTTTCACAGACTTTGGAACTCGACCGTTGCGTGTCAAAGCCCGTAGCAAGCTTCGATGCACGCGTAGCACTCGACTGAGTTCGAGGTCCATAGTCCGTGTCTCCCGAGGGGGGCAATTTTTGTGCTATCACGCTTCGTTGTGGGCCCTGAGTTAAGCGTCCGAACACCATGCCTTGCTGGCACCGCTGCTACGTTAGCCATCTGACACGAGAACATCGCGACGGCAGGCAATGCATAAACAAGAACGGCCGGAAGACATCCTCGAGCGTTGGCTATGGTTTTTTCAACGTACCTTCGCTCCTGCCTAGAACGGCAAGACACGGGCATGTTCACCGGTTACGCATTTTCCATGGTTATTTAGCGCAGCGATCACTCCACAAGTCCCGACCCGGCCCCCTTCACACTCGCGAATCATTCTCTTTAATTCGGTCTCTAACGCGTTGAGCTGCGCAATTCGCTGTTGAATCTGCATCAGCTGCTCCGTGGCGATAGCATTTACCTCGGAGCAGTCGCGATCCGGACTTGTTTGCAGTCCCAGCAGGTTTTGAATGGCGTTTATCGAAAAGCCCAGCTCTCGACCGTGCCTGATGAATAAAAGAGTTTGCACGGCATCTTCATCATACAACCGTCGCTTACTCGGAGAGCGATGAGGCTCATCGACCAGGCCGATAGACTCGTAGTACCGAATCGTTGTCACTTTTACGCCCGTTTGCTCTGACAGTTTCCCGATTGATAGTGGCTTCATAACAGTGCTCCCATTTAGGGGTTGATTCTACAGTCGCTGTAGGAATTATGATCTGTCGCATGGTTACTTTTTGCAAGGAGAACACCTATGTCGGGCTGCTGTGAGCCTCCATCCTTTGATGGCCAAGCTGTTGGTTATAAACGCGCTCTGTGGGCGGTCATTTTTATCAACGCTGTAATGTTCTTTGTTGAGATAACGGCAGGGCTAGCGTCTGAATCGCAAGCATTGAAGGCGGATGCTCTTGACTTTGCAGGCGACTCAGTCACCTACGCGCTCAGCCTATTTGTGATTGGCGCGTCCCTGCAAACACGCGCCCTGGCATCTTTGTTTAAGGCGGCATCCCTCGGAGCGATTGCGCTCTTCGTACTGATCACTACGGCGCTTCGCTTCTTTAGCGACGCAGCGCCTGATGCAAGCACCATGAGTTTAATAGGTTGCATTGCACTTCTAGCGAACGTCGCAAGCGTATTCATTCTGCTACGGTGGAGGGACGGCGATAGCAACGTTCGCTCTGTCTGGCTGTGTTCTCGAAATGATGCAATTGGGAACGTTGGGGTGATTGCGGCAGGATTTCTTGTCTCCGCCACCGGCTCCGCTTGGCCGGATCTTTTCGTCGGGGCATTATTGGCAGTGCTTTTTCTTCGATCCTCTGCCCTTATTTTTGAACAGGCACTGGCGGAACTCCGCACGAGCTCGTCATCGTGTGATACCTCGCGAGTCGATTCACAATGAGCACTAAAATTCCGCCATTAGCGCAAGTATTCCTGTGCGGAATCCTGGGCTGGACGGCTACAAAAGGGTTCCCCGAGTTCGCGTTCGTATCCACGGCTAGTCGACTGCTTGGTTGGTCGTTTGTATCGATAGGCAGCGTTGTACTCTTGCTATCGGTACGTTCCTTCATAACCGCAAAAACAACGGTAAACCCAATATCGCCAGATCAGGTGAGCGAACTGGTTACAACAGGCCTGTACCGGTATTCACGAAATCCGATGTATGCAGGAATGGCTTCTCTATTGACTGGCCATGCTCTGGCTTTACAAAATCCAGCAGCACTTATCTCGCCCGCATTGTTTGTGCTTAGCGTCACCTATCTCCAGATTCTTCCAGAGGAGCGAACGCTCGAAGAAAAGTTTGGGCACTCGTTTAAAGCTTACTGCAAGGGCACAAGGCGTTGGTTTTAAAATGCGAATGAGGGAAAGCCCAAACTAACAAATATGAGCGCTTGTCAGTCGCGTCCAATATTCGGTCGCACGCACATTTTGAAAAATGCGTGGTTCCGACATAACCTGGCCGAAAGGGTTGCCCCTCCACCTCACTTTTGATTAGCCGTGACCGAAGATGTCCGCATCCTCGTGGGCGCGACCAATATGCTCAAACTCAAGGCTTGAATGAGAAATACCGAACTGATCTTTCAAGTTCGCCTTGATTTCAATTTTTCTTGCTTCCTGATGCTCCCAATTTTTGTCATCAAGTACCACATGGCAGTCGAGCGCGACCTCGTGCTCATGCATCTGCCAAAGATGCACGTGATGTACGTCATGAACGCCCACGCTACTGCGTAGTGCATCGACGACCTCACTGCAGTCGATATCGGGTGGACTACCCAACATCAGGATTCTGATCGGGCCGCCAATTTCTGTCACTGCGAGAAAGAGAATGTAAATGGCGATACCGATAGTTATTGCCGGATCCGCCCACGACGCTTCGTACAAAAGGATCAGCGTTCCCCCCACGATAACCGCGACGGAAGCCAGCGCGTCAGAGAGGTTGTGTAGAAAAAGCGCGCGAATGTTGACGCTACCTTTTTGCATGGAGTACGTCAGCCACGCCGTGAGCGTGTCCACGACCAGCGCCACGGAGCCGAGTACAACCACGGCCCAGCCTTGAACAGCCGGTGGATCGAACATCCGCATGACGCCTTCGTAGATCAGGTATACACCCACCAGAATCAGGGTCGTGTAGTTGATTAGAGCAGCCACGATTTCAATCCGGCCATAGCCAAAGGTCATTCGCGCATCGGCCGGGCGCCGCGCAACTTTCCGCGCCGCAAAGGCAATGACGAGCGACGCCATATCGGAAAAGTTGTGCAGGGCATCAGCGATCAAAGCCAGGCTGCCGGCAAAAATGCCGCCCGCAATCTGAACGAGGGTCAGGATCCCGTTCGCCCAGATGGCGACAGCAACTCGCTTATCATTGGATTCATCTGAGATATTAACGTGGTCGTGGCTCACTGGATTTACCTCGTTTCGTGTTCAATCCAAAACCCCGGCCACCCCGGCCAGGCGTTTTTTTGGTTCAATACTGCCATCCTTTTTGTACCGACTTAATCCGCGCTTGCGCCGTCGAAAATCGTCACCGCTCGCTTGAGCTGCGTGACAAACACCCGACCGTCTCCCGGCTTTCCCTCCCCGGTCGTGGCATTCGGGACAACACAGTCGACGACCTGCTACTCGGCGTTGTCGGCCTCCAGCTCGGTCTTCTCAATCTGCTTGAAACCAACGTTCCTCACGGCGTGGTCATAGGTCCTGCGAGTGACCACAGCGATGTCCGTGACAACCTCCAATTCGTTTGGTGCGTCGCGGACATCGTCCCGCAAGGTTTCGCGGATGCTGGCTTTGATTTCAATCACCATCTCTCGTCTTTCACATGGCCATTTTTTTTCGCAATACTGCGAACCTGCGATAAACGCTCGGGCGCACCAGCCGAGTCAGCCGTCGGTAGCCATAGGTGAATTCGCTGTCAGAGGACTTACGGCCCCTGCCTGTTAGTCCCCGCCCCCGATACAGCCAGTGGAGGCGGGATCTAACCGGTTCGCTACACGCTCGAGTCTTTCCTGTGCAGCAGGATATAAAGAATCGGCAGCACGAACAGCGTCAGCAGCGTTGACGAGATGATACCGCCAATGACGACCGTGGCCAGCGGCCTCTGCACCTCTGCGCCGGTACCTGTGTTCAGCGCCATCGGCACAAAGCCAAGGCTTGCCACAAGCGCGGTCATCAGTACCGGTCGCAGGCGGATCAGAGCGCCTTCCACCACCGCGACCGCAAGATCGCCGTTCTGGCGCCACAGGTCGCGAATGAACGCCACCATCACCAGACCATTGAGTACAGCCACGCCCGACAAGGCGATAAAGCCTACCCCGGCTGAAATCGACAACGGCATGCCCCGCAACCACAGCGCGAGGACACCACCCGTGAGTGCCAGGGGGACACCACTGAAGATGATCAACGCGTCTTTGAAAGACCCGAAGGCCATGACCAGCAGGGCTACAATAATAACCAGGGTTATGGGCACAACAATAGCCAGCCGCTGGCTAGCAGATTCCAGCTGCTCGAAGGTACCGCCATATTCCAGCCAGTATCCGGCGGGCAGGTCGACTTCCAGCTGAATCTTTTCCCTGGCTTCCTCAACGAAGCCACCCAGGTCCCGGCCCCGGACGTTGGCTGTGACCACCACACGTCGTTTGCCGTTTTCCCGACTGATCTGATTAGGGCCGGGGGCCAGTTCCAGCTCGGCGACTTCAAACAGCGGTATATAGCCACCTCCCGGCAGGGGAACCGGCAGGTCTCCCAGGCTGTCCACATCCCGGCGAATGCCCTCGGGCAGGCGAACCACAAGCTGGAAGCGACGGTCGCCTTCGTAGATAAGGCCCGCATTTTCGCCACCCACGCCAGCAGCGACCAGGTCCTGTAGATCATTCACGCTCAGGCCGTAGCGAGACAGCGCCATGCGTTTGGGGTGCACCGATAACATCGGCAGGCCGGTGACCTGCTCGACCCGTGCGTCTGCAGCACCGTCGATGGATTCCGCAACAACAAGGACATCGTTGGCAGACGCCAGCAGCTGATCCAGATCGTCGCCAAATACCATGATGGCTAAATCCGCGCGCACGCCGGAGATCAGTTCGTTGAATCGCATCTCGATGGGCTGGGTGAACTCATAAGTGTTGCCTGGTAATTCCTCTATTGACGCCTTGATCTCCGCGATAAGGACATCCCTGGGCTTGTCCGGGTCGGGCCATTGCTCTCGGGGTTTGAGAATCACGAAACTGTCCGCGATGTTCGGCGGCATGGGATCTGTCGCCACCTCTGGCGTGCCGATTCGCGCGAATACCTTCGCCACCTCCGGAATTACCTTGATGCGTCCCTCAAGCTGCTGCTGCATCGCAATCGACTGCTCCAGACCGGTGCCCGGGATGCGTATGGCCTGCACCGCCATGTCACCCTCGTTGAGTTGCGGTACGAATTCCGATCCCAGGGTTGTTGCCAGCCAGAGGCAGGTTGCCAGCAAGGCGCCGGCGCCGCCCAGCACCGACCAACGGAACTTCAGAGCCACTTCAAGCGCTGGGCGATAAAACCATTTGGCACTGTGGATGACCGCGCTCTCTTTCTCGCGAATCTTGCCCGTCAAGAGTACCGCGACCGCAGCGGGGACAACGGTGAGCGACAAGACCATGGCAGACAGAAGGGCCATGATCACGGTGGCGGCCATGGGATGAAACATCTTCCCCTCCACACCGGTAAGGGAGAAGATGGGGATGTAAACCACGGTGATGATCGCCACCCCGAACAGACTCGGACGGATCACCTCGGTCGTGGCTTCATACACCAGCTGCAGGCGCTCCTTCAGCGGTAGCAGCGTGCCGTTGGCCTGCTGGGCACCGGCCAATCGCCGGATACAGTTCTCCACAATGATCACGGCACCATCGACAATCAGTCCGAAATCCAGCGCACCCAGGCTCATCAAGTTGGCAGAAACACCGGTCCTGACCATGCCGGTGATGGTGGCAAGCATCGACAGGGGAATCACCGCTGCGGTGATCAGGGCGGCCCGCAGATTGCCCAGCAGCAGGAACAGCACGACGATGACGAGCAGCGCGCCCTCGAGGAGGTTCTTCTCCACCGTCGCGATGGCTTTGTCCACCAGCGTGGTGCGGTCATACACGGTTTCCAGGCGCACGCCCTCGGGCAGCGAAGGACGGATTTTTTCCAGCCGCTCAGCGATAGCCCGGGCCACGCTGCGGGAATTCTCCCCCATCAACATCATGGCGGTACCCAGCACTGTTTCCACGCCGTCACGGGTGGCAGCGCCGGTGCGCAACTCCTTGCCGATAGCGACCTCGGCGACGTCTTCTATCTTTACGGGTGCGCCGCCGCGGTTCGCGACGGCCAGCTGTTCAATATCGCTGATAGTCTTCAGCTGACCGGGCGATCGCACCAGTAATTGTTGGCCATTACGTTCGATGTACCCCGCGCCGCGATTGGCGTTATTGGCCTGTAGCGCCACCACCAAATCCTCGAGGCCGATGCCGAATTCCAGCAGTTTTCTCGGGGAGGGCGTGACGTGATACTGCTTGTCATAGCCGCCTATTGAGTTTATTTCGATCACGCCGGGCACCTGCGCCAGCTGTGGTCGGATGATCCAGTCCTGCACCTCCCTTAGGGCCGTGGCATCCCAGGGCTCGCCGTTGTCCTGGGTGGCGCCGGGCAGCGCATCCACTGTGTACATGAAAATCTCGCCCAGCCCCGTGGCAATGGGGCCCATTTCCGGCTCCAGGCCAGGTGGGAGCACGCTCTTGATCGCGCCGAGGCGCTCATTGATCAGATTACGGGCAAAATAGATATCCGTGCCTTCCTCGAACACCACGGTCACTTGGGACAAGCCATAGCGAGACAGAGAGCGGGTGTAGGACAGATTGGGCAGACCGTACAGCGCCGTTTCCACAGGGAATGTGATGCGCTGCTCGGCCTCCAAGGGGGAGTAACCCGGTGCCTGGGTGTTGATCTGTACCTGGACGTTGGTGATGTCCGGCACCGCGTCGATGGGCAGGCGCTGGAAGCTCCAGACGCCGACACCGATGAGTACCAGAATGAGTGATAACATAAAATAGCGCCTGTCCACTGAGAGGCGCACGATAGCGTCGATCATAGTGGTCTCCTCCTAGTGGACGGCTTCTGCGCCGGATTTCTCGATGTCTGCCTTGATGAGGTAGCTGTTGTCTACCACATAGCGTTCGTTAAGGATCAGGCCGGAAAGCACTTCGGTGAATCGGCCATCCGTGCGGCCCAACTCGACAGGTCGTACCTCAAAGACATCGCCTTTGCGAACGAACACGACCCGCGACTCATCGAGTGATTGCAGGGCACGGCTCTCGATCACCAGCGGCGCGTCCATGCGCTCTACCACAATACGTGCTGACACCAGTGCCCCCGGTGAAAGCAGGCCTCTGGCATTCTCAATTTCAGCCCTGGCAATGACGTAAGGGGAGTTGTCACGCGACGGCACAATATTGCGGATTCTTGCCTCGTGCTGACTATGGCCGGTGTCAATGTGTACCGTTTGCCCGATTGCGATATCGCGTCGCTGGCCCGGAAAGATTTTCAGTTCCACCCAGAGAGGGTCGAGTCTGGCAACGGTAAACAGCATTTGTGCGTCTGCAAGTTCGCCCACGTTCACGTTGCGCTGGATCACGGTGCCATCGAGGGGGGATTCCACTGTGTAGGGTTGAAGGCTGTCGCTGGACTCGATAGTGGCCAGTACGTCGCCGGCTTTGACGTCATCACCGAGCCTGGCACGAACGTTCGTGACCTGACCGGGGAACCGTGCGCGTATTTGAGTGATCCCGTCGGGATCCGGAACCAGTCGGCCATAGCTGGCGACGATGCGCTCCAGGGTACCTGCGCCAGCCGTTGTGCTTTGGATACCCACTTCCTTTGCGATCTGGGGAGATATTTGTGCGGCATGTTGCCCTGTGCCCTTACTTTCAGCCGCACGGAGCGATGCTGTAGCCAGCGCACCCGAGCAGACAAGTACGAATAAAAATTGGATGGAATTCATGATAATAATCCTGTTTTTTAACGGTCAGCGAGGGGCTGTGCCGTGAGTTGTTCGATCAGCGCTTGATTGAAAAGCGCCGTGGTGGCGGCATCGACCAGGGCTAGCTGTGCGGAGAGCAGATCCTGCTGGGCGGCGGTCCATTCCACATAGCTGTAGCGCCCATTCTCGTAGGCTTCGCGGGTCTGGATGAGCGCCTGGGTCAGGTCGGGAAGCATCTGGTTGCGGATCTGCTCTACTGCTTCAATACTCTGCTGTCGCATGTGGTAGGCATCGAACAACCGCGAACGAAGCTGTAGCAGCGCATCCGCCCGGCGGTATTCAACTTCGTTCCGCTGCGCCATCGCTGCCTTCACCTCTCCGCGATTGCGCTGCTTGGCAAACAACGGGATCGAGAACCCGGCAGTCAGCGCGGTATCGCCAATGCCCTCTAGACGTCGAATTCCCACCTGCCAACGGATGTCACTCTCTGACTCACTGCGCGCCAGCTGAATCTCCGCCTCGCGCAGGCGTTCTTCGCTGGCATAGACTTCGATAGAGGGGCTCTCGCTGACGCGCTGATACAGGGCTTCAAAGCTGTCGGCAGCATCGGACCGGAACAGGTCGCCCTCAAGTTTTGCAAAGCCCGGCGCGGTATCCCCCCACAGAGATGCCAAAGCCATCTTCCGGCTCCGGTATTCCGCCTGCAGACGGGACTGTTCGATGCGACGCCTCGTCAGCGCAGCCTTGGCCCGCAACACCTCGGCCTGCGGCGTGGCCCCTTGTTTGGCGCGATGTGCGACGATGTCGTGCGTAGTCTCGGCCAGCGCGACCGCCTCTCCGGCCAGCTGGAGCTTTTCCTGCAGAGCCAGGGTCGCGACAAAGCGCTGGGTGACCTGACCCAGCACGTCGAGGGTCTCGGCCCGGCGCTCGGCCTCGACCAAGTTGAGGCGTGAATCAATGACGCTGACGCGCGACTCACGTTTGCCCCCTAGCTCGAGGACGGATGAGAGGGACAGGGTGTATTCCGCACTGTCGGCCCCCTGCAGATTGCCACTGCCGAGGAAATCTTCCACCTGCACGCCAGCGATCAGGGCAGGATTCTGATCTGCGGTGATACGGAGACCGTCGAGACCCTGAAATCGTGGATCAAATACCTTGAGGCCAGGATTCTGCGCCATGGTCTGCGATAGGGCCGCCGACAGCGAAAGACCAGACCCCTGGGCGAGGGTGACAGACGGATTGACTGCCAAGGCAAGAATAAAAAGTGACTGGATAACCAGGTGGCACGACATAGCGCGCCGTCCATCTTTCGATGGCAACTTGAAAAGCATAGAACTGCTCCTACGAGAAGCTAAACGACAGTTATTCCCCGGTCGGGGAAGGGTTTCGTAGGATCAGGAGATGGGGGGGCGGTACAGCGACGCTCGAACGCCAGTCGTAAAATTGGCTTGGAAATCTGTAGACAGCATTTCCATCGCCAATCCGGGTATATCTGTGAGATTGACCATTAATACCACGTGGAAGCAACTGTCGCCATGGTGGCAGTGTTCCGAATGCATCGGGTTTTTTGGGGAAGGTGTGTCGGCAGGATCCG
Source organism: Congregibacter litoralis KT71 (assembly GCF_000153125.2). Lineage (NCBI taxonomy): Bacteria > Pseudomonadati > Pseudomonadota > Gammaproteobacteria > Cellvibrionales > Halieaceae > Congregibacter > Congregibacter litoralis. Next base: position 2,600,224 of record NZ_CM002299.1, read on the forward strand.
GCTTTTCCAGCTCCGCCACGTCGTGAAGATACTCGTGATGTTGCGCTTCCGAGTAATGTTGCTGATCCACATCGGCAAGCGACATCACCGACTGGAAGGCGATCGCTAGGGAGATCAGAACTGTAAACAAGCGCTTGGTCATAGCCAAGTATCATAGCGCACCGCCACCAGTTCTGAAAGAGCGCCAGATGTCACCGGTTATCCAGCAAAGTTCGACGGCCGCCGGGCAGCTTGAAGGGCGAGTGTTTCATTAATAGGTTGTGATCAATTGCGGCTATAAACGAGAGAATTACCAGTGGATATTGCTTTGACGTACTTTTTGAGAGCGTGATTGTAAGGTGCAGCAACGCACTCTTTAGTCCGGTTAGGGCATGCCTAGCGCGATATGGGCAAGTCATCCGACCGTACATGGCTCAATTTATTTCAATAGCCTCCCCCTCTGACTACATCGTTCTTCGAGATGGATCATAGCCTGGCTGCTGTGGATGAGGTGCGGGTTAGAGTCGATCGCTGTTTTAGTTGCGGGATACCAATATTTAATGAAGTGTATTCCTCAATCCTATTGGTGTGGTGGCAACGCAAATCAGCAACGCCGGATACGGTAGTGTTTGCGCCTGTATCATTGTTGCCACTGAACTCCGCTACTGTGCACTCAAATCAACACTTCGTACTCACGCCGTCCGGGGGCCGCACGCTGACCGTCGGCCCAGATGCACCCGCAAATCGTTTATCATGCTGCCACTGGCGCTGTCTTCGTCACACGCCTGGGGCGCCGCTGCCGTGACCATCGTCTTCCAGTCCCTAGTGGAACTGTTTGGTCTGGTTATCTACCTCAGGGTTGTCCTGCGGTTGATCGGAAAAGACCGATCAATCCTTCGACATTACAGGCTGCCCAGTATCGATTCAACGTCCAATCGTGTCGTCCCGGCAGTGTTGACTGCTATACCGGTTATTGGAGCGGTGTGCTGCAGATCACCAAATTTTCCTGTGAGCTAAACTGCCTTCACGCGTTTCGGCTGCCTTAAAAGTCATTGGTGCCCCTCGCTTCAATGACGTTCCCCTTCATGCCTATTTTCAAATACACCATCTCCTGTGCACTTTTGTTGGTCACGCTCACCACGTAAAACCCATCTTTACTGTCCACGACGTCGATATTTTCGATCGAAACTGACTTCCAGCCCGAATCCAGCTGCCCGACCTGGAAGCCCATATCTTTGAATGTCATTTGTTTAACGGTTTTATTGGCAATCTGTACCGCTGCATCTTCACTAATGACGCCGTGGTCATCATGTGCCATCAGCACGCTGATCGGGGTAGTCAGAGTAAGTAGCAGCATCGAGCGTAAAATCAGTTTCATGATGTTCTCCTACGAGGATCCAAGGGTTTTAGTGCTATAAGCCGATGATTTGATATTGGCCATTAACGATAAGCTGGATGGCGACGGGTTTAGTGCTGGTGTTTTTCCAGTACCAGCCGTGCGAACCAGTGAAGGGTGCTGTAAAACTGCCCTCCATACTGTCAAGGGTAGCAATGGCATAGCTTTCAAAATAACCGGTGGTATCGCCCTCAGGCTCGCCGTGTAGGTCGAAGTACAGAGGCTCGCCGTCGGTGATCCATTCATAGAACAGTTTGTCATGCTGGTTCATACGAAATTTGTATTCGATGCCCTCGCCGGCAGGTACTGTGACTTCTACTACCTGTTCCGGGTCAGCGCTGACGATCTCAGGCTGGGGCGGACTGGTCGTCGTTTCCGCAGCGTCAGCTAGCAAGGTGAGTCCGAGCTTCTGACCGACACCCGTGGGATCGATATTGTATTCAGCGGGTAATATCAGGGTAACCAGTGCAATTGCCGCTATCAGCACTGCTATGAGAGTCGCCTTGATCAGCGTTGTTAAATCTATGAGGTGTTGCATGTTATCTCTCAGCATAATTACTGTAGGGTAAAACCGGTTAATTGATAGCCCATCAACATAAAGCCTGCGCTCATCAGCAGTGTATTGGCAAAGGTGGCAAAGCGTTCAAAGAACGCTGACCGCCGCCAGAAATTGATCGCAATCAGAATAAAAGCCAGCGCCGCGAACTGGCCAAGCTCGACACCAATATTGAACGCCAGCAGATTCGTGAGTAGCCCCTGCCCGGGCAATTGAAACTCCTGAAGTTTGGTGGCCAACCCAAAGCCATGAAACAGACCAAAAATTAGAACCGCCAGCCGCGTGTCCGGTTGCCGGCCGAAGACCCTCTTGAAACCGCCCAGGTTATCAAACCCCTTATAAACCACAGACAACCCAATAATGGTATCAATGAGATACGCATTAACCTGTATGTCACCGAGGACGCCCCATAGCAGTGTGATGCTGTGCCCTACGGTAAACATGGTCACGTAAAGCAATACATCCCGGCTTCTATAGAGAAAGAAAATGACACCCACGAGAAACAACAGATGATCGTAGCCGGTCAGCATATGTTTCGCGCCGATATACAGAAAAGGGCCAAACTGAACACCGGTGTTCTGCTGCAGAAAACTGCGTGTATTGTCATCTACGCCATGTGCCAGGGCGCTGCTGGATACCACGCTGAGAGCCAGCAGGAGCACTAGCCGGTAGGCGCGATTGTCGTTAATTAGCATGGGCGGTCTCTTGAGCCGGGCGTTGATCGTCGCGGTGAAGTAGCCGGTAAAGAGCTGGAATGACAAAGAGGGTCAGCAGAGTCGATGAGATGATGCCACCAATTACGACAGTTGCCAGTGGCCGCTGCACTTCAGAACCAATCCCCGTGTTCAGCGCCATCGGAATAAAACCGAGCGAGGCCACCAACGCGGTGGTAAGCACCGGACGCAGCCGGGTTAACGCGCCTTCCGAAATTGCCTGCTCCAGGGACCGCCCCTCTCTACGCAGCTCCCGTATGAACGACACCATCACCAACCCATTCAGTATGGCGATACCGGAGAGTGCGATAAAACCGACAGCGGCGGAGATCGAGAACGGAATATCTCTGAGCATTAGAGCCGCAATTCCACCGGTCAACGCCAATGGCACACCGGAGAAGATGATCATGGCATCCTTGAAAGAGCCCAGCGCCAGAATCAGCAGCCCGACAATCATCAACAGCGTAATGGGCACGACGATGGATAGTCGCTGTGACGCCGATTGCAGTTTCTGATAGGTGCCCCCGTATTCCACCCAGTAGCCCGCGGGCAGAACCACAGCGCCATTGATCGCAGTTTTAATATCCGCGACAAAACTCCCAAGATCCCGCGCCCGCACATTGGCGGTGACGACCACCCGGCGCTTGCCGTTTTCCCGGTTGACCTGATTGACCCCCTGCACACGTTGCAACTGAGCAAGTTCCTGCAGAGGCACACTCATTCCGCCGGGAAGATGGATTGGCAGGCGCGCCATAGCATCCACATCACTGCGCAGTGACTCATCAAGCCGAACAACGATATCGGCGCGACGGTCTCCCTCATAGAACTTACCGGCGATACGCCCACCAAAGGCGGTTGCCAGTTGCTCCTGTATCTGCATTTTGCTGACACCGTACTGGGCCAGTTTGTCCAACTTCGGTAGGATCGTCAGCATGGGCAGGCCGGTGGTCTGCTCTACCTGCAGATCCGCAATGCCCTCTACCGCACTGATCGCCTCTTCGATTTCATCACCGAGTGCCGCCAGCGTTTCCAGATCATCACCGAACACCTTGATGGCCAGCTCCGATCTAACACCGGACAGCAGCTCGTTAAAGCGCATCTGAATAGGCTGCAAAAACTCGTACCGGTTACCGGGAACATTGCTCACCAGCGCATCCAGTTCTTCCACGATCTGCTCTTTAGGCTTGCCGGGATCGGGCCACTGGTCCAGAGGTTTCAGAATAATGAAGTTGTCCGCAACACTGGGAGGCACTGCATCGGTTGCGACATCGGCCGTTCCGATCTTGGCGAACACACGCTCTACTTCCGGGAGCTCCTTGATACGCTCTTCCAGGATTTCCTGCAGCGCGATGGACTGACTTAACGACGTGCCCGGAATCCGCAGCGCATGCATGGCAATATCGCCCTCGTCCAGATCGGGGGCGAACTCGCTACCCAGTCGGCTGGCAGCAAAAGCACTGATGATCACCAGGAGTGTGGCCAGCGCCACCACCAGCCCCCGGTAGTGCAGTACCCACTGCAGGGCGGGCTGATACGCTGATGTGGCAGCGTGAAGAATCAGATTGCGCTTTTCCTGAACGGGCTTCCGGAACAGCAGCGCAATCGCCGCCGGGACAAAGGTAATGGAGAGCAACATGGCACTGAGCAGGGCTATCACCACGGTAATTGCCATGGGATGGAACATTTTGCCCTCAACGCCTTCCAGCGCAAAAATCGGCACGTACACCACGGTGATGATGAATACACCAAACAGAGCCGGACGAATAACCTCTCTGGTCGCTTCAAACACCACGTCGAGTCGCTCTCGTGCCGCCAATACGCCGTTGGGCGTGCTGGCCCGCGTCAATCGTCGGAGGCAGTTTTCCACAATGATGATCGCGCCATCGACGAGAAGGCCAAAATCCAGAGCACCGAGACTCATCAGGTTAGCGCTGACCCGCGTTTGAACCATCCCGGTAACTGTCATCAGCATGGCAAAAGGGATAACCAACGCGGTCAAAAAAGCCGCGCGAATATTGCCCAGCAGCAGAAAAAGAACGACGACGACCAGCAAGGCGCCCTCAACAAGATTGGTCCGCACGGTCGCCAGGGTCTTATTCACCAGCTTGGTGCGGTCATAAACGGCGGTAGCCACCACGCCTTGCGGCAGGTTCTGATTGATCGCTATCAACTTCTCAGCCACAGCACTGGCAACGGTACGGCTGTTTTCGCCGATCAGCATGAACACGGTGCTCATGACCACTTCGTGACCGTTCTGCGTCGCCGCGCCCGTGCGAAGTCCGTAACCCTCGCTGACCCGCGCGACATCCGCCACTCTCACGGTGGCGCCGTCGTGAGTCGTCAGCGGAATCTGACCGACATCGTCAATGGCTTCGGCCTGCCCGGGAATGCGGATCAGCCACTGGGCGCCATAGCGCTCGATAAACCCCGCGCCCTGGTTGACGTTGTTGGCCTTAATCGCCAGCACGACATCGGCCTGACTCAGGCTATGGGCCAGTAATCGAGCGGGGTCAAACGCCACAAGAATCTCGCGCTTATAGCCGCCGATCGGGTTGACTTCCACCACACCGGGAACGCGCATGAGTTGCGGGCGGATAATCCAGTCGTGCGCTGCCCGCAGATCCATGGGTGTAATCGGGTCGCCGTCGGCGTTGATCGCGCCCGGTTCTGCATCTACCGTAAACATGAAGATTTCGCCAAGTCCGGTAGCGATCGGGCCCATCTCCGGCTCAACCCCTGTCGGCAGCTCCGAGCGGGCAGCTGATAACCGCTCATTAACCAACTGCCGGGCAAAATAGACATCGGTGTCATCGCTGAAGATCGCTACCACCTGTGACAGGCCGTAGCGCGAAATCGAGCGTGTATGGGCCAGACCCGGCAATCCCGGCCAATGCGGTTTCCAGCGGGTAGGAAATGCGCTGCTCTACTTCCAGAGGCGTAAAGCCTGGTGCTTCGGTATTGATCATCACCTGTACATTGGTAATGTCGGGCACTGCATCAATCGGCAGTTTGGTGAAGCTCCAGCCTCCCAGGCACGCCAGCAGCAGCACCAGCAGGATCACCACGCCACTGCGGTGTATTGAGAAGTGTAAAATCCTGTCTAGCATCAGCGGGCCCCTAGTGATCGTGCGACGCGCCAGATTTTTCAATATCGGCCTTGATGACATAGCTGTTCTCAGTCACGTACCGCGCGCCGGGCTCCAGTCCACCCAGGACTTCCACCCAGGGGCCGGCTTCACGTCCCAGTTCCAGCATCCGGACTTCATAGTCCTCGCCCACCTTGACGTAGACCACGGTAAAGTCGCGAAAACCCTGCAACCCACTGCGCTTGACCGCCAATGGCACGGCAAAGCTGTCGACCTCGATATCTCCGGTGACAAACAGGCCCTCACTCAGTACACCGTCCGCATTACTAATCTCGGCCAGGAAGAGTCTTGCCTGATCGTCGCGTGCTCCAATTCTTGAGCCGCTGATCATGCTGGTCCGCGCTTGATCCAACCCGTTAAAAGTCAGAGTGACCGGCACCCCTGCTTTAACGCGGAGCCGGTCCATAGGGTAGACAGCCAGCTCGGCTACCAGGGTATCGGTACGCGTGATTTCCAGTAACGTTCGCCCTGCGCTCATCTCTCCAGGGCTGGCAAACTGTTGACTGATAACGCCATCCATCGGCGCCAGGATCTGGAAAGCTTTCAGGCTCTCGTTGCTCTCGATGGTCGCAAGTAACTGCCCTTGTTCTACCCGGCCCCCAAGGCTGACGGGCATCGTTTTGATGACACCATCAAAACGCGCCTGAATCTGCCGTGTGGCCCTAGGGGGCAGTGTCAGCTTGCCGTAGACCCGAATAGTTTGATGCAGCGTGGCGCCAGCCGCCGTTTCTGTGGCGACCCCCATGGCATCGGCAACCGAACCGCCAATGCGGGTGCGCCCCTCAAGGTTGTCATACTGCCAGCGGAAGGTCTCGCCCTCGTATTCCGCCGTGACTGTCACCACAAAAGAGTGAGGCTCATAAATAACGGTATCGCCGCGCAGGTAGTCGCCCTCGACTCGAAAGCCAATGTCGTCCACGACATCCCCCAGGCGAGTGAGTCGTACCCGAAGGTCTACCGCGGCAGGTGACACCGGTTGCCCGTTACTGGTTATCCAGACCCGAAACTCCGGCGGCACGCCAGTTTCGAAAATGGCCAGCTCAATGGCAAAGTCGCCATCACGCAACACCCGGCCGCCATGCGGTCCTTTTTCCGGCTCGGCCTTCTCATCCGACGGTCCCATGGCTGCCGTCGCAGTTAGCGGGAGTAACAAGGCCCCTATCATCAATGGATACACCAATAAATAATAAAAGGCGCGGCGAAACATGGTCAGGTTTCTCACAGTCGTGGCATCCTCAAAAATTCAGTGTCGAGCCGGTGAGGCGTTGAAGTTCGATATGCTGCAGGTGAATGGCTTCAAGGGCGCTCAACAGTTCCTGTTGTGCCACTAATCGCTTATGCAGAATGGCGGTCCACTGCTGATAGCCCAGCTTGCCGCTCTCGTAGACTCGCCCGGCGTGCGCCTCCGCCTTTTGCAGCACAGGGAGTATCTGCTCCTGCAGCGTCCGTATAACATGTTGGCCGTGGCTGATTTCCTGGAGTAGCACATATAGCTGCGTGGTCAGTTGGCGCTGAAATGCCTCAAACTCGCTCGCATACGCAGCCTGTTCGCCCTGAAGGCTTCTCACATTTCCAGCACTTTTGCGATCCCTCCCGAGGGGCACCGAAAGGCCGGCTACCAGCCCGACATCGTCGGTTGTGTCAATACGGCGGACTCCCAGTGAAAATTGCCACTGCGGCCGCGCTTCGATTCGCGCCAGTTCTATTTTCGACTCGGCGATACGCTGCTGCGTGGCCAGTAGCGCCAGCGCGGGATTTTCTTTCAGCTGATCAAATTGCTGCTCTGCACTATCAAGCTTCGGAACCTTTTCTAGTGCGCCTGCTAGCCGGAAATCACTGCCCTGCTCACCCCATTGCGCCCTCAACCGGTAACGCGTTGAGGTGAGCCTGTGTTTCAGATCTTCAGCCTCAAGTTCCCGTTGCGCCAGCTCCACCTCAGCCTGCAGATGCTCAAACTCGGGGCTCTTGCCGATGGCAACTCGCATCTTTATAGCGGCGACAGTGTCTCTGGCTTGTTGCACGGCCGTGTGTGACAGCGCCAGGCGCTGTTCTTCGACCAACGCCTGAATAAACAGCCGGGATGTCTGCGCGGTCAGATCGAGCGCTTTAATTTCTTTCTCGACCTCGACCTGACTTGCAGCAACGCGGGCAGCTTGAACGCGACTCTCGATGCGCGCACCTTGCGTTATCCAGCTGATAGACAATGTGGATTGGGTGCGGGCGACCGCGTCGTAATCGCCAGTGCCAGCGAAATCTTCAACCATGAGATCAATGTCAGGCCGCTGACCTACGCCTGCCTGATCGACCACACCACGGGATGCCTCGCGTTTACCTACAAAAACATCCAGCTCCGGATGTTGCGCGAGCGTCCGTTGAACCGCCTCATCAAGGGTTAACAATGGCCGTTGGGATACGCTTTGGGCACCAGCAGGCAGGGGCACGAGGCCTGCTCCAGAGATCAGCACTGGAATAGAAGCCCGCACCAGAAACCATCTTAAAAACCGACCAGTGATCGGCTTTTTTCCCATGCCCGTATCGTGCAACATCATCGCTAGAGCCTGTACTTCACAAAAAATTAATGGGAGAACGCCGCTTCAACCACGTGATGCATGGCGTCCACGCCAACCGTGGAAAACAGCGTGATCACTCCCAGAAAAAATAGACAATAACCCCAGGGCGGCAGTTGGGACCTTTCGGGGAATACGAGGGCCCGGATGCGTAAATCAATATCGTCTGCGGCAAAGTGACTCACCATAGCCGGGTGCAAATTGCCGGCAAAACAGCGCTGTAGTCTGGCGACCTTGACCAGGGTCTGGGCGATATCGAAATTACCGTAGGACGTGCAAACCTGAGCATCAGCCCGTTGTTCACTTGCCAGTGAGAACAGCCGATTCAAACCGCGCGCTACCGGTTTGGGGTAAAGCGACGCGAAAAGCGAGAACAACAGTTTTTTCTGTGTATCTTTATGCCGGATATGCGCTCGCTCGTGATCAAGGATGATCCCCAGTTCCGTTTCTGAAACCTGCTCCATAAGCCCCGTCGTGACATAGCATCTGGGAAGGAAGATCCCCGCACTGAAGGCTGCCGGTGCCTGAGAATCAAGCACTACGACCTCCCGATCGATGTCTCTGTACCCGGATTGGGTGTGCGAGAGCCGCGTGAGAATCTGCAGCGCATTAGTATGGCGAACAGCCGTCAGGCCACTGCGGACCAGTACGTAAACGATGCCCAGGACAAAAAACAACAGAACCGCACTGTGCCAACTGTCAAGATAGAACACATAAGGGTGGTGCCAGTGCGCCAGGCGGCCCAGCCAGATCGCACTTTCTGATCCGGCTAGGGACGGTAAAAAAAAGTAATGCGCAAAGGATGCCTACCAACCATGGCGCGGCCACGAACGACCACAAAACGCCCTGTCGTGCACCGGCCGACAACTGAATGGCGCGGCGAGCCGCAAACGGCGCCAAAGAACACAGCAACAGTGTTGCCGTAAACAAGCCAATAAGCGCGATATTCAGTAAATTCAGAAGAATTGCCGACGTATCAATCAGCATCAGAGTTTTCCTGACTGCGCAGCTGGCGCTGGAGTTGGATCAGCTCTTCCAGTTGGGTCAGTTTTTCGTCGTCCAAATTGACAGAGACGGACGAAAAGGCAGCAATCAGACTGTGCTCACCTTTTCCCAGAAAGTCGCAGGTGACATCCTGAATCAGTCGGGCCATCAACTCATCCCTCCCGAGTCTGGCACGATACTGATAGGCATGCCCGCGCTTCTCACGAGACAGCAGGGCTTTCTTGAACAACCTGTCCAAGGTGCTCTGAATGGTGTTCAGGGTACCGCCCCGACTTTTTGTCAACGCTGAATGGGCCTGTTTGGCATCAGCCTCCGGCACGCTCCACAGATACTGAAGAACCTGCTTCTCTAGATCTCCTAGAATCACACTACAACTTCCAAAATACGACGGTCCAAACCTTAACAGACATTAAAACCGACAGGCAATCGGTTTTAATGTCTGAAGCATTGGCTCCTGAGTGCGGGGTGAGAAACAGCGCCAAGGATGCCAAGCATCGTGCATTAATCCCGCCCGGTGCCTTTGCCGCATAAAGGGCAAGGCCCAGAGTTGCCACAATCAGGTGGCATTATCACCGAACAAGGCACGCATAACTGCCCATCGCTGCTCACGAGTCGTATGCGGCCCCAGTTTCACGGGCTTAGGGATTCGACGGTTCAGGACCAAAGCCCATATCGTGCACCGATGCACGCGGAGGACTCTATTGCGTTCGAGGTCCGTAGTCGATGTCGGGGGAAAGGGGGTGGCGATATTTTGACCTGCCACGCGATGTTGTGGGCTCCGAGTTAGATCGCAGGCCACCATTCCTTGGTGGAACCGCAGCTGTGTGAGCCACCTGACACGAGCGCGTCGCGAGGGTAGACAACTGCTGAGTACCTATCCCGGTACCTATTAAGAACTTAGACAGCGAGACCAGATCAGAATCAAGCTATAAGCTATTGATTTTATTGGTGGAGCCAGGCGGGATCGAACCGCCGACCTCAACACTGCCAGAACTAAAAAGAGGGCTTTTCCAGTTGTTACATACGCATACTAATCGCGTAAAAACCATTGTATTTATAGTTTCAAACGCTTACCTTTGGTGTTGAGGTCAGGCTCCGAGTTTCACTTAGTTGGTTACATAGTGGTTACACGGTGTGGATTCTCGATCTAAACACTACGGGAGTTCGCGTTATGGCAAAGAGCAAATCGGCACTATCCAAGCGTGTGCTGTCGGCTTGGACGCCCACCCCCAAAGATCCATACCTCTGGGATGGCCACCTCCATGGCTTTGGCGTTCGTCGCAATTCAAACGGCACCACGACCGCCCTACTTGGCTACCGAAACAAGTACGGCCAGCGCCGACGCTACAAAGTAGGGAGAATCACCGACACCTACACCATCACTCAAGCCCGCGACGACGCGGACGATCTGCTGACAGACATCGGACGCGGTGCGGATCCATTGGGAGAAAAGCAGAGCACCCGCAACGCTTTAAACATAGACCAGTTGCTCGACGCTTATCTCGAATCGGCAAAGTTTGCGGGCAAGGCAGAAAGCACCCAGTACATGGACAAGAGCAGGATTAAGCGCCACCTGCGCCCCCTCCTGGGCCCCGTCAAAGTTGAACAGCTATCCCGCGATAAGGTCCGGCGCCTGTTTAGCGACATACGCGATGGCAAGACGGCCACAGTCGAAAAAACCAGCAAAAAGCGAGGCAAGGCCAGAGTGACCGGCGGCGAGTCCGTTGCTCGCTCATCCGTAAAACTACTGTCTGCAATATTCACCTGGGCCATTGAAGAGGGACTGGCGACCGAGAACCCATGCAAGGGCGTAAACGTCGGGCAGAGCGGCGTCCGGGAAGCCATTTTAGAGACTCCCGAACAGTACAAAAGCCTTTTCGATGCTCTCGACCGGATGCAGGTGAGTAACATTGATCCGGATGATCCCGGTGAGGTGACCCCGATCCCCGACGCTGCAGCAAACGCGATCCGCGTTCTAGCCTTTACAGGAGCTCGCAAGAGCGAGATAACCGAAGCTCGCTGGTCGTGGGTCAACATTGACGCCGGGACGCTCACAGTGCCGCCCAAGAGCCACAAGAGCGGCCACATCACGGGAAAGCCAAAGGTAATCCCGCTGCCCTCTCCGGCGCGGGCAGTCATTGAATCGTTAACCAGGCACGGAGAAGATGACTTTGTGTTCCCTGCAACTCGCGGTGGTGGCGGTATATCACTGCCTTCGAAGATGTGGATCCAGATCCGCAAAGAGGCCGGTCTCCCTGATGGCATAACGAATCACAGCCTGAGACACAGCCTGGGCACCATCATGGCGGTGCAGGGGGCAGAAGCTGCGCAGATCATGGCCGCGTTGGGACATAGCCAACTTTCAACCACACAGCGATACATTCACATCGCCCGGGATGCCCGCGCTGCCATGGTAGAGAAATACACGGCAGGGATTGCCGCCGCGATCTCGCCGACGGCAGAGGTGGTCGATATCAAAAAGGCCCGCAAGTGAATGCACCGCAACGAGTGCTCACCCAAGCGCGCATGCTTTGCGATGACGCACTCTTTGTTCACCGCGTTGCAGTTGCGTCCATGCGATACCGTGATGATCGTACTGAGCTATTGAAGCTGCCGCAGACGCGGGAAGGGTTAAAAGCGCCACATATCCGTATGATCGACGCCTCCAGAGCGTATCGCGAGACAATGAGAGAATGCGGTGTACCTGAAGACTCCAAAGACATGCAGGGAGCGCTTGCGCGCATTCAGGTGTGTAAAACCGCATTGAGAGACATTGATTCTATGGAGGCACGGCTCGACAAGAACGTCGAATTGGAATCGCTCTGCCACAGACTTATCGTGCTGTTTGACAAGTACGGCGTCAAAGATAGAAAGATGAAAGGATTTTTGTGCACGGTAATCCAGGACATCTCCCCACCGGGAGAGGATGCGCCTAGCACAAGTGCAATAGAAAAGGCCGTATCTAACGCCAAAAAAGCGAGAGCCTAAGTTACGTCACTGGATCCCCGCTAAGCCTTACTGTTCGTTTCACCTACTTGATACCGAGGTGAAGCAATGGAAATACAAACCAAGCAATATTTAACCCGAGCCGAAGCCGCCGACTATCTCACCGATTGCGGCTACCCCACCGGCAAAGGAACTCTTCAGAAAATCGCAAGCACCGGTGGTGGTCCCCGCTACCGAATCTTTGGCAGTCGAGCCCTTTACACCCCAGACGATCTTTTGCGCTGGGCAGAGGATCGCTGCAGCGAAGTAAAAGCAAGCGCATAAAAAACGGCGCATCGTTTCCGACACACCGTTTTTCACTCTAATCCCCAGCCAGGAATAAGAGCTATGAGTATAGCAACTAAAGCTATTTGCGGGGCATATCGAGATGCCCTATGAGACAAAAACCCAACAGCAAGGGCATGCACAGCAACGGCAGGAAGGCCGGTGGTGGCACGTTCACAAAGGTGCTGCACACGATATTGGACCACCCCGACTACCTCGCGTTAAGTACTTCAGCCAGGGCGTTCCTGTGGGACATGACACGGCAGCTAAAGCCGTACGGCGAGAACAACGGCAACATAGCCGCCTCCGAAGGCGTGATGAAGAAGTTTGGATACTCCCGCTTTCAGTGCTGCCGGCTTCGCAAAGAGCTGGAAACCTACAAGTGGATCGAAGTCACACGCTACCCGAGAGCGAAGCGAGATCCACTCTTATATCGCTTCACCTGGCTACCTACTGGCGACTGGAAGGGCGCGCCCAACTTGGATGCAGGAGCGCACGAGCAGAAAGTAAAAAAACTCACCTAATTCAATTTCCTATGTTGCATATACGCAACTACGTGTTGCGCACAGCAAACGCGAACGCACTAATTCTGAGGTTTTCAGCACCACCGCGTTTGCTCAGCGCAACTGTAGAGACTCTTTTTCGACGTTTTGTGTTGCACAGACTTAGCACCTCTTTAGATCTACCAAGGGTCTTAACTCTTTGTCTTTTGATTTCAATCTTTAGATCCCCTTACAGCAATCAGGCCATGAGGAACATTGAACAACCAGGAGAGCAATCATGATTCCAGTAACGCACCGCAACATATCTGCAGCTCTGGTAACGGGCTTCGGTAAGACACAGGACGGCAGAGACCGATTGATTACTGAGCATTTAGGAAGCGTTCTTGCTTTCGACCCTGAGACTCACACAGTCGCTACTGTTGGCCTCACAGTCCAAATGGCTCAGAAGCTGGATAACTTCTACATCAACGAGGGCTCTGGATTTTACCCAAAGTGGGCAGGCTTCAAGCGTATGCAGAAGTCACAGCTCGTTGAGAGTTATCGCGAATACCTAGACAAGCTGTCGGAGCAACAAAAGGCTCATGGTCACTTCATAGGTCTGGACAATGAGGTAGTGCGATGAACGTGGGCGACTTGGTTTATCGAAGCGTGAAGAGCTTTACCGAATCTGGACTAATCGAAGTGATTCAGATCGAGCGTCGAGAAGTCTTATCAATCGGTGCATCGCTGGTGTCCATGGGTGCGCACGCATGCGCTGAATTCCCCTTGCACACAGTGCCCGATCCAATCGTCTGGACATATACCCCTGGTGGTGAATCGCCACCAGTTTGCTAGACACCTTTCAGCCATACAAAATGGCTATCAGAGAGGTGTTTATGAGCAACAAGCGTTACCCCGAAGAATTCAAGAGAGAAGCCGTTCGCCAGATCACGGATCGCGGCTACAGCGTGGCGGACGTGGCCAGTCGGCTGGGCGTGACGACGCACAGTCTGTATGCCTGGGTGAAGAAGTACGGGCCGGCTGCTGAGCAACATCGAGTGGAGGCTGATGATCAGGCCGAGATTCGTCGGCTACAAAAAGAGCTTAAGCGTGTCACGGAGGAGCGTGACATTCTAAAAAAAGCCGCGGCGTACTTCGCGAGCCAATCCGAGTGAGGTACGCTTTTATTCAATCCCATCGCCACCAGTTGCCGGTGCGGCATCTGTGTTCTTTGCTTAACGTTCACCCCAGCGGTTTCTATGCGTGGCGTCGACAGCCGCTATCGGCTCGCGGTTGTGAGGACAAGCGGCTCTCTGGCCTGATCAAGCAGTTCTGGCTCGAGTCCGGTGCTGTGTATGGCTATCGGAAGATCCATCGTGATTTGCATGAAATAGGCGAGTGTTGCGGCCCCAACCGTGTCCACCGTCTCATGAAAGACGCTGGAATCAGGGCGCAGGTTGGATATCGCAAGCCACGGCATAAGGTTGGCAAAGCGCATGATGTGACGCCTAACGTACTGCAGAGACAGTTTAATCCGGCTGCGCCGAACGAGCGATGGGCGACCGACATCACCCATATTCGGACCCACGAAGGCTGGTTGTACCTGGCCGTGGTCATCGACTTATTCTCGCGCCGGGTGATTGGCTGGTCGATGCAATCACGGATCACGAGCGATCTGGTTCTAGATGCCTTGTTGATGTCGGTGTGGCGTCGCAAGCCGGTGAGCAAGGTACTTGTTCATTCGGACCAGGGCAGTCAATACACAAGCTATGACTGGAGCGCGTTTCTACGCGCAAACGGCCTTGAGGGCAGTATGAGCAGACGCGGCAACTGCCATGACAACGCAGTCGCTGAAAGCTTCTTCCAGCTACTGAAACGCGAGCGCGTGAAGCGCAAGATATATCCGACCCGGCAGGATGCCCGGGCCGATATCTTTGACTATATCGAGATGTTCTACAACGTCAGACGCCGGCATGGCTCGAACAGCCTGCTGTCACCTGTAGACTACGAACAGCATCACGAAAAACAGCTGGAAAGTGTCTAGAGAACTGGTGGCGATTCATGGTGACACGACTGCTTTGTCAGCTGGTGACGTGGGTGCTGGCCGGTTATGGGATACGGCTCTGCCTGAGCTGCCAGAGTCAGAAGTGATTGACGATGCTCAAGTAGCAGCAGACCACCTGACATGGACTAGCTATAAGTTCACTGCCAAGGAACTTTGTCGTCCTCAGCCTAGAATTACAGAGGCACAACGGCGGCTGTTTTTGATTCATGAATACCGGCAAGGACTTCTCGCACTGTGAGCTGCGCGCACCCAGCCCCCCTTTGTAGGTGCTTGCTGCCCCCCTGCATATACGGTTGGCGGGACCGGCGAGTTCTCACTATTTTCGACACGGCCCAACGAAGCGTTAACAGTAATAAACATGGCTAAGTCCCCCCCAGACGAGTTCGTGACCAGCACCCAGGCTGCCGCGTTTCTTGATGTCACGAAATCACGGTTTTTTAACTGTGGCGTTAAGCCGGCGGCAAAGATCGGGAGACAGAACTACTACTGCCCCCGGGAGCTCAGGCTCAAGGCTCTAGAGTTGGCGTCACGGCGCGTTACCTCTGATGCGCCGGACAAAGCTGAAGTGTCCGAGGCACGGCACCGGTTTGAGATCGATCGAGCGCGAAAGATAAAGGCCGAGGCTGACGCAATCGAGATGAAAAACGAGGTCCGGCGAAACAATCTGATTCCCTTGCGATTTATGGAAATTTTGCTGAGTGGAGTGGCGACAGATTTTCGACAGTTTTTAGATCAGATCCCCTACGTCCTTAGAGGCGAGGGTGTACCTGGCCCAAAGGTAGACAAGGTGTCCGCGCAGATCGAAACACAGAACGCTTCATTGCATGCGGATCTCACCAGTCGAGACCGCATCCTCGAGGCCATCACTGAATGGAAAATGACGGGAGAAGATAATGACGGATGACATTTTCGGGATTCAACTGCACGACGAAATCGACTTTTACCTCGCGTATCTGCACCTGACAAACCTGGCGGAATCAGCGGAGACAAATCGCAGCCTATCCCCGGTCGACCGACAGACCGTGAAATTGGTGGTGGAGACCGTCCGTGAGCGGATCCAGGAGGCCACAGACGTGCTTTGGCTAAAACCTGAAGCCATTGCGCGAATCTGTCAGCGCGAAGGCATCGTGCCTCCCAAGCAAATTGCCGTTAGTGATGAGCAGCGCGAAACCCTGAACAAACGAGCGCTGAAAATTTCTTACCTCATGCGCCCCGAGGTTGTAGAAAAACACCGGCGGAACCTAGAGCAAACCCGGGTGGATTTGCTGCAACCACCCATCCACTGAATAAGCCAACAAATATCGATGTTAGGTGTTGCGTGGGAAAAGTGCGCAGTGCTAGATTACTCCTAAGCGCTGGCTAATTCCCGGCGCGGTCCTACCCACAGCCGCGGCTAGATAACATCAACCCGCTAAGTGCCCTGATTCGGCAGGCATGTGACGGACGTTAGGAGCGAGTTCTATAACCCGTTTCGACGTTTGCGCATGCGATCTTCGTCGAAACCCCATGAGGGCACTTTATGACCCCCGAGTTTAAAAACTGGCGTGAGCGTTTTTTAAAACGCTATGCGCAATTCGAACCCCGCGCCGACGATACCGACACGAAAATCATCTACCGCTATGCGGAATTTGAAACTGACCGTATCCAACGCGCTTCCGATGACCAGCAAACCGTGCACGCGATTTTAAGCACGGAGACACCAGTGCAACGCAGGCATTACCGCGAAGTACTCCAACACACCGCTGAAGCTGTCGATCTGTCCAGAGCAGAAAATGGCGGTGGATTCCCACTGCTATGGGCTCACAAGCAAGACGACCAGATTGGCATCGCGGAAAACGTGAGTGTTCACGGTGGTGCGCTTCGCGCCCGACTGAGATTTTCAAAGTCAGCGCGAGGGCAAGAGATCTGGCGTGATGTGAAAGCCGGAATTCTCAAAGGTGTCAGCATCGGCGCTGAAATTGTCGAGCGGAGCTTTTCTGAAGACCGCGACGACCCCACGTCTACGGTTACCCGTTGGATGCCGTTTGAATGCTCACTCGTTGCAATTCCTGCAGACATTAACGCGAAGATTGGCCGCGCAATGGACCTGGGACTGATTGACGATAAGCCCGACGACATTCGTCTTATGGACGCTCAACGAACGATGCTGCGCAACTACGACATGCTGCTTTGGGTAGCTGAAGATGGCGAAGATTCCGTTGAATCAACAGCTCCCGCTTTCGCAACGTTTGAGCAACGAATGATGGCCGCCCGGTCCGTCTCCGACATCGAGGGCTTAAACACAGAGCTCGATGCTCTCGGTGACCTGGTAGACGACGCCAACAGCGACGGCGAAATAAGCACCGTTCGCTCTGAAACTACCGGTACAGATCAAGGCCACTGGCATCGCCCCAACTTTTTATCAAAGAGTAAAATTATGAAACCTGCTGAATTTTCTTTATGCCGTGCGCTCGCCGCACAAATCGATAACAAGGTAGCCCGAGCGGCAAGCCGTGACCTAGACGCACTCGACGCATACGGCGAAAGCGTCGGGGCAAAACGCGACGCAAGAGGGACACTGGTTCCCGAGGCCCTGATTTTTCGGGCCCTGGATAAGGCTACCGAAGGCACCGATTTGATCGGAATGTCTCACCGCCCCGATCTGTTCATTGAAGCCCTAAGAAGCCGGTTGGTGACGGGCGTTATGGGCGCCACTATCTTGCAAGGTCTCACCAGCGACATACAGATCCCTCGCAAAACCGCGGATTCTGTGGCCGGGTGGATAGCTGGCGACGGTAGCGATGCCGTCAGCCAAAGCACACCGACCTTTGACAAAATCACAATGCGCTCGAAAACCGTCGGGGCCCAGTGCGTCATCAGCCGCAAAATGCTGATTCAGGCCGAACCAGCGTCTGAGCTGGTGGTACGAGACACCTTGAGCCACGCAGTCGCACAAGCGCTTGATGTGGCGGCACTTGCCGGCAGCGGTACAGGCAATAGCCCTCGGGGAATCCTGAACACTGCAAACATCGGATCCGAAACGTACGCGAATGGCGGCGAGCCTGGATTTGTCGAGATTGTGGCGATGGAGGGCGCTCTCATGGCTGCCAACAGCGACATGGGGAATCTGGGTTATGTATCAAACGGCGTGATTGCCTCTCAGCTCAAAAGAACCGACATCGGTACCGATACCGGCCGCATGGTGTGGACATCCAACGGAGAAGCCCAGGGCATCCTTAACGGGTATCGAGCGATGGTCTCCAACAACGTGCCCGCGGGGAATGTGATCTTTGCGAACTGGTCCGATCTCGTCATCGGCATGTGGTCAGGTGTCGACCTGGTGGTGGATCAAACCACGCGAGCGGCATATGGCGACGTGATCATCACGGCCATGATGGATTGCGACATAGCCGTCCGCCACCCGGAGTCATTTGTGAAGTTGTCCGAAGCAGCATAAACGCTGTCCCATGAGCGTGAGTGGTTGGGCATGGGCCGGATCTTGCTTCCGTTTGGCACCAACCACAGGGCGCAGGTGAAGCCGCGAAACTTCGCTTGCAAGCCCCCGCCCCCGCCAGATCTCTGCCTGGCGGCACCGGGGCTACTTTCTGAGCGCTCGGGGTGCTAATTGCCTGGCTTACCCGAGCTGCGCACTCGCTCAGCGTCCGCCCTCCGTTAGACGGTATGAGTGCGCCCTTCACTTCAGAGAGCAAGTAGCCGTAAAGAATTACAAATCGACAATTCCATGCTCAAAAATATACTTCCGACCCTCATCTGTGATGCCGATATAAGAGCTATCCGACCGGAAAACCAAATCGCGATCAATCGCGAGTTCTAGGTAATGATCAAACTTCAATTGATGCATGCCCGACTCTTCGACGAGCCTTGAGTACAGTTTCACGCTATATCCATAGCTTGCAAAAGAGGCTGCGACTGAAGTCATCAATGCCTTCAATCCATCCGAAGTTCGATCCGGCCGGCCCGCCCCCATGCGCGCAAGAGGCTGCGACCCAATTTCAGGTTTCTCAAAAAGCGCGGTGCCCGTGAGCGACCTCAGAAGTTCATCGAAGCTCGCCTCGACGCCATCGGAATTGCTGAAGTCAACGTAAAATTTACTTGCCAAGAAAATGGGAGTTGAGCTCCCTTCCCCGTGTTTGCAAATAACCGGAATGAACTTTTTGTTGTCGATACTCCGCATCAAATCTGCGGTCACAATCATTCGCTCATACCCGACGCCGCCTTCGCCCGCATTCGCTTTCTCAACGTATCTGGGGGTGCAAACCATTAGGACAAAATCGCTCTCGCGTAGGTTTTGCTCCATGAACCGCGGAACATCGGCACCAGGAACTAGATCCCATTGATCTAAGATCGCGTCAATTCCACGCCCGCGAAGGGTAGTCGCAAAATCCAACACCCATTGCTTGTGATCAGCTGAGTCATGGGAATACGAAATGAATACTTTAGGGGGTACCTTTGGAACTGCCATAGTTATTGCCAATACTCCGTCACTAACTCATTGAACTCGATACCGTCCGCGTTCACGAAGGAAACTCGCGCTCGAAACACGCGATTGGGATTCCCGAGCGCTTTTGACACCGGGAATCTCACGACTTGTCCAGGTCGCAGAGTCATCGGTGATAATGAATCGAGCCACGTCTGGGCTACAGGACCATCTTCCAGCACTTCAAAGACAACCTTATCTGCCACCACCTCTCCGTCATTGGTGACAACGAAAGCACCAGACCCATCGCCCAAAAGAGCGCAAGAAAGCACCGGTCGGGAGCGAGCGAGTTTCTCTTCAGCGAGATCGAGTAATTGCTGCCTCGCCAATGCGGCAGCAGGGCCTGATCGCCTGAACGCTAGAAACGAGATCAGTAGCGCGAGCGTGGACGCTGCGAGAGTAGTGGCTTCAAAGTAGGAAAGTTCGGTGGTTAACACCCGGCTAGCCCCTGGTTACATAGTGGTTACACGGGGTAAATCTGGCGGGACGTGGGCTCAATAGTTTCGCCCTAAGTGCTTGATTTTATTGGTGGAGCCAGGCGGGATCGAACCGCCGACCTCAACACTGCCAGTGTTGCGCTCTCCCAGCTGAGCTATGGCCCCATAGAGGAGGCGCGAGTCTAATAGGGGTCGACGGTAATTTCAAGCGACCGCCGTCTAATTTTGTACTTTCGCTAAACCCCCTGCCCTTGGCGCAAAACCGCCCCGCGAGCCCAAGGGTGCTGCTAAAATCCCGACGGCTCAAATAGCAAGCCAGCACCGTCTCACCCCACGACTGCCGGCTACAGTGTGAGCAATGTATCGCTGTTACAAAAGCTGTTTCACAAAAGGAATCTCCGGCCATGAACCAAACACCGACCTGGTGGCAGGCTCTGACCACCGTGCCCCGTTTGAATCCCGGTCAGTGGCAAACCCTCGCCCTACCCGTGCGCTGGCTCCTTGCCGTTCGCTCCTCGGTACTGTTCATGACCCTCATGTCGGCAACGCTCGGTGGGCTATTGGCCTGGCGCGAGGGTGCGGGGGACTTGGGGCTCTGGCTTCTTTGCATGCTGGGACTGATGCTGGCCCACGCGACGAACAACCTTCTTAATGACCTCACGGACTCCGCTCGCGGCGTTGATTCAGGCAACTACTACCGCAATCAGTACGGTATTCACGTGCTTGAAGACGGCCTGATGAGCCGCAGGCAGTTTTATGCTTACGTTGCTATCACCGGCGGTGCTGCCCTGCTTGTAGGTGCTTATCTAATTGCTGTTCGCGGCGGTCTCACCCTGCCCCTGATGGCAGCCGGGGCCTTTTTTGTACTGTTCTATACCTGGCCTCTCAAGTACATCGGTCTCGGAGAGCCCGCCGTGCTCCTGGTTTGGGGGCCCTTAATGGTCGGCGGTAGCTACTACGTTACCACTGGAGAATGGAGTCATGCCGCCGCCTGGCTGGGCCTGTTGTACGGCATAGGTCCCACCACCGTATTGTTTGGCAAGCACATCGACAAAATGGAAATGGACCGTGCCAAGGGCGTGCGCACCCTGCCCGTACTCCTCGGTCAGAAAAACGCCCGCCGTGCCACCCAGCTACTGCTGATCTCTCAATATCTCGGCTGCGCGGCACTTATCGTCAGCGGGAAAGAGCACTGGATTCTGGCCATCGTGCTCCTGAGTGTGCCGGCGCTCCTGCGCGCGCTCAAGGCCTTGGAACAGGCCAAACCCGAAGTGCGACCGGAGCGCTATCCGAAGCAGATCTGGCCCCTGTGGTTCTCCGCTCAGGCCTTCGGACATACGCGACAATTCACGAGCCTGTTTATGGTCGCGCTACTGATCGCTGTATGGCTTTGAATCAACAACACGTTGCACGATCTTTGCTTTCACGGAACAATGCCCCGTGACCCGTTTTCGCCCCTCCGTAGCTGCCGCCATCGTCATTGCCAACATGATTGGCACCGGCGTCTTCACCAGTCTCGGATTTCAGTTGGTGGAAATTCAGTCCGCCCCGGTGCTCCTCTCCCTTTGGGCCGTGGGGGGGTTGGCGGCTCTGTGCGGCGCCCTGTCCTACGCGGAACTCGGCGCTGCCCTGCCCCGCTCCGGTGGGGAATACAACTTCCTCAGCGAAATTTATCATCCCAGCGCGGGGTTCATCTCTGGCTGGGTTTCTGCAACGGTGGGCTTCGCGGCGCCCACGGCACTGGCGGCCATGACCTTCGGAAGTTATCTGTCTGCGGTATTTCCACAACTTTCGGGCATTTGGCTCGCCACGGGACTTATCGTTGTGCTGGCCGTGGCCCACAGCCGCAGCCATAAAAGCTCCGGCAGTACCCAAAGCCTGTTCACGATTCTCAAGATTCTTCTGATTATTGGCTTCGCGGGCCTAGCCCTGCTGTTTAACGACTCGGGACAGGCAACGCGTTTTTTACCTGCGGAAGGGGACGGCGCATTGTTGTTTTCCGGCGCCTTTGCCGTGTCCCTGATCTACGTCAACTACGCTTACTCCGGCTGGAATGCTGCCACCTACATCACCGGCGAACTGGAGCACCCGCAGCGCTCGCTTCCCCTGGTGCTCATCGCGAGCACCTCCTTGGTGTGTCTGTCCTATCTGCTCCTGAACTACGTGTTCCTCGCCGTGGCCCCCATGGACGCCATGGTCGGTAAAGTCGAAGTGGGTTACGTTGCCGCGAGCTATGCTTTCGGCGACGCAGGGGCCACCATCATGGGCGTGCTTCTGGCCCTGCTTTTGGTATCTACCGTAAGCGCAATGATTCTTGCGGGTCCGCGGGTGCTTCATCGCATCGGCGAGGACTTCCCCCTGTTTGCCGTGCTGGGCAGAGTGAACAAAGACGGCATACCCGCCACGGCCGTGCTGGTCCAGGCTACCGTGGCCCTGGCATTCCTGTGGTCCTCCTCTTTCGATCGCATACTCGTGTTCTCTGGCGCCACCATGGCGCTCAATACGTTCTTTACCGTGCTGGGGGTGTTTGTGCTGCGCTGGAAACAGCCTGATCTACCGCGACCCTTCCGCACCTGGCTTTACCCCCTTCCGCCGATTATCTTTCTGCTGATTACGGGCTGGACCCTGCTATACATTGTGTTGCAACGCCCCATTGAAGCCATGATATGCATGGGAATTGTGGTCTCCGGCGCGATTTTTTATGTCGTCAGCCAGCGTCTGGGCGCGCGACTTGCGGCGAGCAAGACCTGATGCCTTGCACGCCATACGCCGTTTACTCCGTCTACCAATAACCACGAGGGATTTGTAATGACCCGCGCTTTCCTGATCCTTATCGCTTTCATTTTCGCAGCCTACGGTGTCGCCTGCATTCTCGACCCCAGCCTGCCTGCGCGGCTGGCAGGTCTGCAGATTACCAACGGCGATGGCTACGCCGAAATGTCCGCCATGTACGGCGGCCTGCAAACGGGTGTGGGTGTGTTCTGTCTCCTGGGCGCATTTCGATCATCCATGGAGCGCAGCGTGCTCCTGCTCCTGGTGCTCGGGATAGGACTGCTGGCAGCCACGCGCGCCCTCGGAGCCCTTCGCACGGAGGAGGTACTCACGGTCTACACCTGGGGAGCGCTGGCCTTTGAGACCTTCGTGACAGCGGCCGCGGCAGCGCTTCTTTCCCGCGCGCGCTAAATGCGGCTTAAACCCGTACTTCTTATTCTGCTCGCTGTTTTCCTTGCGGCGGCAGCTTCGTTGGCCCTATCTCTGCGGAGCGGCCTGTCCCTTGGTTTTGCCAGCACTTTCATCGAATCCCGGGCCAGCGAATTCCTCAACCGAAAGATCAGCCTGAAAAAGGCGCCGCAACTACGGCTGAGTGATGGTCTGCATATCGCCCTGGCTGAGGTAGCGCTGGCAGACGCAGACTGGGCCGGTGAAGGCCCGATGCTGACCGTGAATGCTCTCAAAGCGGAAATCGACTTCTGGTCTCTGTTTGACGAACAGATCTTGGTCAATCAGTTACACATCGACGGTCTGAATCTGCACTTACATCGCGACCGCGATGGTCGCAGCAATATCCCCGGGCTCGACCGGGACCAGAAAAACACGACGACGAAGGAGCCCCCATCCGGTCTCCTTCCCGTGCTCCTCGAGCACATGACGATCCGCAATGTACAGGTCCGCCAAAGCAATGAGCAGTCTGGGAAAAGCCTGAACCTTAGGGTGGATTCCCTCACGCAGGATTCTCATGAGGAAGAGGGTCTGCGCCTGAGAGGCCAGGGAAGTCTCCAGGACTACCCCTGGCAACTCGCCGTGGACAGTAGCGACCTTATGAGTCTTCGCACGGGCATCGACATGTCGGCAGACGTTAAGGGCAGCCTCGGAGATCTGAATCTTGAGGGTAACTATCAGCTGCCGGATCTGACAGAGCTTCAAAACCTCAGCCTGACCGCGATTCTATCGGGCCCCATGCCACCGCGTGTCGCTGAGCTCTCACCCATCCTAGAAGCACAGGCGCCCACAAAAATAAGCTTGGAGGTACGCGACGTCACGCCGGGGCTGGAGGTCAGCCTCATCGCTGAAATGCCCCATCTCATGGCGCAGGCCACGGGCACCATCGATGATCCGGCTGCGGCTGATGGTGTGGCCCTTGATGTCATCCTCGATGCTGACAGCCTGCCCCGCCTGGCGCAGCACTTCGGGCTGGATGTCGTTGGCGAGGTTCCCGTGAGCTTGAGGGGGCAACTACTCCGCCGGGGGGATCGTGTGGAATTTCGAGACGGCATCATGGATGCGGGCAGCAATCACCTGGAAGCCAATGTGCTGATGCCTGCTTTTCCCGGCACCAATGGTGCATCTGTGCAGTTGAGCGCCGCCGGCAACGATTTTTCCTTGTATCAGACGCTTCTTAAGCAAGAGCCAAACCTCAAACATCCTTACAGTATTGCCCTTGCCATTGACGACATCAGCGAGGGCGGCGAGCGGGTGAATGGGGACTTCAGGGTGGGCGAGCACACGCTGCAACTATCCGGACTCCTCGACAACTTTCCCAGCTATGCCGGTAGTCAACTGCAACTGACATTTTTCAGTCCACGTCTGGAGGAACTCGCTGCTGCCGCCGATATAGAAATCCCGCCTACGCCCCTGGACCTGAGAAGCGAGCTTGGCGTCGCTGACGACGGAGTCATCGCGATCCGTTCCACGAACATCACTGCCTACACGACCGAGCTGGCGTTAAGCGGACGTCTTAACGGCTACCCGGATTTTGACGATGCCGACATCCGCTTCCGTGCAGATGCGGGCTCCCTGGCAGAGCTGGGAGCCCGCTTCGGACTCGACCCCCTCGGCGATGTTCCCGTGCAGCTGGACGCGACACTCACGGGGCGCCCCGACAAGCTTGTCCTGAAAAGCCCATCACTAACCGCTGGGGGCTTCGAACTCCAGGGCATCAGTGGTGGCTTGCGCCTTGAAGATGGCGCGCTGTCCAGCGACCTCCTCGTCTCGGGCAAGCTCGCGGAGCTTGCTACGCTCCTTGGTAGCTACGCACCGGATCATCTGCCCGAAGGTAGCTATGCATTTAGCTTACGCCCCACACTCTCCTCGGAACTGTTCTCTCTGGCTCTCGAGGATCTCGCGGGCCCGGGGCTTAGGGGGAGCGCCCGCCTCGAACTCAGTCGTGACTTTACCCTCGACGAAAATACGCTTCTGGAATCAACGCTCCGCCTCGAGGACCTCTCCGCGCTACTCCCGCCCGTAGAGGGCTACCAACCGGCGCCCCACCCCCTGACACTGACCGCCATCACCCGACCCACCAAGGCCGGGACAACGATCAATGCTCAACTCCTGGATGACGACGCACCTAAACTCAGTGTGGAGATCGTCGTACCCTCAGAGAAAGAAGATGAAGGTATCACCATCGCGGTACGGGGCGCAGGCAGCGACGTCGGCCGCCTTGGCAAGCTCAGCTTCCTTCCTGAGGAGCAGTTGAGCTATGCAATCGACCTCGATGCGACCGTCCTCGGAAAAACCCTCACCGTGGATGCCCGTGAATTCAGCCTCGGCGCGTCGAGGGTGCGCGGAAGCGCTATTTGGGATTCCGGGAACAATGCGCTGGAAGCCAGGCTAGAGGTACCGAGCGCTGATCTTCAGGCCTGGATCCCCCCTGAAAACGCTTCGGGTGAGGAACCTGCAGCGCCCGTTAGCGGGGACGGGCGGAGAATTCCTGACCTTGAGCTGCCCCTGGCCTGGCTTCATGATTACCAGATTGACCTCATCCTGGAAACAGGAAACCTGGGACTCAGAGATCCGGAGTTCAGCGATAAAGCGCTCATAGAGGCCGCCTCTTTGCGGCTTCAGAGCGGAGAAGGCCGCGGTTTGTTTAACATAAACCAACTCCAGGGGAGTCGTGGCGAGCTGAGTTCAAGACTGGAAATTGACGACCGCGGCGAGACGACAAGGCTTGTCAGTGATCTGAAGGTGAGCGATTTTCCTCTTGGCATTGTCGCCGCCGGCTCGTTCTCCGATGCGCTGCCGCGCTATGACCTTAGTAGCTCCTTCACCGGGGAAGGCCGCGATCTCCGATCAATAGCCGCATCTCTCGATGGCGAGCTCCTTATGGTCGGTGGAGCCGGGAGGCTGGAAAAAATGAAACTCAGCGTCGCAACAGAATCCTTCGTCGCGCAGGTGCTTCAGACGCTTTTACCCATGATCGTTAAGGGAAGCACCGATATGGCAGTGGAGTGCGCGGTGCTGGCTGCGCGGGCCAAAAAGGGCATCCTGAACCTTGACCCGGGTTTCGTTTTCCGCAGCAAAGAAGTTGAACTCACCGCCTATGGACAGATAAACCTCAGCAATGAAAAACTGAGCATTGACTTTAATAACCGGGCGCGAGAGGGCCTGGGGATCAGTGCCGCAAGCGTTATCAACCCTTTTGTCGCCGTCAGCGGAACCCTCGCAAAACCGAAACTCGGCCTGGACATCACCAAGTCGGCGATCAGCGGCGGGGCCGCGTTTGCCACCGCTGGTGCTACCATCATTGCGAAACCCCTTTTTGACAGGGTGTTTAAGCGAGGCGATACCTGCAAAGCGGCCATAGCGCTTTGGAACGAAAGCATGGAGTAACGCTCCGACATCCTTTTATTCACCAGCGCCCGCGCTGTCCTGAGCTCTCCTGTTTTCACCAGGGTCTCAGGGGACTCATCGCCCACTGCCCACTGCAGTCTTTAGAGCGCCTGATACTCCTTTTCGAGACGCTTCACCGCCTTTTTGGAAACCCCGCCACAGACCTCAATAGCGTGGCGGATCCTCGCACGGCTCATCTCCGGGCCCAGCAAGCCCATGGCATCGACCACGGAAATAGAGGCACGGCTGCCGGAGATGGCAATAAACAGCGGCGCGAGGAAGTCCCGCACCTTGATCCCAAGACTATCCGCGAGGCTTTTCAGCGCCTCCCACACCGTATCCCGGTTCCAATCCTGCAAAGCCTCGAGGCGCCACAGGGCAAACTGCAGGGTTTTTAACAAGGCCTCGGGTTCCAAACCCAGCGCCGTAAACTGTTCCTCGCTGAGGGACAGCTCCCCGGACACCAGGAATGTCGCCTGAGGCGCAAAATCGCTGAGGGTCTCCATTCTTGGCTGCAGATGTGGCAGAACAGCGGCCAGCTGATCCGAATTAAAGGCCCATTCTACGAGGCGCTGGGCCAGCTGCTCCTGGGTGAGATCTTCGCGAATCCAAAGACCGTTCAGCCAGCGCAACTTCTCCACGTCAAAAATAGGCCCGCCCAGGGAGACCCGTTGAATGTCAAAAACGTCCTGCATCTCCTGAAGACTGAACTTCTCCCGCTCGTCGGGCATGGACCAACCCATGCGGCCCAGGTAGTTACACAGCGCCTCCGGCAAAAAGCCCATGCGCTGGTAATACAGAATGCTCGTGGGGTTCTTGCGCTTGCTGAGTTTGGATTTATCGGGATTTCTCAACAGGGGCAGGTGGCAGAGCACCGGCATCTCCCAGCCGAAGTATTCGTAGAGAAGCTGGTGTTTGGGTGCCGAGTTAATCCACTCTTCCCCGCGTATCACATGGCTGATGTCCATAAGATGATCATCGACCACGTTCGCCAGGTGGTAGGTGGGCATACCGTCAGATTTCAGAAGAATCTGCGCATCCACCATGCTCCAATCAAGGGCAATCTCTCCCCTCAACATATCCTGCACCGCGCAGACACCCGGCTCTTCGGGCACTATCATGCGAATAACGTGGGGCTCGCCCGCCGCCCGGCGTTTCTCCACTTCCTCGGGCGGCAGTAGCAAATCTGAGGGCTTCAAGGCGGTGCTGTTACCCTCGGCACGGCGAGACTCCCGCAGTTCGTTCAACTCCTCGGGACGGCGGTAGCAGACAAATGCCTTGCCGGCATCCACAAGCTGCTGAGCATAGGCGCCATAGATTTCCATGCGCTCGCTCTGTCGGTAGGGGCCGTGCTCACCCCCTTTGTCGGGTCCCTCGTCCCAATCCAATCCTAACCAACGCAGGGAATCGAGAATTGCCTGCTCCGACGATGCGGTGGAGCGGGCCTGATCCGTATCTTCGATGCGCAGTACAAATTCACCTCCATGCGCCCGCGCAAAGCAAAGGTTGAACAAAGCTATGTAAGCGGTGCCGACGTGGGGATCGCCCGTGGGAGAGGGAGCAACACGAGTTCTGACAGTCATAGGATCATCTGGTAGCGGATAAGGGGCGGTGATTATAGGCGCTGTGCGCAGGAATCTCATCGTCGAGGACGTCGCTGTACACCCCCGCTGCCCCCTCATACACTTCGCCCTCTCTCTATAAACAGAATAAGTGACGAAATATGGAATCGGCGGGGCTCATCGGCAGCGTTATTCTTCTCATATGGCTGGCCTTGCGGGGTATCGACATCGTATTCGCCGCACTCATTTGCGCGACCGTTGTCATTATTAGCAACGACCTCCCCCTGGCTGCGGGTTTTACCGAGTATTTTGCATCGGGCCCCCTGGGAGCTTTCAGTTTTGCGGGTCGCTTCTATCTGCTGTTTATCGCCGGCGCGGTATTCGGACGCATCATGGGGGAAAGTCACGCGGCAAGCAGCCTGGCTATGGCGCTTATCCGCCGCCTGGGCGCGCATCGTGCGCTCCTCATCTGTACCGTGGCCTGCGCGTTGCTCACCTACGGCGGCGTCGTTGTTTTTGTCGTGATCTTCGCGATTTACCCCCTGGGCCTTCGGCTATTGCAGGAATCCAATATCCCCAAACGTCTGCTGTTGGGCGCTATCGCCCTGGGATCGGGAACCTTCACTCTGACGGCCCTTCCCGGCACCCCATCCATTCACAACGTCATTTCTGCCAGCGCCCTGGGCACCGATCTGTTCGCCGCGCCCTGGCTGGGCATTATCGGCGGCCTGCTGATGTTTGGTTTTGGCATGCTGTACCTCGAACGGGAACGGGTAAAAGCGGAGTCCGCCGGCGAGGGCTTTGTGCCCGGGCCCCGGGATGAGATTGCGGCGGCGGGTGACACGCCCGCCCTACCCCCCTGGCCCCTCGCCTTGTTTCCCCTGGGGCTGGTCATCGGCACCATCCTGATGCCCCGTCTTTTGAGAGGCGCTGATCTCGGTAGCGGCGCTGCCGCACGGGTACTGGAATTCGCCGGCACGCAGCCGATACTGTGGCCCAGCGCGGCACTTTTCATGGGCAGTCTCGTCGCTATTGCGGTGTTTCCCGCCGTGCGGCGCCACGGCCTCACGGTGGCAGGAAGAGGCACCCAGGATGCCATCCTGCCGCTGATCAACACGGCTGCTGTCATTGGCTTTGGCGGCGTGGTCACCCAGACCTCGGGTTTTGCCAATTTTACCGCTCTGGTCCTGAACTCAGACCTGCCTCCATTGATATCAGCTTTTTTCTCCGTAAGCCTTGTCTCGGCAATCACAGGCTCCGCCTCCGGTGGCTTGCAGATATTCATGCAATCCATGGCGCCGGCATACATCGACATGGGCATCGCGCCGGAGGTGTTGCACCGGGTCACGGCCATGGCCAGTGGCGGCGTTGATTCCCTGCCCCATTGTGGCGCCGTGGTCGCCATGCTGACCATTACGCAGCTGACGCACCGCCAGGCCTACAAGGATGTGGGGATTATCACCGTGGTCTTTCCCGTACTGGCGACCCTGATTGTGATTGGCCTGGTGGCCCTGGGGCTCTGACGCCGCGGTGTAGCAACACCTGGGAGCTTCGCCGGAAAACTCAATAGCCCAAAGGTTTGAGCAGTGAACGCACGATCCGCCCGTCGGCACCGTGGAGATTAAGCTCGGCAATCCCGGCCTTCCAGTCGATATCCAGAGATCCGAAATTCGCATCCCCGTAGAGCTCTCCCTTCCGGTAAGGTCCTTCCTCGGCCAGGGTGTTATAGCGGTTGGGAATGGAAATGGGGTTGTTGAGCGCCGAGGAGGTGAACTCCGTTAAGGGGTTTAGAAGACCGATATCACGCTCGTAAAACCCCGCTACGTGACGATCGCCCGAGAGGAAGAGCACAGGTGCCGTGTCGTACTGCCTGAGCAATGCAAAGAGACGCTCGCGCTCCCTGGGCAGCTGCTTCCACCCCTCCCAGCCATGTCCATCAGCAAGCACCTGAATAGACGAAACGATGACGCGTAAATCGGCATCCTGTTGCAGCTGTGTTTCAAGCCAGGTCCATTGCTCGGACCCCATGAGGGTCTTGTCAGCGCTGGCATCGAAAACGTAGCGTTCCTTGCCCTTTGCGCCATAGCGATCACTGGGACGCAGGGGTGAGCGAAAGAAGCGCGTGTCGAGCACAATCAGTTGAAGACGTTTACCGGGCTGTCCCAGCGTTTTGCTGAAATACACCCCCGCGCGGGTCCGTCGGACATCGCTCTCCGCGGTCCAGGCATCTTCAAAGAGCTGTTCCGACTGCCGTCGCCAGGGAAAGTCAGCACCACCGTCGTTTCGGCCGTAGTCATGGTCGTCCCACACCGCGAAGACAGGGGTCTGCTCCCGAAACTTAGCAAAAGCGGGTGCATCCGCGAGCATCCTGTAGGCAGCGCGTAGCTGCGGGAGCTCCGGACTCTCATCATCGCTATCGGGGTATAGCGTATCTCCCGCAAAAACAAAGAACTGGGGCCCGGCCTCTGCAATGGATTGCCATACCTCCTCACCCGGCTTTTGCGCTTTGTAACAGGAACCAAAGGCAAAGCGCGTTATTGTCGTCGTCTCATCCAGGGCGCGGGATTGGAAGATCGGGGTAGCCTGTGGTGCAGGAACATCGGGCCACTGCGCGAAGGCGCTCATTGCAAGACCCTGAGAAATCAACAGCAGCGCGCCCAAAACAACGCGCGAGCTCAATGCATTGACACGGGAGTCCGCAGTCATCAGGTCACCGCTGGACGATGCCTGAACCGCTCATGGAGATACCGCTCGTCGGCCAGCACCTCGGCCAGGATGTCCAGAGCGCGCTCCGCATCAGCAAAGCTGTTGTACAGGGGGGCAAAGCCAAAGCGCACAATATCCGGTGCGCGAAAGTCCACGATCACTTTCGCCTCAATCAGCGCCTGAGAGATTCCCCAGGCCTGCTCGTGACGCACACTTACCTGACTGCCGCGGCGCTCGGGTTCCTCCGGCGTGAGGCACTCAAGGGCATCAAGTTGGCCCCGGGACGCCAGACCCTGCATAAAAAACGCGGTAAGCGCGAGGGATTTATCGCGGACCCGGGCAATGTCGGTGAGCTGCAATACCTCGAGCGCCGCCCTGAGAGCCACCATACTGATGACAGGCGGAGTTCCCGCCTGATAGCGCTGAACGCCAGATCCGGCCTCATAGTCCGCCGCGAAAGCAAAGGGGTCCCGGTGGCCCAACCAGCCGGACAGGGGCTGACGGACGTCGCTCTGATGGCGATGATTCACATAGAGAAACCCCGGCGCTCCGGGTCCGCCGTTGAAGTATTTATAACCACAGCCCACGGCAAAATCGACATTCGCGCGATCAAGCTCTACAGGCATGACACCGGCAGAGTGCGCCAGATCCCACAACACCAGGGCACCTGCCGCGTGGGCCGCCCGGGTGATAACCGCCATGTCATAGCGCTCGCCGCTGCGATAATTAACTTCCGTGAGCATAAGCACCGCGACGTCCTCATCCAGGGCATCTTCGAGGCAATCCGGCGCCACCCGACGAAGCTCACAGCGCGCCTCCCCAAGCAGGCGGGCTATACCCTGGGCGATGTAGGCATCTGTAGGAAAATCCTCTTCAAGCGCAAGAATCACCCGTCGTTCGCCCTGCAGTTCCAATGCGCTTGCCAGCAGCTTAAACAGATTGACGGAAATGCTGTCACAGCAGAGCACCTGCCCCGAGGCCGCGCCAATAAACGGGGCGATGGCCTCACCCACAAGGTTCGGCAGGCGTATCCAGTCGTTTTTGTTCCAGCTGCTGATGAGATCCTCACCCCACTGTTTCTCGACCGCGTCGGCTACGGCTTTACTCACCCCCTTGGGCAAGGCGCCCAGGGAATTGCCATCGAGATACACCGTGTCATCCGGCAGATGAAACTGCTGTCGTAAGGCCGCGAGGGGATCCTCTTTATCGAGTTGGGCTGTTGATTCGCTCAAGGCTGTTGACTTGCTCAGGGCTGTTGATTCGCTCAAGGCTGTTGATTCGCTCAAGGCTGTTGATTCGCTCAAGGCTGTTTCCTGCTCAAGGCTGCAAAACCGGCGCCGCTGCACCCGGGTGCTGAGGCATGGGTTGGATAGACACGCTGAGAACATCAAACACCGCATCGCGAACTCGCTCGTAGGCCCGGGTCTGGGGATGAACCCAGTCAAAGTGCCCTGCTCCCGACAACTCCAGGGTACTGGCCCTCGTCATCGCCGTGACCTGCTCCGGGCCGACAATAGCGTCTTCGGAACCCCACAGCAGTCTTACGGGGACCGCATAAGAGAGCGCCGCCGGAGATGCTTTTGCGTAGGCGCCGGGACGTGTTTCGGGAGTGCCACCCATGAACGACGCCGTGACCGCCTCACAGCTGTTGCTCCCCCTGGCATAGACTTCCAGATCAGTAATCGCCGCAAGACCAACGACGCCGGCGATGCGAACCGGAGGTTTGACCAGGGATGCATCCCTTGCCGCAAGCCACAAACCAAGATGCCCCCCCGCGGAGTGGCCGACAATAACCGCCTTGGAGAGGGCCAGACGGGGATCGTCCAAATCCGCCAGGGCGTCCAGCGACAGGGTCAGGTCCACGGCGCTGCCTGGCCAGCCGCCTCCCGGTTCTCCCACCCGTCGATATTCCGGCACCCAGACGGCATAACCGTCGGAAGCCAGGCGCGCCGCCAGGGGATAAATATGCTCAGCGGAATAGTCACGGAGCCAACATCCGCCATGCACCAGAACAACCACCGGCACCGGCCCCTTGGCTCTCAACGGTGGCATCCACAGGGCCGCGGTCTGGGAAGGCGCGCTTCCGTAGCGCAGTTCCCGATCAGCCTTGCGCGCTTTCAGCTCCAAAACCGAGGAAAACGTTACGGGCATGGGGGTGTCTGACGCCATCGCTCGCCAGGCGAGAAAAACGCCCATCAGCAGGATGGCAGACACAACACGCATCATCGCTGCGAAACCCCTGATTTACTCCGCGCCAATGGCATCTGCGGGCGGGTCTTCTGCCAGACGTTTTTTCTGGAGGCGCTGCGCCTCCTCTTCGTTGGCCTTGAGCACCCGCAGCACATTTTCGCCACCGATCGCTTCACAGTCACTATCGCTGTACCCACGACGCTTGAGCTCGGCAAAAAGCGCCGGATAGGTGGACACATCCTCCAGCCCCTCTACCACGGCGCTGATGCCATCAAAGTCTCCCCCAAGGCCGATGTGCTCAATACCCGCAAGCTTACGGATATGGTCGATATGATCGGCCACCTGGGCCAGGGTTGCTTCGGGCCTGGTGTGGGAGGCCTCCCATTTAGCCAGACCCGCTTCCTGCACGGCCTCATCGTAGGGATACATGGCTTCTAGTCGCGCTTTCTCGCCGGCTCGCGCCAGGTCCCAATCCCGTCGATCCTGGGAAATGTAGCCCGGCACAAAGGTCACCATGACGACACCGCCATTTTTGGGCAGGCGTTTGAGCACCGAGTCGGGCACGTTCCGTGGATGATCGTTGAGGCCCCGCGCCGAGGAGTGCGAAAAAATCACCGGTGCAGTCACGGTATCCAGTGCATCATGCATGGTGGCCTCGGTTACGTGGGACAGATCCACCAGCATTCCCAGGCGGTTCATTTCCTTAACGACGGATTCTCCAAAAGCCGTGAGACCGTCGTGCCGCGGCGCATCCGTGGCAGAGTCCGCCCAGGCAAGCCCCTTGCTGTGGGTGAGCGTCATATATCGGGCGCCGGCGGCGTACAGAGACCGTAGCGTACCCAGAGAATTCTCAATGGCGTGACCGCCCTCAATACCCATGAGGGATCCGATTTTGCCTTCGGCGGCCGCGCTGCGTATGTCAGCGGCGGTCATGGCCAGAGCCAGGTCATCGGGGTATCGCTCCACGAGGCGTCGTACCACGTCCATTTGCTGCAGAACCCGCGCAGCATCGCCTGCGGCCCCGCCGTAACTCTCGATGGGGATGTAAACGGACCAGAACTGAGCCCCCACACCGCCTTCCCGTAGGCGCGGAATATCCGTGTGCAGGGGTGGCTCCATGTCCTCCTGGCGCTCAGCCACATCCAGGGGTGCAAGGCGATTACCGAAGCGTTCATGGTATTGCCAGGGCAGATCGTTATGCCCGTCGATGACCATGAAGGTCGGTGAATCCGCCGCGCCCACGGGTAGCGCCAAAGTAGTCGTCAACAGCGTTGTAGCCGCCAGGGAAAAGAGGGTCGAAACTGTATTTTGCATGCTGCCTCGCTACGGGAGTTCAGGAGAGGGAATTTGATCACATATTTGAGGACTATTGTGCGTTCTGCCTTGCCTCTTGGCCAGCGAATGGCATCATGCGCAGCCATATCCTAGATATCACCTCAGGACCTCGTAATGCCGAGGCTTTTTCTAGCCAGCACCAAGCTCGATGCACCTGCACCCGTCGCAGGCTTCGCGGTAACACTCCTTCTCGGCGGCGCTCTTGCCCTGCTTACGGGTGCGGCCATGGCCGCTACGGAGCTGCTGTTTGAGGATGAGACCGGCGCCCCCGTCTCCGACGTGATCGTCTGGCCCATTTCAGGAAGCCTATCCCTACAAAACGCTCCTGCACAGGACGCCGCAGCGACCAGCGTGACGACGCCCTCGAGGAATATTGATCAGCGCAATAAACGCTTCGAGCCCTTTATCAGCAGCGTTCGGCCGGGCACCAATGTGTTTTTCCCCAACAGTGACGACACCCGCCACCACGTGTACTCATTTTCCGAGGGAAACGCCTTCGAACGAAAGCTGTACCGCGCCAACGAGGCCGATCCCGTCCGCTTTGAGAACGAGGGTATCGTCGCCCTGGGCTGCAACATTCACGACAACATGCAGGCCTACGTCGTGGTGAGTAACGATGCCATCGTACAGAGCAATAGTTCCGGCCGTGCCAGCCTGCCTGAGGGCACCTCTGCGGTGCGCATATGGCACCCGTCTCTCGGTGACGAACCTCTGGAGACCGCGCTTGAGGACCTGACAAAAGTGGGAACAGATACTTATTCCTGGCCCCTTCCCTTCACCTGGTCGGACCCCCAGGCACCCAAGAGCAATGCCCAGCTGGAGTCCCTTCTGAAGCAGTTTTCCCGTGATCCCAAATAGTCTTGCGGGTCGCTTACTCGCGCTCCTGGTAGGTTTGCTGGGAGCCGCTCTTCTGGCATCCACCG
This sequence comes from Congregibacter litoralis KT71, assembly GCF_000153125.2. Taxonomy (NCBI): domain Bacteria; kingdom Pseudomonadati; phylum Pseudomonadota; class Gammaproteobacteria; order Cellvibrionales; family Halieaceae; genus Congregibacter; species Congregibacter litoralis. The sequence continues at coordinate 2,635,642 of NZ_CM002299.1, forward strand.
TGGCTGCTCTGCGTGCGGCCAACGCCAACGTCACAACCCTGGTAAGCAGCGAGCTGGAGGTTCGGGACCGCATCGCCCGTTTTGCCCTCGCACAGCGGGCGGAATCCCTCGAGGAGCGCGTCGGTGTCGTCACCGCCGACTTTGCCTTCAAGGCGGCGGTTGCCAGTAACGACAGAAACACTGTTCTCTCTGCCCTGGCCAATCACGGCGAACGTCTGAATGCGGACCTGGCTATCCTCCTGGATACAGACCGATCTATTGTGCTGACCTCAGCGGATGCGCAGGAGGTACCGGCGTCCCTCCTGACGGGCATCGATACGAACTCCCTCAAAACCACCACGATGTTGGAGGTGGTTGATAGCCGTCCTTATCAATTGGTGATCAGCCCCGTTCTCGCACCAGCTCCCATCGGCTGGCTTGTGATCGGTGACGAGGTGGACCAGGAAACGCTCTCTGAGTTAGCGCAACTGACCAATGCCGACGTCAGTCTCGTGGTGTCCGGGCAGGCGGCGGAGGCTACGAAGTTTACCTCTACCCTCGCCTTTGCCGAGGAGCTTGCGGCACTCAAACTCGACGATGCCGTGGAGGCCCTCCGGGACCGGGGCTGGCTGACGCGCCCCCTGCCCCTGAAAGTCGATGCCACGGCAAACGCTACGCGCACGGACCTGTTGCTGTCCCTGTCCCTCGATGCCGCCCTCGCAGAATACAACCCTTTGCGTATGCAGCTGATTGCTATTGCATTGATTGCCCTCGTGCTGGCGATCCTCCTGGCCCTGGGGGCGTCGCGATGGATTACCGGGCCGGTAAAAAACATGGTGACCGCCGCCCAGCGTATCGCCAATGGTGAATACTCCTACCATCTCGAGTTGAACAGCGGCACGGAGCTCGACACCCTGGCGGAAGCCCTCAGCGTTATGCAGGACACGGTTGCGGAACGTGAATCCCGAATACAGCATCAGGCACAACATGATTTGCTCACACAGCTGCCCAATCGCAACTACATGTACACCCTCTATCAACGCTATCTTCGGGAAAACCCCTCCCGGGCGTCTTTTGGCCTTGCCCTTATGGAACTGGAAAATCTTCCCCAGGTGCGTGACCTCTATGGCAGTGAGTTTAGCGACGAGGTCCTGCGGTCTGCATCGGAACGGGTGACGCGCAGTCTCCGCCGCGGCGACATGGCGGGTCGGGTAGGTGATCAGCAGATCCTCCTGTTTTTACAGGGATTGAGTCCCGACGAGACAGACTCCGTCATCGAAAAAATCAAGGAGCAAAGCGACGAGCCCCTGCTGATTAACGGCGTGCCCGTACGTCCGGAACTACGCCTGGGCTTTTCCTTCAGCCCCGGCCATGGCACGGACTTTGACGATCTTCAGCGCCGTGCCCAGCTGGCCCTGAGCCTGGCACGAAGCCAGGGACAGGAGTTTGCCGTGTATGCCCTGGGGCAGGATGAGTCGCATCTGCGCCAGATCCGCATCGCCAACCGTCTTCAGGAGGCTATCGGCGAGGACGTGTTCCATCTGCTCTATCAGCCCAAATTCAGCATTGGCGAACGTCGGATCAACGGTGCAGAGGCTCTCATCCGGTGGGACGATCCCGAGCTGGGCCAGGTATTTCCCGATGAGTTTATTACCATTGCGGAACAGACAGGCATCATCAGCAAGCTCAGCGAATGGGTCGTAGCTCGGGTAATCGAGGATCAGGTAAACCTGCGCAAGGCGGGTATCGACATCGCCATCAGCGTGAATCTGTCGGGACTCGATGTGCTTCAGGACGGCTTTGTCGACGGGATTCTGGAGGATGTACAGAGTGCCGGGCTTCCCGTGGACTCGGTGGTCCTGGAAGTCACGGAAACCGCCATGATGGCCGATGCCGACTCTGCCCGACGCAACATGGAGCGGGTGGAGAAGCTGGGAATGCGTATTTCCATCGACGACTACGGCACAGGGTTTTCCTCCCTGGCGCAACTGCGCAGCTTGCCGGTGCGGGAGTTAAAACTGGACCGCAGCCTTGTAGACACCATCGACGAGGAGCTTGGCGACCGGCTGATCGTGCGCTCTACCATTGATATGGCCCATCACCTGGGCCTCGAAGTCGTGGCAGAGGGCGTGGAGACGGCGGCAATCCTTGCCCTCCTTCGCGACATGCATTGCGACGTCATTCAGGGGTACCTCCTCGCCAAACCCATGACCGTCAATGCCCTGGGGGAGCTCCTGGAGCAGGAGTCCCGGAACACCGCACACATTACGGAAACACTGGATCATCATGCAGGCTTGTAAAGCAGCAACGGCACTGCTGTCTGTCGCGCTGACCCTGGCTTCTCTGACCGCCGTTGGAGACAGCAAACTGCTGGGGACTTCCGGCGGCCAGCAGATCGAAGGTCAGGCCGGGGGCGGTATCGTACCCTGGGCATTACTCGCCGGCTATGGCGATGTTGGTGAAATGGGCGTGAGCGCTGCGGCAACACGCGTCGCCCTGGATGATTTCACCCTCGATGTTGCTGGACTGGCGGTGAGTTATCACAACCGCTTCGAGCTGAGCTATGCACGACAAACCCTCGATGTGGAGCCGCTGGGCCTTGAGATCCAGCAGGATGTGATCGGCGCGAAGCTCCGTTTGGGCGGCGATTTGATTTACGGTAAAACACCGGTAATCACCGCGGGTATTCAGTGGAAGAAAAACCGCGACAATACCGTCCCCGAGTTATTGGGTGCGACGGATGATCGGGGCGTGGACTACACACTGTCTGCCAGTCGCCTTTGGCTGGATGCTTTTGCCGGGCGAAACGTTTTCGCGAATGCCACGCTTCGCTACACGGAGGCCAACCAGACGGGTCTGCTGGGCTTCGGGGGACCCGACGGCGGCCCCCGGGTAGTTGCCGAGGGCTCCCTCGGCGTGTTTCTCAGCCGGCGCTGGGTTGTAGGTGCGGAGTATCGCCAGAAGCCGGATCAGCTTGACAGTGTCGCGGAGGATGCCTGGGCGGATCTGTTTGTCGGCTGGTTTCCGGGCAAGCGGGTATCCGTCATCGGGGCTTACACGGATCTTGGCGACATCGCGGGATTAACAGACCAGAGAGGCTTTTACCTATCTTTACAATTCACTCATTGATCCCCGCGGCCATCGCCACGGCCGTCCTTCTCTCCGCCTGTGCCCCGGTAAATCGGGAGCCTGACGCTCTTTATCACGAGCTCGGGCAGGAAGCGGGTATCGAAGCCATCGTGGATGAGTTTCTCTATGCCCTGGCGGACAACGATCGTTCCCTGCCGCTGTTCGCCAACACTAACATCGAACGCTTTCGGACGCAGTTTGCTTTGCAGCTCTGCGCCGTGAGTGGCGGGCCCTGTGAGTACGAGGGCGATAGCATGGCCGCGACGCACCGAGGCATGAATATCGACAGGGCACAGTTCAATACCGTCGTGAGTGATCTCATTCAGGCCATGGAGGCAAGAAAGGTACCGACGGCCACGCAAAATAGACTTCTGGCACGACTTGCGCCGATGTATTCAGAGATCGTCGGCCAGTAGATTCGGCCTCGCCTTCTCTTTCTCCCCTCTTCCCCCTCTCGTCGCCTCTCTTCCTGCCCTGCTATCGCGCAGGATCTCTGCCTACCGGGAATCAGCCGTGATAGGGTTTGTTCCCACTTCCTGAACAAAGGAGCGTTCATGGCCAAGCAGGACGAAGCCCCTATCGATTACCGAAACCGGCGGGAAGAGCGCGACAGCCTCGGCCCGGTCAAGGTGCCGGAAAACGCGCTCTGGGGCGCCCAGACCCAGCGCGCCATGGACAATTTCTTCATCGGTGGCGCACCCCTCCCCGCCACCTTTATCCGGTCCCTCGCCGCTGTCAAAGGCGCGGCCGCCTCAGTGAACGCCGAGCTCAAGCTCCTTGACGAAGGGATTGCAGAAACGCTGGTAGAGGCGGCAGAAAAGGTCATGCAAGGCGACTACGCCCAGCACTTTCCCGTCGATGTCTACCAGACCGGCTCCGGCACCAGCAGCAATATGAATATGAATGAAGTGCTGGCGCGTCTTGCGAGCCAAAAACTGGGGCGAGAAGTCCACCCCAATGATCACGTTAACCTCGGCCAGAGCAGTAATGATGTTATCCCCACCGCCCTGCAGCACGCGGTATGCACCCTCACCGTCGAGGAATTGCTTCCGGCGCTTGAGGAACTTGAACAAACGCTGCTGTCTCGAGGGGAGGCTTTTTCCGGCATTGTAAAAACCGGGCGTACACACCTCATGGACGCCATGCCGCTTCGCCTTGACCAGGAATTTGGCGCCTGGGCGTCAGACATCGCCTCGGCACGTCTGGGCGTCGAATGGTCCCTGAAACGCCTCCGGATACTGCCCATTGGTGGCACGGCCGTGGGCACCGGCGTCAATACGCATGGGGAATTCGGACCGGCAGTGGCTCGCTATCTATCAAAAGACGCACGGCAGACATTCCAGGCGCAAGATGGCTTTTGCAACCTTGGCAGCCAGGACGCCGCCGTGAGTATGAGTGGCCAACTAAATGTTGTGGCCACCGCGCTCCTCAAGCTTTGCAATGACCTTCGCTGGATGAACAGCGGTCCTCACTCAGGATTAAGGGAACTCTCACTCCCCGCCCTCCAGCCCGGGAGCAGCATCATGCCCGGCAAGGTCAACCCGGTCATCCCGGAGGCGGTAGCGATGGCCTGCATTCAGGTAGGCGGTCTCCACACAGCTATCACCACGGCAGGACAATCGGGCAACTTTCAACTCAATGTGATGCTCCCCCTCATCGCCAGCAACTTGCTGGAGGCCGTCACGCTGCTCGCTCGGGGCGCCTCCTCCATGAGTCAAAAAGCCATTCCTGACATCACGGTTAACGCCGACCACCTCCGCGAACAGCTGGCGCTGAACCCCATTCTGATTACGGCCCTGAACAAGCATATTGGCTACGCCCAGGGCGCTGCCATTGTGAAGGAAGTCGAAGAAAGCCAGAGAAGCGTGCTGGAGGTTGCCCTGGAGAAAACCGATCTCAGCCGGACGCAACTCGAAGCGCTCCTGGATCCCCTAAAACTCACGGAACGCGGCATTCCCGGGGATGACGGAGCGAACTAAACCGCTAAGCGCGATTTAACGGAGGTATCGCTCCTTTGTTAAGCTTGGGGCACACAGCTTGTTTGTCCGTTCAAGCGTTTGTTTCTTTACCGCTTTCGCACCGTATCGCACCGCAGCATTAGCAGCGGCTTATTCATCAGTTTCCAACACAGCTATAAGGGAGTCCTTAGTGTCATCTGACGACCAACTTCGCGAAAAAGCACCCCTGGAGAAACCGGCAGAAAAGCTCCTGGCCCCCCTGAGCCAGTTTGTTCGCAGCCAGGCCGCCAGCGGCATCCTCCTCGCCATCGCCGTTGTGTTGGCTATGGTGATGGCGAACAACGGGTTTCACGAGCTCTACGAAACCATCAAGCACCTGCATTTCAGCATTTCCCTGGGATCCACAGCGGTCGATATGTCCCTGAAACACTGGGTCAACGACGGCTTGATGGTGCTGTTTTTCTTCCTCCTGGGTCTGGAAATCAAGCGCGAACTCATTGCCGGGGAACTCCGGGACGTGCGCAAGTCCAGCCTGGTGTTTTTTATGGCCGCCGGCGGCATGATTCTCCCGGCCCTCGTGTACCTTGCGGTGAACGGGGTAACCGACGCAGGTGCGGCACGGGGCTGGGGCATTCCCATGGCAACGGATACTGCGTTTGCCCTGGGAATTCTCGCCGCCATGGGCAGTCGTGTTCCCCGGGTTGCCATCGTACTGTTGTCTGCGCTGGCGATTCTCGACGACATCGGCGCGGTTATGGTAATCAGCCTCTTCTACACCGACGAGGTGCTCCTCGCCCCGCTCTTCAGGGCCGTGTTTGTTCTGTTTTTGCTGTTAGTTCTCAATTTATCCGGCTTTCGACGACCATTGCCCTACGGCCTCCTCGGCGTCGCCCTTTGGTGGTTTGTGCTTCAGTCCGGCGTTCACGCAACCACCGCCGGCATCCTGGCCGCCATGGCCGTACCGGCCCGCCCCTACGGCAGCACCACCTGGTTCCTTGAAAAAATGGAGGACATCGTTAAACGCTTTCGCAAAACCCACGACCCGGATCAGAGCGTGCTGGAAAAAGACGAGCACGAGGAACTGGCCGAGGAAGCCCGTAAAGTGGCGCGCGCCACCCTGACGCCGTTGCAACGCTGGGAGCGGGCAATGGATATCCCCGTGAGTCTGCTGATCGTGCCTTTGTTTGCGTTCCTGAATGCGGGCGTACTCCTACCCGATGATATCGGCTACCTGTTTACGGCACCCGTGCCCCTGGCGGCGGCCTTAGGTCTTACCGTTGGTAAAGCCGTCGGCATCAGCGCCTTTGCATGGCTGGGACTGAAGCTTGGCGTTGCCCGCATGCCCGAGGAGCTCGTTTTCGGGCATCTTGTGGGCCTGGCGTTTCTCGCGGGTATCGGCTTCACCATGTCGCTCTTCGTCAACTCGCTGGCGTTTGAGGACGCGGTTTCCCTGCAGGAAGACGCCAAGCTGGGAATTCTCATGGGCTCCCTGACCGCGGCTATTCTCGGCACCTCCATACTGCTGTGGCTACACCGACGGGGCGATAGCAATGACGACTGAGTCTCAGGCGCTGATCTTCGAGGCTGCCTCGTTGGTTCCCGCCCGCAGACGCTGAAGGCTTTGTTTAATCGGCAAAAGATCGTGGGATGCGTGAACCGCGCTATCAATCTGCGCCCATATGCGCTCGCCTTCAGCTCGCAGCAAGGAGAGACGATCCCGGCGCTGAGTAAGGGCCGCCAATCGGATAAGCGATTGCATGAGCCGGAGGCTGACCTGTAGGTCATCGGAGCTCGACTGCCGCATCGGGGCGTAGACCAGTTTGACGAGATAGGCAAAATCCACGGGGCGCAGTAGCAAACGCGGTTCTTTGTCCGGCCCCAGTACCACGCTCCCCGGCAAATCAGCATCCACCACCTCCGACAAGGCCAGGGTCAGCCAGTCGATGCAGGTAATGGCGGTGCCCGGATCGTTGATCCCTGTCGACAGGGCCCGGGCCGCTATCTGCTGGATCTGCGTGATGGGAAATTCCGGATCCTGAATGGGCGTTCGTAGGGGGCCCGTGGTGATTTGATTGCGTAAGGGCGCCCCCGCGTCAGCGAGATCAATACCGCCTTCTGACCATACATATAATAAATCAGAGCCCGGGATAACAAAGTCTCCGGGGCGGGCACGGAGAATAGCGAGGGCCTTGTAACGTCGCAGTTCATCCACGAGCCCGGTGTAATCAACGGTCTGAATATAGCCCTCATCGACAGCGTAAAGGGTCTCCTTTGACATTCCGGACGTCGCCTTGCGAAACGATAGCGTCGTCGACTCCCGCTCCGGCATGTCCTCGTTATCGCAAAGGCGGCACATGTCCTGCCGCAGCTGCTTCCCCAGACGCTGAATCAGCTGATCCGCCTGAAGATCAATGGCCGTGCGATGAATAAAGCCAATAAACTCGATGAGGGCTGCCATGGCCAACGCGAGGGCCAGAAACACTGACAGCCGCGCTTTATCGCCGGGATGAAGGCTGATGGAGACCGCGAGAGCGTAGACTGCGGTCCCAAAGAAAAGCCCCAGAGAGACTTTGTTTCGAGTATTTTCCAGAAAGTGTCGAAGAACCTTGGGACCGTACTGACCCGAGGTCAGGGTGAGGGCGACCATGGTTACCGAGAAAGAGATGCCTCCAACGCTGACGAACGCTGAGGCAAGCACACCCATTAAATTACGGGTCGCCTCCACATCCATCCCGAAATCCGGAGACGCAATCGCCAGATCACCAAAGTTTCTGTCGATGCTCAAAGCAACAACCGCGAGGGCAATGGCCAGAAACGACAGCAGGGTGGGAATCAGCCAGATGCTGGTTTTAAGCCACTCGAGGTGGCGTTTTAGCACCGTAGAATGAAGAGACTGGTTTGTTGTTGCCATGGCTCAGTGCTACCGGCTGGATCAGTGGCGTCCTGTGGGAGGTTTTACCTTACAGGAGGCCCAAGGGTGAATCCAACTGGTGAACTGCGTACCTCGCAGCCTCTCCTCGCTTTTACTCCCGGCGCGACAAGTGTGCAACGCCCCCCGGGTGTCGATACAATTGCGCGCTTTAGGCCTCTGACGGAGCCGGCGCGTCTCACCCATTTTATGTTTTCCGATTTACCCACACAGAAAGAGGCGTCGCCCTGGCGTTTTTGCACAGCCCCCATGATGGACTGGTCTGACCGCCACTGTCGCTATTTCTGGCGTCTCCTGTCCCGCCGTGCGCGCCTGTACACCGAAATGGTCACCACGGGTGCCCTTATTCACGGCGATCGTCAGCGGTTTTTACAGTTTCACGAGGAGGAAGCACCGATAGCCCTGCAGCTGGGAGGCTCCAACCCCGGAGATCTGGCGCGCTGTGCCAAATGGGCCGAAGACTGGGGTTACGATGAGGTCAACCTCAATTGTGGCTGTCCATCGGACCGCGTGCAAAACGGGGCTTTCGGGGCCTGTCTCATGGGCGAAGCGAGCCTCGTGCGCGACTGCATATCAGCCATGCGAAGTGCCTGCGCCATCGATGTAACCGTGAAGCACCGCATTGGTATTGACCACATGGAAAGCTATGAGGAGCTCTGTGATTTTGTCGGCACCGTGGCCGAGGGCGGCTCTGAGGTCTTCATCGTTCACGCCCGCAAAGCCTGGCTCAAAGGGCTTTCCCCCAAAGAGAACCGCGAGGTCCCGCCGCTTAACTACCCCTGGGTCTATCAACTCAAGGAGGATTTCCCTGAACTGACCATTGTGATGAATGGCGGTATCGAGTCCCTGGAAGATTCCCAGACACATCTCGGCCACGTCGATGGCGTGATGCTGGGACGCAGCGCCTATCACAACCCCTGGGTGCTGGCGGAGGTAGACCATCGCCTGTTTGGAGACGTGAAACAGCCCCGCTATCGTGAGGACATCATCGAGGCGATGTTGCCCTATGTTGAGAAGGAATTAGCCCACGGCGCGCGCCTGAACCAGATTACCCGCCATTTACTCGGCCTGTATCAGGAGGTACCCGGTGCCAGGCGATACCGGCGTCTTCTCAGCGAACAGGCCCATCGCCCCGGAGCCGGCGCCGATGTGCTCCGCGCCGCCGTAAACGAAGTTACCCGGCTGGCCGCTTAGGTAAAGCGACGTAATCAGCGCCATGGAGCCGCCCTGCAGTGAAGCCACAAGTAGAGAACCCTATGACTGACAAGCTAAGCCAACTCAAAACCATGACCGATGTGGTAGCGGACACCGGGGACATCGAAGCCATCCGCCGCTTCACCCCCCTGGATGCCACCACCAACCCCTCGCTGTTACTCAAGGCTGCGGCCCTGCCCCATTACCAGGATATTCTTCTCGCGGCCAAGGCCCGAGCGGGCCGTGAGGGTGGAAGCAACCGCGAGCAGCTCGCGGCCTCCTGTGATTACTTTGCCGTCGCCGTGGGCACAGAAATTTTAAGCATCGTGCCGGGGCGAGTGTCTACAGAGGTGGACGCAAGACTGTCCTTTGATCGTCATGGCACCATAGAGCGGGCAAAGCGAATAATCGGCTTATATGAAAAGGCCGGCATCTCCCGGGAGCGCATCCTCATTAAGACCGCATCGACCTGGGAGGGCATCAGTGCCGCACTGGAGCTGGAGCGAGAAGGCATCCAGTGCAATCTCACTCTGCTCTTCGGATTTCCCCAGGCCCAGGCCTGCGCCGATGCGGGGGTATTCCTCATTTCGCCCTTCGTGGGTCGGATTCTGGATTGGTACAAGGCTCACACGGATCTGCAAGTGAAAAGCGGGGATGATGACCCCGGCGTTCAATCCGTCAAACGCATCTACAATTATTACAAGCAACATCACTACACCACCGTGGTCATGGGAGCGAGCTTCCGGAATTGCGGCGAAATCGAAGCCCTTGCGGGCTGTGATCGATTGACCATCAGCCCGGCATTGCTCGAAGAGCTTGAGGGCGACGAGGGACCCTTGCCACGAAAACTCGATCCTAACCATGCAAACAGTGGCGACGCCAAAACCGTCCTCGATGAAGCGACTTTCCGCCTTGAGGTCAACGAAGATGCCATGGCGACAGAAAAACTGGCCGAGGGTATTCGCAATTTCATTGCCGATCAGCGGCGACTGGAAACGCTGGTGAGCGAACTGTGATTGATGCACTGAAAAAACTGTTTCTGGAAGGTCCCGAAGAGAACACCAGGACGCCCGACGAGGTGCGACGCATCGCCACTGCGGCGCTACTCATCGAAGTTGCCCGCGCCGACTTTGCCCAGGACGCCGAAGAAGAGGCTGCCATGGCGCAGCTCCTGGTGAGCACTCTTGCCCTCGACAAACAAACCGTGGACGCGCTGATGAGCGAGGCAAACGAGGCCGTGGATCAAGCGACGTCCCTGTATGAATTCACCCGACTGGTGAACGATCACTACGGTTACGAGGAAAAGTGCCAACTCATTAACGCCATGTGGCGCGTCGCCTATGCGGACAAGTCACTGAGCAAGTACGAAGAGCATTTAATCCGTCGCGCGTCGGAGCTTATCTACGTCAATCATGAAGACTTCATTCGGGGAAAAATCGCTGCCAAAGAAGCGGTCGCCTAGGCAGGTCGGCGACGGTGGCAAGAGTCGCGAGGGTAGCGAGGGTGATGAGACGCCGGGGGATCAGTGGCGCTCCAGGGTCGCTACCAGCTCACTGAAACGCTCGCGGTTTTCCGAGGATACATCCATAAGCGCCCGATGGGCTTCAAGCACCTTTTGACGCACCTCGTCCTCGCTCCCCGGGACCATGGGAATACTCTGACCACTGCCCGTCGCACAGCAGGTCTTTGCATGCATTTCAAACAGCCGGTCCAGCCCCATGCTGCTGAGGAGACGATTAATGCCGGCATCACAGCAATAGATCGCGGGGCGGAAGTCAAAACGATCATGGACGGACATCGCCAGCTTGGCCAGCTGACCAAGGGTCGTGCTATCGATGCCCTCCACATCACAAAGATCCACCCAGACACTGCAGAACTCCGGATCATCCAGCATGCTGTCAACGTAGTCTTCGATGGAAGCACACAGCGTCAGGCGAACGTCACCCACCAGACGCAGCACATAGGCGCCGTCCTTCCGTGCTGCCAGCACCTGACCGTCACTCATGACTCATCACTTACCCGCTTGCTCACAAAAAGCGCTGCTATATCATCGGGGGCGGTCTCTGCGCTGTCCAGTCCCAGCTTTGACACCAATTCCTCGGGCGTGTCCGCCGTCTGCGCAAAAATATCGAGAAAAAAAGCTTCTTTCTCCACCAGATTCTTGGGCGGTAGAATTTCCAGAATGCCGTCGGAAAACAGCGCCAGCATGAACGCGTCGGGCAGCTCCACGCTGTGCTCGTTGTACTCGGCGTCGCGCATCATCCCCACCGCGTTTCCTCCACCCTCAAGATAAACCGCACCTGCATCGGACACCAGTACGGGCATGGGTAAATGGCCGGCCACGCTGTAGTGCAGGGTATTCTCGACCTGGTCCAGGACGCCCACCACCATGGTGGCGTACTTTCCGACATCAAGCTCAAGGAGTTCCCGGTTAGCGAGGGTAAGCATGGCCACGGGACCTAAAATCGTATTGTCGTTGCGGCGCAGGTAATCGGAGCGCTTCCGCGCGAACAGATTTTTCAGGAGCACCGTGGTGAAAGCCGATGAGCTGCCATGGCCCGATACATCAGCCATAAAAAACACGACGTAGTGATCGTCAACGGTGAAATAATCCGTGAAGTCACCACTCAGATACAGGGAAGGAATAATCGTATGGCTGAACATGTAGTCGCTCACCACCATGGGGGAGCTGGGTAACATGCGCATCTGTACCTGACGGCCCGCCTGCTGGTCCTTCTCAAGCACGCGCACGGTGTTTTTTAGCTCGCGGTTGGCAGCCTCCAACTTCTGTCGGGACTGCTGCAACTCCCGACTCATGGATCGCAGGCGCACACAGCGCTCCATGGAGGCTAAAAGCGCGTCGGGGTCGTCCAGGGGCGTAGCAAAAAAATCGTTCGCGCCCAGGCGCAGGGCGCGCATCATGCTGGCGGAGCGGGACTCGCTGCTAAACATCATCACGGGCACCTGGATATTCAGCTCCCGAAGACTGGCGCCCTCCTCTGCCCAGGCCTCCGGCGTAGCCTGTACATCGCACAGCACAACGTCCCAATCGCTGTTTTCACCCAGGGAATTGCCAAAAGCGTCCAGAGAATTTGCTACGGAAGTGGTAAAGCCGGCAGAAGAGGCCAGGTCAGCGAGATCACTGCCCCGGTTCAGATCGTCGTCAATGACCAGTACCTTACCGCTATAGGCCATCCGGTATTACTTCGTCAAAATAGTAAGCAGAACCCTACGCCTGCCGCCGCGCCCAGGCAACCGGAGCGCCCCGCTTTGAGGAAGAATTCACAACTTTGAAGGGATAACGTAGCCGAGGGGCTAAAACTTAGAACTCCTGGTCCCAGCCATCCTCAAAATCCGCGAAATCGTCCTGAATTTCGCCGTCATTAACAAAAGCGGCGCGCTGCTGAAGATAGGCATCGCGGACAAAGATGTAGCGATCACCGGAAATCAGCTCGTCGGAGCCCAAGAGCCTGGCCCGCCCATGGACCAGCTCCAGTCCCCAGATGCTGTTGCGCACGGCGCGATCATCAATGTAGGGCGGAACCGACAGTGCAAAGGTGTCTACCAGCGTACCGGTTCCGCTGCGGAAGGTACGCGGGCCAAACAGCGGCAGCATCAGGTAGGGCCCCTCGGGAACCCCCCAAAGGGCCAGGGTCTGGCCAAAATCCGTGCGGTAGGATCGGATACCCATGGGCGTAGCTACGTCAAATAGTCCCGCCAGTCCCAGGGTGGAGTTCACCAGAAAACGTCCGCCACTCTGCGCAGCGCCATCCCAACGCCACTGCAATACGGCATTGAAGGTACTGGTGACATCGTAAAGGTTTGCATAGAAATTACTGACACCACGCTGCGCAGGTGCAGGCATGATGTAGTCATAGCCCTTCGCAAGGGGGCGCAGCGCCCAGCGATCCAGCACGTCATTGACGACAAAGAGCGGGCGGTTTATCGCTTCCAGAGGGTCATCATTGGCCTCGAGCCCGGGGGCCAGAAACACAGCAATACTCAGCAGGAACCCCGTGGCCATGTGGCGCCACCAGGACTCCACCCTCGCGGAATCAGAGGACGAAAACGCGCGCACAGTCGCACCCACGGACACCGCAGGATCAGCCGACACCAGTTTTATGCCTTGTTCCCTGATACTCGATAATCTCTCAACAAAGAAAGCCCCATTATACGGCGTAACAGCGCAGACCGATTGTTTCCGGCCCGTCACTTTTCGTCGCCTGTCTCTCGCCAAAGTAACGCTAATACCCCTCTCTGTAGTAAACGCTTGGGAGCGGTCCCGCATTCCACACAGATCATTCATTAGGACTGCCGTCGCGGCGCGGAGTTTCTTCCGGGGCCGATGTTTATCCGGCATTATTCACGCATCTGCTTGAACGTCTGCTCTCGATACACCTCTTTTTACTCTTCTTCCGGCAGACGCCCCAGGGTTTTCCTGCACCAGACGTCTACCCGTGTCCATTGGGCGTTCAGGCGTTTTACGGACACCGGTCGTGAGGTGCCCAGATGCTGAGCAAACAGGGAGACCCGAAGCTCCTGAAGCATCGTCTGATAGTCATACAGCGATGGTGAAAGCTGGGCAGCGCCGGGCACCTCCGCCAGCAAGGCCGCCATGGGGGCTTCCAATGCCGCGAGGGTGGCCTGATGCTCCTGATCCTTGCGGTAGTTGGCGGCCAGGCGCTCAGCCCGTACCACCATGGCCTTGGCATAGCGCGGATAATGACGCAGGGTGTCGCTGTCTTTCCCAAACAAGCCGGCACCGCTCAGAAGGTATCGCCGCTGGGAGGTCATGTCCGCTTTGGCTTCGCGATACTGGCCGGCATGGCGATGGAGCACCTGCAGGGCTTCGCCCATGGCCACCAGGGTGTTTTTCAGCTGCACTTCCAGTTCGTTGGCAACCGTGATGACATTTCGCGAAAGTTGCGCCCTGGCGTCGTCAAAGCTTTGCTTATCCCGACAGTCCTCCGATCGCAATCCTGAAGCGTTGAGCGCGAGGGTGGGCAGCACCTCGTCAAGGAGAGCCTCCCGCGACACATCGAGGGCGGCAAACAGGAGCGCCGCTTCGTTGTCCTTCAGAAAGCGTTTACGAATATCGCGAAACGCCGGCTTCAAAGATAGAATCAGCAACCGCGCCAAACCCCGCCGATGTGCCAACAACGCCTCGCCGGGATAATCGAAGAGAGCAATATCGGCGCTATCGCCCCCATCTTTGAGCGCCGGATACGCCAGAATGTCTACGCCTGCCTGACGAAAAGCGTACTCCCTGGCAAGCTCCGGAAAGTCCCAGGCAAGCAGCCCCGAGCGCGCGGGAGAGTTACCCTCCGTGGTGCTGAGCTGCCGACGGGTGGCTTCCTGGAATTCACTGATGAGGGCATCCACATCGCGCCCCTGTGCCAGCAGCTTGCCTTTTTCATCGACCACTCGAAGATTGATTCGGTAGTAGTCGTCAATCTCGGAAAGCGGCCAATCCTCCGCCACGATCCGGGGTCCCCCGACCGCTTTCAGGGCCGCCCCCAGAGCTTCCGTGAGGGGCTCGTCCGTAGGCTCCATGTGCGCCAGAGCCCGATCAACCCAGTCGGGCACGGGCACCATCTGCTTTCGCAGGGGCTTGGGCAAACCCTTTACCAGAGCCACACATTTTTCTCGAAGAATCCCCGGTACCAGCCATTGGAGACGAAATCTCGGCAGGCGGTTGAGCAAACCCAGGGGCACGGTTATGGACACGCCGTCAGCTTCTTTTCCCGGCGCGAACTGATAACTCAGGCGATAACGCTGCCCTTCCCAATCGAGAGCGTCAGGAAAGGCATCCGTCAGCGCGCCCGGATCCCGGGTCAGAAGCTGGTCCCGGCGAAGCTTAAGCAGCCTGCTGCGATCTTCGTGGTCTTTGAGCCAGGCCAGGAGGGATGTGGTGTTGGTGGCGGTTTCCGGGAGGTATTCGTCGTAAAACCGGAACAGGGTTTCTTCATCTACCAAAAGGTCGCGGCGCCTCGCCCGGGACTCAAGATCTTCGACCTCCCGCTGCAAACGCAGATTGTGCTTGAGAAACGCCGGGGGCTTTGACCAGCGTCCCGCAATAAGACCCTCACGAATCAGTATCTCGCGGCACAGTGGCGCATCAATTTTGGCGTAATGCACGGCCACCCGATCGCTGATGGTCAGACCAAAGAGCGTCGTACGCCGCCAGGCCACCACCCTGCCCTGCTCCCGCTGCCACCGGGGTTCGTAATACTGGTGTTTGAGCAGCGCGGGATTCACCTGCATAAGCCATTGGGGCTCGATAGCGGCGGCGCTGCGGGCATAGACCCGCTGCGTCTCGACTATCTCCCCCGCCACCAGCCATTTGGGGGGCTTGCGATAGACCACCGATCCGGGAAACAGCTGCAAGCGCCGGTTCCGGGCCGCCAGGTATTCCCGGCGCTCGTCCTGCTGCGCAATATTGCCCAACAGCCCCGTGAGCAATGCTCGATGCACGCCCGCATAATCCGTCTCCTCGGACAAGGCCAGCGCGGGCTTGAGGCCCTGACTCCGACAGGCGATGCTGATTTGCCGATGCACGTCGCGCCACTCCCGCATGCGCAGCCAGGACAGATACTCCTTCTTGCAAAGCTTTCGAAGCTTGTTCTCACTCAATTCCTGACGCTGCTCTTCGTAGTAGCGCCAGAGATTTACCAGGCTCATAAAATCCGAGCGGGGATCGGCAAAACGGGCGTGGGCCTGGTCCGCCTGGGACTGGCGGTCCGCGGGACGCTCCCGTGGGTCCTGAATGGACAGCGCGCTGGCAATGACCAACATCTCCGGGAGCACGGAGAACTCCTGCGCGGCAAGCACCATGCGCGAAAGCGCGGGATCAATAGGAAACGCCGCCATGCGCCGCCCGAGGCGCGTCAGCTGTTCCTTGGAATTGACCGCACCTAACTCATCAAGCAGCCTGTAACCATCCCGAATAAGACGACTGTCCGGCGGCTCAAGAAAAGGAAAGCGGGCAATATTTCCAAGGCCCAGCTGGAGCATCTGAAGCACGACCGCGGCGAGGTTACTGCGCTTGATTTCCGGGTCGGTGAATTCCGGTCGATTGAGATAGTCCTCTTCCGTATAGAGACGCAGACAGACACCCGGCCCCACACGGCCGCAGCGACCCCGGCGTTGATCTGCACTGGCTCGGGAGATGGGTTCAATGGGCAGACGCTGCACCCGGGTGCGGTAGGAATAGCGGCTGATCCTCGCCTCACCGGGATCGATGACAAAGCGAATCCCGGGCACGGTGACCGAGGTTTCTGCGACATTGGTGGACAGCACGACCCGCAAACCCCGGGCGCTACCCCGCCCGAACACCCGCGCCTGTTCCCCCTGGCTGAGCCGCGCATAAAGGGGCAGCACGTCCAGCCCCGGCGCACCTCGAAGCTGCCGCGCCACGTCGCGAATATCACGCTCCCCCGACAGAAACACGAGCATATCGCCGGGCTCGCCATGACGCCCCGCCTGCACCTCCTTTACCACGGAGGCAACCTGGCGCAGAAGGTCTTCGGCGTCGCTGCTGTCCCGGGGAAGATAGTGCGTCGTCACCGGATAGCTGCGCCCGGACACTTCGATCACCGGCGCGTCATTAAAATGCTCGGAGAAACGCGCCACATCGATGGTGGCGCTCGTGACCAGCACTTTCAGGTCGGGACGCCGCGGCAGGAGGCGTTTAAGATACCCCAGAATGAAATCAATATTGAGGCTCCTTTCATGGGCCTCATCGATAATCAGCGTGTCGTATTGGCGTAGATCGCGATCCCGCTGCATCTCGCTCAGGAGAATCCCGTCGGTCATCAGCTTCACCGCGGTACGTTCCCCCAGCTGCTCCTGAAAGCGCACCTGATAGCCCACGAGGTCACCGAGGGGCAGCCCCACCTCTTCGGCAATGCGCTGGGCAACGGTGCGGGCGGCAAGACGGCGTGGTTGGGTATGACCGATGCGCTCAACGCGACCGCGGCCCAACTCCAGACAAATCTTTGGAAGCTGAGTGGTTTTTCCCGAGCCGGTCTCTCCCGCAACAATCACCACCTGATGATCCCGCAGGGCGTCCGCTATTTCCCGGCGATGCTCCGCCACGGGGAGTTCCGGCGGATACGTCAGCGGCGGCACCTCACGAAGCACCTGCGATGTCTGCGACACTGTCGACGTCTCCGTATCAGGCATGGCAGTCCACCCCGCCCCGGAGGTACTCTTGCGCTTTTACCCGTGCGTGCCACGAATGCATGCCCTGCCTTGTCAGCACCGAGAGCCATCCCCGGCGCCGAAGGAAAAAAGAGACCTCACCATGACGACGGAAAACAGCTTTAGCTACGATGAATTGCAGGAAGGCCAGCAGTGTGAGATCAAACGCCAACTGCAGGGCAGCGATATCGATGCCTTTGCGGCTGCCAGCGGCGACCACAACCCCCTGCACACCGACGCGGACTTTGCCCGCGCCGCGGGTTTTGAGGATCGCATCGCCCACGGCATGCTCCTGGCAAGCTGGATTTCCGCCAGTCTCGCTCACTCCCTGCCGGGACGGGGCACCGTGTACCTGCGCCAGAGTCTGGAATTCCGGCAGCCAGCGCTGCCGGGCGACGCCGTGCTTATCCGACTCACGGTGGCTGAGAAAAAACGGCGGGGGCGTGTAATTATCGATTGCGAGATATGCCATGAGGACGGTCGCTGCCTCCTGCGCGGTAGCGCCGAGGTGATTGCACCCAGCTAAAAAACAGGCCTGGCGTGCGGGGTCTCAGCCTACGGCAGAGTCCGGGTCAGCCTTTGCCGTTTGTTCAAACTGCGCAGGATCAAGGTACATAAGCTGCAGTTCCACGGTAGCACCACCTTTTCCCGAATCCGCTCCGAGCACCAGCACGCTGGGTTTACCGTCTTCAGCAGTGAGCGCGGTAATACCGAACATCACGGAGTCCTCTTTTGACTCATTGGCGTAAGAGCGCAGAGACGCAGGATCCTTGATCGCCTCGGCGATGCTCGAGAGCAGCATCGTCAGTCCCGTGCGAAAACTCGTGAAATTGAGGCGTCCCTGATAGTGCTCATAATCCAGACTGAGATCAAAGCGCACCATGCTGCCGTCTTCCATGCGCAGATTGGTAAGGGCGACGACCTTTTTTTCTTCAAGGTCACGGTAGAGACTCTTGGCCTCGGTTCGACTGGGCTCAATGAGCGCCTTGTGAATCAGGTTCACGGCGACGGTGAGAAACTTGTCCGTCGGGAGACTCTTGCGTTGGGTGTTTTCTGACATGGCTTTTCCGCGGAGATGACTAACAGCCCGCGAAGTCTACCGATTGGTCCTGCACCATGCCAGCAGACCTTCGCCGGAATAGGTAAAAGCACCAAACAGCAGGCCCCCTCAGTTTGCTATGCTCCTGTTTTCCTTGGAGGATTTCAGGATCATGGTTTACGCCGCCTCCGGCACGAAGACAGACGGAGCCAGCTTGCGAAAAAACCTTCGTTTACCCGGGGCTGTTGTTGCCTCCGGAGCAAACGTGACGCCCGGGACTGGGGTTTCCTCCAGGGCGACTGCTGCGCTGACAGCCGTTGCGATTTGTCTGGCTCTCCTCGGCTCTTTTTCCACAAGGGCCCAGGAGCCAGGTGCGCCCGGCCTGTCGGACAGCGATGTGGAGCGTCTCAGAGGTCTGCTGCTTCGCCACCATAGCGGCAACGGCGAGGCTGTAAACACGGCCCCTGACCCGGAGGAGGCCACAGACGCGCTACCGGTAGACGCCTCTGCGGACGAGGCCAAATTGGCTCTCCTACTCAACGCTCCCTACTCCCGGGACAAGCTGCTCCTAAGGGCCGATGAGTGGCCGCTTCTTCGCACCGAGGTGGATACCCGTCTTTCTGACACCGCGATCGCCGAGCGTCGCAGTGACAGTCCCCTTATCGGCACCATTCAGATACGCCGGCGCGGTTCCCTCGTGGGTAGCAGTACCTACAACCTCCGTCACATCGGCAAACACCAGTTTGTCGGGCAAACGAAGCTCGGTAACGGGCTGAACGTTTTCAGTGTTTCGGATTTTCAGTGGGAACTCCAGCTACCTCCCCTGGAGGGCAGTGCAAAACACCTTCTAGTGCTTACGGCACCACCCCGTCAGGATTGGACGCTCCATCTGGTCCCGGCCAGCGTCCTTGTAGATTTGCAGAATGACAGCCCCCCATGGCTTGGAGCTGCATCAGCCGAGACAAGTGACGCCCCGTGATACGTGCCCAGGGCCCTCTCCAGGCCATGGAGCCTGCCGAGCTGGAATGGACTGAGGCCGGGGAGCCGCGATCCGTCCGTTATGGTGATTGTTACTTCAGTGCCGAAGATGGACTGGCGGAATCCCAGTATGTGTTCATTGATGGCAGTGATCTCGAGAAACGCCTGACGATCCCCTCTGCATCCCTGTTCACCATTGGGGAGCTGGGTTTTGGCACGGGGCTGAACTTTCTCCTGAGCTGGCGATGTTTTCAGCGCTTCGCCTCCCCCGGGAAACGCCTGCACTTCTGGAGCGTCGACCGTCACCCCCTGAGTCTCCCTGCCCTGGAAAAATCCCTCCGCCGCTGGCCTGAGCTTGCTGATCTTGCGGCGGAGTTGCTATCGGCCTACCCGCCTCCGCTACCGGGCGTGCATCGCCGCGTATTCGATGGCGGCCGGGTTACCCTGGACCTTATATGGGCCGAGGCCGAGGACGCCCTGGCGGAGCTTGCGGGCCTGGATGTGCCCTTGATAGACGCCTGGTATCTCGACGGCTTTGCCCCGCGGCAGAACGAATCGATGTGGACGGTGCCACTGTTCGAACATATGGTCCGCGCCAGCAAGCTGTCCGCAAGCCTGGCCACCTACAGCGCGTCGGGGCAGGTACGCCGAAGTCTTAGTCGCGTCGGCTTCAGCATGAACAAACGACCGGGCTTTGGTAAAAAACGGGAATGCCTTCAGGGATCGCTGCATGCTACCCAGAGCGACCCGCAAGCCGAGCGTTCCTCAGCACCCACCTTAACGCCCACTCTGACGCCCTGGGACCTGAGCCCGCACCCGCCTGCGAACGCAAATCAGACGGCACTGGTCATCGGTGCCGGTCTCGCCGGTGCGCATGTTGCCGCGGCCCTCGGGCGGCGGGGCATGGCCGTGACCGTGCTTGATGAAGGGGCCGCGGCCGGGGGCGGCTCCGGGAATGCGCAGGGGGTGTTGTTTACGCGGCTCTCTCACGAGCGCTCAATCCTAGGCGAGTTTTCACTGCTGGCGTTTCTGTATGCCCGGGATCTTTACCGCCGGATGTTTCAGGACGGCTTACTCCGTGAAGGCAGGGATGGTGAGCTCAACGGTTGCGTGCAGACGGACATGCCCCGGGGCGACACCTCCAGCCTCGCCGAGGCCCTCCGGGGACTGGAGGCGGTAGCCGAACCTCGGGATGTGGAAAGTGTTGAGCATCTTCTCGGTGTTCGCTCCGGCACCGCGGGCATCTGGCAACCGGGCTCCGGATGGCTTGCGCCACCCGCCGTGTGCCGCGCCCTCCTGGATCAACCGGGTATCAGCCTGCAGGAGCATTGCGGACACCTCAGCTTTCACTGTGAAAACGGCCAATGGGAGGCTCGGAATCCAGAGGGCCATCGTCAGGGGCTGGGAGATTTACTGATCCTGGCCACGGGGCCGTCGGGGAGGCGCATTGCACAGACCGGAGATCTACCTTTGCGGGTGGTGCGCGGCCAGACGACCCAGATACCCGCGCCCCGGGATCAGCCCCTGCGTACCAGCCTCTGTCACCGTGGCTATATCGCCCCGGCGGTAAATGGCGAGCATTGCATTGGAGCGACCTTCAAGCCGGGCGACGAGAGTCGCGAGCTCCGCGTAGAGGAACACCGTGACAATATTGCTGCCCTGGCGCGGGCGCTGCCGGCGTGGGAGGATCATCTGATGTCCCTTGATCCCACGCAGTTGAAGGGCCGTGCGGAGCTTCGCTGCGTATCGCCCGACTATCTCCCCCTTGCCGGCCCCCTTCCGGACATCGCTGCCTTTGAAGAGCGCTTTCGTCCTCTGCAATGGGACGCCAGCCAGCTTATTCCCCTGACCGGTGCCTACCAGCGGGGCCTGTACATGAGCACCGCCCACGGATCCCGCGGCTTGAGTTATGCAGCCCTCAGTGGCGAATTCATAGCTGCCCGAATATTTGGTGAGCCCCCCCCCCTCAGTCGCGAGTTGCAGCGGGCGCTCTCCCCCGCGAGATTCCTCATCCGCGGGCTGATTCGCGGCAAAGCGCCGGCAAAGGTGGCAGGGGCGTGAATAGCTACCTGAGAACGGTGACGGCCCGGGCGTTTGCCGGGGTGCTCGCGGCGACGATGGCCCTACCCGCCGTGGCCGCGCCGCTGATGCGCTACGGTTACGAAGTGCTGGAGCAACTCCCCCACCCCCGGGAAAATTTTGTGCAGGGTCTGCAGATTCTAGGAGATACCCTCTATGTCAGCACGGGCCAGTATGGTGAGTCCCGACTCCTGGCTTACGAATTTCCCGCCATGAAACTCAAGCAGGAGCACGCCCTCCCCCCGGCGCTCTTTGGCGAAGGGGTTACGCGGCTCGAAGATCGTATTTACCAGCTCACCTGGCGCGCGGGACAGCTTATTGAATACGACGCAGAGTCCTTTAAACCCCTGGCGACGCATCGCATCTCGACCCAGGGCTGGGGGCTTACGCACAATGGATCGGAGCTGATTTACAGCGACGGCAGCCACCAGCTGTATTTCCTGAATACTGACGATATGCGCGTAAAGCGCACCCTGGCGGTCACCCTGGGTGCTCGGCCTCTTCCCAGGCTCAACGAGCTTGAGTGGATTGAGGGCGAAATCTGGGCGAATGTCTGGCAGGCAAATCAACTGGTTCGCATTGACCCGGAGACCGGCGCGGTCCTGGGGATTGTGGATCTTCGCGGGCTCCTTGACCCCGAGGATCGGGAACCCGGCACCGATGTACTCAATGGCATCGCCTGGGATGCCGATAATCGGGCCCTCTGGGTGACGGGTAAGCGCTGGCCCTGGCTGTACCGTCTGAAACTCCGTGCCATGCCGGCCCCCGGCGGACCCTAAAGACGCGGCGCAAATCACGTTAGAATACGCGTTTTTACGAATTGGAAACGCTATGAACAGTCCGTCCAATCTTCCCATTGCTCACGATAGCTTCATTCCCCTGCGCGCGGAGCGCATCGACGCCCTGAATATCCGGGTGGAGCAGTTTGAGCACCGAGAGACCGGGGCTATTCACTATCACTTTGCCTCGGACAACACCGAAAACGTGTTTCTCGTGGCCCTGCGCACGGTTCCTGAGGACAGTCGGGGTGTGGCGCACATTCTCGAGCACACGGCCCTGTGCGGCAGCGAGCACTACCCCGTGCGCGACCCCTTCTTCATGATGCTCCGCCGATCCCTGAATACCTTCATGAATGCCTTCACCAGTGCCGACTGGACGGCTTACCCCTTTGCCAGCCAGAACCGTAAAGATTTTCGCAATCTCCTGGACGTTTATCTGGATGCGGTCTTTTTCTCCAAGCTCGACCCCCTGGATTTTGCCCAGGAAGGACACCGTGTCGAATTTGAGGAGTCCGGCAACACGGAAAGCGAGCTGGTCTACAAGGGTGTGGTTTTTAACGAGATGAAGGGCGCCATGAGCTCCGTGCCCTCGCGGCTGTGGCAGACTCTCTGTCACCACCTGTTCCCCACCAGCACTTACCACTACAACTCCGGCGGGGAACCCGAACATATCCCCGAGCTGAGCTATGATCAGCTACAGAGCTTTTACAAGAGCCATTATCATCCCAGCAACGCCACCTTCATGACCTTTGGTGATATCCCCGCGGCCGAGCATCAGGCGGTCTTCCACGAACAGGCACTGCAAAACTTCACCCGCCTGGACAAGCGCATCGTGGTCAACCCCGAGGTGCGCTACACCGAGCCCAAACGGGTGACGGAGCCCTACGCCTTTGATGAGGAAGGCAGCAGCGAGCGGCGAACCCATATCGTGATGGGCTGGTTACTGGGTGAAAGCAGCGAGCTGAAGGACCTTCTGGAGGCGCAGTTATTGTCCAGCGTACTCATGGAAAACAGCGCTTCACCTCTTCAAAAAGCCCTCGAAACCACGGAACTGGGCACGGCGCCCTCACCCCTGTGCGGACTGGAGGACTCCCTTCGAGAGCTTGTTTTCTGTTGCGGCATCGAGGGCAGCGAAGCGTCGCATGAAGAAGCGCTGGAAAAGCTGGTGCTGGATGTCATTGAGGATATTGCGACAAACGGTGTGCCCCGGGAGCAACTGGAAGCGGTATTGCATCAGCTGGAGCTCCATCAACGGGAGATCAGCGGCGACGGGATGCCCTTCGGACTGAACCTGATTCTCCAGGCTCTGGGCCCGGCCACGCACTATGCCGACCCCGTCCCCTCCATGGATCTCGAACCGGTGATTGCGCAGTTGCGGGAGCAGATTCAGAACCCAGACTATATCCGCGGTCTTGCGCGCAATTTGCTCATCGAAAACCCCCATCGCGTCACGCTGGTCATGACCCCCGATGGAACCCTGTCCGAGAAAAAACGCGAGGAGGAGCGGCAGCGGCTTGCGGCGCTCAAAAGTAGCCTCGATGCGTCGGAAAAACAGGCCATCGTCACCCAGGCGGCGGCGCTGCTGGAGCGTCAGGCGCAGGAGGATGACCCGGAGCTGCTTCCCAAGGTTACCCTCGAGGATGTGCCGGGCACATTACCCAAGCTGTCGTATCAGGAAACAAACATCGACGGCCTGCCCTTTACCCTGTACGAGCAGGGCACAAACGGACTGGTATACCAGCAGCTCAGCTGCAGTATTCCCCAGCTAAGCGCCGAGGAACTGACGCTCCTCCCGCATCTTACGGGCATGACCGCAGAGCTGGGCCTGGGCGATGCAGACTATCTTGCGACGCAACACCGGCAGTCTTCCTCCGTTGGATCCATCAGCCTGTTCACATCCATGCGCGGCAGCATTGAGGACGAGCAGGTGGCGCAGGCGAGCCTGGCGCTCTCCTCCAAGGCGCTGGCACGGAAAAGCGCCGAGCAATCAAAGCTGATGCGCGACACCTTGCTGGATCTGCGTTTTGACGAGCTACCGCGTATTCGCGAATTGGTCGCCCAGCAGAGAGCCCGTCGGGAACAGTCCATCACGGGACAGGGACATAGCCTGGCCATGCTCGCTGCCTGTGCCGGCATGAGCCCCCTGGCCATGCTCCATCATGAACTGTCGGGTATGGAGGGTATTGCGGCCTTGCGGCGCCTTGACGATTCTCTTGCCGAAACAGGGAAACTCGAGGCCTTTGCCCGGCAACTGCAGCAGCTTCACGCCAAGCTTCAGAATGCCGAGTGGGAAGCGCTCATCGTTGCAGAGCCGGGGCGCACCACTGCCCTCGCCGAAGAAGCCGCCAGCATCTGGAAAGCCCTGCCGAGCCAGAGTGATTCGAGCCTGAGCTTACCCATGCTGCGCGAAACCCGCCGGGAGTGTTGGGTAGCCAATTCTCAGGTGAGTTTTTGTGCGAAGGCTTACGCTACGGTACCCAGTGGGCATGCCGATGCGGCGGCGCTCACCGTATTATCGGGATATCTGCGCAACGGCTTCCTCCATCGTGCCATCCGCGAACAGGGCGGCGCCTACGGCGGCGGCGCGAGTCACGATGCGAGCATCGCAGCCTTTCGTTTTTATTCCTATCGGGATCCCCGCATTGAAGGGACCCTGGAAGATTTTGACGCCAGCATCGCGTGGATGGCCACGGGCGATCACAGCCCCGCCAGCCTGGAAGAAGCAATTCTCGGCGTGATCAGCACCATCGATAAGCCGGGATCCCCGGCGGGCGAAGCCAAGCAGGACTTCCACAACCGTCGCTTTGGACGCAACCACGAGCAGCGCATGGCCTTCAGACAGAGGATCCTCAACGTCACCCTCGAGGACCTTCAGCGGGTCGCGGCCGAGTATCTGGTGCCGGAGAATGCATCCATCGCCGTGGTAACGGGCAATGCGGCCCGCCGCGACAGCGAAAGCTATCTCCAGTCCCTGAATATGCGTTTTAAGGAGCTCTAAGGTCAGAGTTTCCGAGTTCCGCTAAGCTCGGGACTCAGACGCCGGGTGCCATCAGCGCCCGGCGCGGGGTCCGGTGCCGGAAACGCTCATCGCCTCCCGAACCGCTCTTGGAACCGTTTTTGGAATCTCTTTTGGAACCAATAATGAGAATACGTCCCTGGGCAGACGTCCCCGGTGTGCTAAAGCTGCGAAGAAAAGCCTGTTTTCCCAGTTGACGATTACCCCAGCTGGGATCGGCGAGAAAAACCCGATCATCGCTGTCGACACGTCGGAGCACGCTGAAGTGCCCTCGCCCTTCGATGACGAGCGCCACAATAACCGGCAGCTTCAGCTTCTTCAAATCCTCAAAAGCCACCGCAAGGCCCATGGACGGATAGTGTCTGGAGCCCGCCAGCATCGCGAGATCAGCGAAGGACAGGGCCTGCTGTTGCACCTTCGTATCACCAGTATTCACGCGCTCCCTGAGTAACTGCTCGAGGAGCGCCGCCTCACTCACGGGTTCCCCGTAATAGTGAGTGAGCACGGTGGCAAGAGCCGCGGCACCGCAACTGAAATCCCGCTCTTGCCTTACCACCCCGGCATCGCGAAGAGACAACCAGTTATCGAAGGCTTGCGCGGGCGTAACCAGCTGCAGCAACAGGCAACACGCTACCGACCTTGACGCAACAGACCATAGCGACTTCCGACCGCGGTCGCGGGACTTCACAGCACCGGCGGTTTGTAGTCGCCGTCGATTGCACCCTCTTCCCGCATGCGCGTAAGAACCTCACGGCGCCAGAGAACCCGCAGGAAGATCAGCAGTACGAGATAGGTGGCCCCGCTGGCATAAACCGCCGTCCATACCAGCTGCCCCGACTTCCCAAAGGTCACGGTCACAAAGACCAGCAGCGGCAGCAGACTCAGGGCATGGAAAAAAAACAGCCGGTCATAGCGCCGGGAATACTCGACATCCTGACGTTTTTTGCTTAATTCGGGATTAATCATAGGTATCGCCTCCGAAATCACGGAACCCATAGATGAAAGCGACGGGGCAAGGAATCTGCCCCGTCGTCGAGATTACCTCGATTTGTTACCGATATCACAATTGACGCAAGCCCCGCCGGCCGCCGCCATGGTCGGCAGATAATCGCCCCAGAAGAAGCTGGCGAGACTGATATCCACGGCCACGACGCCAAAAATCCAGGGCCATAGCGCCCCCTGGGTCTCCTCCATCAACGCCTCGTCAAAAACACGCGTTGATGCCGAAGGGGCGCTGCTGAATGCCTCGGACAGCAGTGTTGATTGCTGCGCCTGGGTGTCAAGCACGGAAATGGCGTCTTCACTCGCTGTGCTTCCCTGCGCAACAAGTAGACTCAGAGCGGCGACTGCCGCCCACTGTTTACTGCGATTTTTCATAATGTGATTCCTTTCACGATTACTCATTGGATGCTTCCCCACCACTAAAATTCGTAAAACCATTGCAGGCTCACGCCTCCCTGCTGATCACTGGCAAGATCGCCACTGACAAATAGCGAGTGGCGCCCCGCCACGGCAAGCGCCAGACCGCCGCGAAGCCCCACACGCTCTTGCGCGTTATAGAGCGTTACGCCATCGTGCAATGACGCGTTTCGTCGCTCAAAAAACGCACTGCCAAACAGTGTGACATTGGCGTTCACCGCAAAATTGACACCCGGTTCAATGCTCCAGGTGGCACCGGGGCTAACCTTGACGCTCTCAAAGCGATAGGACCGCCGGAGATTCATCGAGGCGCGGAGAGAAAGCACCACGGGATCACTGCTTTTATAAAGGGTGAGGCCCACGGAACCCCCGGGGAAACTGCGCTCCTCCGGGCTACCGCGACTTAGCAGCTCTCCACGAGCCTCAAGAAGCATTGCGGGAAGGAGAGATTCGCGTTTCAGAAGCCAGTTGCCGCCGATACTCACGGAATGCCCCTGTTCCTCGGACTGAAGCTCTCCAACGCTTTGGCGGTACTGCCAGCCCGTGAGCCGTGCGTTGATCTCCACCCTGGGCGTCAGTCCGTAGCGAAGCCCCGTGGAGCCCGTGAGCTGGCGCCCGTTTTGGAATGACCCGAGCGATGAGCCCCGGTAGTCGACACTGCTGCTGATTTGCCAGACCGATGGTTTTGTCAGTAACTGCTCAATGTTAATCGGTGACTGAGAGAACGCCGCCTGGGACAGGCCGGCAAAAAAGAAAAAAGCAAAAACCAGCGTGATTCTCTGACAAGCCGACGCCGCCATTCTTTATTCTCCTCGCACTTCCTCGACCCCTTCAGCATGCCGCCATGACCGCGGGCGAACCACATCGAGAGCGCTCGCCCTTTATTCAATGGCGGCCCCTTGCCCCCTTCCAGTACGGGATTCATACTCCCCGACCCTGCTTTAGCCCCAAGGATCATCATGCTGTCACGAGTGTCTTTACTGGTTTTTCTGAGTGCGGTGAGCGGCTGTGCGAGCTACACCGCCGACTATCAGGAGCGCCTTATACGCAGCCTGCCAAATCAGCGCGATGTCACCATTCACGACAGCCGCAGCTACCCCGGCAAGATTCTCTGCGGAAGCTATTCCCGCCTCACCTCCAACGGTTTCACCATGCACCGGGGCAGGTTTGTGGTGGGCGAGGACATGATCATTGCAGCGCCCAGCAAGGAAGAGGTGCAGGTCTACTGCAGCAAGGACTCCGAACAGGCCTTCTATGACATCACAGGCATCGGTGGCCCGGATATTGACTGGACCGCCCTGAGCACGGTGCGTGATGACATGCTGGCCATAGACGCCGCCATCACCCGTTACTACGACGCGGCTGCCACGCTGCCCGCCCCCCTCGACAAGCTGCTCAGCGGCGATTACGGCGTGGGCACCGCAAATCTCGCTGACCCCTGGGGCAATGCCTATCACTATGAAGGCGGTCTGTCGGGACGCACGGTGCCCCAGTACCAGCTGCGAAGCTATGGCGCCGACGGCTTGGAAGGTGGGAGCGGCCCTGATGCCGACGTCAGCCGGGAGCAGATCCAGATGTTGAAACATGTGCTGCGGATTAAAGGTTACTAATCAGTTATCCGCGGGACCCGATGGCTCAGGGGGCGAAGGGAAACACCCGGGGCAACATCACCAGCACCACCACTGAATACACCACGGACAAGGGAAATCCGTAGCGCAGGTAGTCCACAAAACGATAGTTGCCGATATTCTGCACCATAAGATTGGTGGTGTAGCCATAGGGGGTCATAAAGCTGGCACTCGCGCCATAGGCCACGGCCATTACAAAGGGCATGGCGCTGAGTCCGAAGCTCTCTGCCAGACCAAAAGCGATGGGGAACACCAGCGCCGCCGCTGCGTTATTGGTCATCAACTCCGTCATCAGGAGTGTCGCCAGGTATACCGCCACCAGAGCGAGATAGGGGCCCTTACTGGCGAGCTGCAGATGCAGGCCGTCAGCAATGACGGAGACCAGCCCCGTATTCACCAGCGCCTGAGACAGGACCAGCGCAGAACCGATCACCATGGCGATATCAAAGGGAAAGCGCCGTCGGAGCTCTCCCGCACGAACAACGCCCAGCGCCAGCATCAGAACCAGCATACCGAGAAGCCCTTTGATCAGCGGCAGCAGACCCAGGGCGGCAGAGGCAACCACGGCGAGCATAGACACCCCGACGATGGTATTGACCGTCGTGCCAAGGGTTTTTTGCACCGACCGCGACCCCACCACAAGAAAGTTCTTATCCACATTGCGCCGGCTGTAGAAATCACCCCCGATGGCCAGCATCAGGCTGTCGCCGGCCTGCAGGGTAATCGTTCCAAGTTTTCCCGACAGACGCTCACCACCACGGCGAATCCCCACCACCGCTGCGTCGAACAGAGATCGAAACCCCGAATCCTTGACGGTTTTTCCTTCGACAGTAGCTCCGGGCAGCAGGATCACCTGCACGAGGTTCCCGCTTAGCAAACCCTCGCCCGCCGCAAAGGTTGCCAGGCCATCAAAGCGCTCAAGCATGCTGACCTTGGCGATATCACCGGAAAAAATCAGGCGATCTCCTTCCGCGATGTACTCCTGGGGCGCCACGGGAGAGATCAGATGATCACCGCGCACGATCTCCACGAGAAACAGCGCCTCCAGTTCGCGCAGTCCATTTTCGGCGATGCTGCGGCCGATGAGGCTGGAACCCGCGACCACCTCTGCTTCTACCAGATATTCCGCCACCGTAACCTCGTCCCGGGGATTTGCCGGCAGCAGCCGGTGGGTGAGGAGAAGCACAGCAATACCTATTACGGTCACGCTGAGACCAATGGGCAGAAAATCAAAAAAGGCCAGGCCCTCGCCCGTAGCATCCTCGAGAAAGGAACTGACAATAAGATTGGTTGAGGTGCCAATCAGCGTGGTGGTGCCGCCGAGCACCGCGGCGTAAGAAAGGGGCAGCAGCAGACGGCTGGGCAGATGGTGGTTATTCTCGCGAAGGGCGTTGGCCAGGGTCGCCACCACCGCCGTGTTATTCACCAGCGCAGAAAACACGCTGGTTACCGCAGACACCCGGAGGAGTGAGCGCCGATATCCGCCGACAACCAAGCCTCGGGACAATCGTGACAACCAACTGAGTTTCTCGAGACCGACGGATACCAGGAGCAGGAGTACCAGTGTCACGAGCCCGATATTCGTTGCCTTGTCGAGCACCTCGGGCGTGTCTACCAGACCCGCAAAGTACACCACGCCCATGGCACCCGAAAACAGCCAGGCCGGCGCATAGGATGTGAACACGAGCCCATAAAACAGACCCAGGAAAATGGCGGCGATGAACAGCTGTTCAGGCATAGACAATCAGTCTGGCTGTGAATATGCGAGCATACGCGTAGCCGGCCTTTGGCCTCAAGCATTCGCCATGATTCCCTACGGATTGCCTGTGCTGCGTTATGCTTTACACTCTGCGCCCATTCGCTGGCGTTTTTGAAGGCGCACTCCCGGCGCTCGGGTACCGGAACAAGGGTGTGCATAGAAACAAAAACGAACGAACAGTGAAAGAACAACAAATAAAACGAACAGCCCGTAGCTTTGTTATCTAATGTGAGGAACTACCTATGATCGGTTATGTCACCGTCGGCGTCAGCGATATGGATCGCGCCAAAAATTTTTACAGCGAATTGCTCAAAGATATGGGTGCCACCGTCACCGCGGATATGGACCGTATCGCATTCATCGGTAAGAGCATGGCCGAACCCATGATCGCCGTCTGCCTGCCCTACGACGAGGAGCCCAATCATCCGGGCAACGGCAACATGGTAGCAATCACTGCGGGGAGCAAAGAGGCTGTCGACACCCTGTATGCCAAGGCCATCGAACTGGGCGCGACCTGCGACGGCGAACCCGGTCAGCGCATCCCCGATGTTTTCTACGGTGCCTACGTTAAGGATCTTGATGGCAACAAGCTGGCCTTCTTTGTCTTCGGTTAAGTCTTCGGCCGAGCCGTTGGGTAAGGCTATGGTTGAGATCTTGGATCTTTCGCTAAAAGACGACCCGATACTGCGTCCCCCCGGGGACGCAGTGACCGACCTATAAGCTATGCAGTTTTTTAAGTCTCTCGAAGTCAGTCTGCGGAACTGGCGCAATCAGGTGATCTCGCCGATCAAGTATCGGGGAGACGCGGTTCACTGCCCGGTCTGTGACCACAGCTTCTCGCATTTTCTGCCTGCCGGTACGGGAGACCGGGCCCGCCCCGGCGCCGTATGTCCCCTCTGTCGTAGCCGGGAGAGAGATCGTCTGAGCTGGCTGTTTTTGCAAAAGCGCGAGAACGAACTTCTGCAAAAGCACATGCAGTTTCTTCACGTTGCGCCCGAGCCCCGTCTCAGCGAGTTTTTCTTCAGTGCTATCGGTGAGGGCTACATCACCGCGGATCTCATGCGCAAAGATGTGATGGTTCGCATGGACGTGCAGGACATGCTCTACCCCAACGAAACCATGGATGCGATCTATTGCAATCACGTTTTTCAGGATGTCCCCGATGATAGAAAAGCCATCGCGGAGTGCTTCCGTGTGCTCCGCCCCGGCGGCTGGGCGGTGGTAAACGTGCCGCTATTCGCTGAAGCAACATCCGAAGCGAATACACCGGGCAATGTGCGCCCGACCTGGGATAAGCGTCCCGATGAGCATGTGCGGAATTACGGACCGGATTACCAGCAGCGCCTGGAAGACGCCGGATTCCTCACGGAGGTTTTCGCCCCTGAGGACCTGGAGCCCGATGCGGAAAAACGAAAGCACCTGGGCATTGACGGTCCCCGCACAGGCTATGTGCACTTTGTGCGAAAGCCCCCGGCGAGCACCTAAGTCGAGGGCGCCGAGGACATCGAGGGCTAAGAGGTGTCAAACAGCGCCGGCGAAGCCTTTCGCAGCACGCGACGTCAGCCGCTGAAGCGATAGTCCATCAAAGCAATCTCGCGGGAAAACAATTCGCCAATGCGCTCCCGACTTTTATCACTATAGTATTCCCGGTAATCCTTGCGCTCCACGGCAACGCCGGTTTTCTCCCGAGGCAGCGGTTCCGGCAGACGCAGCCCCAGACGGTCCCTCAACTCCTCCAAGGCAGGACCCAGCTCGCGAAACTCAAATACGCGATCTACCAGGAGATTCTCTCCCTCGAAATAGAGTGCGGCATCCCGAGGTAGGCGGTGGGGCTTTTTCTCGATGTACTCTTCAAAGGGCGGCATGGTCCGGCCCTGCCCCTGTTGCTTCCACAGATAGTAGGAAACCGCTTTATCCCAGGGGTTTCGTTCAAAGCAAAAGGTGAAGTAACTCTCCCATATCGATGACCCCACGAGGGCCTTTATGCGCGACGCTGGCATGTGCTCATAGTAGAACTCTCCCAACAAAGGCGAATGCCGACCGACAATTTTTCGCAGTAGTTTGATCTCGTTGTAGGCCGGTCCCAGCCTGGACGTAGGACCGTAATTGCGCGGGATTCCACTGGCGATATTGTCTTCCATGTGCGACACGATATCGTTGTCGCCACATTCACGCGCCAGAGCGACCTCCAGGGAACTACCCGCGGTCTTATGCGTTTTTACAAAAATAAAGCGATGTTGATGACTGATGATCACGAATGCAGCTCCGCGATTGCCTGATCATTCTCCGGGGATCTTTTTTCACTCAGGGCCAGCAAAAACACGCCGATAAACAGCCAGAGCAACAGCGCATGCCAGGAGGAGTACCAGGCCAGATGGGTATTCAGGGGAAAGAGGACGCCCACGAGAGCCACTCCATAGGGCAGTGCCCGCGAGCGCGCGTGGGCATCTCCCCGCTGCCATGCGGACCCGAGCAGGAACAGAAAAATCCCGTAGCCCATTAGTCCCACAACACCGGTCTCCGCCCAAAGCTCCAAAAGCAGCTGATGCGCATGGGAGGCCTTTGCGCCCCCCGCCTCTCCCGCGGGTCGTGCCCAGCGATCGCCCTCTACGGCGAAATCCCGATAGGCGTAGCGAAACCCCCGGGGACCGACACCATTGATCCAGTGCGCTTCACCCATGGCCAGGGCCGTGCGCCAGATCGGCAGTCGCAACCCCGTGGCTTTGTTTACCGCTGTGTAGCTGGGCTCATCGAGGGCCGACACAATCACGACGCTGCGCTCCCGCACCCAGTCGCTGGACTGATAGGCAAAGGTCAGCGCAGCAATCCCAACAGCAAGGACCGCCACGACTTTCAGCAGTCCCAGCCGCCCGCGGAAAAAATAATAGATACCCAGCGCGGCCAATTCGACGCTCACGCTGATCCATGCGGCGCGTTTTCCCGACAGCACAATGAGAATCAGCACCAGCAAAAGAAACCCCCCTACCACCACGGGCGGCCAGTGACGCAGCCCATAGACCAGTCCGACGGGGAGGAGAAACGCCAGAGCAACCCCGAACTTGATATTGTCGTCATCACCAAACAAACCGTTGATGTAGCCCTCGCCCACACCATAACCCAGCACATTGCTCCCCGTGGCAAACTGCCAGAGTCCGTCGACGCACCAGAGCGTCAGCAAAAGCGCGACGGCCAATCCCAGCGCACGGAGGAGTCCGTCCCGCTCCAGGGGCTCCTCGCTGTAGCACTGGAACCAGCACAGCAGCGCCGCACAGGACATGGCGTAGCGCAATGTCCCCAAGGTTGTCAGAGAAGCCTTCTTCAGCGCAATGGCATCGGGAAGGGAGATGAGCATGGGCACGGCAAAGGCCGCGATAAGAGCCAGGAGGAGGTTTCCGTGGCTGGCGCCGCACAGGCCTTTTGCCCGCAGCACCATAAGCAGGCCTGCGATTGCCAGCAGGCCCATGGGGATCTCAATCATGCGGCCAAAGGGCAGGAGCACCACCGCGAGCACCAAAAGCAGTGCGGGAAAAGGGAATCTAAGCCAACTCATGGAGCATTCCAGAACGACGCGCCGCTACTATGCGATGTCAGCGACCTGCAGTCAAAAAGAGTCTGGAGACAACAGAGACCTGCGGTAAACTGTGCCCCTTCACAGGGCTTGTTACTCAATCATGCTTAAACTCAAGTATTCACGGCCGCTGTTTGTCGGCGGCACCCGCTACTGTTTTCAACACCCGGAACACGCCAATCGCTGTGTCAAAGTGCTGCGTCCTGACCGCACGGGTGCCGCGCGCAAGGTTCTGCGAAAAGACTTCAAGCGCCATCTGCCGGCGCGCTTTCTCGATGACCAGCTCAAGGAAATCAAAGCCTATCGTGAGCTCCTGACCCGGGCCAGTGAGACCTTATGGCGTTACGTACCGCGCTACCACGGCACGGAAGAAACCGATATGGGGGTGGGTATCGTCACGCAGCTCATGCGCAACGCCGACGGCAGCTGGCCCAAGAACCTTGAACAGCTTCTCGTAGACGGCATGACACCGGCACTGGAAGCGGGAATTGAGGAGTTTGTAACCGCGGTGGGGGAGCTGCGAATTCTGAGCCGCGACCTGTTGCCTCACAACATCGTCGCCGTAGAAGAAAATAACGGCTACCGCGTGATGCTTGTCGACGGCATCGGCAACGCGGAGTTAATACCCCTCTCCACCTGGTCGGCATTTTTTGCCCGACGAAAAACCCAGCGCAAAATCCGCCGTTTCCGACAGCGCTGTGAGCTACTGCTGCCCTCCTGAGGGTTTTCTCCTGATCAACTGCGCCTAAGGGGCTCCCCGGCAGTGAGCGTCCGACCAGCCTAGAATCTCGCGGGTGAGCTGAATCCGACTCCAGGAAAATGAATGATCGCCGCTGATCACCATAGCGGTGATATCGATGCCCCCAAGGGCCTCATAGGCCTCGACCACCGGTGTAAACATGGTTGCCACCGGCGTTACATCATCCTGTTCTCCGACAATCATCAACAAGGCTTTACCCTTGAGACCCGCGCCGAAACCCGTGGTATCCCATACGGCTGCATCGACAAATGCCAACTCCTCCTCCAGGCGTTCCCCGGTAAACCCCTCGAGCATAAAGAGCTCATCGGCGTAGGCCTTGAGGCGTGAACTGGTCTCGCCGCCGCCACGTTTTACGTCGAGCTGCCAGAGCCCGAGATTTGCCGGCGACAGCGCAATAACGCAGCGTAAGTCCTCGTCCCGGGCACCGCTGGCGAGCGCCGCATAGCCGCCCAGGGAATGGCCGAGGATAGAAAGCGCTTCAGGATCCACGCGGAGGCGATCGGCATGCTTCTCGTTGCGAAGGTATTCGAGGACCGCAAGCACGTCCCGGGGCAACTGGCTGAAGCGGTACTCCCCCTCCGCGCCCCAGGCGCCGCGATAATGAAAATACAGGGTGTTGAAACCAAAGCGGCGCAGGGCCTGAGCAAGGTCGAGGTTGCGCTCGTTGCCCGGCAAACCGTGCAGAAACACTATCGTCGGATGGGGACCGGCACCGGCAGCGACATACAAATGCGCGGGCATGCGATGTCCACCACTTTCAATGCTGAGCTCTACGACCGAAGCGGGATAATCGACGTTATGGGACGGGTCCACAGACAGGGCATCATCAATGGACTGCGCCGGCGCGAGACCGGAGACCAGGGCCAGGGCGACGAACACCCCAGCCAGCATTTTGGAATTTTTTAGATAAAAGCCGGGCACTATCACCCCTCCAATTCTTGAATAAGTCATTCCCCGGAGCGCTCCCCAGGGATTGCCCCAGCACTTTTTGCGGTTTGACGAAAGCGCTGTGAAAACGTAGTTTAGCCGCCTTTCTCACGGAGACACGACTATGAGCAAATCCATCCCCAGAGACGGTGCCGACGATTACAGCCCGGAGATTATCGAGAAGCGCCAGCGTTTTATCGAGGAGACCACGGGGGCAACCCTGGATCACACCAAACAGTTTTCCTTTGACGCTCAGGAAATGGCCGGAAACATCGAAAACATGTTCGGCGTGGTGCAGGTGCCCATCGGCGTCGCCGGACCTTTGCTGGTAAACGGCGAGCACGCTCAGGGTGAGTTCTACGTGCCCATGGCCACGGTAGAAGGCACCATGTTGGCCAGCTACAACCGGGGAATGAAAGTGATTCGCGAAGCGGGCGGTGTGATGACCACCGTCGTGGGTCAGGCCATGCAACGGGCGCCCTGCTTTGTTTTTCGCAACTCCCGCGACGCCCGGGACTTTGAGCAGTGGCTGGTAGAGAATTTCCCGAAAATCAAGGAAGTTGCCGAAAGCACCACCTCCGTGGGTAAGCTCGACGAGATCGAGCACTACTGCGCGCACAATTTCGTCTACACCCGCTTTGATTACAGCACCGGTGACGCAGCGGGCCAGAACATGACCAGCCGTGCAACCTTTGTCGCCTGTGAGTGGATCCGCGAAAACTACCCGGCGCTGAAAAACTATCTGCTATCCGGTAACTTCGATACGGAAAAACGCACCTCCTCCGTTAATCTTCTGAAAAACCGCGGTAAGCGAGTGACCGCAGAAATCACGATCCCCCGGGAAGTACTCGAGCGAAACCTGCGCATCACCCCGGAAGCCATGCACTACGGTCAGGGCATTACGACCATCGCGTCCTTTCTGACCAACAGCTCCAACAACGCGGCCCACCCGGCAAACGGACTCGCAGCGCTGTATCTGGCAACGGGACAGGATATCGCCAACATCGGCGAGTCTAATCAGTGCACGACCTACAACCGCGTCACCCGGGAAGGCGACTACCACTTCTCCATCACCCTGCCCTGTGTGATTGTTGCCAGCTATGGCGGCGGCACCAATCTCCCCACGCAGCGCGAATGCCTGAAGATGATGGACTGTCACGGTCAGGGTAAGGCCCTGAAACTGGCGGAAATCGCAGCGGCACTGGTGGTCGCCGGCGAACTGTCTCTCGGTGCGGCGACGCGTGTCGATAAGAAGACCCGACAGAACGAATGGGTAGATGCTCACGAACGACTGGGACGCAACCGCTGAGGTCAAAGGTCAAAGATCAAAAACGCAGGAGGCGACCCGGCCCTCCTCGCTACTTTGGGGCGCCTCTGCGCCCCGAACTCTCATCCTTGAAACAGCCCCGGTGCAGTGACAGTATTGGGGTGTTAGGCGGGAGACCCTATGGTTTTAATGACTCTTGGCATTGTTGCGCTTGTTGGCATTCTTGCGGTGGTTTTGCTCCGCCCCCGGGAGAAGCTGCCTCACGCCAATCGGCGTAAACAACCTCGGAGTACTCGCGCCGCTCACACCGCGCTCACGTCGGACGGCAAGGCCCAGACAGCCAGGGGGCCCTATGCAGCGGTATCGGTCAAACCCTGTCCAAATTCCTGCGCCATCGCCTTTGAAACAGCCAACGTCCGCTACCTCAGATCCGCCGCGCCCTCCCTGCCCCTGGAGGGCTGCAAGAGTCCCGACTGTCAGTGTAGTTTCAAGCATCATCAGGACCGGCGTAGCAACCGGGTCGAGGATCGGCGCATAGGCATTGGCCTGCAGACGGAGCTTTACGGGACTATGGGAGAGAAGAACCGTCGGGAAAAACCACGGGGGAGACGACAGGGCGATCGCCACTAGGCTCTCGCCAAGAGGCTTACGCGGCGCTAATACCCGCGATCAAAGTCGATCACCCCTTGCAGAGGCTCACCCCGCTGATAGCGCTGCAGATTATCCAGAAACACCCGCGCAATACTGGCGATGTCCGTCGGCGCAGCGGTGTGCGAGGTGATGAAAACACCGGGGGTTTTCCAGAGCGGATGATCATCGTCCAGGGGTTCCCTCTCGAAGACATCCAGCACCAGGGCTTTGAGCTGTCCTGAGGCTTTGGCACGCAATGCGGCATCAAGGTCCAGGGCGTTGGCGCGGCCGCCATTGATCAAAAGGGCACCGGGTGCCAGGGCATCCAGTAAGTTCGCATCCACGAGCCCATCAGTGGCGGGGGTGTCCGGGAGAATCATAATGAGCACATCCAGATCGCGGGCAAAGCTCAGCCGCTCTGACGTTGCAAAACAGCGATCACAGCCCGCAACCGCCCGCCCATCACTGTTGAGTCCGCGTATTTCCTGAACAAAGGGTTGAAACGCCCGCGCTACCGCCACGCCGATGCTGCCGACACCGGCGATACCCACACGCAGCGCTGACAGACCGCGATCGATGCGCGGCTGCCAGGACACGGCTTGGGCATGACTGAGAATGGAGCGCTCCAGAGCCAGCACCCAACCCAGGCAATACTCACTCATGCTGGCACCGAAGATGTCTTTCACGCCCGTAAGCTGGTAATCCCGCCGGGGAACGTCAAAGAAAGGCGTGACCCCCGCCCAGGTGGACTGCACCCAGCGAAGATGCGGCATTCTCTCCAGGAGCGGAGCCAGCACATCGGGAGCGCCCAGGGCGATTTCTGCACCCCGCCCCCAATCATCCAGGGCGTCGCTGTCCGCATAAAAACGCAGCGTGACGCCTTCGGGAATATGCGGCTTCAGCGCGCCGGCAAAAACCTCCTCAAGGGCATCGACACGACTACTGACAACGGCGACATGCACTACGCAGGCCTCTCAGATCCTCACAGGCGATCAGTGTTGCACAGCCGAAGGGGATGTCCAGGGTCAGGTCGCCACTCAAGCCTGACGGGCCAGCATCAGGGGCGAGACAAAGCCCGGGGGCTTGAGTGCCAGCACGGGAATATTGCCGCCGGCAAGGATGGACTCGGTCGTCGCCCCGATGAGAACGCCCGGGTTCGCCGAGGTACCCACGGTACCCAGCACCAACATACCCGAATCCGTACGCTCCACCAGTTCCTCTACCGTGGGCACGGCCATCCCCTCAATCAGATGCGCCTTAACCCTCACGGGGTCATCAGCAATGCTCTCAATGCGCTGCACAATGCGCTTGAACCATTGCTCGCTGTCGCCCTGCTGTTGGCGACGATACACCTGCCGCTCGCTGTCCGTGAGCTCCAGTTCGGGATCATCCAGAAGCTCCGCGCCGTATGCCTGCCAGGCGTGAAGCACATGCACATTGCCATCGCGGGTCTGCGCCAGACCCAGAGCGGCATCCGCCAGGGTCATGGCAAAGGCTTCTGCTGCCCGGGTGCCACTGGCCAGCTCTCTATCCAGAGCCAGCACCACGTCGCTGCTGTGGCGCTCCCGCTCGGGGTGGAGGGCCCAGACGGTACAGGGGCATTTACGCATCAGGTGCATGCCCGTGGCGTTCAGGCCAATGCCGCTGGCCATCTGCACGGGCTCGCTGATATGCACCACGAGATCAAAATCCTGCTGCACCACCTGCTCGGTGATGGTGACAAAGGGCACACCGGTAAACACCGAGTAATCAATCACCGTGTGACTGGCAAATAAATCGCAGATGCGTCGCAGGCGCTGAAAAGCGCGGGACCAGCGCAGCTTGCTGACCCGCTCAATGACACCCCGGTTATCCTGCATTTGCGGCGCTGGCTCGACCACCTCGCACACCGTGATTGCGGCACTGTGGGCTTTGGCAACGGCGACTACCTGCTCCAGGCACCCCTGATCATCAGACTCAGCGTAAACCAGGATATCTCTGAATTGTTTCAAGCTCAGGCCTCCTCGACCCCCGCTGGCGCGGCATCGGCTTCTGCAGCGTCCCACTGCAGGTCGCCCATATACCGGGCGACTACCTTGCCATCATCATACACAGCAAAGAGTTTAAGCCATCCGTTGTCCACAAGCTGCTGCAATTGGGGATGCTTATCCAGAATCCGGTTGATCGCTGAGATGGGCGCTGCCAGAAACACCGATAGACGACGGGGCTCGTGGACAAACTTCTCCCCGTCGTGCACGGACTGCAGGGGTAGCCCTACGCGAAGATCGCCGCCATTCCCTTCAAGAACGCCCAGGCTCCCCCCAACCACATTGTGCAGGGTTTTGTTGCCGCTGCCGAAGGCCTGATTGTCTACCGTGGAGCCGTAGTACTGAAGACTGATCCAGCTGGCGACCACCATGGGTGCACTCATGATCAGCTCGAGGGTGCTGAAGTCCGGATCCTGGCGATAGTCATAGGAGTGGAGGAATGCCTGCCCCTCAAGATCAATGTTCCGCGTGATGCGCCGGGGAGCCGCAATAAAGCCCGCGCAGCCGGCGAGGCCCCACTCGGGTCGCACTTCGCTCCAGTCGCGACTTTTGGTCTCCATGGCAGCGAGGGGGTCGGCACCCGGTGCAAAAGCCAGCAACTTGCTGCGCTCTTCCCGCGCCTGTTTTCCCGCCTCAGAAAGCTGGTCCTGAAGGTCGCTGATATCGCCCTTGTGAGAGTCGGGCAAGGCATCCAGGTCAAACAGTTCCACAGCATCGGTGGTTGTGTTATGCAGCGCGGCGACAAACACCGTGTCCTCGGGCACGGAAATACCGCGCTCCCGGAGGCCGTCGCGAACCGGCGGATTGTTGAGGATCATCGCCGCCAGACGCGCACTGGCCTCCCCGGTCTGTCCACCGCAGGCACCACAGTCCAGGCCCGTGGCATGCGCGTTATTCGTCGTGGAGGAACCATGCCCCGCCAGCATCACCACCCGGGCAAAGCCCTCCGTAAGCGACATACCCTTCAGCATGGAGTGGGCAAAGTCGATCTGACTCTCAATACCTATGCCTTCACCGATACCATCTACCGGAGCGAGCTGCGGGCCGAGATTGCGGGCAAGATTCGGTGGCAGACCGCGATGGGAAGGATGGGGCTCGGGACGCGACAAACCCAGGGTATGCGCGGCCAGCTTGTAAGCGTAAGCCAGGCCGTAGCTCTCCACAAACACGAAGCAGGAGACCGCCGAGTTTTTGAAGGCCCGCCATCCGTTGCCCAGATGCCGGCGCAGGCGAATCCGCTGGGACAGGCGATTGGTCATTTCCACCGACTCCCCCCGGAGGGATTCCTGGACGGCAATCGCGGGTGACAGGAGGACGGGGCAATGGGCTTCGCGGCCCTCGCCCGCCAGGGGCTGGTACTCGATGGGCAGGCCAAAGAATCCGGCAAAACCCAGGGTCTCGACATTCTCGCCCGCGGCTTCTATGGCCCTGCGCAATACCTCAGAACGCACGTCAATGCAGAACACCGCCTGGGCAGAAGGTCGGGCGGATGCGGCATCGGGACTGCTGCTGTTTGCTGCCAGCGCATTGATCGCCTTACGCTGCCAGGCGTGCTCGAAGGCCTCCTGCAGCACCTGATCAATGGCCTCATCTTTGTTGAGGTCACGCAGGAGATCAGCGCTGCTCACATGCGACTGTACCGCACGGCGCCAGGCGATCTCGGCGCCCTCTGTGGCCATCTCGCGCATGAGCACAAGCTCCCAGGCGAGACGGATAGCCAGAAGATCCACCACCCACTTGGGAGATTCTCCTGCCAGTTCCTGCCCCCAGCTCTGATAGCGCGCATAGGCCACCCAGCCGCCGATACTGGCGAGAAGCCGGTGGAGATAAAGATCCAGCAAGGCTTCGGGTACCGCAAGCTTTTGCAGGGCGTACTCACACAGGGCCTCGGGAGTGTCCGGTAGATCAGCGATAGTGTCCTGCGCGGAGGCCAGCCCCATCACCGTATCGCTGCAGTCTATGGACGCTTCGCGACGCCAGGCCTCGTAGGGACGAAGATCCCGAAAAGGCGACGGCCAGCTGGCCTGTCCCGCATCAAAATAGCCGGATGCCCAGTGGGAGACGCGTTCAACGATGAGCGCCGACCAATCCTTACCACTGATCGTCGCCGCCACGTCGGCGCAGGTTGTGAGGGCTTTGGAGGCTTGGGCATCGCGTTCCTTTTGAAGGCCTTCAAGGAGGGCATCAAGACTGATGGTATCTCCATGAGCGCTTTGCGACAGCGCGCGCTCGATATCTGATTGCGCCATGCGACCCGACTCAAGAGCTTCGCGGTAGAACTTTCGGGGCATGAGCAACTGCGCATCGCAGGCCAGAGACACCCGACGTGCCGCATGCTCAAAACGCTCTTCGGTAAAGCCCAGAAAAGGGTTTACCGCCACAAAATGATCCAGGGACCAGAGAGGTGCGACCCGCTTGACCGCTTGCGCCAGCGCTTCGCGGACGACGCTTGTCGCCGGTGGGCGACTGCCCGGAAGGGTGGTAACCGTTGCCGTTTTTTGTGCAGTCATGGGAGAGTCCTCGTGAGAAATCATCGGTTAGCCTCGCCGCTTACTCGCGGCAGGGCGATGAACTGGTTAAAGAGCTGGTTGACATAAAAGCCGTTGGAAAGATGCACCCAGAACGCCTGCCAGCGGGCATTGCTGCGCGCCGAGGGGAGATACCACTGCAGGACCGTGACGGCGCCAAAGGTGCCCAGCATGAGCATCATCAAGGCGAACTGCACCGCGTCCAGCTTGCCCGCTTCGGGGACGCTGCCCTCAAACACCAGCACCGCGAGCGCCTGCAGGGTGAAGTACAAACCGGCCACCACCGCCGCCGTAGAACTGGCCCGGAACAACACCAGGGCAGAACCCTGGCCGCGGCTGGACTGAATCACCAGGTGCATGGCCCCGAAGACCAGGATGGCACCCAGGCCAACAATGGCGGGCTTGGTGGCGATGGTGATGCCCACCACGGTGCTCCAGATGGCGAAGATACCGCCGGCAATGAACAGGCTCAGGAGAATGAGTGCCGGCCGAACCGGGGCTGCCTTGGACGGGAAGCCATTACCCCGGGCGACATCCACCATGCTGCCCGAAGACAAAAAGGCATGGGCCTTATACAGAGAGTGGGCAATGATGTGCAGCATGGCGGAAGAGAAGGCACCCAGGCCGCATTGGAGGAGCATAAAGCCCATCTGAGCCACCGTGGAGTACGCGAGAGCGCCTTTGACACTGCGCTGGGTCAGCATCACCAGGGAGCCAAACAATGCTGTCATCCCACCCACCAGCAGTAAGGCGTAAAGCGCCACGCCGCTGGAGGCAATCACATCGGCAAAGCGGATAATCAGAAAACCGCCCGCATTCACGATGCCGGCGTGGAGCAATGCGGATACGGGCGTAGGCGCCTCCATCACTTCGGCGATCCAGCCGTGGGTGGGAAACTGTGCGGACTTAAGCAGTGCGGCCAGCACCAGCAACAGCGCCGGAGCCGCCGAAAACACGTCGGCGCTGTCCTGCGCTGCGCTGGCGATAAGCGCGATATCCGTAGAGCCCGTAGCAGCCACCATGAGCCCAACGGCCAGGGCCAGGGCAAGATCGCTGCCCCGGGCGATGATGAACTTTTTGTGCGCTGCCAACTGGGCTCGTGGACGATCGGGGTAAAAAACCAGCAACCGGTGCAGGGACAGACTCATGGAGATCCAGCCAGCCACAAGGAGGATCACGTTCCCCGCCATCACCACAACGCTCACCGCCGCCAGGGTCTGCATGAGAAAGCGCAGAAAGTCCGCCTGCCGCGCGTCGCCCATGAGATAGCTATGGCTGAAGCGCAGCACCACCAGGCCTACAAAGCTCACCAGAGTGGTCATGGCGACACTCACTGCATCAATACGCACGGAGAAGACCTCGGCGAAAATGCCCGGGGCATAAAGCGTTGTCGGTCCGTGGAGGGACAGGAGGAGGATCGCTCCAAGAGAAAAGATCATTGCCGCAATACCGCCCGCTAGACTGAGAAACCGCGCACGGGCCTGACGGTAGTCATCGCCTTTCTGGCAAAAGAAGGCTGTGACCAGCCAGGTGATGGGCACACCGGCAAACATCGCTGCGAGGAGCAGGTGAAGGGGCGCCGCAAGAGGTGTTGCGAGAGAAGGATTCATAGCTGCACTGCTCAGTTAGGTGACTGAGGCGCACTTTACGGAAAGATGTCAGAATTAAAAAATAGAATGTTTTAATCAATTAGTTAATATAAAATTAACTATTAATGCCGCCCAAAAAGGTCCGAAATCTCCCTATGCAATTGAATTTTAAGCATTTGAAGTACTTCTGGACCGTAGCCCATGAGGGTAGCCTGGCTCGCGCATCGGAGGTTCTGCATATCAGCACACCGGCTCTATCGGTGCAGATACAGAAACTGGAGGAGCAGCTGGGCCACCCGCTATTCGATCGCAAAGGCCGCCAGCTGGTGCTCAATGAAGCCGGTCGCGTCGCGCTGGATTACGCCGACACCATATTCACCGCCGGCGCTGACCTGGTGGGCAGCATGCGCGGCATCGATTCCCGGGCCAGCAAAGTCATCCGCATTGGCGCCATGGCCACCCTCTCCCGTAATTTCCAGGTGAGCTTTTTATCGCCTCTCCTCACCCGGGAGGATCTCGATATTGTGGTGCGCTCTGACGGACTCTCGGTGCTCATGAAGGAGCTCGAGGATCTGCAGCTGGATGTGCTCCTGGTGAACACGCCGCCTACGGTCAGCCACGACATCCCCTGGCTGACACACCTCATTGATGAACAGGCGGTGAGTATTGTGGGGAGTCCGTCGCGCGT
This sequence comes from Congregibacter litoralis KT71, assembly GCF_000153125.2. Taxonomy (NCBI): domain Bacteria; kingdom Pseudomonadati; phylum Pseudomonadota; class Gammaproteobacteria; order Cellvibrionales; family Halieaceae; genus Congregibacter; species Congregibacter litoralis. The sequence continues at coordinate 2,679,714 of NZ_CM002299.1, forward strand.
TGCCCCGGACATCGACATCAAAGAGCTGCTGACGACTCAGCCCCTGATTCTTCCCTCGGAGGCGAGCAGCATTCGCAACAATTTTGACGCCTGGCTGGATCGCATGAACATCCAGCCCCGCATCGTGGCGGAGGTTGATGACATGGCCATGATCCGTCTCCTGGCGCGCGCGGATCATGGCATTGCCGTGGTGCCGCCCATTGTCGTCCGGGACGAATTGGACAGCGGCCTGCTCGTCGAGGCAAAGCATTTCGACGCGTTGAGCGAGAGCTTCTATGCCATCACTTTAAAACGCCGCTTCGATAACCCCCTGGTGCGGGAGCTCCTTGACGAGCACTATCAGGTCAGCCGCGTAAGCTGAGCTACGCTGCCCTTGTTTACCTGTATTCACTTGGATTTACCTAGGCTGCGTCGTTCTGTCCCAGCGCACCCCGGGCCATTTGATCCCGCTCGATAGACTCAAAGAGCGCCTGGAAGTTACCTTCGCCAAAGCCCTCGTCTTCCTTGCGCTGAATAAACTCAAAGAAAATCGGCCCCACGAGCGTCTCGGAGAAAATCTGTAGCAACAGGCGTGGCTCACCCTCGGTGCTGCCATCAAGCAAAATGCCCCGGGCCTTCAGCTCATCCACGGGTTCGCCATGCCCCGGCAGACGCTCATCCAGCATCTCGTAGTAGGTGTCCGGCGGTGGCGTCATAAACGACAGGCCCCGCGCTTTGAGACGATCCCAACAGGCGGGCAAGTCATCGCAGGCAAAGGCGATGTGCTGGATACCTTCTCCGTTGTACTTCATGAGGAACTCTTCGATCTGGCCCTCGCCACCGGCGCGCCCTTCCTCATTGAGGGGAATGCGGATCTTGCCATCCGGCGCACTCATGGCGCGGGATTTCAGGCCGCTGTACTCGCCCTTAATGTCGAAGAACCGCACTTCACGGAAATTAAACAGCTTCTCGTAAAAGTTGGCCCAGTAGTCCATGCGACCGCGGTACACATTGTGCGTCAGGTGATCGATGAGTTCGAAGCCACAGCCCTCGGGATGACGGTCCACACCCTCCACGTAGTCGAAGTCGATGTCGTAGATAGCCGTGCCGTCTTCGTAGCGATCGATGAGGTACAGGATGGCGCCGCCGATACCACGGATAGCAGGCATCTTCAGTTCCATGGGTCCGCAGGGAATATCGATGGGCTGAGCACCCAGCTCCAGCGCGCGCTGATAGGCAAAGGCGGCATCGCGCACGCGAAAAGCCATGCCACAGGCGCTGGGACCGTGTTCCTCGGCGTAGTAGTAGGCCGGGGAGTATTTTTCATAATTGATGATGAAGTTGATGCCGCCCTGCCGCCATAGATCCACATCTTTGGTGCGGTGCTTGGCAACCAGCGAAAAGCCCATCATTTCGAAGGTGGGCTCCAGTACGCCACGTTCAAGGGCCGCGAACTCCACAAACTCAAAACCATCAAGGCCCATGGGATTTTCAAAAACATCTGCCATCTGCACTCTCCAAGTTGATCAATGATCTAGCAAGGCCCTAAGGGTACAGAGTTTCCCCCGAAAGATTCCTCCTATTTGTTGCCATAATGAGCGACAAAAAGACTCAATCTGCTTATATTTAATATTTTGGAGCAATTTAATGTCAAAAAAGCTGGATAAAACCGAGCGTCGCATTTTGGAGGTGCTGCAGCAGGATGGCCGCACGTCCAACGTTGAATTGGCCCAGGCCGTGGGATTGTCAGAATCACCCTGCCTGCGACGGGTTCGGGGACTGGAGGAACAGGGGGTGATCGCCGGCTACAGTGCCACCCTCAATCAGCGAAGTCTGGGCCTCCAGGTGACGGCCTTTGTACAGGTGCAATTGGAAAAACACGACGATCAGAAGACTCAGGACTTTCTCGTGCAGGTGGCCCGGGAGGAGCACATCATCGAATGCCACGCCATGAGTGGCGCCTACGACTATTTACTTAAAGTGGTGGCCCAGAGCATGGATCATTTTTCGGAAATCGCCATGCAGGGCATCCTGCAATTTCCGGGGGTCAAAGGGATCGAGTCCAGCTTCAGCCTCCTGACGGTGAAGCAGGCGGCCCCCCTGCCCATCGGTGACTAAACTCCCCTAGCGCTTGAAACTGCGGACTCGAAGTCACACTGCCGCTCTAGCGGATCTTCCGCGCGCGAATACTGCGGCCTTTGATTTTGCCGTTGGCCAGGTAGTTCATCGCCTGGCGCAATGCGGCTCTCTCGATGGCAACGAAACTCCACTGATCGAAGATGGCGATTTTTCCGATCTGCGATCCCTCTAAGCCTGCATCGCCGGTGAGTGCTCCCAAGATGTCGCCGGGTCGCAGCTTCTGCTTGCGCCCCGCATCGAGCTGAATGGTCACCATGGGAGCCATGAGCTCATAGTTGGGATTCCGGTCCAGGGACGGCAGCGTGTCACAGGCGCAGGGCTGGCTCTGAAACTCCTCGATCTTGCTTATTCGGTGCGTCTCTGACGGGATCACGATGCTCATGGCGAGGCCGGTCTCCCCTGCCCGGCCCGTGCGGCCGATACGATGGACGTAGACCTCGGGGTCACGGGGCAGTTCGTAATTGATCACCATGGCCAGGGATTTGATATCCAAACCCCGGGCTGCCACATCGGTGGCCACCAAAACGGGACAGCTGTTGTTGGCGAACTGCACCAACACCTGATCGCGCTCGCGCTGATCGAGATCACCGTGGATCGCTCGGGCCTCGATATCGTAGTCTCGGAGCACGCTGGCAACCTCATCGCATTGCTTTTTGGTGTTGCAAAAAACCACCGCATTTGCCGGCGTGTAGTGCTCGAAGAGTGCAAGGAGCGTGGTGTGCCGCTCGTGCTTTTGCACCTCATAAAACAGCTGCTCTATCACCTCCTCTTTGTGAGCGACCTCCTCATCCACGGTCACCATGCTTGGCTGCCGCTGTATGGAGGCGCTCATCTTGCGGATGTTTTCGGGATAGGTCGCCGAGAACAGCAGCGTCTGACGAGACCTGGGTGTTTTGGCGACGATGGCTTCCATGCTGTCGGCAAACCCCATGTCCAACATGCGGTCGGCCTCGTCCAGAACCAGCACCTTGAGGCCATCCAGTTTTAGCGTGTCACGACCTAGGTGATCCTGAATGCGACCGGGGGTGCCTACCACGATGTGAGCGCCATGCTCCAAGGAGCCCACCTGCGGCCCGAAGGGTTTGCCACCACAAAGGGTTACGAGCTTGATATTAGCCATGCGGCTTGCCAGACGTCGCAACTCCCCCGACACCTGCTCGGCGAGTTCCCGCGTTGGACACAGCACCAGAGCCTGCACCCCGAAAAAGCGGGGATTGATGGTCTGTAGTAAGCCAATACCAAAGGCGGCGGTCTTGCCGCTGCCCGTGCGTGCGCGGGCGATGACGTCTTTACCCTGCAGCAACAGCGGAATACTCTGTGCCTGCACGGGGGTCATATGCTCGTACCCCAGGGCCGCCAGCGCCTCAAGTTGCGCAGGCGACAAAGGTAGCGCCGCGAAATCAGTCGTGCTCATGAAAACATGCTCTGTAGAAACGGGCCGCATCATAGCAAAGGGCCAGGGAGACAGTACGCCGCCCGTTTGTTTGGGTCCGCAATGTCACGGCAATGCGCTCTGCGTCTAAGGTCTCACGGACTTAATTCGCTCACCGTTATGGTGCGATCCGATCATCGGTCATTGGCTCAGCCACCAACACGCTACAAACTCAAAAAACGAACCGCCCTCATTTTGATTTGCGCAGAGTTGCAAGTTCAGCCCTAACCTCGCCACCCAGCGTCGATAGGCGCTCAGCCCAGGTGTACAAAGAATCGGTGGAATCCCAGGTGTAGTTTGTCGTTGCGATTACTGCCGATAACAGTCGTTTGTCATTGCACATGTCCTCAAAATTCGTACGGAGGCGGTCCCAGGTGATGTTCACGCCACCACCGATTGCTTCCCTGACCGTAACCGGAACCACGCTGTCGATGTAATTGACGTGAGGGGCCGTTCGAAGCTGAACATCACTCATATAAAAAAGATGTTCATCATAGAACCTCAGCAATTCGATAAGCTTTTGTCGCAGTTCGGCGTTACGAATCAACGTGGCGCGACCCGATGACAGTAGCTCTTCGATCGTTGCCTTAACAAACGTGGCGTTTATGTACTTGCCGGCCAAATATATGCCGCTGGCAAAATCGTTTCTGTTGTTCAAACTCAACTCGCAGGTATCAAGAGAGTCAATGATTAAGCCGCCATAGCCTGCATGTCGGCTTTGAAAGTCAGCATCTATTCGCGTCTGCTTTTCGGAAGAACGCAGGTCAACAACGATTCTTTCAAGGTAAGCAATTTCGGCCTGGCGGTCGTCCCGGTCCTGGCTCCATTCACTCGCCTGTAAGCCAAGATAGATACCCACCACCACGATCAGGACTTCAAGGCATACCGCAAACCAGTCTTGTCTGGATATTGAGCTTGCCAGTCTTTTTAAAATCACAGATCTTTAGGCTCCGTATCCGCCCGAGTATTCCAACGATGATACAGTGAACGGTACGTAGTGGCCTTCGGTCATGGGCGGAGAGAATCTTTCGCGATGTCTCGAAGCGCCTCAATGCGGCCCGTCGCTGAAGACGAAATTAGTTGGTTGTGACGACGGGTTACGGCCAGAAACAGATGTTGGTATCAACCCAGCGAGTAAATCTATTCGTCCGTATTTTGCCCGGACGCGGCGATGGCTACGCCGATTGCAATTCCAATGGCAATGCCTGCGCCATAATTACCCATAGCCGCGCCGATCCCCGCCCCAACAGCGGTTCCAATCGCAATACCTGCGCCAAGCTTATTTACCTTCAATGCTTCCACCCGCTCATTCGCAGTACCTCATCAATTTATAATTTGGGTGGCTGGCATCGCCCCCAAACAAAGAGCGTCATCTTATAGCGATCGACCAGACGCGAGAAGGCGAATCTAAGCGGTATGTCGCTCCCATGATTCGCTTGAGCTTGTTTTATGAAGGTCACGTTTGGGTCGACTAGGCGGTAGTGGTCTTTAGCAATGACTCAGAACACCTCAAAGCGGACGGCCGCGCAGCCTAGGTTGGGCCGTCGCTATCGTTCAGGTGCAGCGATTTTACGAAGACTTCTGTATGCTCGAAGCTGTCAAATGTGGAGCCGCCCAATGTTGCTACGACGCGTTACAGAGCATGTGCGCAATCAAAACTGGTTTGCCGTCGGTATCGACTTCTGTATTGTCGTGATCGGCGTTTACATCGGTATTCAGGTCGCAAATTGGAATTCTTCAAGGCTCACGCAGCAAGAGGAGAGCGTTCTCGTTTCAAGGCTGTTGGCCGAATTCAAGGAGCTTGAAGGAAAGCTAAACCAGAACTTGCTGACCTACAAGAAAGACAAGGAGATTCTCCAGGAACTTATCAACGAAGTAAGCGGCGGTGTTAGTGAACAGGAGGCTCTAACTGTCGCGGAGCGCTCCTTGGGGATAAGCCTGTTGTCGCCCGCCATAAGCACTCCTGCTTACAGAGAACTACTGAGCACGGGCAAGATAAACATCATCCAGTCTCAGGCACTGAAACGCGCGTTGCGCGATTGGGGGATTCAAGCGGACAGGCTGGATATAGCGACGCCGGTAATTCTGGACTATTTGTTTTTACATGGCGCACCCCTCCACGATGTAACTAACGCTGCAAGAAACGGCGGATTCGCCGAGGGCTCGCTGTTTAAGTCGCAGCTATCTAGTCAAGTTGAATCATTGGAGTTGTATCTTGGGGCGTTGAATTGTCTACGCGGCGTCGAACTGCTTCTAGATTGGCAGACAGTCACGTTAGAGCGCGCAGCGGAAGTCATCATGGCTGCGGAGCAATACTCGCGCTCAATAGAACCTGAGTGATACACCAAGGGGTACGGCTGCTATCCCGATAACTAACGCTCAGAACCGGCTCAAATAGCGAGCGTTATGGCTCGAAATCAGTGGTTGGCTCAACACTCTCCCAACGACTGAAAATAGGCGAACGCAGTCTGTAGCAATGTCTCATAACACTGCATAGCGGCCGGTCCGTGAAGGCCAAATCACGTAGTTTTTACCACGGCTTTAGGCCAGAAGAGACCATACAACGCAATCTCGTTGTATCCTCAATAAACGCCAAATTGAGGTAATCCCAATGCTGCTGCGTAGCATCACCAAGCATGTGCGCGATCAGAACTGGTTTGCGGTAGGCATCGACCTCCTGATTGTCGTGGTCGGTGTGTTCATCGGTATCCAAGTTGCCAACTGGAACGAGGCACGGATTCAACAAGCGCGGGACGAGGTTCTACTGTCGCGACTGATGGATGATTTTGAGGAGATCGTTGCCTTCGGTGAGAGACGCATGCCCATGTACCGTGCATCTGCCGCGCAGGTGGGTGAACTTATCTCCACAATTCGATCCGGTGTGGACCCAGGGCTCACGGCAGCTCTTCAGGATCAGATCGCGGGAAGCGTCATCGCATGGGCGGTAACCGAAATGGCACCTACATACGATGAGCTTGTCGCGACGGGCACGCTATCTCGCATCTCGCATCCGGAACCCTGAGCTACGAAAAGCGCTGAATGACTATGCCCGCCAAAGAGAAGCCGACCTCACACTCCTCGACCAGGCGCTAAAGAAGCGCGATGAGGGAGTTATTGAAGAAGCTGTTTGGTTCCGTGCTGACAAAAGCTACGATCCTAGCCAGATAGTGGAGGCATACGATTGGGAAAAACTGAAATCGGCCGAGCCTCATCTCCAGGTAATACTTCGCAATCGTACTCTTCGACTCTATTGGTGGGAGAGAGAGTTCGCTAGCGCCGAGACCGCTCTGAAGCTCATAAAAATTGAGCTCGGAAGCATGTAAAGAGAAAGTGAAGTTTTCTTGGAAACCGGACTGAAGGCTAGCTTTCTATACGAGTCATGATCTTGCGTGCGAAAGCGAGCGAGCCTATCAGTTTTCCATTGCGGTTCGACAGCGGCCCTTGGCTCGGGATGCTGTGAACGACTCAAAATAAGCGAGATCGGTCCCTGGCGATGTCGCAAAACATCTCAGGGCGGTCATTAGCTCAGGGGGAATTCAACTATTTTTACAGCCACTTTCGGCCATAAACAGATGGCCTAACCTGGGCGGGTTTTCGATAACAGTCAGTCGCTGATTTCGCAGGGATCGTCGCTCGATTCGATGAAAGCGATGAAACTAGATCTCAGACCAGCCTTTCGCCAGTCGTAAACAAAACGCCCCTCGCACAGGCCATACAACTCTCGAATATTACTCACCTGAGCGACCCATGCTTCCTCATCCAGAAATCCTGCCTCGTGCTGATAAAAGTGATTGTCGTATTGCGTCCAAAGCCAAAGCCACAGATTAACTCGTTGCGCTTTCGCTTCATTATCAACGCTACTTTTAAGGGGGTCAGGAACGATTCCTGACTCCATCATCGTGAGGAACAGCTCCTGAGTGGCCTCTGCACGCGCCTGATACTGGCTTGCTAGTGCAATTCTGTGACCCTGCCGTAGCTCATACCCAACAGCCAGCAGGCCAATAATTGCGCCAACCGTAGCAATCGTTTGTATGAAGTCATTAAGCTCGGTGTATTTCAATCGATGTTCTCGGAAGCCGATGAGAAGTCGTCTGCGAACATAGTACTTCTGCTAGCTGGAAACATGTAGCTATGTTGGCTTGGAGTGGCGGTTGGGGCGAAGGCCCAAGATTCTCCCAACGACTCAAAATAGGCGAGATCGGTCCTTGGCGATTTCTCAAAACACCTCATAGCGGCCGGTCGGTGAAGGTCAAATCACGTGTTTTTTTTAAGACCGCGTTCGGCTACGGAGCGGAAGTTCAGCGATTCAAAGAAAAGGGAGTGCTCAAAGCGTTAGCCAAACGCATCAATTTACAGCGATAGAACTCGCTCATGCTCATCAGATTGGCATTCTTCATGATCATTCAGCGCGGCCATAATTTTACAGGTTCCGACAACGCCACCACTGCACCCTTTGATCATCCGCTTGAGCTCGGATTCCAGAGCTTGCAATTGAATCAACCGCTTTTGGACTTCTCCTAGCTGGCCACGCGCGATACGTTCAACGTCCAAACAGTCTTGATCAGGCCGAGACTGAAGCTCCAACAGACCCTCAATGGAATCTATCGAAAAGCCAAGGTCTCTGCTGTGCCTAATGAAGGAAAGCTTCTGCACCGCTTCTTCAGCATAGAGTCGCCGCCCGCTGTCGCTTCGAAGGGGCTCACTGATAAGGCCGATAGACTCGTAATAACGAATCGTCGTTATCTTTACGCCAGCAAGCTTTGACAATTTTCCGATAGGCATCAGTTTCATGACACACCTAGCACTTAGGGCTTGATTCTACAGTCGCTGTAGGACTTAGAATCTCCCGCATTGCCAAACTAGTCAAGGAGCCAGGTCGATGTCTGGATGCTGTGAGTCCCCACCCTTTGAAGGTGGATCTATTGGATACAAAAGAGCGCTTTGGGCAGTGATAGCGATCAATGCCGTGATGTTCGGCATCGAGATGTCTGCAGGCCTTGTCGCCAATTCTCAAGCGCTAAAGGCGGATGCTCTCGATTTCGCCGGCGACACGGTGACCTATGCGCTGAGCCTCTTAGTGATAGGCGCTGCAGTAAGGACACGCGCTCTAGCCTCGCTATTCAAGGCAGCCTCGCTTGGGGCAATGGCGTTATTCATCTTGGTACTTACCGCCATTCGCTACTTTGAGGGAATGACCCCAGACGCGCAGACAATGGGCAGCATTGGCTTTTTGGCCTTGCTGGCGAACGTGGCGAGCGTCCTCATTCTGCTGAAGTGGCGCGATGGAGACAGCAACGTCAGATCCGTTTGGCTTTGCTCGCGGAACGACGCTATTGGCAACGTTGGCGTCATCGCAGCCGGCGGGCTGGTTGCGTGGACCGGGTCGGCCTGGCCGGATTTAGTGGTCGGTGCGCTGCTGGCTTGTCTGTTCCTAAAATCGTCTTCAGCTATCTTTAGTCAGGCCCTACTCGAACTCCGGTCTGATCGGAAAGCCTCTTCAAAAAAACATGAGGCATTTGGGTGAAACTTAAAACCCCGCCGCTAGCGTACCTCCTTGCCTGTGCCTTGATCGGCTACGTGGCTGCCGAATCCATACCACAGCTTGCCTACCACTCTAGCTCTCTAGGGGTTTTCGGTTGGGCCCTGATAGCATTCGGCGGCTTCTGCCTCGCCGCTTCGGTAGTGGCGTTCATCCGAGCTAAGACCACTGTCAATCCGATGTCGCCGTCAGAAGCCAACCGATTGGTACAGACGGGGTTGTATCGTTACTCGCGTAATCCTATGTATCTCGCTATGGCAGCAGTCTTAGTCGGAGTTGCCTTCTTACTACAAAACGTAGCGGCTTTCACTTCGCCGCTACTGTTCGTGTTGGCGATCAACTATTTACAGATCATTCCAGAAGAACAAGAGCTCGCGCGCCGCTTTGGCAAAGACTTTGAAACCTACCGTAGGAGTACTGCTCGATGGATCTAGCATTGCGAAAGGACAGATCAGACATATCGTGGATTCGCTTTACTGAATTGCGTGCCATGTACCTTTTTACCCTCTGCCTATCAGCGATGTCTTTTGGCGATGCGGCCAAGGCTCAGGCTAATGAGATTGAAGAGATAGTGGTTCAAGCTACCCGATCTGGGCGGCGCGTACAGGATCAAACCCTCAGAGTTGAGGTGTTATCTCAAGAAGAGGTCGACGAAAAGATATCGATGCGTCCTGGCAACATCTCTATGATGCTCAACGAAACGGGTTCTACCCCGATTCCACGGACGGTTTTAAAACGCCTGAAAACTTCAGGTCTTGCCTTGCCACTCTTCGTCTCATGCGAGGATTATGGAATCGCTCGATGTAGTCAAATATATCTGCTTTAGCGATATCCAAAGTCCGATATTTTGTATGGTGAGTGCGCTCCCGTTTCAGAAGACCAAAGAAGCCTTCGCAAGCCGCGTTGTCACCGCAATGACCCACGGCGCTCATTGAGCAGACCAGTGCATTTTGCTTGAGAAACCGCTGGTAATCGCCGCTGCGAAATTGCGTACCGCGATCAGAATGCAGAATGACAGACCACCCGCCTTGGCGTTGCCATAAGGCCATCTCAATCGCTCTAAGAACCATTTGGCGATCCTGACGATGATGCATCGACCAACCCACTACGATCTTGTTAAAGAGGTCGACGACAACGCACAAAAACAGCTTGCCCTCATCCGTCTTGAACTCGGTAATGTCGGTGACCCACTTGGTCTCCGGTTCCAATGCGTTGAAATCTCGCTCCAAAAGATTACGCACGCCTGGCGGCGGTAAGCCCGGTCTGCCGCGCTGACCTCGCTTCTTCTTACGAGGCCAGCCTTGTAGGCCATCGCGTGCCATAAGGCGAGCAATGCGATTCTTGCTGGCAGTCTCACCGGCATCGCTTAGGTCCTCATGCATGCGCGGGGCGCCAATGGCACCTCGACTGTCTTCGTGGATCTCGCGGATACGCCTAAGCAACCGCTCGTTGTCGACATGCCGATCACTGGGTAAACGCCTCTCCCAGTCGTAATAGCCGCTAGGCGACACCTTTAGGCACCGGCACATCATGCGGAGGGGGAATTCACTGCGACAACGCTGAATCGCCTGGTACCTCAGGACGATCCCTTTGCAAAGAACGTTGCCGCTTCGCGCAAAAAATCGCGTTCCTTCTTCACCCGGGCCAGCTCGCGCCTCAGTTGTGCAACTTCTTCATCGCGCGCATTGCCCGTGCCACCGAAGGCCCTGGCACCCTCCAATTCGGCCTCACGCTTCCAGCGGGTCAGCAAGTTGGGCCCGATGCCCAACTCCCGAGCCACCTGTGCGCAGCTTACGCCAGGCTGTTGAACTTGCTGCACAGCACCGCGCTTAAACTCTGGGCTGTACTTCCTTCTCTTGGACATAAACACTCCTTTTGCCCATTATCGGGCTTCTTTGAAGTGTCCGTAAAATCGGGGTAGAACCCAACTGGTGGTTTGCGAGTGCAAGTCACGTCGCCAGCCTTAGGCTCAGCGAACATACGCACCTATGGAATGCGCGGTCGTTATACTCAGTTACTGGCGGATGGATTGCCACTTTACGGGGGACAGGCTTCCTCACTGGGCCTACTACAAATTCCGCCAAGCGACCTACGGCAGGTGGAGGTAATTAAAGGGGCGGCATCAGCTCTTTATGGGGGCCAAGCCCTCGGCGGAGTCATCAATCTAGTCTCCAAGCGGCCAACTGACGAGCCCGAGGGGGAGGTTATCGTTAACGCGACCTCGCGAGATGCTCAAGACGTTTCAGGTTACTTTTCGCGGCAATTCAGCCCAAGTTGGGGTGGATCGCTCTTAACGACTATTAATAGCCAGTCGGCGCAGGACTTGGACGATGACGGTTGGGTTGATATGGCCGCCTACGACCGCTTCGGCATCCGACCAAGGCTGTTTTACGATGGAGACGATGGCAGACGCGCGTATCTCACTATGGGCGCGATGACCGAGGCGCGGCGAGGTGGGACGAGTAGTGGGAATACGCTACCCACGGGAGAACCCTACCCCCTAAACCAAGACACTGAGCGCTTTGACCTAGGCGCAACGTTCGAAAAGCCTCTAGGCAATTGGGGGTTAGCTCAACTGCGCGCTTCTGGGACGAACCAGCAACATGATCATCAGTTTGGCACACTCCTAGAAAGCGATGCGCACAGCACGACCCTGATCGAGGGCTCGGTAACGGGGGACTCGGCCATGACAACTTGGGTCACCGGGCTTGCATACCAAGCAGATCGCTATGATTCCGATGCTTTTCCCAGCTTCGATTACAGTTACGAGTCGCCCGCAGTGTTTGGTCAGTTAGACAGAGATATCAACGATCAGCTTAGCATCGCTGCTAGCGCTCGATGGGATAATCATAGTGACTTTGGAGACCAATTCAGTCCGCGCCTATCTCTCCAGTATCGACCAGGGTTATGGTCAATTCGCGCTTCTTGGGGGCGTGGGTTCTACGCACCAACGCCATTTATCGAAGAAACAGAGGCAACGGGGCTTTCACGGCTTGAGCCGCTATCTGAACTGGTAGCGGAAACCGCAGAAACGGTTTCGCTCGATGTCGGCTACACATCCGGCGAATTCGAGACTAGCCTCACGCTGTTCGGATCTGCAATTGAGGATGCGGTTCGTTTAGAAGACGCGGGGACGGATCGTGTGCGGCTGACTAATCAGGAAGGGACAACGCGAACGAAAGGCTTAGAAGCAATGGGGCGATGGCGTCAGGGCGACTTCACGATCACTGCAAATTATCTTTATCTCGACACCCGAGAGCCCGTGTTAGATAGCCCAATGAACCGTGCAGTGCCGCTAACCCCAACGCACTCCGCAGGCTTGGTGTCGATTTGGGAAGCTGAAAACAAGGGACGCGTTGGTCTGGAGGTCTATTACGTTGGTGAGCAGACGCTCGAAGACAATCCTTACCGGGACGAAAGCGAACCCTACATACATGTAGGACTTCTGGGAGAGATGTATTTGGGCCGATACCGCCTGTTCCTAAATCTAGAGAACATTTTGGATGTCCGACAAACGAAAGAGGATCCGCTATTGCTCCCGTCTCAGGCTAACAATGGTCGTTGGACAGTCGATGCTTGGGCTCCAATCGATGGATTCATCGCCAATGTCGGAGTTCGAATCAGCCTTTGAATGGCATGCATGTCGGTTCTAGAGTGAGTGCAGAATTTTTGCGGCGCTACATCTCCGATCATCCGTTCTAATTTTCGAACGGTCGTTCGGCGACCCGCTCACACGCTCATGATGACATACGGCGTTTGATACGACATATGAAGGATGACGTGTCACTCTGGATGTTCTCGATTTCGACTTCGGCAATGCTGGCGATAGCGGGACTGACCTTGTTTGGCATTGTGAAAAAGCACCGTTCCTCTTGGCCGCCACCCAATGCAGAGGGTTGGCAGCACACAGCATTTCGGGTCCTATTTCGCAGCTACTTTTATGGGTTGTTAACGGTATCGGCACTTGATTTTGAACCGACAAAAAAACCGCCTGTACGCTGGGCTACCCTTATTCATTATCGGGTTTGGCTGCGCCCTTTTCTGGACAAACTATCTCGGCTGGCGAAATGCCTTTGGCAAGCCTGATGGCCTTCGAACGTCAGGCGTATATCGATTTAGCCGAAACCCTATCTATCTCGCATCGATCATTGGCATGGTGGGTTGGGCGATTGTGGTGCCGTCGTGGAAAGTGACTGTGTTGCTGTCGTTGTGGGCTGCACTATATATCGTCGCACCCTGGGTGGAAGACCCATGGATGACCAAGAAATATGGCAAAGCATTCGTGCAGTACAGAGAGAGAACACCGCGCTTTTTGTAGCATTGAACGGTGGTGTGGTATCACTTATGGGTCGGAAGCGGACCTTTGTCAATCCAGCCTACCGATGACCGCTCGTAGGCGGAAGCGGTCGCTAGCGATGTCTCAAAACACCTCAGACTGTGTGAAAACTTCTCACCGAGATATGATTCAACTTTCTCGCTGAAGAGTTGCTGCCATGAGTGGATTCATCGAGGGCGAAAGCCGATCACAGGCCACGCTGTTTCCTGAACGCATTGACGATTACATCGCAGAAGAGAACGCGGTTCGCGTCATCGACGTGTTCGTCGATGAGCTGGACCTCTCCGGTTTGGGTTTCAAAACAATTCCCGCCGTCACGGGTCGACCCGCCTATAACCCGGCGATGATGCTGAAGCTCTATATCTACGGTTACCTCAATCGCATCCAATCGTCTCGCCGGTTAGAGCGCGAGGCCGGGCGCAATGTCGAGTTGATGTGGTTAACGGGCAGACTGACGCCGGACTTCAAAACCATCGCTGACTTTCGCAAGAACAACGGTGAAGCCATTCGCCTGGTGTGTCGAGAGTTCGTCATGTTGTGCCGCAAGCTCAATTTATTCAGCGATGCCTTTGTGGCGATTGATGGCAGCAAGTTCAAAGCGGTGAACAACCGCAATCGCAACTTCAGCAAAGCCAAGATCAAGAGACGCCTGGAGCAGATCGACGACAGCATCGCCCGCTATCTGGATCAGATCGCCAGCGCCGACCGGCGCGACAGTGAGGCCAGTCACACCAAGACCGATCGACTGGAAAGTAAAATCGCGGCGCTCAAGGAGGAGATTCAGGCACTAAAAAAGCTGGAGGTCCGGATGCTGGCAACACCGGACCAACAGATATCCCTGACTGATCCTGACGCACGCGTAATGTCCACCGCAGCGCGCAGCAAAGCGATTGTCGGCTACAACGTACAGGCCGCTGTGGATACAGAGCACCATTTAATCGTAGCCCACGAAGTCACCAACATCGGTCACGACCGTTCGCAATTGGCCAACATGGCGCTCCAAGCCAAAGAAGCGACCGACCGCGAGGACCTGTCGGTACTGGCGGACCGCGGTTACTTTAGTGGGGCCGAGATATTGGCCTGCGAGAACGCTGGCATTACGACCTACGTGCCCAAGACTCAAACCTCGAACAACCAGGCCAAAGGACTGTTTGCTCGAGCAGACTTTGTCTACCAGCCGGAAGACGACGAATACGAATGTCCTGCCGGCGAGCGATTGATCTATCGGTTCACAGATAACTCAAAAGAGCATTCGATGCGTCGTTACTGGTCGTCGGCCTGCCCGCAGTGCGAGCTAAAGCCAAAATGCACGACGGGCAAGGAACGCCGTATGGGTCGCTGGGAACATGAAGAGATACTGGAGGCGATGGAGGATCGGGTGGACCGTCTGTCGAACTGCATGCGCATTCGCGGCAGCACGGTGGAGCACCCGTTTGGCACGATCAAGTCCTGGTTGGGGCCGACGCACTTCCAGATGAAGACGCTCAAACACGTCAGCACGGAGATGAGCCTGCATGTCCTGTCCTACAACCTCAAACGGATGTTGCAGATGTTTGGTGTTGTGCCGCTGATGGCGGCGATAAGGGGCTAAGCAGCCTCATTTTGCGCCTAGAAATCTATAATCTGAGGCCGCGTGTGCGCGATTCTGAGCGACGCGCTTTGAAAACCGAATAACTGCCAAGGAAATCTGCGACGCCGCAAGGGCCTCTCAGTGAGTCGAGCGGTTCTGCTGTGCGCAGCAAATCGGTGCGAGAAGTACCGAGGCGAGTTTTGACACAGTCTGACCTCAAAGCGGCCGGTCGGTGAAGGCCAAGTGAAGAGGATTTCAAGACTGCTTTCGGCCAGGAGCCGCCATCTGGCGCAAAATTAGTTCAACTTATCTAAACTTCCAAGGCATGTTGAGTCGCTCGCGCTAAGATCTCGCCTCGAGATACAACAACGCGCAGTCGGCTAGCACGCCCGGCTCCACTTTCCCTTGGCTGAAAACGAGAATCAGGAGGTTCCTCAACTTGGACCTTTCGATGAGAAAAACACATACCTTATCAATCGCGTTCTGTTTGTTTGCCGCATGGTTCGCGCCTAATCCAGCATTCGCTGAAGCCCAAAAGAAAGTTCTCTTCGTGGCTTCAAACGTGCTTCATATGGGCGACCCTGAGCAACACGATGCCCGCAACAACTTATGGGAGTATGCGCCGCCCTTCCACATCTTTGTTATCCATGGCTATGAAGTCGATTTTGTGTCGCCTCAGGGTGGTCGCGTCGAATTTATGATGGAGCCTATTGGGATCAGTAGTTATGCGATTGCGCACCAGAACTTTCTGGGTAAAACGGCAAATACACTCAAACCTAGTGAGGTTGACGTCGATCAGTATCAGGCCGTTTACGTCGGTGGAGGCTACGGAACATTGTTCGACGTCGCTTCCAATGAGAAATTGATGAGCATCATCGGTGAGGTCTACGAATCCGGGGGTGTTGTGGGCGGCTGTGGCCATGGCCCGGGTGGCTTCGCCAATGCCACGATGAGCAATGGCGTATATCTGGTTAAAGACAAGCGAGTCGCTGGATTTCCTAACTCGACGGAGCGCTCAAAGCCTTGGGCTGAGCAAGGCAAGTTATTGCCTTTCCTCGTTGAGGACCAGCTTCTTAAGAATGGCGCGCTGGCTCAGAACAAGCAGACACTGGCAGACAAAAATGCAGTCGTCATGGATCAACGGATCGTCTCGTCCATGTTTTTGCCGTCCGCAGCGCTGGTTGCTGAGGAAATGGTTGGACTGCTAGAGGCAGAGGGTTCGTGAAGTCTGAATCCGAGTCGGCATCGGGTCGAAAGCGGACATCGCTGCAATTTTGCCCTAACGACTCAAAATAGGCGGAGGCGATCTTTAATGACGGCTCAGAACACCTCAAGGCGGTCTTTAGCGTGGGGAAGAATCACCATGACGTTAACGGCTGCTTTCGGCCAGAGGCAGTCGTCTATCGTGAAATCGAATCAGTTTGTCGCGGGTTAGTATTTGAGATCAACCGGAATGCGTTAGTGTAACGCGTCAATTACAGGACGCGAGCAGTTCACTTTGACACACTATAATCCACATCGCGTAGCGGGCACTGAAGTCCCGATGATTAGTCTACGCTCCGCTGCAGGCTTTTCCGGACTCGCGATGGCCCTTATTTACATTGCAGCTTTCGTTTATTTTGGCGCGTTCTTCGATTACCCGTCGCAGGGCACTCAGGAAGAAAGACTCCGGTTTTTAGATGAGAATCAGCTGGCCGTCTCTATCGCCTATGGCTCAATCTATATTTTGTTCGGAGCCTTGCTGGCTGTCATGGTTGCCGGATTGCATGACTTGCTAAGCCCCTACGGGCCAGCAGCGTCACTCACTTCGCTGCTTGGCGCAGTTTGGGTTGGGCTCGTCATGGCTAGTGGAATGATCTATGTCACGGGCCTGCAGCATGTTGTCGGCCTTCTGCCCGACAGCTCGGAGGCCGCCTTCCACTTATGGCGAGTTGTCTCGATGCTCGGCGACAGTCTGGGTGGCGGTAACGAACTTGTTGGTGGGTTATGGGTAGCTGGCGTGAGTCTGCTCGGTCTCAAATACGGGGTATTGCCGAGGGCGTTGAACAGCCTGGGCTGTCTTGTCGGCGCTTTTGGCCTTGCAACGACCCTCCCCTTGGATATGTTTACCGATATGTTTGGGCTCTCACAGATTGTTTGGTTTCTTTGGCTTGGGCTCAGTCTGCTGCGAATGCGGGAAGCATGAGCGCGGTCATCGGATTCCGGTGGCGGGCTATTGAGCGGTCAATAGTGGCGCAAACTGGTAGAGGGAAGGGGAAAGCACAAGTTCGAATCGGCAACGAGGGTTTGCGCTATGTACTACAAGGGCGGGATGGCCGCTTCGGATCGAGAGTAGAAACCGACTAAACATGAGCCCGAACTTCAGCTCCTAGGCGGAAGCGGTCTCTAGCGATGTCTCATAACGCCTAAAGACGGTCCTAAGATCGGGTAAGCATCTCAGAATCCCCGGGGCGTAATCGGCTCGAAGCCAGACTCACCAGTAGAATACTTTTTGTATCGCAAATGCTACAAATCCAATCAAGCTCGCCAAAAACGTGAGCACAAGCGCCGTCAGGTAATGCCCGCTACGAACATCACCAAAGATGTTCCACGCGAGCAGCAACATTGCGACCGTCCCCGGCACATATGCCGCGATCACATGAATCGGCCCTAGTTCTTTGAACTCCGCTTTGGTCAACTGGATGGTCAACCAACCACCCACCGCAAAGAAGCCTGTTCCTAAACCAAACGCTGCAACACTGGCCCACCACCACAGGACCCTACCCTCAAATCCATAAGCAGTCAGAAGCAGTGGCAGTATAGATGCCACAAAACAAATTAGACTTCCCATAAGTACGGGAAACGCATGAAACGTGTTGACACGGGAGCCACCACCTTCGGGCGCCATGAAAACGAAAAGCACTGATAGAAAGCCAGTCGCGATTAGGCTGAGCTGTGCAAATCCAATAAGGAAACTCTCATGCGGCATTTTTAATGCTCCCGCCCGAAGGGGCCTTTGAATTCTTTTAGCATAAGGACTTTTACGAGCCTCTGGAAACTAACGCCAGATGGTATCGGCCGAGTTTCGATTGTCAGCACCTGATCTGATCAGATGCCAGCTTAGACCCCGGAAGCAAAAGTCTAGGTTGGACGGACAACGGACATGTCGCGCAGTTGCTGTGAATGCCCCAAAACATACAATTTGCGAAGCCTGCGTCAGGTCATTTCGGGGCTCGCAATCTGCTAGAACCCAAGTGCACCCGAGAACTCATGGATTTAAACGTTCTTCTGGTAACTGCACTTCTAAAAACCCGCGGCTGCGCTCGGAGGCTTCTGTAGAGATCACACCAGGCGCAAAGACCTCAGCTCGCATGCCGGGGGCCTCCTGCCCCATGTAGGGACCTTCAAGAACGGGGAAACCCCTTGAGCCGCTATCGTCTGCGACTGCCAGCGTCGAAAAAACCAGCCCAATGAGGGCAATCGTTGGTTTCATGCTTGTCTTCTACGTCGCGTAGCATTGCACTCAGACCGACCGTAGCTCTTCTAATAGCCTGTTTAAAAACTCTAACTGAATCGCCACCAGTTCTCTAGACACTTTCCAGCTGTTTTTCGTGATGCTGTTCGTAGTCTACAGGTGACAGCAGGCTGTTCGAGCCATGCCGGCGTCTGACGTTGTAGAACATCTCGATATAGTCAAAGATATCGGCCCGGGCATCCTGCCGGGTCGGATATATCTTGCGCTTCACGCGCTCGCGTTTCAGTAGCTGGAAGAAGCTTTCAGCGACTGCGTTGTCATGGCAGTTGCCGCGTCTGCTCATACTGCCCTCAAGGCCGTTTGCGCGTAGAAACGCGCTCCAGTCATAGCTTGTGTATTGACTGCCCTGGTCCGAATGAACAAGTACCTTGCTCACCGGCTTGCGACGCCACACCGACATCAACAAGGCATCTAGAACCAGATCGCTCGTGATCCGTGATTGCATCGACCAGCCAATCACCCGGCGCGAGAATAAGTCGATGACCACGGCCAGGTACAACCAGCCTTCGTGGGTCCGAATATGGGTGATGTCGGTCGCCCATCGCTCGTTCGGCGCAGCCGGATTAAACTGTCTCTGCAGTACGTTAGGCGTCACATCATGCGCTTTGCCAACCTTATGCCGTGGCTTGCGATATCCAACCTGCGCCCTGATTCCAGCGTCTTTCATGAGACGGTGGACACGGTTGGGGCCGCAACACTCGCCTATTTCATGCAAATCACGATGGATCTTCCGATAGCCATACACAGCACCGGACTCGAGCCAGAACTGCTTGATCAGGCCAGAGAGCCGCTTGTCCTCACAACCGCGAGCCGATAGCGGCTGTCGACGCCACGCATAGAAACCGCTGGGGTGAACGTTAAGCAAAGAACACAGATGCCGCACCGGCAACTGGTGGCGATGGGATTGAATAAAAGCGTACCTCACTCGGATTGGCTCGCGAAGTACGCCGCGGCTTTTTTTAGAATGTCACGCTCCTCCGTGACACGCTTAAGCTCTTTTTGTAGCCGACGAATCTCGGCCTGATCATCAGCCTCCACTCGATGTTGCTCAGCAGCCGGCCCGTACTTCTTCACCCAGGCATACAGACTGTGCGTCGTCACGCCCAGCCGACTGGCCACGTCCGCCACGCTGTAGCCGCGATCCGTGATCTGGCGAACGGCTTCTCTCTTGAATTCTTCGGGGTAACGCTTGTTGCTCATAAACACCTCTCTGATAGCCATTTTGTATGGCTGAAAGGTGTCTAGCAAACTGGTGGCGATTCAAACTTTGCATTCATGAGGTATATAAAAACAGAATCTCTTGATATGCCTTCGCGCAGGTAGTAGAGCAGCCTGGGATGCTGCCTGATCGACTCCAGTACCTCACTCAGGTATTCAGGCTCTAGCTCCAGATTGCATTCACTGCTAAAAGTCTCGCTGATCGCGTTGTCCGTCGATAAAACAACGCAGGTATCGAGCACACGCCTTTGCACCTGGATCGGCATCACGCCACGAACTTCTCGGCGGTAACGCTTTTCCTCTTCAAAAAATCGATCCGTCCCCTGCCCATAGTATGACGCCAGCCTGGATCGAAGGCCCAGATCGCCTATGAGATCGATGAGACCATTCGCTGACAGGGCATCGTACGCGCCGCGCGCAGAAGTGAAGGGCAGAACATTTGACGCCTGATAAAGCGCGACAACAAGCTCTTCTGGTCCCGCTTGAGGTTCTTCATCCCAGGCGGTCAGAGCGAGTTCCGAGTAGTCTCTTACAGACTCGTGATACGCAATGAGCGCGGTAATATCGCTGCGCTCGACTTCCAGATCGTTGATGAGCTGTGAACGATATTCACTGACCGTTTCGCGATCCAGACGTTCGTCATTCCAACGGTCTAACTGAAAGCCAAAGAATATACCCATGACCAAAAGGATGAGTTCTATCAGTGCGGTAAACCAGTCGTGACCGCGTACCGCGTTAGCAAATTTAGCGAGAATCAAGGTCGATTACTCCTGACGGCTGTATGACGTGAAAAGCCTGTCAAAACCAATGCTAATTGCGCAAAACCGATAAAGAAATTCTGTTGATCCATCACCGCGCCAATTTAATCAGTTGAAGAGACCGTAACCGCGACTGCAAGCTCACGCGCTGACTCTGAGTAGAGGTCGTAGAGTACCAAAACCTCATCGGCGAACATGCGCTGCTGAAGAATATGATGCAAAATCAGAATTGCGACGACGGCTCCTCAGACAGCCTCTAACATTCAACCGGAATCGGCGCACTATAAACCTCCCCCCCTGAGGACGCCGAAATGACCAACGCGGATGCACTGCACCAACTTAAAGCCCGTTTAGATGCCCTACCCCACATGCCGCTGGCTCTCTTACCGACGCCAATGCACCCCCTCAGCAATTTCGCAGCGGCGGTTGGTGTTCCCGAGCTTTGGATGAAACGAGATGACCTCACGGGCTTGGAAGGAGGCGGCAACAAAACGCGCAAGCTGGAATTTCTGGTAGGAGACGCGCTGGCCAAAGGCGCCGACATGTTGGTGACCGTTGGGGCGATTCAATCGAATCATACGCGTCAGACTGCCGCCGCCGCAGCCAAGTCCGGTCTCAAATGCTCACTGCTGCATTATGCGTGGACCAAAGATGCTAGTCCTCAATACCGAATAGTGGGCAACTTACTGATAAGTCATCTTATAGGCGCGGATCTGTACGTGGATGAAACGGAGCGACCGATTGAGGATCAGGGTCCCCTCGACGAATTCATGGCCTTTCTCCGGGCGCAGGGTCATAAGCCTTACCTGATACCCGGCGGCGCGTCGGAGCATCGACTCGGATGTTTTGGGTACATCAAGTGTGCTGCGGAAATTGCTTCGCAGATGGATGCAGCCGACATCCGCTTTGACTACCTTGTGCACTGCACGGGCTCCAGTAGCACCCAGGCGGGACTGCTGGCGGGATTTGCCGCTTTGGGCATAGAGACCCGCATCGTCGGCATATCTGATGATGGTGAAGTAGCCATAAAGAAAGCGAGAGTGCTGGAGCTGGCCAACGCGGCCTTAAAGGAGTTGGACCTAAGTGCACGCGTTAACGCGCAGGACGTCGAGATCATCGCCTCCAGCAACAATGATTACGGAGCGCCCGATGAGGAGATCATTAACAGCATTCGCCTCCTGGCTGGCAAAGAAGGCTTAATCGCCGACCCCGTCTATGAGGGCCGGGCAGTTCATGGGCTTTTAAAGTTGATCGAGGATGGACGCCTGGACAGGAACACAAAGGTGCTGCTCATGCACCTGGGCGGTTCTCCCGCGATTCACGCCTACGCAGGGCATTTCGGATCCATTCAGTTGAGCCCATTTCAGGCCTGATGGGTGTTGAGGACACCGTTCAGCGATGGAGGACCCGACTCACTCATTAGGACGGGAGCGGAGCAAGCTGGCCTTTAAGGAAGCCCTTCAGCTCACGCACCTTCTCAAGCACATCCATGAAATCCCGTTGCTTATTCTGATAGTCGCCGAACGCCTGGCGCAGACTGCGGCGTATATCGGCGGCCTCGAGGTTAGCGAGGGCACGCGATAGCTGCTCTGACGATAATGCCGACATGCAATCCTCCTGAGTCCTGGGAAGTCGCGATATCGTCCCCAGCTTATCGGTGTACCTTGCGCTGCAGGACTTTCGCAGGATCATGATGACGTCGTGGGGCAAGGCGCCGCGCAAGTCGAACTGATAGGTGTTTTCCGTCGTGCCCATATCAAACAGATCTTGCTCGATCTGATAGAAATTCTGGATACGTTCACGTACTTCCAGGTTCGCAATCTTGTTGAGAGAGCCGACAGACAGCAGTTCGTCGTAAACATCGCGCTTTATATAACCAACAATTTCGTGCGCCGCGATGAAACTGGCAACAACGAACTCGGCATCAAGGTCCCCTGACTCAAACTCCAATAAATCAAGCGCACGCAGGGTGTAATCAATGACCCACTCAGAAAAGTCCAGGTTCCGTTGAAATGTTTCCTCCGTGATATCGAGCTCAAGCAGAATACGCGCAACATATTCCTCCCCAATTCGTTTATCCGCCTGCCGCTCGTTCCAGTTCGAAACCTGAATACCAATAAAAACACCAATAACAACGATGGCAAAATCCACCCACACCGCGAACCAATTCTGGTCTTTTACGTGCGCTGTTAGGCTTCGAAGAATCATCGACTGTCTCTTTTGCATCACTATTGGGAAACATGGTGACGACAATTAGAGCACAAGGTTTAAGTCGCCTGCCAGACGAACAGAGCTTACTGTAGAGCGGCGTAAACAACGAAAGCAGAGACCTGCTCCTTTGAGAACCACTTGCTTTTGTAAGCCGCAATCGATTAAATCCTAGGCTTCTCTGTCGCACCGTTTAGCGCGTCTTTATCTTATCCCTTGAGGAGAAAACCCTTGTATCTAAAACTATTCGTTTTTATGACCCTGGCCTGCATTAGCCTCGTCTCTCAGAGTGAAGAGTTGAAGCCTGAGTATTTCTCCCTTCGTCCGGAGGTAGAGAAGGCCTACGGCTACATTCACGCTGTAAAAATCGGCAACGATGTGAAGATCTCTGGCGCCGTCAGCATGAATGATGATGGAAGCCCCACTGCGGTTGGGGACATCGAGCAGCAAATGATTAACGTCTATGCCGATCTACAAAAAGTCCTCGAGCACTATGAACTGGGATTCTCGAATGTAATTGTCGAGAACGTGTTTACTACGGATATGGCAGCCTTCCTTGAGGTTTCGGGTGATTATCGAAACAAAATTTACAAAGGAGAGTTTCCAACAGGCAGCTGGCTGGAGGTAAAAGGATTGGCTCTGCCTGAGTTCATGATAGAAATAGAGTTAGAAGCCTACAGCCCTCACTGAGATGTTTGCTAAGCGCGAATGCGACTCGTAAAGACTCTACCGCCGCAATGCGGCCAAAGACCGCATCAATAAGGAATCCTTGATAGAAGACAGGCTTGGATATTCCTATGGCACATTCTGTGCCTCAGCGAAAACCTCGTCGATGTGAGTCAGCAGACCTTGCATGGCTCGCCATTGATTAGAGTGAAAAACATAAAATTTCGTCATGGCCACGCGCGCAGTGGCACTGGACCATATTGCGTCTATATCCACATCACTAATATCGTAAGACCTCACTGCTAAACCGGGCGTGCGCAGGATCGTCGCATGGGGATAGATTTCGTCTAACGCGGCATTGAATATCCGTAAGGACTCCGTTTGAAATCTAGCGCCACTTTTGGAGCTGTCTGCCAAGTCTCGCAGAGCATCACGCAGTGGTATTAACCCAAGGAGGTCCAGACGAGCGCCAACGAGTAACTCATCAAGGGCAGCTGGCGGCGTTGGAAGCACTGTGATGGTGGAAGCCTCTTTAAGAACACCTTTAGCTCTTTCCGGGCTGATCTGCTCCGCTGCTTCCAGCGCGCTCAGTAGCGTATCGATGGAAGTAGCAGCTTCGAGGTGGTGTTGTTTGCCGGCGACAAGTTCCTCTCTCAACGTCACAAGATCCGTTAACACAGCGCTGAGCGTTCGCTGCGCCTGATCTCGCTCGGTTTGCATCGCGTTCCAATTGGCGACTTGAATACCAATGAATACGCCGACCACGACAATGGCGAAGTCGATACCGACAGCAAACCAATTTTGATCTTTAACATGCCTTGTGACACTGCGCAGAATCATAGGAAGCGTGCTCTATTAGAGGTCTTTATCCGCTTGAACAATGATTAAAGCATACCGGGAGCACCGACTCCCAGGCGAAGAGAGTGAGCTACCAGAGGTCAGTCTATGGCCTCCAAACGACGCCAAAAGTCCGTGAGAGGCACCTCTTTTGTCATTTCTGCCACCATTGATACGAAGCCTTCATGAAAGTAGCCACTGCAAAGCGCCCAGAGTTCGCGGGCTCTTGGCGTTCCGAGAATGAAGTAGATAACGTCGCGGTAGCTGAGCCAGGCATCACCATCAAGAGCACCCGCTTCGTATTGCAGCCATTCGTGCTCACGGGCGCGCATCTGCGCGATGATCCAGAACATCAGCTGCGTTTTCTCTTCGAAGCTCGGGACTTCGGTCCCGGACATAGAGCGCCCAAGGCCCGGGAAATCAATGAACTTGTACACGCCCCCCTGATCCGTGGTGAGCGCTACTTGCCGGGCCTCGGACAGCAATAACTGCGTCCCCTGCCTCACCTGAACGGCCAGGTAAACCAGGGTGATGACAACCAGCACGACTCCGACAATCTGCGAGACGTACGACCATTCCTCAAGGGTCATGTAGGCATCCTCTTACTACGCTTGATGCCCCAACTTAGCAGAAAAGACCTTTGTGCGGTGCCCGCTCGCGGTAAAAAAGGCGGCGGACGCGGGTCAAAAATTTCGCGTCAGGGAGGTGAGCAAGAAGAACTGTGTTTCATCAACGACAATCGGACTGTCAGCCGCATTATCAATGAGCTGACTGCCTCGCACGATGGTCGTAAATCGCCACTTACTCTTTCCCACCGGTAAGCTCACCAGGGCTTGGAGCCCAAGACGCTCCACACCTGCCTCTGCAGAGTACTCGGGCAAGCCCGTCTCAATGGACTCCTCGGGGGTGATACCGAATAACGAATCCTTGTAGACCGAGTCTCCAAAGCGCAGCACCGGACCCACGGCATAAAATCCCCTGCCGTTCATCAAGCGGCCCCGGCGATTCACGCTGAGATCCAGATAGGCACCTTCGTGCCCCGACCCAACATCCTGCGCAAAAGTAGCATTGCCTGACCAACGCCCCCTTGCTACCTCAACAAACAGTCGCGCTTCCGTGGATACGCCCACTTCGTCGAGCCCATCAATGGAATCATCCCGGACATTAAAACCCGGGGCGATGGACGCTCCCACCTTGAAGGAGTTGCCCGAGGCCTGACTGCCGCTTCGGTAAAGAAAACCACCCAGACCCTGGGGCACATTGGCAAAGTATTTTGTGCCCGCCTCATCCACATAGCGGAAGTCAAAGTAAGGAATGGGCGTGACGTTGTATTCGTCGCTGCCGGCAAACTTCGGATTAACAATAAGGCCCGCGCCGAACTCCGAGCGCCAGCCCAGAGGCAGTCCCATGGGTGATCGGGCTGCACTGGCCGCTGGAGGCGCTGCGGCTTGATCGAGAGTTTCGGCTTGATTAGGCGCCGCAGCCTGATTAGAAGCAGCAGCCTGACCAGGATCAGTCTGCGCCAGGGCCGTGCCGGCACACAGGGTGAATAGCAAGGCTGATAAGTGGTTAAGGCGTCTCACGATAAACTCCGGCTTCGGTAGTTGAAGTGGCAAACTCTAACTCCTGCTTGTTACGCAGAGTTAATGGATATGGTGCTGTCTAAATGAGAGTTTCTCTGCCTTGAGATAGTCCTATCGCGCAAAGACCTGCTTAACCGCCCCTGGGCGAAGGAGGTCAGATATTGCTGCCCTGGGTGTTGGAGTCGCTGTCTGCGAGATCGTCTGCACTCATGATGATGTCCCGATAGGTCCCCCCCGCCGGGATCATGGGGTACACATTCTCTTCCGCCTCTACGATCACATCGAGTAGATAGGGCTCCTCAGGATCCGCGAGCATCCGCTCAATAGCAGCAGGCAGATCTTCGGCACGACGCACGCGTTCGGCGGTCACGCGATAGCCTTTGGCGATGCTCAAAAAGTCCGGATAAATATCCGCATCGTCACTGGACTTGACCGCCATGGGATCCGACAAATCGGATCCTGCGCGATGTGAGTCATAGATCATGTCCTGCCACTGGCGAACCATACCCAGCCACTGGTTGTTAATCACGACGGTTTTGACGCCGATGCCATAGCGATGACAGGTGGAGAGTTCATGGATCGTCATGTTCAGGGAGCCGTCGCCGTCGATATCGATAACCTGCCGATCCGGCGCCGCGATTTTGGCGCCAATGGCCGCCGGCAGGCCATACCCCATGGTGCCGAAGCCTGAGGAACTCAGGAAGGAACGAGGCTGTTTGGAGCGATAGAACTGCATGGCCCACATTTGATGCTGGCCCACGCCCAGCGACACCACCGCGTCTCCCAAAGTGGCTGCGCACAGCGCCCGGATCACATGCTGGGGTTTGAGACCCTCGGAATCTGATTCCGGATAGGGGTAATCCTGCTTCCAGCCATTCACCGTCTCTACCCACGGGCGTGACTCTACGGGCTCACAGGCGCCGAGCATCTGCAGGAGTGCGGGCTTGAGGTCCGCGCGAATGGGCAGGGTCACCGTCTTATTTTTGTTAAGTTCGCTGCGATCGATATCGATATGAATAATGCGAGCCTGCTTGGCAAACTCGGCAACATTCCCCGTTACGCGATCATCAAAGCGCACACCCAGCGCCAGGACCAGGTCCGCCTCGTAGATGGCGCGATTGGCATATTTAGCACCGTGCATGCCCAGGACATCCAGCGATAGCGCATGGTCCGGCGGAAAACACCCGACCCCCATGATGGTCCAGGTAACGGGAATCTGCGCCTTCTCCGCAAAGGCCAGGAGCGAGTCTTCGCCGGCGGCGACGCCTATGCCGCCGCCGGCATAAATCACCGGCCGTTCGCTCTCCCGAAGCAGCCGCATGCACTCTTCCAACTGCCCCTGCTCCATGCCCGTCATGGCAGGCTCAGGGGTATCGATCACCGCCGGAATGCGGGGAGCCTTGTAATTGCCCTCGGGATCCTTGGGGTATTGCTGCTGAATATCTTTGGGAATATCGATCAGCACGGGACCCGGGCGGTTACCTCCCGCCAGGGCAAACGCCTCGCGCACCACTTCGGGAATAGCACCGACGCGCTTCACAAGGTAGTTTCGTTTGGTGATCGCATCAGTGACCGCAACAATATCCACCTCCTGAAAAGCGTTTTTACCCAGCAAATGCGATGGCACGTTGCCCGTAATAGCCACCAAGGGCGTGGAATCGCTATTGGCGTCGGCGATACCGGTTACCAGGTTAGTCGCGCCGGGGCCCGAGGTTGCAAGGCACACACCGGGGCGACCCGTCACGCGGGCGTAGCCCTGGGCCGCATGCACCGCACCCTGCTCGTGCTCTGTGCGAATACAGCGGATACCAAACTGCGGCAACACATCAAAAATCTCGAGATTGGCGCCACCCGGGTAGCCAAAAAGCGTATCCACGCCCTCGGCGACAAGACACTTGGCGAGAATTTGCGCGCCGCGAAGGGCGACCTCCTCACCACCCCGGGAGGAATCATCGAGTGCACCCCCGGTGACGGTATCGCGGGTTCCGTAGGTTAGGCTGTCCCCCTGGCTCACGTTTTCTCCTTAATACGACGCTAAGAATCGCGCATTCTAGACTGTTCCCCCGGGCTGCGTCTTTCCTTGGTCACACAGGGGGTGTTAACCGGCGTGTCTCCCCGTCGAACCCGGTGCCGTGTATAGTCATTCTTCGTCTGCTTGTGGGAACTTTTATGCTTCACCTTCAACTAGCTGGGCCGCGCTTAATCGCGCGCTCTGTCTCGCTCTCTGTATCGATAGCCATGGCGCTGTGCCTCGGCGTCAGCCCCGTGGTGGAGGCGCAGGAAGATAGCTACGACTATTTTTCCGCAAACCGGCAACTGATTCGCAATGGCGTACAGTCCCTGCTCACCTGCAATGGATTGTTCACTTCACGTCGCACGCTGGAACAGGTGTTCGAGCAGGAGCTGGCTTACCTGGGCGATCGCGTTCTGGGCGATGCCAGCGGTGGCCCCTATACCGTGTACCCCCGGGAGCGGGCGGTCAGTGTTGGCGGTGACGATGCTGGTCCCGCGGTTATCTCAGCCTTCCGCAAAGGTATTGGCTGCGTTGTGATGGCCCCCGATATGAGCCTTTCAGATATCAACAGCCAACCCGTGCTGGACATGCCCTACCCCAAGATTGATCCCCAAACCCTGGACTGGCCCAATGGTGATGCCAACGCGGTAATGCCCATACCCGCCACAATCAACGCCGATGCCCTAAAGGCTGCCTCGGATTGGGCGTTCAATCGCTCCACGGAGGAGCAGGACACCTTGAGTCTGCTGGTGATCCACCAGGGCAAGATTATCCACGAGCGCTACGCCGAGGGTATTGATCACACCACCCGAACACGCACCTGGTCCACGGCAAAAAGCATTGCTGCCACGCTCATAGGCATGCGCGTCGATAGCGGCAAAATGTCCCTGGACGGCCCGCTGGGTATCGAATGGGCACCCAGGCTCTCGGGCGGTAAAGATCCTCGAAACGCCATCACCCTGCGCCACCTTCTCAACATGTCCAGCGGACTCTATCCCGTGGACAGCTTCAACATGGAATATGCCACGGGCTCCGGACTGTCCTACTGGGCCGGCGCCAGCTCCGTTGACGGCGCGCGAAACCGGGGACTGGTTCGTCAACCCGGGAGCTTCTGGGACTACGAGAACTACGACACTTTACTGGCCGTGAAGGCTTTCAAAAACACCCTGGGAAGTCAGTCAGCTTATCTGGAATTCCCCAGAAAACGCCTCCTCGATCGCATTGGCATGCGTAACACCTTGCTCTCCACCGATCGGTTTGGCGACTTCATCCTGAGCAGCCAGGTCTATACCAACGCCCGAGATCTGGGTCGTTTTGGTCTGCTTTATCTCAACAACGGTATGTGGGACGGCGAGCGTCTTATCTCGGAAAAGTGGATCACGTTTTCGAGAACTCCGGCGCCTGCATCGAAGGCCAGAGGCTCCGACTATGGCGCTCAATGGTGGTTGGTGCCTGATAGCCGTAAAAAAGACGTGCCCGCCGATGCCTACAGCACCGCCGGCAACCGGGGGCAGTATGTGATCATCGATCCTTCTCACGACCTGGTGATCGTGCGTCGCGGACTGGACTACGGCAAGCAGGGCTTTAACCGATGGGATTTACTGCGGGAAGTCCTCAAGGGCTTCCCTGAGTAAAGCGCGGCCTCAGCCCAGCTCACAGACCACGCGGTGCTGCCGGCAGGCGGCAACGACGGTATTGCGAAGGAGACAGGCGATGGTCATGGGACCCACGCCTCCCGGTACGGGCGTGATGGCTTTGGCTCTCTCTGCGGCCTCCGCAAAGGCGACATCACCGACGAGGCGCGCTTTTTCCTGACCCTCAAGCTGTACGCGGTTAATGCCTACATCAATCACCACAGCGCCCTCTTTCACCCAGTCACCCCGGACCATCTCCGGCCGCCCTACAGCGGCAACGAGGATATCCGCCGTCCGACATAGCGCCGGCAAGTCGCGGGTTTTGGAGTGAGCGACCGTCACGGTACAACTCTCAGCGATAAGCAGCTGCGCCATGGGTTTACCGACAATGTTGCTGCGCCCGACAACCACGGCGTTAAGACCCGCAATGCCCTCGGGAAACTGTTCGCGCAGCATCATAAGACAGCCCAGAGGCGTACAGGGCACCAGTGCCGTGGGATCGCCGTTGGATAAGGCCCCGGTATTCATGGGATGAAAGCCGTCCACGTCTTTTGCGGGATCAATGGTTTCGATCACTAACTGAGCGTCGATATGTTCCGGAAGCGGCAGCTGCACAAGAATCCCGTTAACCGCATCGTCCCGGTTCAGGCTCTCCACCAGATCCAGCAGCTCGCGTTCGCTGGTGCTGGCGGGCAACTTGTGTTCAAAGCTGCGCATCCCCGCCTCGGCGGTCTGCTTGCCCTTGTTACGCACGTAGACCTGACTGGCGGGATCTTCACCCACCAGCACCACGGCCAGTCCCGGCACCCAGCTGTGTTCGGCGTCGATGCGGGATACTTCGATAGCCAGGCGGTCACGCAGCGCCTGGGCTGCGGCCTTGCCGTCGATGATTGATGCGCTCATGAAAACTCCATTTGATTAAAGAACAACGGTACGCTGACCGTTGAGAATGACCCGTTGTTCGCAGTGAAGACGCACCGCCTGCGACAGGGCCGTGGCCTCGGTGTCATGGCCAAGATGAACCATTTGTTCCACGGATATCTCGTGGTCGATGGGGCGTACCTCCTGGGCGATGATGGGCCCCTCGTCCAGATCAGCGGTGACATAGTGCGCCGTGGCTCCGATCACTTTTACGCCACGATCGTAAGCCTGATGATAAGGCTTTGCGCCCTTGAAACCGGGTAAAAAGGAATGATGGATATTGATCGCCCGACCCGACAGCTGACTGCAGAGCTCATCCGACAGAATTTGCATATAGCGCGCCAACACCAATAGATCTGCCTCGCTTTCCCGAAGAATAGCGAGCATCTCGGCTTCCTGTACCGGCTTGCTCTCCGGCGTTACTGGTAAATAATGAAATGGCACACCGTGCCACTCGCTGAGCCCGCGACAGTCCTCATGATTGCTCACCACGGCGACAATCTGCGCGGGTAAGGCTCCCGCCCGCTGTTTCGTGAGCAAAGCCGTCAGGCAGTGATCATAGCGCGACACGGCAACAACGATTTTGGGCAGCGTTGACACACAGCGAAGCAGATATGTCATCTGAAGCTCATCGGCTACGGGACGCAGTCGCGCTTCAAACTGCTCCAGGCTGCAACTCATACCACTGACATCGAACACACAGCGCAGAAAGAAGGTATCGCTCACGGGGTCCGTGTAATTCGAGATCTCCGTGATATTGATGCCACACTCAAAGAACAGCTGGGAGTACCGCGCCACCACACCGATGGAATCGGGGCAGGAAAAGGTCAGGATGTAGGATTGGCCAGGATCGCTCACGGAAAAAACTCGACTAGCGTGTCTGTTAGGACGGTCACAGGTGAAACAACATAAAAAACTGAGATCCAATAAAAAAGCCCCGCCTCCTCACGAAGGCGGGGCTTTGTGATGGAGTAGGCTTAGAAGCTGTAGTTTACCCCAACACGCATGCTCCAGAGGGAGGTTCCACCCACACGCTGCTCTTCTGCGCCGTTGTCCAGATCAGCCTGAGTCACACCCGGACGGTTGGGCTCAAAGAAGATACCCCACTCGTCATTGATCAGGTTGGTCAGGTTGTCCACGACAACAAACAGACTGCCACGATGCTCGGGGCTGAATCCAGGCAGCTCCTGGGTGATACGCATATCAACCTTGCTGAAGGATGAACCGGTCTCACCGTTACGCGTGCCGCCGATGGGCAGTACGTTGGGCTCGAAGTCGAGGAAAGGCTGGAAGCCGTAAGCACCGATGGTTCCGTCTGCGCCGTCCAGCGTCAGGCTGTAGGGAAGCCCTGAATTGTACTGGCCGAACAGGGAAATGCGCGTCTCATAGCCACCGAAGAAGTCCGCCGTGTAGTTAAGAACCGTGGTGAAACGGTGCTCTACCTGCCAATCAGACGTGCCCAGTGTTTCCGCCTGGGGATCTTCAAAGGCGCGGAAAATGTAGTTAGAGAAGGCTACGGAAGAACCCATGGGGTTAACGTCTTCGGCCTGGGTGTAGGCATAACCTACGCGCAGATCAAAACCGTTATCCCAGCTCTTGAAGCCGCTGAAGGACAGAGACTCGGACTCGTTACCGTTGCTGGAGTTGGTGAGCACAAACGCGGCCTCACGCACACTCTCATAAACGGGGTAGCCGAGATCGTTAGTGCCTACACGCTCAAGGTCTGCTCGCTTGTAGATCGCAGTGTCTTCGCCACGGCTGATCTGAAGGTCTGCGGTTACTACCCAATCCATGGGTGCGTACCAGGTCAAACCGGCGGTGTACTTCCACTCACTGGGGATATCAAAGTCGGGATCCAGGTAGATGATCTCGAAGTTGCTGCCGTCTCCGGAACCAACGATATCTGCGATGTTCTGCGGTACACAGTAGCCGGGGCCAGAAGGCACGCCATCTTCACAGTTCACGTAGTTCTGGGAAAACAGATCTACGCCGTCGATCCGCGCCTGTACAGCCGTGGTAGACGTGTTGCTGTAAGTGTTAGACAGCCATACGTTGGGGTTACCACCGGAGAACAAGCCAACGCCGGCGCGCAGCACCAGGTCATCAGAGAAGTCATAGGTCGCACCAAAGCGCGGCTGGATCAGATCCCGACCGTCCAGAGTCTGGTCATTACCAAAGCCGTAGCTGTCGGCAAAGTCCTGGTTCAGGTTAGGCGCATCATCCGTCTCGTAACGATCGTAGCGCAGACCAAAGGTCATACGCAGCTTGTCGTTAACCTGCCACTCGTCCTGCAGGTAAAGATAGTTGATGGCGTAGCTGAAAGACTCGGCGATATCATCCTGGTTGTTGGAGATAGCGTTACCGTAGTAAACACGATCGGCCAAACCATTGCGGAAGTTATCGATACCGTCAAAGCGGATTTCCGTGTCTACGTGCTGGTAGAACAGATTGAAGATGTCATATTCCTCGCGCTCGATACCACCGGTAATGGTGTGAGCGCCCAGCTGGTAGCGGCCGCGGAACACGAGCTGATCAATGGTGTAATTCAACTCGTTAGCGTGACGGCTGTCGTCGCCACCGAGATAAACATCGACGTTTTCAAGCTCAACACGAATCTCACCAAACTCATTACCTGCCCGTGGCGCCTGCAGGAAATCCACATCCGTGCGCGCAACGCGAAGCTCCGTGGAGAAGTTGGGCGTCCAGTCAGAATAGACGCTTGCGATGATTGACTCGAGCTCGGCACCACGATTGTAGAAGTGGTCAGCGAATTCGAATTCGTTGAGATCACCATCGGACTCGGTAACGTTGAAGGAATCGTTGTACATATAGGTCAGGGCGACGCGCTGCGTATCCGTCGCGTACCAATCCAGCTTGGCGATGTACTTCTCATCTTCAAAGTCGTTGACGCCGGGAGAATCAGAGCCGGGTGAGTACTGGTAAACATCGTTGGCAATCTGACGAATCTCGTCCAGCTCCGCCTGGGTGACCTGTACTTCGTTAATGGCACCGGAGCCCAAAGCGCCGCGGTTGTTGAAATCAACACCCTCGTACTTCTCATAGGCGCCGTAGAAGAACAGCTTGTCCTTGATGATCGCACCACCGACTTCGACACCGTAGCGGGTCTCGTCGTAATCAGGGACCTGAACGTCTTCACCCTCGAGAGAATCGCCCTGGAGTGAGTCGCTGGTGTAGTCCATGAACACCGAGCCAAACAGCTCGTTACCGCCAGACTTGGTTACAGCGTTGATGTTACAGGCCGAGAACCCGCCGTAGACCACGCTCATGGGCGCCATTTCTACCGCAACGCTGGATACCGCATCAAAGGGAAACGGCATACGCTGCGTGGGGTAGCCATTGGAATTGAGACCAAAGCCGTCATTCAGACGAATACCGTCCAGAGTCAGGCTGTTAAAACGGGGGTTGGCGCCGTTACATTGTATGGCGT
This sequence comes from Congregibacter litoralis KT71, assembly GCF_000153125.2. Lineage (NCBI taxonomy): Bacteria > Pseudomonadati > Pseudomonadota > Gammaproteobacteria > Cellvibrionales > Halieaceae > Congregibacter > Congregibacter litoralis. The sequence continues at coordinate 2,713,510 of NZ_CM002299.1, forward strand.
CCGCCGAGTTGGACTGGTTGATGTAAACCCGGGGATCCTGACCGATAACATCGTTGATGTTTCGGTTGATCGCCGGTGAGTCCTGCAGGTCCGACGCGCTGAATACCGCGGTGGGTCCAATAGCAGTTTCAGCAACGGCAACGGAGCGACCCAGAACAACAACCTCCTCGAGAGTGTTGCTGAGGCGATAATCCATCTCCACGGATTCACCGACGGTCAGGGGCAGGCGCGCCGTAGAGGCCGTACCCTCACCCGGTGCTCGAACCACAACGCTGTAGTCAACACCCGCGGGCAGCTGACGGACAAAGTAGCTACCGGTGCTGTCTGTTGTGGTGCTCTTGGTGACACCTGTAGACAGGCTTTTGATTTCGACCTCGGCACCGGCAATGGGTTGGCCATTGGCACCGGTTACCACGCCGCGAACCGCAGCACTGGTTTCTTGAGCATAAGATGGCATAGACAGCGCAACGCCGCCGATGACAGACGCACTGGCGATGGCGCGAACCAAGGCCTTGCGAGCGAACATTTGAGACATGGTTTTCTTCACAGGAATAGCCCCCCTCAGAGCATTTGAAGACGCGAGAATCCTGGGAGCGCTATGTTACAGAAATGTTACAAATAAGGGGTACAGCGAAGAATCGGTAATAAGACCAACGACGGGAAATTCTTGTGTTTACGATTGACAAGGTCACAATCGAATAGCTCTGTAACTCGCGCAATTTGAAACGGCTTTAACTTGGATAACTAAGAGATTGTAATGGCATTAAAATCGACCGTTTTTAAGATAAAGCTGAACGTTGCTCACCTGGAGCGCAATGTCTACGGCGACTTCCCCTTGGCCGTGGCGCGCCACCCGTCAGAAACCGATAGCCGCATGATGCTCCGCGTAGCGGCTTTCGCTCTTCACGCCCACGAGCGTCTTGAGTTTGGCCGAGGCATCAGTACCGACGATGAGCCAGACCTGTGGCTTCGGGATCTCACTAATTCCATTGAGTTGTGGGTAGAGCTGGGAACCCCGGATCCGGACCGATTGCGTAAAGCCAGCGGCCGGGCTAAAGATGTGGTGCTGTACTGCTATGGCGAGCGCGCCGTCGGGGTATGGTGGAGAAAGAATGCCGACGCCCTCGCCCGCTTCAACAACCTGACGGTGTACAGCGTGAGCGATGACGAGCTGGCATCCCTGGGAGCTCTGGCAGCATCGGGGCTGGAGTTGCAGTGCACCGTTTCCGAAGGCGAGATGTTGCTGACCAGTGGTGATCAGTTTGTGCAGTTAACGCCTCAGGTACTGCGGCAACGCATTGCTGCGTAGGCGCATTGATGCATAGTTCACGCGATTGATTAGGAGTCGGTATCTGTGAAGAACACTGCGGATGTTTTAGTGGCGGGCGTGGGTGGCTGTGGCGCCAGCGCGCTCTATCACCTGGCCCGCGACGGGCACCGGGTCATTGGTTTTGACCGCTTCGAGCCGGGCCACGACCGCGGCAGCTCCCACGGCGAAACGCGGGTTATCCGCCAGGCGTACTTCGAACACCCGGACTACGTGCCCCTCCTGCGCCGCGCCTATGGCCTGTGGACCGAGTTGGAAGATGAATCTCAGGCGTCCCTGATGGATCTCTGCGGCTTGCTGATGATCGGACCGCCCGGCGGCGAAATCCTTGGAGGCTCGCGCCTTGCGGCAGAGCGCTATGGCGTGCCGGTAGAGGACATAACGGTTGCTGAATGCGCCGAGCGCTTCCCGGCATTTTCAATTCCCGAGGGGAGTGATGTGCTCTGGGAACCCTCCGGAGGCTATCTCAAGGTCGAGGACTGCGTGCGCTGTTATGCAGGACTTGCCCAAAAACATGGCGCCACTCTCAACACCGGTGAGTTCATCCTGAGCTTCCAATCAACCGGGGCAGGCGTTGAAGTCCAGACCAATCGCGGCAAGTACTCGGCAGACCGGCTGGTGCTCACGGCAGGTGCCTGGGCTCCCCAGCTCTTACCTGCGGTAGCAGAGGCCGCGAATCTTCACGTCACGCGCAAGGTGCTCGCCTGGTATCCGATACAAGCGGCGCTACCCGCACCCACGAGCACTTTCTTTATTGAACGACCCCACGGCAGCTATTACGGATTCCCCTGCATCGACGGCAAGACCGTAAAACTTGCAGAACACTCCGGTGGCACCCCCCTGGACGATCCCCTGGCTCTCGACCGGTCACTCCAGACGATGGATGTTCACGGTCCCGGAAAGCTGATCGACGATGTTTTCCCATCGCTATCGTCCTCTCCCGTCAGACACGACGTGTGCATGTACACCATGAGCGACGACGGTCACTTCGTCATTGATCGCGATCCGGAGAACGAGAACGTCGTTTTCGCAGCGGGTTTTTCAGGTCATGGCTTTAAGTTTATGTCTGCCATGGGCGCGGTAATGGCGGAACTGGCGGTTGACGGGCAATCGACGTCGGAAATAGAGTTTCTGGGATTGGAGCGCTTCAGCAACCGGCAATAAATCAGCGGGCGTGTGCCGGGGAAGCACCTTTGGGAAATGGTGCCGATGATAGGATTTGAACCTACGACCTGCGCATTACGAATGCGTTGCTCTACCGAGCTGAGCTACATCGGCTTTTCCGGCGCGCATTATAGCCACGCGCAGCGGCGACACAAGTCGTGTTTTCCCCTCTATTCACGCCGCAGCCGCAGCCGATCAGCGTCAATGAATGCCTGCTGCTCACGCCTCAGTTCAAGATTGATTTGATAACCGCAGTGTTTTCCTCCAGTAGAGATAAAAGCTTCCTGCTATCGGCGATATCAGCGGCCTGGTTATACCGTATGCGAGCCAGTGCGGCATACAGCTCCCGTCTATTGTTTTCGACAGACTTCGTGTCCCAGCCGACAGACGCCCCTTTTTTCGGGTAAAGATGTGCTGACAGTTGAGATGATGCGTCGACCCGGTAAAGAGCTCGAATCTCGGATAGCCTGATGATCTTCTGATACCGCTGCCACAGGTCGGCAAGGCCGCCACGCAGCTCTTTAGAGCGTATCAGTCGCATATTACCGGTGTCTTTGAGTTCTTCCACGGTGCCGAGAGCAATATCGAATTGCGCGAAAATGCCTGCAACGCTGACGGCGTCAAAAATCATCCCGTGCTGTGCTTCCGATAACGCTTGCTCACTCAGCAGGTCCATGCCTGCATCGAGTGTGCCCAGCACAGCCGTCATTCTAGTCACGCTCTCCCGCAACTGCGATTGACTTTGCTCGAAATCTGCAACTAATCGGTCCAGGTATTCGGCCTCCAGTTCGCGCTCAATCCGACTGTCTTGCAAGTCGTTTACCTGTAGACCAATGAAGAAGCCGACGATGAGCATCAAAAACTCGGCCACCAGCCAGAACCAGTTGACTCCCTGAGCCTGTGCTCTCATTCGCTGAAAGATCATTGGGCAATCATTTGCTAATAGCCAATCTGCTTGCTGCCGACCGTCGCGAGCCCGCTCTCATAGGCAAACACCACCGCCTGTGCGCGGTCGCGCAGACCAAGCTTGGACAGCAGGCTCGAAACATGGGTCTTCACGGTCGCCGGACCGATGCCAAGATGCCGGGCAATTTCCTGGTTGTTCATGCCATCGCCAACACAGCGCAGCGCTTCCTGCTCCCGCCCCGTGAGTCGCTCCAAGCGCTCGGCGAGCGCTGAACTGCCGCCGCCTTGTCGGGCAAATTGCTCGATCAGCCGGCGCGTAATATCCGGGCCGAGGAGCGCCCTACCGTCGGCAACGGTGCGCACTGCGGCAACCAGTTCTTCCGGGGGAATATCCTTGAGGAGAAAGCCGCTGGCGCCGGCGCGCAGAGCGCGGTAGATGTATTCGTCGGGATCGAAAGTCGTCAGCACGATAACGCGGGTGCTATCGCCGCTTTCATTGAGAATCCTTGCCGTCGCCTCGAGACCATCGAGTTCCGGCATACGGATGTCCATGAGAATCACATCCGGCGCATGCACCCTGGCGGCGGTGATAGCCTCCAGGCCCGTGCTCGCTTCCGCGACGACCTCAATGTCCCCCTGATGTTCGAGGACCATTGCAAATCCCCGTCGAACCAAGGCCTGGTCGTCGACAACAAGTACTCGCAAGGTCATGAGCGCGCCCCATCGCAGGGCAGTAATGCGCTGACTTCAAAACCGCCGTTTGACCCTGGTCCTGTGCGCAGCCATCCGCCGAGCATTTCGGCACGCTCGCGCATGCCCGCTATGCCATAACCCCTGCCTGAGGTTTCTCCGGGTCCGCCACCGCTATCGCAAATCGACACCTCCACACCCCCGGCAGAGGAGGCTACCGTAACCGTCACAAAAACCTGTTTGCCGGCGTGTTTCAGGACGTTGGTGAGGGCCTCCTGCACAATACGGTAGACGCTGAGGTCGACGCGGGCCGGCAGGCCCGAGAGGCGCCCCCCCGTTTGTAGCTGCACCGCAACGCCGGTAGCGTTGACCTCAGCGATAAGCGACGGCAGGTCTGCGCAACCAGGTTGCGGTACAAGGCTGCTGTCGTTCTCATCGCGGCGCAGCACATGCAGTAGATGTCGCATTTCCTTAAGCGCCTGCCGCCCCGCACCTTCCACAGCTTCCATGGCTTCCATCGCAGCGATTGGATCGGATTGGCCCACGGTCTTTGCAGCACCCGCCTGAACGGTCATCAGGCTGAGCTGGTGCGCAACGATATCGTGAAGCTCCCGGGCAATGCGGCCGCGCTCCTCGGTAACGGCCAGTTCCGCTTCCCTGTTCTTGCGCTGCTCGAGGTACTGTGCTCGCTCCTCCAGGAGCCGGAGATACTCGCCGCGAAAGCGAAGACGGCGCCCGATGTACCAGAGCGCCCCCATCATCATCAGAGTAAACAGGCCGCTAAAACCGGCGCTGTTGATAACAAACATATCCATGGACGCAAGGAGAATAGCGAGCAGCACGCCTAAGATGCTGATGCGATCGTTGGCTGCATAGCGTCCGAGGCTGTAAAGGGAAAACGCCATGGCGACGACGCCGTCATTTAAGGGGCTGAGGACGGAGAGCAGCAAGCAGCAGAGAATAAGGCCGTGAACCTGCACAGGATAGCTGCGTCGCCAGTAGAGAGCGGCACTGGCCACTATTGCCAGCATCAGCAGCGCGCCGCTCATGGCCTTCCCTAACTCACCGCTCGTCGCATTTGAGGACCACATCGCCAGGGTCAGAAAGAACGCCAGCACTCCCAGCAGAGCATCCGTTATCCGAGGCCAGCGCTGAAAAGGCCCGCGGAACGGCTGCAGCGCCTTTACGGCGACGCTTCCCGGATCAGAAGCTCCCGTTACCGGCGGTGCTCGATTATCGACGCCGCCCCAACTGTTCTGTGCACTTGTCATTCAGCCACTCTAGACCACTCTGTCTCGCGCTGTCATCAGCGTTCTGGCGGTGCTTCTTCGGGTTTCTTCTCCACCTTTTGGGGGAGTCCAGTCCCCGCCGCAGGTTCGATGTGCACACTTCGCCGTTTTGTCACTATGGATTCAACGCCAACCCTATGGATCGTGACAGATGAATGACTCAGTTTTAGACCCGGCTGCGCAGAGATTTGCAGCGACACCGTCTGCGGCAACGGCCGCCCGCTATGCCGTGAACGTTTGGTACACACTGGCATTGCTGGGCCACCTGATCTTTGTTGCCTATATTCTTGCCGTGTTTTACCCGCCGATCGCGGCGCATGGCACCGCTGGCCTCGAGGGAATGCACCTTCCGTCAGGGTTTCGGGAAGGAGATTTCCTGGGTAATCTCGCGGCAACAGCGCACGTACTCCTGGCGGCGATAGTGATAGGCGGGGGCCCGCTGCAGTTGCTGCCGGCGCTGCGCCGACGCTTTCCGCGGTTCCACCGCACCCTTGGCAGGACCTACCTCACTGCGGCATGCATCAGTGCGCTTGGGGGCCTTTACATGGTCTGGACCCGCGGCACCGTAGGCGACCTGGTGGGTCACCTGACAGTCTCCGGTGATGCCGTTCTGATTCTCGTGTTTTCTGCACTGGCGGTGCATCACGCCATCGGCCGTCGTATCCCCGAACACCGACGCTGGGCGATGCGCCTGTTCATGGTGGCGAGCGCGGTGTGGTTCTTTCGCGTCGGACTTATGGGATGGCTGATGCTGACCGGCGGCGTCGGCATTGATTTTGAGACTTTTACGGGTCCATTCCTGTATGTACTCGGCTTTGCGCAGTACCTGCTGCCATTGGCGGTGCTGGAATGGTATTTCCGTATTCAGCGTGGCGCTGGGTACCGCGAACAGTGGGTGTTTGCCGCAACGCTCACGCTCCTGAGCCTTTACATGGCCGTCGGGATCTTCGCTGCTACGGCGGGCATGTGGCTACCAAGGGTCACCGCATAGGTGGCAAAGCGTATCCACAGTTTTCTTACGCTTGCCTCGGAAAGGAAAAAACGCCCATTGGGCTGCACACAAATAAGTCTGGTTGCCCGGGTCTTTGGCCTGGGCCCGCATCAGTTAAAATTAAGCTGGGGCGCGTTTCCCCGAAGAGCTGACAGGCGATCAGGTGAACTCGGGCATGGTCTCCAAAGGGATAATTGCCCCCCGGTTCATAACAACGGATCCAGCCAGTCGGTTGCCGGTTTCTGCTGCCTCCTGGAGAGACTTGCCAAAATACCGGGCGGCGAGATAACCCGCATTGAAGGAATCTCCCGCGGCAGTGGTATCGACGGGTGCGCTAACTGCCCGCGTGGCCACGAGCTTGTGCGTACCTTCACTACCAAGTAGACAACCCGCACCACCGAGTTTAACCACAACCTCGTCTACTCCCCATTCACGCAATCTTGCGATAGTGGCTTCAGGGCTATCATCGCCAAAAAGCATAAGCTCATCGTCGAAGGTCGGCAGCACGACGTGCGCCAAACGCGCGACGCGCTCAAACGCTGCTCTAGCGCTCTCAGAATCAGTCCAAGCTGCGGGGCGGAAGTTGCCGTCGAACCCGATTATCACACCGCTATCGCGCAATGCCTCCAACATGGTGTACAAGCGCTCGAGGGCTACCGCTGAATACAACGATAAGGTGATACCCGAAAGATAAACCATACCGAACGCCGACAAATTTTGGGTGAGCACCTGGACATCTGCCAGGTCATCAAACAACTCCCGCGCAGGCGATTCACCCCGCCAGTAGTCAAAAGATCGCTCTCCCGCAGCATCGGTAGTAATCCAGTAAACCCCGGGACGACGACCGGGCACGCGACGGACGAGATGGGTATCGATTTCCTCTTGTACCCAGTGATCCAATAGCCACTGGCTCCGGGCATCATCACCGAGTGCAGTCACGTACGTGCTCGGCACACCAAGTCGTGCGAGGTACACCGCGGTGTTCAGGGTGTCACCGCCGAATCCCAGAGACAGCTTTACCTCAGGGTGGCTTTCATTCGTGGTAGCGTCCTCCCTGAGCTCCAGCATGCACTCGCCGATCGCGGCGAAACCTGATTGCGGTATGCTGAGGCTCATTCGTACAGTCCAAAATAGCGCGGCAGCGCCTCACTGAATTCGGGTACAAAAGTGACCAGCAATAGTGCCACCACCATCGCCGCATACATGGGCATCAGGGGTTTTATCATTCGCTCAAGCGATGTCTTGGCGACGGCACAACTGACAAACAACACGCTACCCACGGGCGGGGTGCATAATCCAATGGATAAGTTGAGCACCATCATGATGCCAAAATGCAGTGGCGACATATCCAGTTGCACGGCAATCGGAAGAAAGATAGGCGTAAAAATCAGCACGGCTGGCGTCATGTCCATAAACGAACCTACCACCAACAGTGCAAGGTTAATCAACAAAAAAAGCACCAGCGGGTTGTCACTCACCGCCAGCAGCGATTCCGCCACCACTGTCGGAACGTTCTGAAACGCGAGCAGCCAGGACATGGCGATAGAAGTGCCCACCAGCAGCATGACGATCGCCGTGGTTTCGGTGGCTTTGAGGAGGATCGCTGGCAAATCGCTGACCGACACCTCCCGGTAAACCAGCAAAGAAAGCAATAGCGAATACAAAACGGCAATTGCTCCCGCCTCCGTCGCGGTAAACAAACCTCCAATAATGCCGCCAATCACAATAACGATGAGCGCAAGACTAGGGGCTGCCTCCACGAAGGTGCGCACCACCACGCTTGCGCTAACTTGGCCTTGTGCATGCAGTCCCTTGCTTTTTGCATACAGGGCAGAAACAACCATAAGACAAAGCGCCACCAACAGACCCGGAAGGTAACCGCCGACGAACAGCGCCGCTATCGACACGCCGCCACTCGCAACGGCATAGACAATCAGGATGTTGCTGGGCGGGATTAACAGCCCGGTGGTCGCGGAAGTAGCCGTAAGCGCGGCACTGAACTCCCGAGGAAAGTTATCCTCTTCCATCGCTGGCACCATGACGCCGCCCACCGCCGAGGTGGCCGCGACGGCTGAGCCGGAAATCGCTCCAAACAAGGCACAGGAAATGACGTTTACGAGCGCCAGGCCACCGGGCAGCGCACCAATAAAACTTCGGGCAAAAGTGATTAAGCGCTGCGCGATACCGCCTGAGCTCATCAAATTACCCGAGAGGATAAACAGTGGAATGGCGAGCAAGGCAAAACTATTTATGCCGCCCGCCATGCGCTGAGCTACCGTGGTAAGCGCCGGAGTGACATCAATGGATACCAACATGGCGGCAACAGCAGCCAAACCGATGCAAAACGCCACTGGCACGCCCAAAGTCAGCAACAAGAAAAACATCAACAGCAGAATAGCTTCTGTCATCGCTACCTCTAACCCCGCTGTGCAGTCGTTTGAGCCTGTATCTCTTCACCAATCCGCAGTGCAGCAAACAGGGTTAAAAGTACGCCGCTCACGGGCAGCACCAGATAGATCATCGCCATGGGGATACCCAGCGCTGGCGTAGTCTGTTTTAGTTCCCAGGTCATCATCACGAGATATCCGCCGCCATACACCATCGCCGCCATCGCAAAAATAGCCACCATGGCTGCGTTGAAGACCTCTAGCCGGGCCCTACCAAGCGATCCGAGCTTGCGAGGCAATAGGTCGATTGCCAGGTGCATCCGTCCGCGATAGGCATAGGTGGCCCCCAACACGCTTAGCCAGACCAACAGAAAGCGCGATGCCTCCTCTGTCCAGGAACTTGGCTGTGTTAGAACGTAACGAGACAAAACCTGCCAAGAAACAGCCATGACCAGCGCTGCCATGAGCATGATCAGCAGCCAACGCAAACCGCTCTCCAGAGCCAATAACAGCTTCCCGTAAAATGCGGCCGGCATCATAGTGGCGTTACCGCCGTTTCATTGGTTTTTAAGGCGGCAATGCGCGCCAACAAGTCACCCAAGGGCGTGCCATCATGGGCAGCTCGCAGGCCCACGACCCGATTATTGAAGGCTGATTTATCGGGTCGAATGATCTCGACCCCGGCGTCGACAACAGCCTGCAGGGCCCGCTCACTCTCTGATGACCATAGCTTGCGCTGGTAAACCACAGAGTCATCGACCGCCCGCTGCAACCACTTTTGCTGCTGCTGGCTCAGCGCATTCCATGCTGGAGTGCCAATCAACAGGATATCGGGTACCGAGGTGTGTTCATCAAGGGTGAAGTACTTACAGATTTCGTAATGGCCTGACAGATAAAAGCTAGGAAGATTATTCTCGGCACCATCAACAACCCCTTGTTGCAATGCAGTATACAACTCGCCCCAGGCTATCGGCGTTGGCGCCCCGCTCAGCGACGCGACCATCTCCAGAGCCGTCGGACTCTCCTGGACCCTAATCTTAAGACCCTCGAGATCTGCCGGCGTGTGCACGGGTTGATCTACGGTGTAAAAGGAGCGCGCGCCAGCGTCGTAATAGCCCAGACCGCGCAAACGCACCGAAGTGGGAGCAGCAAGCAACTCCCGACCAACGTCACTATCGAGGGCAGCGTGGTAGTGACGGGTGTCGCGAAATATGTAAGGCAGGTTGAACACCTTCATCTCGGGAACGAATCCCTCGAGTGGGCTGGCAGAAACCTTGGTCATCGCGAGACTGCCAATTTGGAGCAGCTCGATCAGTTCGCGCTCATTGCCCAACTGCCCGGCGGGATAGATATCAATACGCATGGTGTCACCGCTAAGCTCCTGGAGGCGGCGATCCATAACCTCCATGGCGCGGTGCACCGGGTGCGCGGTGTCCAGTGAATGGGCGAGGCGCAGCACCACCATCCGCTCCTGCGGCAGACATCCGGTCATGATCACCAAGATCAGTAACGGTAGTCCAAGCCGCGCAACGCTTAGCAAAGGCTTCATCCCAACGCCGTCTGCTTGACCCGTGTCAACGCGTGGATAACTCCTCGCAATTCGGCAAGCCCCTTCATTCGGCCCGCATAGGAATAGCCGGGTTGCAAGCGCGGGTCATTTTGCTCTGCACTCATGGTGTGACCATGGTCTGGGCGCATAGCAATAACGCGACCGTCTTCGCGAGCATTCAATTCAATATCCAGCAGAGCGGACACCAATCCCACGATGTCGTTATCACCATCCAGGTGAGGGGACTCGTAGAATGAACCATCAGACTCACGGCGTATATTGCGCAGGTGTACAAAGTGAATGTGCTCACTAAACTCCTTCGCGATAGCGACCAAATCGTTGTCGCCACGTGCACCGAATGAACCGGCACACAGAGTCAATCCGTTACTGGGGCTGGACACCGCTGCGCGCAATTTCCGAACATCCTCCGCTGTTGATACCACTCGCGGTAAACCAAACAGTGAAAACGGGGGGTCGTCGGGGTGAATGACCATTTTGATGCCTGCCGCTTCAGCAGCGGGCGTGATATCGCGAAGGAAAGCAATCAGATTCTGTCGGTAAGCGTCGTTATCAAACTGATTGAAGTGGTCAATGGCGGCAAGAATGCTGGATCGATCGTAGCTACCCTCGCCACCGGGTAGGCCTGCAATGATGTTTCGTTCAAGCGCTTCAGTTGTGGCTTCGTCCAGTGACTCATAATAAGCCTCCGCACGCTTCACCACGTCAGCGGGATAGTCTTTGTCGGCACCGGGTCGCCGCAGCACGTATAGGTCGTAGGCCGCAAAATCTACAATATCAAAGCGCAGGGCTTCGCTGCGGTCGGGCAATGTGTAACGGAGATTGGTACGCGTCCAGTCGACCACCGGCATAAAGTTGTAGCACACCACGTGGATGCCCTGCTCTCCCAGGTTTTTCAAGGTCTCGCAGTAGTTTCCTATCATGCGTTCAAAATCGCCGGAGCGAGTTTTGATGTCATTATGAAGGGGTACCGACTCCACCACGGACCAGGTCAACCCAGCCTCCTCAATCACTCGCTTTCGCTGTTCAATCTCCTCAGCCGGCCACACCTCTCCCGTCGCTATATTGTTAAGCGCGCTCACAATGCCAGTCGCACCCGCCTGTCGGATCTGTTCAAGGGTGATGGGATCCTGAGGACCAAACCAACGCCATGTTTCCTGCATATCGGTATCCTTTGAAGAATCTATTGGGAAGGTCAGGCCGCTGTGAAGCGTTCGACGCGATCACCCAAACGATAGGCTTCAACAACCAGATCAGTCGTCAGTGTCGTGATAAGCCTGAGCGCTTCTGCCTCGGACAAACGCCCCTCGGTCACCAGTTGCGCAAGAAACCGCGCATCCATGCGCCTAGCCATGTCGTGACGTGCCGGGATAGACAATAGTGCCCGAGTATCGTCATTGAAACCTGCGGTGTTATAAAAACCGGCCGTCTCGGTTACGGAGTGTCTGAAGCGCAACATTCCCTCAGGACTGTCGTTAAACCACCACGGCGGCCCAAGTCGCAGCGCAGGATAATGACCGGCCAAGGGCGCCAACTCCCGGGCATAATTAGATTCGTCGAGGGTAAATACAATGAGTTCTAGATCAGGCTCATTTCCCACGGCGTTGAGCAACGGCTTTAAGGCCTCGCAATAGTCAACACGCCTGGGGATATCAGCGCCCTTATCGGGGCCAAAACGGTTAAATAGCGCTGAGTTGTGATTACGTGAAGAGCCCGGGTGCAGCTGCATCACCATGCCATCGTCTAAGCTCATTCGCGCCATCTCGATCAGCATATGCCCACGAAATAGCTTCCGTTCGTCCCCACTGGCTGCTCCACTAAGGCAACGCCCGTAGAGGCGCCCAGCCTCGTCATCTGCCAGGCAGGCCGTGAACGGGCTGACGGGACCGTGATCCGTTGCGGTTGCACCGACGGCACGGAAAGCCGCTCGTCGCGCGCGCAGGGCGTTGAGGTAGCCAGAATAGCTCGCCACCGTTTCACCGGTGACCTCACCCAATCGTTCGACGTTCTCAGCAAAACCGTCAAAATCCGGATCGAGGACATCATCGGGACGGAACGTCGTCGTCACCCGCGTCGAAAGCCCCTGCTCGACCAAAGCCTGGTGATGCAACAGTGGATCGAGCGCGTGCTCGGTGGTCGCAATGAATGCCACATTAAAGCGATCCAGCAATTGCCGCGGTCGAAAAGCCTCCTGACTGAGGCACTCATTGATGTGGTCAAAGTAAAGATCGGCCGAGTGCTCATCCAGTTGCACTGTTAAGCCAAACACCTCAGCAAAGGTGGTATCCAGCCATACCTTCGATGGGGTGCCGGTAAATAGATAGTAGCGTCGGGCAAAATTACGCCACCCTTCTCGCGGACTGACCACCACGCTGCCCTGACGGTCGGGCACGCCCAAATCCTCCAGTGCAACACCTCGGCTATAGAGCATGCGCAACAAATAGTGGTCGGGGGTAACCAGCAATGACAGCGCGTTGTCGAACGGCGTATCGCATGCAAACCAGGCAGGATCGGTATGGCCGTGAGGGGAAATTATGGGTGCTGCGCGCACTTGCTCATAGAGTTCCCCGCACAAACGACGAACAGAGGGCTCAACAGGGAACAGCCGGTCCGGGTTGATTTGCAATATTGGCGACTTGCTCAAGATAACCTCTCCCTTACTCGACGTTCGCCCAAGAGCCTTCGTAGAAGTCACGCAGCACATAGAAGGCCTGCTTGCGTTGACCATTTTCGTCGATGAGTCCTTTACGATTACGGTAGTCCTGAATACCCGGCAGAGTGCGAAGCATGGCCCTGAAGTCCTTGAGTATCCACGGCGTCATGCCCTGTATCTGAGGACTGTTCATGATCATCCGTGACTGGGCGCGATAAACCTCAGCCTGATATTCCTCGGTCCAGGGACCCTCGCCCCGTTTGCCCGACTTGGCGCCAGCACCAAACTCAGAAATATGCATCGGCTTATCAAAGGCCGCGCTCAACACCACGTGCTCCATGAACTTGAACATAAGCTTGCGCACGGTCTTCTCGCTCACACCCAGCTGCGGCGCAATGAATCTGGCGTAATACCATCCGAAATACTCGTTGTAGCTAACTACATCCAGCAGTTCGCCGAGGGGATCATCGATTACCAGTTCGAAGCCGGAACCTACTGCCGGAGCATGATCGCCGGCTTTATCAAGCATGGCTTTAAAAATGTCACGCTCGTGCTTTGACACCTCGTCGCTGGCGGCGCCGTATGCAGCGAGATATAGCGCCGCATCCTTCAGTTCACGGCTGACATCTCCTAACAGGGCAGCACTAACAAGTCGTGTATCGTCAAGAGAGCGCACCTCGTTAATCAATGCCTCCAGAAACGCCATGCGCGGCTCTGAATACGGGGTCTCATTTGCGACGGACCAGATGACGACACTAGCGCGGTTCCAGTCCCGTGTTACCAGACGAGTGATTTGATCCTTGGCGATTTCTAGCGTCTCTGGGTTTTCCCAGGCGATGTTCCAATAAATGGGTACCTCTTCCCACAGCATTAGACCTAACTCGTCAGCCACCTGAGCCGCATGGCGGGCATAGGGGTAATGTGCCGCACGAACAAAATTGGCTCCGAGCGCCTTAGCCTCACCGAAAAGTGCCTCAAAGTCCGCCTTCGAATACGCTGCACCGTCGCGCCCAATCGGCTCTTCGTGCGTTGAAATGCCCTTGAAGCGGATGCGCTTGCCGTTCAGGAAAATTTCGGTGCCGCGAGCTTCAATCAGACGAAAACCGATGCGATCGCTAAGTTGCTCATCGGCGGTCGCAAACTCCACATCGTATAGCTTGGGATTCTCGGGGCTCCATAGCTCAGGCTTCAGCATGGCGGTCCACTGGCCTTGCCCGTCACTTCCGACGGTCACCTCAGTAGAGAAATCTAACTCTGCAATGCTCACCGTGACGGTGTCACCCGCCCGCAGACCTTGCGTAGCTACAACCCCCTCTACCCGGCCCGACAAATCTGCAAGCTCGACCTTTGCATTCACCAAATGGGCGCTTGGGGTCTCTATAAGCATCACGTCGCGGATCAAACCGCCATAGGGCCACCAGTCGGTGCGGGGGGTGGGGACTGAATGCTTTTCAAGTCGATTATTGACACTAATGACCAAGTCGTTGCCACCGCTCTTCAAAGCATCGGTAACATCAATGGAATACGGCACATAGCCGCCCACCTGTTTGGCCATAGGGGTGCCGTTCAAATAGACAGACGTAGTGTAGTTGCTCCCCCCAAACCACAAATGGTATCGCTTGCCCGGCTTGGGTTCGACGTCAAACCAACGCTGGTACCAAACGCCATCGCGATAAAAAAGTAAATCTTCAAACTGAGTATTGAAGTCACCTGGCACACTGATTTTGCGAGAACCGGCGTAGTTGTACTCCAGCACCTGCCACTCATCGACGGGCACCCGGTCAGGAGCCCATCCACCGAAGAACCCGCCGGGTGCCCCACGCCCATGGGTCAACGATAATCCACTCCACGTCTCCCCCCATGGGATCCTGAGGACCAAACCAACGCCATGTTTCCTGCATATCGGTATCCTTTGAAGAATCTATTGGGAAGGTCAGGCCGCTGTGAAGCGTTCGACGCGATCACCCAAACGATAGGCTTCAACAACCAGATCAGTCGTCAGTGTCGTGATAAGCCTGAGCGCTTCTGCCTCGGACAAACGCCCCTCGGTCACCAGTTGCGCAAGAAACCGCGCATCCATGCGCCTAGCCATGTCGTGACGTGCCGGGATAGACAATAGTGCCCGAGTATCGTCATTGAAACCTGCGGTGTTATAAAAACCGGCCGTCTCGGTTACGGAGTGTCTGAAGCGCAACATTCCCTCAGGACTGTCGTTAAACCACCACGGCGGCCCAAGTCGCAGCGCAGGATAATGACCGGCCAAGGGCGCCAACTCCCGGGCATAATTAGATTCGTCGAGGGTAAATACAATGAGTTCTAGATCAGGCTCATTTCCCACGGCGTTGAGCAACGGCTTTAAGGCCTCGCAATAGTCAACACGCCTGGGGATATCAGCGCCCTTATCGGGGCCAAAACGGTTAAATAGCGCTGAGTTGTGATTACGTGAAGAGCCCGGGTGCAGCTGCATCACCATGCCATCGTCTAAGCTCATTCGCGCCATCTCGATCAGCATATGCCCACGAAATAGCTTCCGTTCGTCCCCACTGGCTGCTCCACTAAGGCAACGCCCGTAGAGGCGCCCAGCCTCGTCATCTGCCAGGCAGGCCGTGAACGGGCTGACGGGACCGTGATCCGTTGCGGTTGCACCGACGGCACGGAAAGCCGCTCGTCGCGCGCGCAGGGCGTTGAGGTAGCCAGAATAGCTCGCCACCGTTTCACCGGTGACCTCACCCAATCGTTCGACGTTCTCAGCAAAACCGTCAAAATCCGGATCGAGGACATCATCGGGACGGAACGTCGTCGTCACCCGCGTCGAAAGCCCCTGCTCGACCAAAGCCTGGTGATGCAACAGTGGATCGAGCGCGTGCTCGGTGGTCGCAATGAATGCCACATTAAAGCGATCCAGCAATTGCCGCGGTCGAAAAGCCTCCTGACTGAGGCACTCATTGATGTGGTCAAAGTAAAGATCGGCCGAGTGCTCATCCAGTTGCACTGTTAAGCCAAACACCTCAGCAAAGGTGGTATCCAGCCATACCTTCGATGGGGTGCCGGTAAATAGATAGTAGCGTCGGGCAAAATTACGCCACCCTTCTCGCGGACTGACCACCACGCTGCCCTGACGGTCGGGCACGCCCAAATCCTCCAGTGCAACACCTCGGCTATAGAGCATGCGCAACAAATAGTGGTCGGGGGTAACCAGCAATGACAGCGCGTTGTCGAACGGCGTATCGCATGCAAACCAGGCAGGATCGGTATGGCCGTGAGGGGAAATTATGGGTGCTGCGCGCACTTGCTCATAGAGTTCCCCGCACAAACGACGAACAGAGGGCTCAACAGGGAACAGCCGGTCCGGGTTGATTTGCAATATTGGCGACTTGCTCAAGATAACCTCTCCCTTACTCGACGTTCGCCCAAGAGCCTTCGTAGAAGTCACGCAGCACATAGAAGGCCTGCTTGCGTTGACCATTTTCGTCGATGAGTCCTTTACGATTACGGTAGTCCTGAATACCCGGCAGAGTGCGAAGCATGGCCCTGAAGTCCTTGAGTATCCACGGCGTCATGCCCTGTATCTGAGGACTGTTCATGATCATCCGTGACTGGGCGCGATAAACCTCAGCCTGATATTCCTCGGTCCAGGGACCCTCGCCCCGTTTGCCCGACTTGGCGCCAGCACCAAACTCAGAAATATGCATCGGCTTATCAAAGGCCGCGCTCAACACCACGTGCTCCATGAACTTGAACATAAGCTTGCGCACGGTCTTCTCGCTCACACCCAGCTGCGGCGCAATGAATCTGGCGTAATACCATCCGAAATACTCGTTGTAGCTAACTACATCCAGCAGTTCGCCGAGGGGATCATCGATTACCAGTTCGAAGCCGGAACCTACTGCCGGAGCATGATCGCCGGCTTTATCAAGCATGGCTTTAAAAATGTCACGCTCGTGCTTTGACACCTCGTCGCTGGCGGCGCCGTATGCAGCGAGATATAGCGCCGCATCCTTCAGTTCACGGCTGACATCTCCTAACAGGGCAGCACTAACAAGTCGTGTATCGTCAAGAGAGCGCACCTCGTTAATCAATGCCTCCAGAAACGCCATGCGCGGCTCTGAATACGGGGTCTCATTTGCGACGGACCAGATGACGACACTAGCGCGGTTCCAGTCCCGTGTTACCAGACGAGTGATTTGATCCTTGGCGATTTCTAGCGTCTCTGGGTTTTCCCAGGCGATGTTCCAATAAATGGGTACCTCTTCCCACAGCATTAGACCTAACTCGTCAGCCACCTGAGCCGCATGGCGGGCATAGGGGTAATGTGCCGCACGAACAAAATTGGCTCCGAGCGCCTTAGCCTCACCGAAAAGTGCCTCAAAGTCCGCCTTCGAATACGCTGCACCGTCGCGCCCAATCGGCTCTTCGTGCGTTGAAATGCCCTTGAAGCGGATGCGCTTGCCGTTCAGGAAAATTTCGGTGCCGCGAGCTTCAATCAGACGAAAACCGATGCGATCGCTAAGTTGCTCATCGGCGGTCGCAAACTCCACATCGTATAGCTTGGGATTCTCGGGGCTCCATAGCTCAGGCTTCAGCATGGCGGTCCACTGGCCTTGCCCGTCACTTCCGACGGTCACCTCAGTAGAGAAATCTAACTCTGCAATGCTCACCGTGACGGTGTCACCCGCCCGCAGACCTTGCGTAGCTACAACCCCCTCTACCCGGCCCGACAAATCTGCAAGCTCGACCTTTGCATTCACCAAATGGGCGCTTGGGGTCTCTATAAGCATCACGTCGCGGATCAAACCGCCATAGGGCCACCAGTCGGTGCGGGGGGTGGGGACTGAATGCTTTTCAAGTCGATTATTGACACTAATGACCAAGTCGTTGCCACCGCTCTTCAAAGCATCGGTAACATCAATGGAATACGGCACATAGCCGCCCACCTGTTTGGCCATAGGGGTGCCGTTCAAATAGACAGACGTAGTGTAGTTGCTCCCCCCAAACCACAAATGGTATCGCTTGCCCGGCTTGGGTTCGACGTCAAACCAACGCTGGTACCAAACGCCATCGCGATAAAAAAGTAAATCTTCAAACTGAGTATTGAAGTCACCTGGCACACTGATTTTGCGAGAACCGGCGTAGTTGTACTCCAGCACCTGCCACTCATCGACGGGCACCCGGTCCGTAGCCCATCCACCGAAGAACCCGCCGGGTTGCCCCACGCCCATGGGGTCAACGATAAAATTCCACTTACCGTTGAGCGACTGGCTGCGCCGTGCGTCAACAAAACCTAAAACGGCAGGCGCGGGCGCTGGCATCTCAATGGCGGGGGCGTCGAATGGCGTACTTTCTTCTGCGGTCTCTTTTTCTTCCGCCGCCATTGTCGACGGAGATCCAAACATCGCAGCCAGCACCACTGCCGTCGTTAGGTGCTTTAGGGCTTGTTTAGGAATCATACGGTGCTCCTTTTTTATGTTTGTGACTTACACGGACCATCATAGATAAAATACGACACCGGTGTCTATTGTTTCTCACATCAAGGCCGCCACTGATTACGACGGGGTATCATGCTTCCCTGTTCCCTAGGAGCCGCACCTTGAGCGCACCCAAAGCCAACCCCGACGATCAACGAAATTGCCAAACTCGCTGGCGTATCCAAGAAGTCCGTGTCACGGGTACTGAACAACGAAAGCGGTGTATCTGATAAGACCCGTAAACACATTCAGAAAATCATACGGGACGTGGGCTATGAGCCCGATCGCAGAGCCCGAGCCCTGGCCAATGCAAGATCGCTTTTATTGGGTGTCGCCTACAACAACCGTAACCCGAACTACGTCTTGCAAATATTGAAGGGCGCTCAAATGGCCGCCAACGGCCGAGGCTACGAAATCGTCATGCATAGCGTGGGCAGCGATCTCGATGCTGCAGATGAACTCATTCGCTTCATGCGGCGCTCTGGCTGCGACGGGCTCATCCTGACCCCGCCACTGTCCGAGTCAGCAACACTAATCGCGGCACTGGCCGAGCAAAACTGGCCCAGCGTGCGTATCGCCGGCGATAACGCCGACTTCCCTGTACCGCAAATTCGGTACAACGACCGTACAGCAGCGCTCACCCTTACCAACCAGCTGGCCAAGCTAGGGCATACACGCATTGCGTTTATCGGCGGGCCTGCCAACGCAGGACCTACAATGCGCCGACTCGCTGGCGTTCGCGACGCGCTGTCACTCAACGGACTTGCCATTGATGACGAGATGATTCGCTACGGCGGGTTCACCTTTGAATCGGGTCAAGAAGCGGGCAACGACCTACTAACACTCACTAATAAAGCGACAGCGATCATTTGTGCCAATGACGAAATGGCCGCCGGCGTTTTCCATAGCGCCGCCAAATTAGGCATTCGTATACCCGAAGAGCTCTCAGTGACGGGCTTTGACGATTCTCCCGTCGCTTCTCAACTGTGGCCCCCACTCACGTCGGTCCGCCAGCCCGTGCAAGACATGACTTCCCTGGCAGTCGCCATGCTAACGGGAGACATCACGCGCAAAGCGGGGGCTGTGCAGCAGTTCGATGCAGAAATCGTAGAGCGCAGCTCGGTATCAATCCCGGGTAACAAATAGCGCCCAGTCCTTCGCTCAGCCTTGTACGGCAATCCCAGCTTTCGGAGTCCGTAGACCTGCGACGGCCTCCCGTTCGAGCAGCGAAACAAAGTGACTCCACTTAAGCTGGCAGCGAGGCCACTCAGCAGCTCTCAATAACCACCATGAAAACGTGTAGAAAAAATGCTTGCGTCGAATATACGACACCGGTTACCCTCCGGAAAAACAAAATTATAACGACACGCCCAAGAGGACATCTAACATGCTCAATACCCAAACTCATGGTTTCACACCTCGGCTGCTGGCTCTCGCGGTCGCTGCTTCATCCGTCGGTCTCAGCACGGATACCCACGCTCAGGAACGGCTTGTGTTAGAGGTGGTAACAGTCGTCGCACAAAAACGCGAAGAAAGCGTATTTGAGGTACCGGCCGCGGTGTCTGCTGTTTCCGGAGAAATGTTGGAGACGCTGGAGTTACGGATTTCCGAGGTCTTACCGCTGTTTCGCCATCGTTGACGGTTAAAGATGCGGGCGCTGCGACCAACGCTTCCATTAATTTGCGCGGCATCGGCACCTATGCGTTCTCAATCGGTGTAGAACCCAGTGTGTCGGTGATAGTGGATGATGTGCCCGTAGTGCAGCAGGCTCAGGCTTTCAACGGACTGTCTGACATCGAACGCATTGAGGTCCTCCGGGGGCCACAGGGCACCCTATTCGGCAAAAACTCTTCCGCGGGACTGGTTAACATCGTAACCAAAGGACCCTCTCAGGAATTTGAAGGGTACATTGAAGCTGCGGCTACCGACGATGATGAGCTGCGCATCAACGCCTCGTTGTCAGGTCCAATTGGTGACCGCGCTGGTTACCGCATCAATGCCTACACCCAACAACGTGATGGTTACATCAACAACTTTACATTGGGCGAACAATACAACGACGATGAGGGATTCGGGATTCGTGGAAAGTTGGTCATCGATCCGACGGACAATCTCTCGATCCAGTTTGTTGGCGATTACAGTGAGCGCAATATCAAAGGTGGCGTCAGCACCTATCGCGACATCCCCGAGGGATCGCTACTGTTCGGTGCCTTCCCAACGGACTTGTTTACAGAAGGCCTGGTCCCGGGCGAGGACAACTACAACACGCGCCTCGACTATGCACCGGTATCAGATAATGAGCAGCTGTCCGCGTCCATGAAAATCAGCTACGCACTTGGAGATTTCAATCTGGTCAGCGTCACCAGTTACCAGGATTGGAGCTACCTGTTTGAGCAGGATGTCGACGGCACGGAATTCGACATTGCCGGTGCGTTTACCGGTGGTGCACTCAGCGGAGGTATTTACCAGATTGCACCGTTCGAAGCGGATCAAATAACTCAAGAACTTCGACTCGAGTCCCCGCAAAGCGACAGCTTTGATTACATCGTTGGCCTCTGGTACTCAAGTGCTGACACGACCCGTGTGTTTGATCGACAGCCGCTGTTTGTGGCGGACTGGGACGCCGGCACCGGCAACACCAACATGGCTCTATTCGGCCAATTTAACTGGCACCTCAGTGAAAAGCTGGACCTTAGTCTCGGCGGCCGTGTTGGACGTGAAGAAATTGACGTGTTCTTTAACGACACTGCAGCAGGCACCAGCTACACAGGTGATGACTCGGAGACATTCACGGTCGGCAAGGCCGCAATACAATACTTTCTGAGGGACGACCTTTCTGCATTTGCCAGTGTTTCCACGGGTTACAAGGGACAGGGTTACGACGTCAGCTCAGGCTTTAATCAAGATCGCGCCGACAACCCCGTTGGCTCCGAGACTGCGACTTCCTACGAAGCCGGTTTGAAGGGAGCGGTGATTGACGGCCGCGCTCAATTCAGTCTTGTCGCCTTTATGACCGACTTCGAGGACTTTCAGGCTCAAAGCATCGAAGTGACTCAGGAAGACGGGATCGTGGTGGCCCTGAACAATGTTGGGGAATTGCGTACGCAAGGTATCGAAGCCGAATTTGCCATGCAGCTCAGCGCCAGCTGGCGCCTCGATGCCAGCGCAGCCTTCGTCGACGCCAACATCGAATCCTTCAGTGGCGCCAACTGCTATCCAGGCCAGACAGAAGCCCAGGGCTGCATCGGCGGTGTACAGGATCTGGGGGGCGAGGATCTGGCGAATTCTCCCGACTGGAAATACAACCTGAGCCTGACCTACGAGACCCCACTTGCGGGAATGCCATTTGGCTTATTTGCAAATGCCAACTATAGCTACCAGGACGATGTGAACTTCGACCTCTTTGCCAACCCCCGAACAGTGCAGGATGGCTATGGAATTGCCAATTTCACTTTCGGCATTGCGGAGAATGACGGCAAGTATCGAATTACCGCCTTCATCAACAATGCGTTTGATGAGCGCTACGCGAGTTTCATCAACGACAACTCGGGTTTCTACGGCGGCTCTCCGGTAATGACTCACATACTGCCGCGGAACTCCCAGCAGTATGCCGGGATTCGCGCTCGCTGGTCGTTCTGAGCTGTCCCGATCAAGACTTAAGCCCCCAATTGCCTAGAACGCAAATTCACTGGTAGGGACCGCAGGACGCGGTCCCTTTTTTTGCACTGATGAGGAAGCCCGGTGTATCGGCTGAACAAAGACAAGCTGCAACGATTGCCGCGCGCCCTGCAGCCCGAAACGTATGACAGAACTCCCAAACCCAAGGTGGTGCATCTAGGGGTAGGGGCTTTCCACCGAGCGCATCAAGCCTGGTATTTCGACAGGCTGAATCACCTGGAACCTGAGTACCCATGGCTTATTGAAGGCGCCTCCCTACGCAGTAAAAGCGCCGGCGAGCAACTCAACCCACAGGACGGACTATATGTACACGTTGCGCGATCAGCGGCTGGCAGTGATGTCACCGTGGTTCAGTCGCTAACGCAGGTGGTAAATGCCTTCGAGGAGCCCGAAGCATTGACCTCGGCAATCGCTCGGCCGGATACCCAGTTGGTAACCCTCACCATCACCGAGAAGGGCTACTGCCAAAACGGTGGCAACGACGATCTCGATCTCCACCGTGAAGACGTGAAGCGCGATCTGGTATCACTCGAGCATCCCTGCACCGCCATCGGCTCTCTTCTTGCCGGACTCCGGCGGAGATACCGGGAGAAAGGACAACCCCTTACCATATTGTCTTGCGACAATCTGTCCCACAATGGCGACGTCACTCGACGGGCGGTGTTAGCAATGGCTGAGCATCACGAAGCCGGATTGACTGAATGGATAGGGGACAATGTTAGCTTCCCTAATTCGATGGTCGACCGGATTGCTCCTGCGGTCACCGCGGCTGATCGAGATGAGACGCAAAAACTCACGGGCCTGGAAGACCACGGTCTGGCTATTACAGAGCAGTTCTCGCAGTGGGTTATAGAAAACAACTTCAAAGGGCAGCGACCCGCGCTCGAACGGGTCGGCGTGACCTGGGTAGACAACGTCGACGCCTGGGAGCTGCGTAAGCTGCGTTTGTTGAACGCCGCCCACACGGCGCTGGCATGTTTGGGTAGCTGGCTGGATATCCGTTTCGTCCATGAAGCCATTTCCGACCCCCGTCTGGAGTCGCTCGTTGATCAAATGTGGCGGGAGACAGCGACCACACTTCCGGACACAGAGGACTTCAACCTTACGACCTATTTGGCCTCCTTAAAGCTTCGATTCGGCAACCCTCATCTTCAACATGCGCTGGTCCAGATCGCCACCGACTCCAGCCAAAAACTACCGCAACGGATTCTGGCACCGCTGGCAGAAAGACTAGCGCAACGGGATTCCGTCA
Source organism: Congregibacter litoralis KT71 (assembly GCF_000153125.2). NCBI lineage: Bacteria > Pseudomonadati > Pseudomonadota > Gammaproteobacteria > Cellvibrionales > Halieaceae > Congregibacter > Congregibacter litoralis. Next base: position 2,736,879 of record NZ_CM002299.1, read on the forward strand.
CCGCGCTAACCACGGTGGTTGCAGCCTGGCTGTGCATTCAGACCGGCCAGTCCCAACGCGGCACCGACCTCGGGTTTTCTGATCCATTGTCTGAGACCTTAAGACGTGCCTTGAACGAAGCAGGCGATAGCTATCGCACCCAAGTGGACGCTGTCTTTGCCGTCTACCCTGCCCTGGGCGCGCTGGGCGAAGACGACAAGTGGCGTGAGCAGCTGATTGCTGCCTACGCTACCTGTAGATCCGAGAGTCATAGGTGAAATTCGAGCAAGCTCAGTAATTCTTGCCGTGTGCCCGTATCGAGGTTTTGGCAAGATCAACATCCACTAGAAGAAGCCCGACTCCGCGGAAAGCAACTCTGGTCTCCCTCGGACCAACTGCTCCTGGAAAGGTATCGGACGGAATTAGTAACCGCCCAGATAGACTGAGATCGCAAGTTGCAGACACGCTCTTCTGCCAACCTTGCTCGGCTTAGGTAGCGCCATTACTCGCAAAAACAACCGCGCTATAGCACTCCTCTGCCCTGCCCCGTAGAATCACGCCCGCGGAGCACATCACAGGTATCAAAGGGGGCGTTCGCTCTTGACCCAGCACGAGTACGTATTCGTCGCCATCTCGATCATTCTGGGACTGGCGATTACCCGACTCCTCGGTCACATGGGGGGGCTTATCCGAGCCCACAAACGCATCAAGTTTCACTGGGCCACCGCGCTCTGGGCCCTGAGCATCATGCTGTTTGCCTTGCAGATGTGGTGGGTGGGCTGGGCACTGCGCAATTTTGAGCAGTGGGCCATTGTCGATTTTTTGTTCCTGGTGGCCGGCACCATTTTTGTCTACGGCGCCGCGGAACTGGCACTGCCCGTGGAGGACTACGATCTGGAGAACGACCTTGAGCTCAACTTTCTGGATCATAGCCAATCCCTGGGCCGCGTATCGGCCGCCTTTATGGTCGCCTATTTTGCCGTGGGCCCCTACTACAACATCCGGCTTCTGGGTAACGCAGCAACACCATCCATCGTGCTTGCGGGCCTGGGAGCACTGCTGGCCCTGGGCATTGTTGTAAAACCCTCGTGGTTCACTCCTCTGACGGTAATCACCACGGTGTATGCCGTATCCGTTCTGATACTGACGGCATAGACTTTTTAAAAGCAGCTTTTGAGGTCGCGAGCTGATGCCGTGACCCGGAGCCCCGATTTAAACAATCCCAAAGACAGGCAAGGAAAGGAAACAACGAATGGCGTATGAACTCACGGGAAAGGTCAAACTGATCCAGGAACCCAAGACCTTTGAGAGCGGTTTTACGAAGCGGGAGATGGTGGTCACGGTAGAGGATGGTAAATATCCTCAGGAGATCAACCTGGAGTTTGTTCAGGATAAGGTCGCTTTGCTTGACGCTCTATCCGAGGGTATGGAAGTCACGGTCACCTTCGACATTCGCGGCCGGGAGTACAACGGCAGGTACTTCAATAATCTCCAGGGCTGGAAAATCGTCGCTCAGGACAGTGATAGCGCCGGCGGCAACCCGGCCGCAGACGAGTATTTTTCGACGGCGAGTGCCCCTGGCCCCGGCCCCGGGGTAGGCGACGACGATATTCCTTTTTGAGGCGATCACCCCGCCGAGTACAGCTCCATAAATCGTCCATCCTCCGCGCTGTTGAGTCGGTCGACCAAAGCATTACCCAGGGCAGTGGCCGGTGTGAGCACGCCGGCAGTCTTCGGAGCCTTTTTTTCGTCAAGCAGCAGGCACAGACCCAGCTCCGCCAGCATTTTGGAGGTCGCGCCGTAACCGGGATCTCCCTGTCCGGCAACCACGGCCTTGGCAATGCGGCCGTCATGCGCTTCGGCGGTTACCTCCACGGAAAATGCCCCCTGCTTGAGCATCCACTTTGGCGGACCCTCCCCGGACTTGGGCAGCAGCTTGATAGGCTCCCCCAGGGGAACGCCAAAGCCGCGACTCAAGTAAAGCCAGCTGATGCGCGACCACATGCCCGGGGAGCAACACTCCCGATAGCTCACACGGCCGTCCAAACCCTGCAAGGCAAGGGAACGTCTTACCACCGGGGCGTTAATCGCTGCCATGAAAAACGGCAGCATCAGGCCATAGCCCGGCTCCCTTTTGCGCAGGAAACGCGCCGGCATACCGTCCGGCGTCATCTCCTCGCCCTCACAGGGCCTCGCCCCCGGAGCCAGGATATACGGGTCGTTCATTGCCTCTCTGGTCATGCGGCCACTCCTGATCGCCGCCTGGCGTGCTTTCCCTGAGGCGAGGGTGCCTCCGGAAAATGAGCCGCTGTATTGGGTGTATTTGCCGGTGACCCGCACAGGGCCGTCTCCAACCTCATCGATATCCAGAGCGCGCAATGCCAGAAAGGCACCCAGATCACTGGGAATAGAGTCCACTCCTCCACCGAGGACAATCCTCGCACCACTGCCCTTGGCAAGCTCATGATAAGCATCGATCATTTCACGCTGCCAGAAACCCTCGCCCGACAGGTCCGAGTAGTGCACACCCGCCCGGGCGCAGGCGCTCAATAGACTCTCGCCGTTGTGCGTGGAGTAAGGCCCGGCGGTGGAGATAATCACGCGGGCCGAGGCCACCATGGCCTCGACAGCGGCTGCATCATCCAGATCGCAAGTGACAACGCCCGGCTTTTTGCCCGATAGCGTCTTCTCGAGAGCCTGGAGCTTTACCGTGTTGCGGCCGGCGATGGCCCAGGAGCGACCTTCAAGATCCGGATGCCTGTCCAGATACCGCGCAACGAGCTGACCGGTAAACCCCGTGGCGCCGTAAAGCAAAATGTCGTACTTCTCTATCGTTGGCATAAGGAATCCATGAGCTGTTTTGTAAAGTGCAGAGTACGCCTTCCTCCGTCGTTTAGTTCAATGGGACGAGCCTAAACTTCGGATTGTTGAGGACAGCAGACGCTCAAGCCTTGCCTGGAGCGCCGATTTAGCCTGTAATCCCATTCCCATCTGCTGTGACCATTTATTCATGAATATAGAACGTAATACCGTTGTCAGCTTCCACTACACGCTCCGCAACACAGACAACGAGGAGCTGGAAACCTCCCGCAGTGACACGCCCAGCGTGTATCTCCATGGTGCCAACAACATCATGCCGGGGCTTGAAAAGAGTATGGCGAGTAAAAGCGCCGGGGACGTTTTTAGCGTCAGCCTCGCCGCGGCGGATGCCTACGGAGAGCGGGACCCTCAGCGACAGCAGCGCATCCCCATAAAACACCTGCTTTTCAAGGGACGCTTACGCCCGGGCATGGTCGTAGCGGTGAATACAGAACAGGGGCAGCGCCCCGCAACGGTGCTTAAAGCCGGAAAGTTCAGCGCTGACCTGGACACCAACCATCCCCTCGCCGGTCAGGACCTCACCTTCGATATCGAGATTCTGGACGTCCGCCCCGCGTCCAGCGAAGAGATCGCGCATCGCCATGCCCACGGTCCGGGTGGGCATCAGCACTGAGATCCTGGAACTCACGACAGCGCCTAGACACCAAGCCTTGCACAATCCCCTAGTCTTCGATGTTCACCTGCACAGACTGGTTTTGGAACATGATGAAGCCGAAGCTTGAAAGAAAAGACACCTCGGCTGCGTCTAAACCAATACCAATACGCGCTATCTGGTTTGATGCTGCCATGCCCGTAGCATCCACCAGATGCCAGGTATGATCCAGATACACCTCGGCAACGGCATGAAAATCCTGGGGGATGACATAGGGCGCATAGCCACTGACAAAACGGGCGGGTATGGACGACGCTCTGGCGAGGGCGATGAGTACGTGGGCAAAGTCACGACAAACGCCCTGTCGTTGCACAAAGGTATCGATGGCGGTGGTCTGACTGTTACTGCTCTCCGACGAATAGCGAAAGCTCTCAAATATCCAGTCCCGGATTCGCGCAATGCGCTCACCACCACTGCTATCACCAAACTCCGCCTCCACAAAGCTCTGCAACTGATCCGCCTGACAGTAGCGGGAGGGCATGAGGTATCGGAGGGCGTCGTTGGGAAGCTTATGGGGAGCAACCGCCGGCAGCGATGCGATATCTAACAGGGGTCTGTCGATCTCGACACGCGCCCGGTAGCGACATTCAAGATCTTTGTCGATGTGCAGCAGCTTACGCTCACCGAAGCGCTCCTCCCCGAGCACCGCGCCACTGTGCAGGCACTCACTGAGATCCATGTCCTCACTGAGAAGCCGCTGATCCGCGAAGTCCGGTACGGTGATTTGCAGGATGATGTCCGTCTCCGCCTGAACCGCGTAGTGCAAATGGACATCAATATTGAGTATCAAGTGCTAGTCTCCCCTCTTCCGCCAAGATCACTTAGCTGAGTATGGCGTTAAAAGAGCGTGACCGCGAACGCTCATTTATGTCGAGAGCTTGCTGCCGGGGCTCACTCGAGTCTGGAAGGGGTTCAGGGGCAGCGAAGCGAAGCCTGAAGCTAAGATGCAACGCCAGGAGGAGGTCAACAGTCGTCAGAGGACATCCGGCGACCCGTATTTTTCCGTGAGCGCCGCTCGAACCGCCGCTTTTTCTTCGGGCACATCAACGGATGCGCAGCTGCCGTTGTTCCATTGCCGATACTCGTCGTAGGCCGCATCACCCACGGTCGTCACCAACTCCCATACCAGCATGCAGGTCTCAAGATCACTGAGGGGCGACGCCGTTTCTGCAATCTCCGTGAGTAGACCATCGAGCCCGGGGCTGTCCCGGAGTACCTTGACCGAATCAGCGCCCGCATCCAGGACCATCACATCGGGCTGTGCAGCGGTAAATACCGGCCAGGAGGTATCAGCCACCGATCCCGGCTTACCGCTGCGGGCAAACTGCGCCCACGCCGACATCATGATCTCAGTCATGGCTCCTGCGGAGTCTGTATCAGGATACATGTATTCACCCACGGAGCCGTACATGGGCGCCCCCATGACAAAGGCAATCTCACTGGCGTGGGCCGCCCCCAAAACCTGGGAAAACGGCACAAACCAATTGTCGGCCTGCTCATCCCAATCAAAGCGGTAGGCGTAGAGGTCGCTGTAGCCCGCAGCCTCCAGATTCGTCAGCGCCCGATCCACAGAGCGTACCTTCCAGCCGCGCCCCCGCTGCTCCACCCAATACCCGAATAGATCCGGCTCACGAACCCTGAGCTTCGGTGGCAGAACCCCAAACAAAACATCGTCTGCGTCCACAAAGTAGCGATTCAAACCCAGCCACAGCGTGACCTCATCCCGATTGGAACCCGCCATGACCGGGACATGCTTGGCGTATGCGGGGTTTGCCAGGGCTGCGAGCAAGCCCTCTTCAGGAATGACCTCACCATCGTTGACGATCAACGGCTCAGCATGATCCTTATCAATGCCGTAGTACGCGCCCAGGAGCGTCTGCACCGACAGGCCGCGCAACTCCTCCGCCCCTACGCGGTCATTGTCCTTTCCGAGTTCCTTCAGGACCTCCCAGGAGCCGCGATCAAGATTGGAAAACTGCTGGTCGGCGTTGTAAGCCTGCTCGGGGGAATAGCTCTGAGCGGTGGGCGACTGGGCAATGGCCTTGTGAAACAGCCCCTCGGCAAGGGGTGAGGCAAGCATGCTGTACACGTTTCGCCCGCCGGCACTCTCCCCAAAAATCGTAACGTTGTCGGGATCGCCGCCAAAGGCCGCGATGTTCCTCTGCGTCCACTCGAGGGCCGCGATAATGTCCAGGGTGCCGAAGTTACCGCTACGATCGTAGCCAGCGGCGGACTTTTCCAGCGCCGGATGCGTAAACCAGCCGAGGGGCCCCAGGCGATAGTTGATCGTCACCACCACGACGTTTTCCCGGGCTGCGAGCGCTGAATAGTCATAGGTGCCTTTGTGGCCGGAGGTATTGCCCCCACCGTGGATCCAGAACATCACGGGATAAGCTTTGCGCGTGTAATCCTCGGGAGCCACTATATCCAGATAAAGACAATCCTCCTGACCCACGAAGCCGTCATCATCGGTACCGGAGATCTCTCCCGGCTCCTGGGGGCAGAGGATGTCACTCTCGGAAGGGGCAATGCGTTCCTGCGCTGCCCCGACTAAAGGCTGCGGTGCGCGCCAGCGCAGCTCAGCGACCGGGGGCCTTGCGTAGGGAATATCCCGCCAGCGCACCACCGGGTGCTCGCTGGACACGCCGACCACCTGCCCGCTTTCCGTAAATATCAGGGTATCGGCCAGCTCCTGCGCCGGGGGCGCTGAACAACCCAGGAACAGCCCGCAGCACAGGGCCGGCAGCAGTGATCTTCCTGGCCGCAGGATTCTCATGAGGCGTTGAGGTTTGCTTCAATGGCGTCGAGGAATCCGTACATATCCACCACGTTTTCGCTCTCCGGATCCAGGGTTTTACCCTTGAGATCACCGGTGATCGTGCCCTGCGCTACCGTGTCTATGAGGGCCGCTTTCAGGCGTTGGGCATAGTCGGCAAGGGCTTCATTCTCTTCACGCCGGGCCATCTCCTCCAGGGCATTGGCCACGGCAAAGATTAATGCCGATGAATTGAAATGCGCTTCCTTGCCGTCGGTCTCGAGATACCGCAGATAAAGATCGTGGGCCGTGCCGTGAGGCGCCTCGTAGAGCAAGGTGCCATCTTTGCTTTTAATCACCGAGCTTGCGGTAGCAAGACTGCCACCAAGCGCCGCTGAGATATCCGAAAAAATATCACCGTCGAGGTTCTGGGCGGGATACAGGCCCCAGCGCGGCGGATCGCAGATCATCTTGCTGAGCTGCCGGGACGGACGCATGATCATGAAGGACGGCGGAGGCGTGTCCAGGGCAGCCAGCTCTTTACGAATCTCGAGAATAATCGAGCTGTAGACCTCGTCGTAGTTAACAAACTCGCGCTTCAGACCGAAATACACCTCCTTTTTATTAATCGATGCATCTTTGAAAACCTGCTTCACCCAATCCTTGATCGCATCGCGATCATTGGACATGAACAGGATGGGATCATTCGCCTTGACCATCCGCGCGTGCTTCTCAACGCCGTCGACAACCACCTTGATGATGCCGTCTTCAGGCGCGGGAGTGTTGTAGCTGCCGTATTGATCGCCACCGCCGGCGCTCATTCGGGAGATGGAGACGTTCGCCTTTCGCTCGGGCAAACCGTAGTGCTTGAGCTGCTGCACCAGTTTGTAAAGCTTCATGCCGCTGACGTTATCGGGAACCCCCCACAGGGCCCGCTCCGGCGGATTTGACACGATCCGCGCTGCCTGGGCATCAATGAGCTCGTAGTGATACTTCAGCCCCGCCGCAGCGACCTTTTCTTTGTAATCTCGCTCGTATATGGCCTCAATGGCGGCGCGCATAACCCCGTCGTAGCCGGGAACCACCGTATCTTTCAAACCCAGGTAGATATCCCGCTTCTCATCCAGAGCGCGCTGGAAAAACCGATGGGCCCAGGCCTCAACCTCTTCGAGACTGTTGTTTGCCAACATCCAGGGATCGCCCTTTTTCAGGGTGCGCCGATGCAATTCCACGGGGTCACCACTGCTGCCCACAAACATCACCTTTGCCACACCCGTCGCGTTGGACAGTTCGCTGTAGCTGAAATCCAGTCCCCCGCTGTCCATGGTGTCCACTTCGATGTCCCGGTCGATCCAGTCCGGGCGCACGCTGGTGAGATTCTGAAATTCGATATCCTCGCGCGTAATGTTGCCACCGATACCTTTTCGGATAGCGCCGTTGGGGGACTTGGTGGCGAGCTTGTCCAGCTCTGACTCTTTGACGTCGGGATACTTGGCGAGCAGTTCGTCAAGCTGGCTGCGATTCACCGTCATCCCGGCGTTTTTAATGCCCACGCCGTGCTCAATAAGCGCATCGATGGCGTCAAGCACCACCTGCCCGTTCGTGGTAAAGCGCTTCTCCGCGGACAGATCCACCTCCAGAAGATTGATGTCCAGGCGTGAGGTAACAAACTGCTCCAGGAGGCGCTCAAAGGCTATTTGCGCCATTTCGTCGCCATGGAGGATGACCAGTGGCTTCTCTACCTTGATTTTGTTGCTCACGCTCTACGCTCCTGAAGGGGTTACCGGGCGTGACCCTTGGGTCACTCGCAGGACTACAATTCTAAGCTGCGGCAATCTTCAACACCACCAATCACGTCGGCTTTTTAGCGGGTGCAGGTAAAGCTGGCTCTCTGATCCCTGCAATCCCAAAACCCCTCAGGCTCTTCGCCATCGCTGATCCCCCGGGTATTTTCCTGCGACAATAGGGTCCCCAGACCGCGCGACCTAAAAAGGAGGCAAGAATGGCCGGATCTCTCCAGGATCAATTATTGAATGCAGGCTTGAGCGACGCGAAAAAGGCCAAAAAACTCGACAAGGAGAAACGCAAACAGAAACGCACGGCGCAGAAGTCCCGCACAGAGGTAGTGGACGAAGTGAAGCTGGCGGCGCAGCGGGCGCGTGACGACAAAGCCGCGAGGGACCGGGAACTTAACCAGGCAAGGAATCTGGAAGCCCAGCGAAAAGCCATTGAGGCGCAGATTGTTCAGCTCATTGATAAAAACAAGCTGGATCGCAAAGGCGGCGATATCGGCTTTAACTTCACCGATGAACAAAAGATCAAAAAAATCTATGTCTCAGGGCTTCAGCAAAAGCTTCTGGCCGCCGGCAAGGTCGCTATCGCTGCCGTGACCGAGGGCTATGAACTCATACCCTCGGAGGTCGCTCACAAGATCGCCGAGCGGGATGCGACGCGGGTCATTTTTTGCACCGAAAGCACTGCCGACGCCCTGGAGGGAGAAGAGAGGGACTGGTACAAGGACTACGAGATTCCCGACGATCTCATGTGGTGATCATGAAATCGCCGGGGCATGCCCGGTCTACCCGGGGCGGTGGATACCACAGATCTTGTGACCATCGGGGTCAAGAAAGTAACTCAGGTGCATGACGCCCATGCTGCTGTTTCGGGGCCCGGGAGGGTCCTCCACGGACCGAGCGCCGTGAGCCACGGCCACATCGTGCAACTCCTTTACCTGCTCGGGTGAGTGACAGAGAAATCCGATCGTTGATCCATTCGCTGTGGTCACGGGCTCACCATTGATCGGCTCACTGATGCCAAAGGTCGTTCCATCATGAATATAGAACAGGCGCTTCTGGCCCGTATCATTGGTGTGCTCGATGGGATCGCCAGCGCCCAGCACGCCGAGCACGGCGTTGTAGAAGGCCTTGGTCTTTTCAATGTCGCTGGATCCGATCATTAAGTGATTTAGCATGTAAACAGTTCCTTGTTATGCAATTAAAAGTGGAGCTCAAGCGGGCGCCTGTTACACAGTGTGTGGCCCCCTGGCTCTATGTTTGAGCCATAACGGGTCCGACTGAGCAGGCCCCTGGCAGGCACAATACGCGTATCCCCGCCATGAACAAAGCCTCGCGCCTCGCAAGCCCCGGGGTGCATGCATGGTGGCTCGGGACGCCAGCGTGTAGGATCGCCATCCTGTGCACAGAAAACATTAATAATCACTTAAAACGACCGTCACGCATGCTGAGCCTGAGCGACATATCACTGACCGCCGAGACGACTACATCGTTCTCTCACAGCTTCGCGGCGGGCGAAATCTCCGTGGTGCTGGGCGCCAACCAATCGGGCAAGACCGACCTCTGCAGGCTCATCGCCGGATTAAACACCCGTGCCCGCGGCAAAATATCTCTCGACGGACAATCCCTGGATTCTCTGTCACCTCGGCAGCGTCCCGTGGGTATGGTGTATCAGGCCTTCGTGAATTACCCGAACCTGACGGTGTTTGAAAACATTGCTTCTCCTCTGAGAGCGCAAAAAACCGATGCGGCGACGATGCAAGCCACCGTCGGCTCCCTCGCCGAAAAGCTGCAGATTAGCGCGCTGTTACAGCGCTACCCTCACGAGCTGTCCGGGGGGCAACAGCAGCGCGTTGCCATCGCCCGCGCCATGGCCAAGGGAGCGCTCGTCCTGCTCCTTGACGAGCCCCTGGTGAATCTCGACTTTAAACTGCGCGAGTCTCTGGAGCTGGAGCTTCGCGACCTTCTCCGTGCCTCGCAGACCACGGTCATCTACACCAGCAGCGATCCCCGGGATGCCTTCACCCTCGGTGATCAGTTGTTACTTCTCCACAAGGGCCAAAAACTACAGTGCGGTACGCCCCTGTCGGTCTATGAAAACCCCGAATCGGCCGAAGCCATGGCGCTGATGGCCGATCCCGATATCAATCGCTTCTACCGCGACGACACACTCTGCGCTCTTCGGCCCGAGCATCTCAGCCTGAGCGCCGCCCCTGGCGCCGGCACAGCCGCCATAGAATTTGATATGCGCGTCATTGCCTGCGAGACCAGTGGCAGCGAATCCTTCATACACGGCGAAGTGGAAGGCCGCGAGTGGGTATTACGCCAAGGGGGCATGCTGTCCGTCGCGGTGGGTCAGGATTTAAAGATCAGCGCCGCTGAGCGCGATGTCGTGAGATTCTGATGGCCGCCATCAGCCTAGAGAACCTGAGCTTTCGTTACCCCGGCGCGTCCGAAGACACCCTGTCCAATCTTCAGCTGGAGATCGCAGACGGCGAGGCCCATGCGCTGTTGGGTGCCAGCGGCGCAGGGAAAACAACACTTCTGAACATCTTGTCGGGGCTTCTTTTTCCCAGTGCCGGCAGTCTGCGTTTCAATGGCAATGATGTATCCCGCCAGTCAGGCCGGGAGCGCAGGGTTGCCCAGGTGTTTCAGTTCCCCGTCCTCTATGAATCCCTCAGCGTCGCCGAGAACCTCGCCTTCCCCCTGAAAACGCGCAAGTCCGACGCCGGTCTTATCGCAGAGAGGATTGCCTATATTTGCGATGAGCTTGAGATCTGCGATCTTCGTGAGCTCAAGCCCGCAGCGCTATCCCTGTTCCAGAAGCAATTAGTCGCCGTGGGCAAGGCCCTGGTCTCCCCCGATGTTGCCATGGTGCTGTTGGACGAACCTCTAACAGCGGTGGAGCCCCGCACCAAGTGGCGTCTCCGGCAAACGCTGCGGCGGATACAGGAGGATCTCAAGGTCACCATGATCTACGTAACCCACGACCAAACCGAAGCCCTCACCTTCGCTGATCGCGTCTCCGTACTCTCCGCCGGGGGCCTGCTGCAAACGGATACCCCTGAGAGGCTTTACGCGGCCCCCGCCCATGAATTCGTCGGACATTTCGTGGGCAGCCCCGGCATGAACTTTTTACCCGGACAGGCCCTGGGTTTAGGCGATGTCGAGCGTGTGGGCTTTCGTCCCGAGTGGGGAACCCTGAGCCGTGGAGATGCCGATAGCCCCGCGAATACGGACAAACCGGCTGCCCAAGGCTCAATCGGGGCGGAGGTTTTACGCACTCGACTCCAGGGCGCTCAGGGCGGCGAGGCTTTCGGCTTGATCACACTGAGCACGGCTCACGGCGAAGTTACCGTGCGCGGGCCTATGGCGGGCAACAGTCTTCAACCCGGCGATGGTTTACAGCTGCAGCTGAGCCGCTGTGTGTGCTTCGAAAACCAGACATTGGTCCGCGAAATTGACTTCCTTTAAACCCCGGAACAATCGCGCCTGGCTGGGGGTGCTCCCGGTGCTGCTTATCGTCGCCTTCAGCGCCGTCATACCCCTCATGACCGTCGTCAACTATTCCGTACAGGACATTCTCGACTTCAATTCGCGGTTTTTTGTGGGTTTTGAGTGGTACCGGGAGACGCTCAGGGATCCCCGCTTTATCGAGGCTTTCCTGAGGCAGCTGTTGTTCAGCTTTACCATCTTGCTTATCGAGGTGCCCCTGGGAGTCGCCGTCGCGAAAGGTATCAACCGGAACAGCCGGTTCACCGCCGTGACCCTGATACTCCTGGCCATACCCCTGCTCATTCCCTGGAACGTGGTGGGCACCATCTGGCAGATATACGCCCGCCCGGACATCGGACTTCTGGGCTGGAGCATCAACGCTCTGGGTATCACCTACAACTACACCACGGAGCCCCTCCACGCCTGGGTGACCTTGATAGCCATGGACGTCTGGCACTGGACATCCCTCATTGCCCTGCTGGCCTTTGCAGGCCTTACGTCCATTCCGGCCCCCTACTATCAGGCCGCGGAGCTCGACGGCGCCAGCCGCTGGCAGGTGTTTCGCTACGTGGAGCTACCCCGCTTGCGGGGCGTCCTCATCATCGGGGTACTTCTTAGGCTCATGGACAGCTTTATGATCTACACTGAGCCCTTTGTGCTGACCGGCGGCGGTCCCGGTAACGCCACGACCATGTTGAGCCAGCACCTGGCCACGATGGCTGTGGGACAGTTTGATCTCGGGCCCGCCGCTGCATTTTCCGTGATCTATTTCCTCTTTGTACTGCTGTTTTGCTGGGTCTTTTACACCAGCGTGGTGCGCAGCGATGATGCATAAGGGCCGCCTGAGTCGTGTCGTACTCCTGCTGTACGGCGTGTACCTGCTTCTGCCGCTCTATTGGCTGCTGTCTATGGCACTGCGCAGCAACGCCGACATCATGGGTGATTTCTCCTTCCTGCCCCCCACCATTACCTGGGGGAACTTCGGAGAGATTTTCTCCAACCCCGTCTGGTATGAAGGCTTTGTCCATTCCCTGAGCTACGTGGGCATCAACACGGTGATTTCCCTGGCGGTGGCGATTCCCGCGGCCTATGCGTTTTCGCGCTATCGATTCCTTGGGGACAAGCAGCTGTTTTTCTGGCTCCTGACCAATCGGATGGCACCGCCGGCGGTATTCCTGTTGCCGTTCTTCCAACTTTACTCTGCCGTGGGGCTGTTCGACACGCCCCTTGCCGTTGCTCTGGCCCACTGCCTGTTTACCGTCCCCCTGTCTGTATGGATTCTGGAGGGTTTTTTCTCAGGGGTCCCAACGGAACTGGATGAAATGGCGCAGATCGACGGACACAGTTTTCTGCACTTTTTTCTGCGTATTTTTCTGCCAGTCAATCGCGGGGCCATCGGGGTCACCCTGTTCTTCTGTTTTATGTTCAGCTGGGTGGAGCTACTCCTGGCACGAACACTCTCTGGCGCGTCGAGCAAACCCATTGTCGTCGTGATGACACGAACCGTTAGCGCATCGGGCGTGGACTGGGGTGTCCTGGCGGCAGCGGGAGTGCTGACGGTGCTACCGGGCGTGCTTGTCGTGTGGTTCGTCCGCAAAGACCTTGTGAAGGGCTTTGCCCTGGGACGGGTGTCATGAGCTGGATGGCCTGGACCCTGCCCACAGCGATCTTCTTCAGCGCCATTGGACTCGCCCTGCTGTCGCTGACGGCCCTGGAGATACTCAAACCCACAACGCGAGCCCGGGGTTTTCTTCCCATGGCGACCACGCGGGGGGACCGCTTTTTTATCAGCCTCCTGAGTGCGGCGTTTATTCATCTCCTCTGGCTGGGAACCCTCACCAGCGGGCTGTGGTTGGCCTCGGCCCTGTCCCTGCTATGGGCATTCCTACTTATGCGTTGGGGCTAAGCTCTCTATACTGAGGGCCTGTTTCCTCAGGATAATAATCGTGAAAACCAACTCCGTCCCTCTTCCCACAACTGTCTTTCCGGTTTTGCCCGTTTTGCCCGCCGTTGTCCTGGCCGGCACCCTGCTAGCGGGCTGTTCGGAAGAGAGCGCCGACGCCCCCGCGGTGGTAGCCACACACTTTTCTGCCAATGCGGAACGCTGGCTGGAGGAGTTTCAGCCCTCAACGCTGAGCCGGGAAGAGCAAAGGGCAGAGCTTGCCTGGTTTACGGAGGCCGCCGAGGATTTTCGCGGCATGTCGATCAACGTGGCCTCGGAGAGCCTCACCACCCACGAATATGAAAGCACGGAGCTTGCTAAAGCCTTTTATGACGTGACGGGTATCCGGGTCACCCATGACCTGATTCAGGAAGGCGACGTCATCGAAAAGCTGCAGACGCAAATGCAAACCGGTGAGAACGTTTACGATGCCTACGTCAACGACTCCGACCTCATTGGCACGCACGCCCGCTATGGTTATGTGGTGCCCCTAAGCGACTTCATGACGGGTGACGGCGCAGGAGTCACCTCCCCTACCCTGGATCTCGACGATTTTATCGGGATCAGCTTTACCACCGGCCCCGACGGCAAAATCTACCAGCTGCCGGACCAGCAGTTTGCCAACCTTTACTGGTTTCGCTACGACTGGTTCACCACCCCTGCCCTTCAGGAGCAGTTTGAGGGCATTTACGGCTACCCCCTGGGCGTGCCCGTGAACTGGTCCGCCTACGAAGACATCGCAGAGTTCTTCAGCGTGCATGTCAAAGAAATAGATGGCCAGCGTGTTTATGGCCACATGGATTATGGTAAGAAAGACCCCTCCCTTGGCTGGCGCTTTACGGACGCCTGGCTGTCCATGGCAGGGGCCGGCGATGCGGGCATTCCCAACGGCTTGCCCGTGGACGAGTGGGGTATCCGCGTCGAGGATTGCCGCCCCGTGGGCTCCAGTGTCAGTCGTGGTGGTGCCACCAATGGCCCTGCTGCTGTCTATGCGCTGTCAAAATACATGGATTGGCTCAAGCGCTTTGCACCACCCGAGGCCGGTGGCATGACCTTCTCTGAAGCAGGACCCGTTCCGGCTCAGGGTCACATCGCCCAGCAGATTTTCTGGTACACCACCTTTACCGCGGACATGATTCAAGCGGGCCTCGCCGTAGTGAATAGTGATGGAACACCCAAATGGCGCATGGCGCCTTCTCCACACGGACCCTACTGGAGCGAGGGTATGAAGCTGGGTTATCAGGACACGGGATCCTGGACACTGCTCAAGAGTACCCCTCTGGAGCGTCGTAAGGCCGCCTGGCTGTACGCGCAGTTTGTTACCTCAAAAACCGTGTCCTTGAAAAAAACCCTCGTGGGCCTCACGCCCATCCGTAAGTCCGATCTGGAGTCTCAGGCGATGACGGACCTCGCGCCAAAACTCGGGGGACTGGTGGAGTTTTATCGAAGCCCTGCAAGAACGCTCTGGACGCCCACGGGCACTAACGTGCCGGACTACCCCAAACTTGCACAGCTCTGGTGGGCTAACGTGGCCAACGCCGTCAGCGGTGAAGTCACACCCCAGGTCGCCATGGATACCCTTGCGCAGCAGCAGGACCGCATCATGGGCCGTCTTGAGCAACATGGCGTGCTCGGTGAATGTGGACCCGCTTTGAATGAACCGAGGGATCCGCAGTACTGGCTGGATCAGCCCGGCGCCCCCAAAGCAAAACTCAGGGAAGAAAAGCCCCAGGGCGAGACCGTGCCCTACGACGAACTCATCAAGGTCTGGGCGGCGGGATAGCGCCTCTTAACGACTCCCGGAACGCTTCGGCAAGAGCACAGATGCCAAACCCTATGCCAGTTCCAGCAGCGGCAATCTGGACCTTAACTCTGTTCCCGTGCCTACGAGATCGGCAAGAGTCACCCCATCCAATTCCTGGTAAAAGGCCTCCAGACCCCGCCGAAACAAACCGGTGAGTTTGCAGGTTCCCGCGATGGGACAGCTGTTGGTCGAGGAGTTAAAACACTCCACGAATTCGCCACTGTCCTCGACGGCTCTTATCACCGCTCCGATATCAATGCGCTCCGCCGCCATCCCCAGCTGAATACCTCCGCTGCGACCTCGCACCGTCGACAGGTAGCCCAGTTGCCCGAGGTGTCGGGCCGCTTTCAACAAGTGAGCTTTGGAAATATCAAAGGCGGTAGCGACGTCCTGAATGCGCACGAGCTGACCGGGGTGCATGGCGCAGTACATAAGAATCCGCATGGAGTAATTGGAATAGGCAGTCAGCCGCATGAACGATCAACCTCGTAGCTAGGGGAGTCTTTAGGGCTAAAAGTGTGATATTAGATATTGTTTTTAGCGCCAGTCTGATTAATACTATCAGATATACCACTTTAAAAGGGTTCGATTTTATGAAACAGCTCAACAGACAAGGCATCACCCTCGCACTGATACTCACCGCCGCATTAACGTCGGGGACTAGTCACGGTCAGGGGCAGACCACGGAGCTCCCCTTCAACTATCTGCAGCAGGGCCGGGATATTGCGCTCCTCGCAAAAAGTGAGCTGGGCGGACAGTTGAAGCAGGTTATGAGCCGCGGCGGCCCCACCGCCGCCGTTGAATTCTGTAATGAGAACGCCTTGCCAATCACCCGCTCTGTTTCTACAGAAGCGGGGGCACTGATCTCGCGCGTCAGTGACCGGCCGCGCAACCCTGCCAATGGGGCCAACGCTTCTGAGCTCGCTTACATAGCAACGGCAAAGTCACTGCTGGCCAGCGGAAAGCCTGTAAAGCCCTCTCTTCAGGACATCAATGGGAGGAAAGTCGGTTTTTATCCCATCGTAACGAGCGGCACCTGCCTCCTGTGCCACGGCGACGAGACTTCGCAGATATCCCCCGATACGCTCTCCGTGATCGACGCCCTGTATCCCGATGACCAGGCCACCGGCTACGGACTCGAGGAACTGAGAGGGATCTTTGTCGTGAGCATGGAAGCGGAAGGATGAGAAAAAAGACACCCCGGGATTACGATCGTTGAGCAGCAGACCTTCAGAAGCAGGCCGCGGGCCCCATTGCGAACCCCGGTGCATTGGGACAGCTCCACGCTGTCGCAGCAGATCTCATTTAGGGTACCCAACCCTTCGGGCCCTGGAGGGCTCCTGGCTCAGGATTTTTATGTGACCCTCATCACATTCCAGAATTAAGCGGCGCAGGAATGTGATGGGTTGCGCGCTTTGTATGCAGCGCGAGTGTGCAATGGCCTGTCAGGCGCTATTGTCGAGACATGGATATTTTAACGCTTCTTGATTTACCCGTACGGCACGACCCACCGCTGCCGCCCCGCGTATTTGGGGAAAAATATTCCCAATGCCTGAAAACCTGTGACCTGGTGCCCTACTGCTCGCACCTGGGAGATCCCTCATGTCATCTACTCCAAGACAAGCACGCAGCAGAAGCACAGCCGAGCTGAGCTCAGGTATCTCGAGCTGTCTGCGAGATCAGATGTGCACGCACCGGCAATGGATTGCTCCGGTAACGCCCGTTGGCCTGGCGAGACCCAATCAAAGCTCTAAGATGAAGGGGTCAGCATCCATAGGCGTAGGAAAAGTAGCGCGATAATCCTCTAAAGCTTTTCCACTGAAGCACACGGTTTCAACCGCAGCGCGCGATTCCAGATCCGCAAGGACGGTCCCCTGTTGATCAAAGGCCAAACTGTCTCCGCTGTAGTTGAGACCGTTGCCGTCCACACCGACTCTGTTGACACCCACCACACAGGCCAGGTTCTCAATCGCTCGCGCCTTCAATAATGCGCGCCAGTGATGCGCCCGCGGTGAGGGCCAGTTCGCCACAAAAAACAGCAAATCGTAATCGTCGCGATTGCGGCTGAACACGGGAAACCGCAGGTCATAGCAAATTTCCGGCTTGATTCTCCAGCCCCGCCACTCCAGAACAACGCGCTGATCCCCCGCAGCATAATGCTCATGCTCTCCCGCCATGCGAAACAAATGGCGTTTGTCGTAGATCTCGACGCGCTCCGGCGTGACAAACAACAATCGATTGTAGACACGGCCATCTTCTCGCGTGGCGACACTTCCCGCGATAGCGCAGTCATAAACACGCGCCTGCGACTGTAACCAGTCCTGGGAGACGCCCCCGGCCTCTTCGGCGTTAGCTTCGGCGTTCATGGAAAACCCCGTAGTAAACATCTCGGGCAGAAGTATCAGATCCGTTACGGGTTGGGCTTTTTGGAGCACCGCCGCAAAGTGTTCCTGATTGGCGATGGGGTCTTCCCACACCAGGGCTTGCTGAACAAGGGTGACTTTTAAATCGCGCATAATCGCTCCGCTGCCTCCAGAAGAATGTCGTCGGACTTTGCAAAGCAGAAACGCAGGACGCTCTGCGTTGGCGGATTCTCATAAAAGACCGACACGGGTATGGACGCAACACCAATCTCCCGGGTCCAGCGTTCGCTCAGCGCCGTGTCTGACTCGTCGCTGATATCAGCGAAATCCAGAAGCTGAAAAAAACTGCCGGCCGTGGGCGTCCAGGAAAACCTCGATTCCGATAAGGCAGACAGGAACAGGTCCCTGCGGCGCTCATAGTCGCTGGCAAGCTTTACGGGGTACCGGGGCTGTGCCTCAAAAAAATCAGCTAAAGCGTGCTGTACCGGCGTCACCGCAACAAATGCGACGTACTGATGGACTTTTCTCAACTCAGCGGTTAAGGCAGGCGGCGCCACGCAGTAGCCGGTTTTCCAGCCCGTGACACTGAGCGTCTTACCAAAGGAAAAGTGTGCAAAGCTGCGCTCTTTTAACACGGGGTGCTGAAGTACGCTTCGGTGCTGACGCCCATCGAAGACAAGATGTTCGTAGACCTCGTCACTGCACACATAAAAATCGTGCTTTTCAGCGAGGAGAGCCAGAACATCAAGGTCTGCGGCGCTGACAACACTGCCACAGGGGTTATGGGGGCTGTTGAGCATGAACAGCTTGGTTTTCGGGCTGATGGCCTCCTCTACCCGATCCCAGTCGATGGCAAAGCTTCCCGCCGTGAGCGGCACGTGTACAGCGCGTCCACCGGCGAGCGCTATAGCGGGCTCATAGCTGTCGTAAACAGGATCGAGCACGATCACTTCGTCGCCCCCTTCCACTACCGCCGTGATCGCGCAGAAAATGCCCTCCGTTGCCCCGGGAACGACGGTGATTTCCTCTTCAGGATCTACCGTCACCTTGCGGTGCAAGGCGAGCTGCCCCGCAATCGCCTCACGAAGCCGTGGTAATCCGGCCATGGGGGCATACTGGTTATGGCCCTGTACAGCATGCTCACCCAGAGCCCGCGCGAGCCCCTCTGGGGGGGCGAAGTCCGGAAAGCCCTGAGAAAGGTTCAGGGCATTGTGGGTCTGAGCAAGACCCGACATCCGGGTAAAAATAGTGGTACCTACCTGCGGTAACTTGCTTTTCAGTGGCATTGCGAGGCGCTTTTACGATAAAACCCAGAGCATACAATAGTGCAAAGAATTTCGTTCTAACATCTGTTGCTGGATACAAGAGGTAACGACCATGACCCTGATCAGCGAACTCACGACTCTTCTCGGCGCCGGCGGCGTTCTGACGGGCACCGACGTCACATCACGCGCCGCCGGTGTCTGGCGTGCAGACCCCCTCGATGCTCTGGCCATCGCCCGGCCACGATCCACCTCAGAGGTAGCCGGGGTATTGAAGCTGTGTCACGCCGAAGGGGTTTCCGTCGTTACCCAGGGAGGACTCACGGGCCTGGTTCACGGTGCCGATGCGACCCCTGAGCAACTGATCCTGTCCTTGGAGAGGATGCGCAGCATTGAGTCCATTGATCCCATCCAGCGAACCGCCACGGTGGAGGCCGGTGTTACCCTACAGGCGCTGCAGGAGGCGGCCGAGGAGCATCAATTGGCTTTCCCCCTGGATCTTGGCGCGCGGGGCACGGCGACGGTGGGCGGTAATGCCGCAACCAACGCCGGGGGCAATCGTGTCATACGCTACGGCATGATGCGGGATATGGTGCTGGGTGTTGAGGCGGTTCTGGCCGATGGCACGGTGGTTTCGTCCATGAACCATCTCATCAAGAACAACGCGGGTTACGACCTCAAGCAGCTGTTCCTGGGATCCGAGGGTACGCTGGGCGTGATAACCCGCCTGGTTCTGCGATTGCGCGAGGCTCCCAGCTCGCAGAATGTTGCTTTTGTGGCTTTCGCTGACTTTCCATCTGTGCCCAGGATGTTAAAACGCGTAGACCGTGAGTTAGGCGGTGCCCTTTCTGCCTATGAGGTACTCTGGAAAAACTTTTACCGTCTCGTGACGGAAGCGCCGGCGAGCAACCAACCGCCCCTTGCCGCGGACTACCCCTACTATGCGCTCATCGAAGCTCAGGGAAACAATGACAAGATCGACAAACAACGGTTCGAAGAGGTACTCGAGGGCGCCCTGGAGGACGGAGATATCGTCGACGCGGTAATTGCACAGTCCTCCACAGAGCGACAAAAACTCTGGTCCATCCGCGATGACGTGGAGCAGACCTTCCGCTACGGTCCACCCGTGGTGTTTGACGTATCCCTTCCCATTGCCGCCATGGAGACCTATGTGGCGAAAATCAGTGCTGCGCTGGATGAGCAACTGGACAAGGCAATCTGCTGGGTATTCGGCCACCTGGGCGACGGCAATCTGCATATCATTGTTCAGACCGAAGCGGGTGATGCTCCGCAGTCTCGCGAAACCATTGAGCGCACGATTTATGGCCCCCTGGAAAAAATCGGCGGGTCTGTTTCGGCGGAACATGGTATCGGCTTTGAGAAAAAACCCTATCTCCATCTCTCTCGCTCCGCCACGGAAATCGGCCTCATGCAAAACCTTAAAGCCGCCCTGGATCCGCAGGGTATTTTAAATCCCGGCAAGATTATCGACGCACCGCAGAGCGCACTCCGATGACCGATCTTTGGGGTATTGTCACGCCGGCCATACCCCTGCTGGCCACTCTTGGGATCGCCGCATCCCTGCTTGCGGGGGTCAATGCTGTGCTCCGCCGTCGATGGAAAGATGTGCCCGACGCACAGTTTCAGTTTCAGCTCATCATGCTGGGCCTTACCCTGGCCTGCATGCTGGCGGTTGTCGCAGCGCTGCCCGTAGGCGACGTGCTTCGGGGACAGCTGCTGAGTCTCATTGGCCTGCTCCTCAGTGCCGCCATCGCACTCTCGTCAACAACCTTTATCGGCAACATCCTCGCGGGCATCATGCTCAAAACCATTCGCAAGGCCCGGCCGGGAGATTTCATTACCGTGGCTGAGCTCACGGGTCGGATTACGGAAATGGACTTGCTCCATACGGAGATACAAACGGAGTTCCGCGACCTCGTCACCGTCCCGAACATCTTCATGGTGACCCAGCCCCTGAAGGTCGTCCGCGCCTCCGGTTCCATAATCACCGGGGAGGTATCCCTGGGCTATGACGTTCCCCACCACCACGTAAAAAAGGCCCTGCTCCTCGCTGCAGAAAGCGCTGGTCTCACCGATTGTTTTGTCCACGTGCGTGAACTTGGCGACTTCGCCATCACCTATCGGGTGGCCGGACTCCTCGAAGACATCCGCAGCCTCATATCCGCAAAGTCTGCCTTGCTGACCGCAATGCTGGACGCCCTCAGCGATGAAGGCATCGAAATCGTGTCACCCAACTTTATGAACACCCGACAACTCGCCACCGAGCACAAGGTGCTTCCCAGGCAGAGAGGCACTGCTACCGTTGCCGACATTGAAACTCTTGCGGAGGATATAGCTTTCGACAAGGCCGAGGACGCAGCGTCCGCTGAGAAAATCCGCGAGGCCCTGCGTGAGACCGAACTGGCCCTCGAAGGCTTAAAGGCGCAGCGCAACGGCGAGGACAACGATCAACAGCTGCATACGCTCAAACGCAAGCAAGACCGTTTGGAGAAACTCCTCGCTCACGCCCTGGCGCAGATCAAGACAGACAACGCGGATTAGGTACTAGCTGCGATGCAAAGCCTCGATCCCGGCAGACGCTGGGTGGATCCACATCGCCTTTTATAGGCTTCGGTCAGCTTAGGCCCGCTTAGATCGTTGTGTTTAAGTCGCCGTCTACATTCTCGCGCTTCAACTGCGCTGGTAGTCCTTCAGAATCGCCTTCGCAGCGTTCTTGCCGGGGAGGCCCGAGACCCCGCCGCCCGGATGGGCACCGGAGCCGCAAAGATAAACACCTTTTACCGGCATGCGATGATCGGCATAGCCACCCACGGGTCGCAGAGAGAAAATCTGATTCAAGGACAGCTTGCCATGAAAAATATCACCGCCCAACATATTCAGCTTGCGGTCTATATCCAAGGGTGAGTTGATCTGGCGCCCTACAATCGCGTCGCGGAAGTTGGGGGCGTACTGAGTCACCACGTTGATAATTTCATCGGCAACCTGCTCCTTGATCTCGTCCCAGCTCTGTTCATCGGGTAGATGCCGGCGAAAATGCTGGCAGAAAAGACTCATCACGTGCTGGCCCGGAGGTGCGAGGGAATCATCCACCAGTGTCGGTATGCACATGGAAATCACCGGCTGAGACGCCCAGCCTTTGCTGTGCGCCTCACGATAGGCATCACTCATGTAGTCAAGGGACGGACAGATATCGATGGTGTTCTGCATAGCCATCAATCCCTGCTCATCGTGTTCAACGCTCTCAAAGCGCGGCAGCTCTGACAGGGCCACGTTCATTCGAAAGGTGGCTGACTCACTCTGGTATCCCCTGATGCGTTGCCGAAAATCCTCCGGTGTCTCTGCCATATCAATCAATTGACCAAAGAGCACCCGGGGATGCGTATTGGAAGCAAGCACCTTAGCCGAGAAGCGTCGACCATTCTCCAGGGTCACGCCTTTGGCCGTCCCCTCTTCAACCTCCACCCTGGCAACGGCCGCATCCGTGAGAATTTCCACGCCCAGCGATTCACAGTAGCTCGCCATCGCTTCGCTGATCGCGCCCATACCACCGCGGGCGTAGGACCATGCACCGGTGCGTCCATCGATGTCGCCGAACACGTGATGCAAGAGCACGTAGGCCGTGCCCGGCGTGTAGGCGTCAGCGTAGTTTCCGATAATGCCCTCAAAACCGTAGAGTCCCTTGACCACGTCACTTTCGAACCAGCGGTCAAGCACGTCGCCGATGGACATGGTCATCAGCTCGCTCAGTTCGATTTGTCGCCGGGCGGACAGACGCCGAAAGGCATTAGCCTGACGCAGCAGTCGCCACAGATCGCCCAGTCCGCCACCAAAATTCGGCGGAATTTCTCGGGCGATACCGCGCACCAGCTCACCCATGTCCTCCAGCATGTTCTCAAAGGCAGGAAAAGCGTCGGCATCAGCCTTGGAAAAACGCGCGATGGCGGCCTGTGCCGCGGCAGTATCGCGGGGCAAATACAGGTGGTCTTTCGGCAGGAGAGACAGGGAGCCACCGGGACGGTGTATCAGTGTCAGTCCATGCTTTTCCAGCTCAAGATCCTCCATCACGGATTGATCCAGCAAACTCACGAGGTAGGAAAACACCGAGTTGCGAAACCCGGGATGAAATTCTTCCGTGAGGGCCGCACCGCCGACTACGCCACGCCGCTCAAGCACACGGACGGTGAGACCACTGCGGGCAAGATAAGCCGCACAGCACAGCCCGTTGTGCCCGGCACCGATGACGATCGCGTCCGTGGTGTCGCTCAAAGCCATTTCCGGGTAAACGCTCCCCTAGTCCAGGTTGTCGATGAGGATTTCCGGCAGTTCATCCGCCGGATTCAAGCCCAGCACGCGGGCGTAAAAATACAGTTCCGCCTCCCGGGCTGCTATCTGGTTTTCGGCTTTTCTAAAACCGTGAGACTCTCCCTCAAAGGCGAGATAGGCCGTGGGCACCCCGCTGCTCTTGAGGGCGTCATAGATCATCTCTGATTGATTGGGGGGCACGATGGGATCGTCGAGACCCTGCAATAGAAGCAGCGGTGCTTTAAAACCATCGAGGTGATGAATGGGAGATCGCTCTACATAAAGGTCCTTGCGCTCGGGATAGGGTCCCACCAGTTGATCCAGGTACCGCGATTCGAACTTATGCGTGTCCTCGGCCAGGGCCTCAATATCTGAAACGCCATAATAGGAGGCGCCTGCGGCGAAGGCATCGTAAAAAGCGTGCACTGCGAGCGTTGTATAGCCCCCGGCGCTGCCACCGCGGATAATCAGGCGATCGGCATCCGCAAGCCCCTGCTCTGCAAGCCAGGTCGCGCCCGCAGCGGCGTCCTCAACATCGCTGATACCCCACTGGCCGTACAGTGCCCGTCGGTATTCCCGACCGAACCCGGTACTGCCGCGATAGTTAAGATCAAGCACCGCAAATCCCCGGCTGGTCCAATAGTAGTGCTCCGGCCGGTAGCTCACGCCCGCCACGGAGGTCGGCCCCCCGTGGACACTCACAATCAGCGGCGGCGCCGTCCCCGGAATGGCCTCCGCATTCGGGTTCTTGGGGGCAAAGTAAACGCCATAAGCCTCGCCACCGGTGGGCAAGGGGAAGGCGACCTGTTCGTATTGGGGTACCCATGCGACATCCAGGGCAGTGTCCGATGAGCGGCGGATGACGTTGTTAACGCTGCCCTTGAGACTGGCGCTTAGCAACGCCGCGGGCTTGTCGGCAAAGCCCGCGGTGAAATACAGCTGACCGTCATCGTAGACAACGCTGCCGAAGCTCACAGCGCCCATTGGGAGCTCGCGAGTTTTTCCGTCTTTATCGAGATGCATCAGCGTTTCGACGCTCCCTTCCCGTGCAACAAACACCATGCTGCCATCGGGCAGGAACCAGTAGTAGCGACCACCGATGGTCCAGGCGGGCCCGCCGATTTCCACATGCTCAAGACCCGTGTCGATGGCGGTAAAATCTGACCCGTCCACGCGATAGGGCTTCCACCAGTTGTCCCGGTCTGACAGCGCAATGAGCGTATTGTCGTCCCGCCATTGGGGATCGATCACGGACTCATCGCTCTTCGGGTTGTGAATGCGCAGATCCGTCAGCATGCCGGCCTCATCAAAACTGGCGCTGTGCAAGGTGGTGCTGTCCCAGGGCATATTCGGGTGCATCCAGCTTACAAATGCAATGTGCTTGCCGTCAGGTGACAGGCGGGGTGCGGAAACAAAATCCGTCCTCGAAAACAGCACGGTGCCCTCGGTTTCTTCATGGGGCGACAACGCGACAAGCGCGTTGACAGGCTCGCCCATGCCGCGGTGATCCTCGCGGATGCACAGGAGGCGCTCGCGCTGGCGGTCAAAGCTGCAACCGGCATATCGCAAATCAGTCTCGGGAGTGATAGGGACTGCTGCCTCGCCGGCGCGAAGGCGATAGAGGCGTTGATCCGAGAAATTGCTGAACCACAGCACGCCCCCATGGACCAGCAGACTGCCGCCGCCGTATTCCTGCACCCGGGTGCGCACATTGAAGCCTTCGTCGAGAATCTCCTCGGGCTCTGAGCCCGGCTGCCAGCGCATGATCGTCGTGCGACCGCCCTGCTCCGGTCGGGATTCAAGCCAGTAGAAATACTCGCCGTCCTTCGTGAGACCGCCGATGCCGCGACTTCCCTCCACCAGTGACGCCGCGGTGATAATGGAAGGCCAGCTACCAAAGGGAAGCGCGTCCGCAATGACCTCATCCCCGACGGCCTCTATGGCTTTGGAAGCCTCATGATCTGACTGCTCGCTACACGCCATAAGTAACCCCATCAAAGACATCAGAAAAATTCTTGCGATCATCGTTTACCACCCGTGTGAATGGCGCATAGGGCCCGGGGGATTTTTTTTCAAATCCCTGCCGAATTCCGGTCTCGAATCGTTTAACCTTGTACCGTCCCAATACACCGTTTTAACAAAACCATCGCAGCCACGTACAGCACCGAAGCAGACGCTACTTTGCATTCAAGCACCAGTTGCTTTGTACACGAGCACGACAGCCAAGGAGAGCAACACCATGTCACAGGTAGACGTTACTACTGCCAATCACATCATGCATTTACATCTTACCCGACCCGAGAAATATAACGCTCTGAGTCTGGAAATGTACGGTGCGCTGGCGGAAGCTCTCCATCGTCTGGAGACGGATCCGGACCTCCGAGTGGCAGTAATCTCTGCCGAAGGTCGCAACTTCACCGCGGGCGTCGAGCTCGACCAGTGGGCGCCCTATTTCGGCGGCGGCGAGGGCTGGCCCGTTGGCGAGGGGAGAATCGATCCCATGGGCGTCACGGGACCGCAGCACAGCAAGCCGGTGGTTATCGCGGTCCAGGGCTATTGCTTTACCTGGGGCGTTGAAATGCTGCTGAACACGGAAATCCGCGTTGCCGCTACGGATACACAGTTTCAGATGCTGGAGGTTCAGCGAGGTCTGTTCCCCTGCGGTGGCGCCACCTTTCGCCTGCCCCGGGAGATAGGTTGGGGTAATGCCCAACGTGTGCTGCTCACGGGCGATCGCTGGAGCGCGGAAGAGGCCCTGCGCTGGGGCATGGTGCAAGAACTCACGGAACCCGGCGCGCAGGTGGATCGGGCCATGGAGCTTGCCACCTCGATAGCCGATGCCGCACCCCTGGGCGTACAGGGACTGTTGTCAGCCAGCCGCTACTCCCTGGAAAATGACCGCGATGCCTGCGCCAGGCAGATATTCAAGCAACTGGTGCCCATCATGAAAAGTGAGGATGCCGCCGAAGGCGTACAATCCTTCATGGAGCGGCGCAAAGCGCAATTCACTGGGCGCTGAGCCCCGGGGCGTCTCCGCGAGGCGCCCTTTCAGGGACCACCGCAATACATTTTCGTGTCACTTAACAGGACTTCACTTCCTTGCCTAACGTCAGCGTCAATACCATCAATCTCGAATACGAAAGTCACGGCAATCCCGAGAATCCGACGGTATTGCTGATTATGGGCCTCGGCACGCAGCTCACGGGGTGGCCCCCTGCGTTCTGCGATTACCTGGTGGATCACGGCTATCACGTGCTGCGCTTTGATAATCGCGACATCGGGCTCTCGAGCCGTCTTGACCACGAGCGGACGCCCAACATACCGGGACTGGTCATACTGAAGACCTTGAAGATGCCGGCTCCCGCACCTTATACCCTGGAGGACATGGCGGCGGACGCCATCGGGCTCCTGGACGCGCTAAAGATCGACAAAGCTCATGTTGTGGGCGCCTCCATGGGAGGCATGATTGCCCAACTTATCGCCGTGCATTATCCCGAGCGCACCCTCAGCCTAACCTCCATCATGTCGACCACGGGGCACCGCTCCCTACCCCGGGCGGATCGTGCGGCTACGAAGGCTCTGCTCCTCAAGCCCGACAACCCCGATGACCCGGCATCCATTATTGAGCGCAATGTTCGGGTGCGAAAAGCATTGCAGAGTCGCACCCACCCCAAAGATGACAGCGAGATTCGCCAGACGGCCACCGAGGCCGTCAATCGCGGCGGTTACTATCCCGAAGGCGTAGCACGACAACTTGCCGCCATTATTGTGGCGAAGGATCGGCGCAAGCTCCTCGCCCGCGTCGACGCGCCCTCATTGGTGATTCATGGGGAGGAAGACACGCTGGTGAAAGTAGAGTGTGGCATCGACACCGCCAAACACCTGAACGACAGCGAGCTGCGCATCTTGCCGGGCATGGCCCACGATCTTCCCACGCCTCTGCTCCAGGAAATCGCAGACGGCATTCACAGCGTCGCTCAGCGCGCCTGAGGACGGTTATGGATAACAGCACTACACAACTGCGCACGCCCTATCTGGTTTTTGTCGGGGACGAATGCCGAACCACCTACGCCAAAACGGGCAAGGGAGTCGCAGACTGGCGCCCGGAACTCTGTGCGGGGCAACTGCGTCTGGATACGGCAGCCGCGGACCTCGGTCTTGCTGACATGACGGTATCCGAAGCCGCTCAGGCGGGTGTTGGCTCTCTCATCGTCGGCACCGCCCTGGTGGGGGGAAGCATACCCGACAATTGGCTGGCCACACTCTGCGAGGCCGCCGCCGCGGGCATGGATATCGTTGCCGGTTTGCATACACGCCTGAGCAGCATCGAGCAGCTTCGCGAGGCAGCGGATATGGGCGGCTGCCGCCTTATCGATATTCGTATTCCGCCTCCCGGCATACCCGTGGCGAGCGGCAAAAAACGCAGCGGCAAACGCCTGCTCACCGTGGGCACGGACTGTGCCCTTGGTAAAAAATACACGGCGCTGCAGCTGGAGCGCGATATGCGCGCCCTGGGCATGGACGCAGATTTTCGAGCATCGGGACAAACGGGCATCATGATCGCGGGAAGTGGCATACCCATCGACTGCGTGGTCGCCGATTTTATATCCGGCGCTGCGGAGGCCCTGTCCCCCGACAACTCGCCCGATCACTGGGATGTCATCGAGGGCCAGGGGTCGATTTTTCACCCGGGCTACGCGGCGGTCAGCCACGGCCTGCTCATTGGCTCGCAGCCGGACGCTTTTGTTGTTTGTCACGCTGCAGGTCGCACACACATCGAAGGATGGGAGGCTTACGCTCTGCCGACTATCGGCGAAGTGATTGAACGCACGGTGGCCATAGGCGCGCTGACCAATCCCCTGATCCGCTGCGTGGGGATCAGCGTCAATACCCTGTCTATACCCGCCGACGAGCGCGAGGAATACCTCGCGGCGCTATCGTCCAAGTACGACCTCCCCTGCGTCGATCCCCTGGTCACGGGCACAAAAGCGATCCTTAGCCCCTTTGCCTAGGCTGAAAGTAAAACTTCCCTGACAACAACTCACCAACCCCAAGGGGCCCACGACCTATGAAGATGACCGTCGATATTGTTTCCTATCCTATGGAAGTGCCCTTCGCCATCACCGGGCATGTCTTTCACGACACAGACACGGTCCGCGTCTCCCTCGAGCACGAAGGCGTAATTGGGCGTGGTGAGTCCGTAGGCAGCTATTATCTCAATGAAACCGCCGCCAGCATGAAGGCTGAGCTGGAAGCCATCATCGGACATGTCGACGCGACCACGACACCCGAGAGCCTGCAGGACCTCATGCCCCTCTGCGGCGCCCGCTGCGCCCTGGACTGCGCCCTTTGGGATTTGCGCGCCAAACGCGCCGGAAAGCGCATCTGGGAGCTCCTGGACATCACCCCGCAGGAAGTAACCACGGTGTTCACCGTGGGTATGGAAGATGTTGCCGTTATGGCCGAGCGTGCCGCCGCGGCGAAGCGATTCCCGCAACTGAAAATCAAGCTGAATGACGATAAGCCCATAGAGCGCCTGGAAGCCATTCGCGCCGCGCGTCCCGATGCCACCCTGGTGATCGATGTTAATCAGGGTTGGAGTTTTGAGGCCCTGAAAGACTATTTACCGGCCTGCGAGAAGCTGGGTATTGCCATGATCGAGCAACCCCTGCCCCGGGGCGAGGACGCGGCCCTGGCAGGTTTTAAATCTCCCGTGCCCCTGGGCGCCGATGAATCCTGTCTGGGGCTCGATGAGTTTGACCAGGCAGCCGAACGTTACGACGTACTCAATATCAAACTGGATAAGTGCGGCGGTCTTACGGAAGGTCTGGCCCTGGTACGCGCAGCGCAAAGCCGGGACATGCAAATCATGGTAGGCAATATGACGGGGACCTCCCTCTCCATGGCCCCCAGTTACGTGATCGCGCAGTTCTGCCAGTTCGTTGATATCGACGGACCCCTTTTATTGGCCCGTGATATTGAAAACGGTCTGGAGTACCGAAGCGGCGGTAGCGTAGGACTTCCCAGCGCTGCACTCTGGGGCTAGTCACAACCCGGGAGCAGCAATGCCTCAGTCATCAGACAGCGCGAAAACAAAATCCACGTAGGCTTTTTCAATGTCGGCAAGTCCCGCGGCGCCCGTGGCCTCTGCCGGCTCGATGAGCATGATTTCGTTCGGTGAGTGTGCTCCCGTACCAAAACCCATTCCCCAGGGCATCATGGGCAGTCCCAGGCGCTGGGTGAATTGATAAAAGGGAGCGGAACCCCCGCAATACGCGGATTCACCGCCGGCGTACCTGCGTACTTTTTAGAGACGCCCAGAGCAGCCTGAACCAGGGGTGTCTGAATAGACGTTTGCGCCGCCGGATAGCTCGATAGTCTGCGCATGACGATATCGCTGTAACCGTTGGCGTCAAGATAAGAGCGAATCTTGTCCATGTGCTCATCGGGGTCGATGCCCACGGGCAAGCGGGAATCCATCTTAGCCGTGGCCACATGAGGCAGAATCGTTTTTACGCCCTCCCCCGTGTAACCCGCATAAATGCCATCGATGTTCAGGGTGGGGGTATAGGTCAGCTCCATGGCCAACTCCTCGGGACCCGCATCATCAATCCATCGCTCGATGGCGAAGGCTTCCTTCAATGCTCGGGTGCGGTCGTTGTTCATAAGCGAGGCAGCGATAAGCGACTGCTCTTCCTCCGTCGGCCCCCGAATACCGTCATAAAATCCCGGCACTCTGGCAGTGTTGCCGTCGGGCGAGGTTAACAGCGACAGGGCCTGCACCAGGCGCCAAACCGGAGAGTCCAGAGCGGCCTTGTAAGACCCGTGAATCTCCGATGTCACGGGACCGCCCCAGCTACCGCCGCGGGCCTCCAGTTCCCAGTAAGCGATGCCTTTCACACCCAGGAAGAGGTTCAGGTCGCCGGTCGGCGACTGCATATTGAAGGGAAAAATCACCCCGTCCGCCGTGCGCAGACGATCCTCATACTTATCCACGATCTGCGGATAGTGGGGTGAACCCAGCTCTTCTTCCCCCTCCGCAGTGATCATGAGATTAACGGGGAGGTTGCCCTCCACCGCAATGATCGATTCCAGAGCGTTCAGAAACGCCCGCTCGGGTCCCTTCTGATTCGTTGCACCCCGCGCCATCAGGACCTTGCCTGTGGGGTGATCCACAAGCTCTGCAGCAAAGGGAGGTGACTCCCAGTCATCAGGGTTCACCGGCTGCACGTCGTACATCATGTAAACCATCAGGGTTTTGGCAGCGCCCGCATCGTAATAGCCCCAGACGCCGGGATGGCCGTCCGTGGGCACAAGCTCGGCCTCTTTAAATCCCATGGCCCGAAAATCATCCACCAGCATCTGCGCCATGTCATCGATACCCACGTCCTGGGCACTGATGGAGGGCTGCCTTAACCAGCGCTGAAGATTCGCCAGGTGCGCCGTCAGGTTGTCATCGATATGCTTGTAAATCGCCGCGTGCTCGTCGGCATAGGGCGTGATGGAGCTGTAATCATAGGGATAACTCATGTCCACAGAAAACCTCGGACGCCCGGAGTCCTGAGCAACGACGGCCAGAGGCGATGCGAGCAACAGGGCCAGTAAGCCTGACTTGATCTTGGGGGTCATGCAGTGATTCCTCATTGGTAAGGGTGGTGACATTTGTTTCGTAGATTACCGCGAGCGATAGGGAAATGCATCGCTTGGCACCCAGGGCTGTTGGCGTTGCTCACGGAGCGAGCGTCCCCCTACCTAGCGAGTGAAGTGAGCGACGCCAACAGCCCGCGGTCGACTAGAAACCACCTTTCCGGCTCTTATCGAAGCCTGGATTTCGGTGAGACAATCCCGGAGATTCCGGCAAGCGCGCCCGAACAGCTCCACTCGCTGGTTTGGGGGACGCTCGCTCCGCTATTCAGGCACGCTTGCCTCACGGCCGTGCGATGGTTCCATCTGCCAGCAAGAGCAAGGTAGCCACACTTGGCACCCAGGGCTGTTGGCGTTGCTCACGGAGCGAGCGTCCCCCTACCTAGCGAGTGAAGTGAGCGACGCCAACAGCCCGCGGTCAACTAGAAACCACCTTTCCGGCTCTTATCGAAGCCTGGAGTTCGGTGAGACAATCCCGGAGATTCCGGCAAGAGCGCCCGAACAGCTCCATTCGCTGGTTTGGGGGACGCTCACTCCGCTATTCAGACACGCTTGCCTCACGACCGTGCGATGGTTCCACCTGCCAGCAATAGCAAGGTAGCCGCACTTGGCACCCAGGGCTGTTGGCGTTGCTCACGTAGCGAGCGTCCCCCTCCCTAGCGAGAGGAGTGAGCGACGCCAACAGCCCGCAGCCAGCTCGAAACCACCTTTCCGGCTCTTATCGAAGCCTGAAGTTCGGTGAGACAATCTCGGAGATTCCGGCAAGCGCGCCCGAACAGCTCCATTCGCTGGATTGGGGGACGCTCACTCCGCTATTCAGGCACGCTTGCCTCACGGCCGTGCGATGGCTCCACGCTGTCTCCCAAGGGATAGTGTCGTGGTCCGGTACCAAGGGCTGTTGGTGTCGCTCACGGAGCGAGCGTCCCCCAACTCAGCGAGAGGAGTGAGCGACGCCAACAGCCCGAGGCCAGCTCCCGGTTACTAGCGTTGCTCGCGTAGCGAGCGTCCCCCAACTCAGCGAGAGGAGTGAGCGACGCCCGAAGTTCTCGAGATACGTCAGCCTTCCAATGCTTCCAGCACGGCCTCGTACTCAGCCTGAAGCTCATCAAAGCGCGCAAGGGCTTCGCCACCGGGTTCCTGGTCCGCTCGGTCGAGCATGCGCGACAGATAGCTGATCTGGCTGATGAGTCGGGGCTGCATATAGGTCCCCTTTTCAGTGACGAGGAGGCGGATGGCGTTTTCTATAGCGCTGCGCCTTGGCGAATCACCCGCGCCCAGGGACTCAAGTTCATTCTCAAGGCTGTGCGCCTTGCGCCGGGCTTGATCGAGGAGATCGAGAACCTGACGCTGGAGCGCAAGCTGCGCCTGCACGTCTGCCTCGGTAACACCCATCTCCAATACCCTGGGGTCCATGACAATGGAAAGCGGCTGGCTTAGAGTCTCATCACCCGCGCTGAGCGTTATCTTGTACTCACCGGCAGCAGCGAGAGCCCCGTCGGTAAAACGTTTTTTCTCGTCGCTTCGCCAGGGTCCCCGGTAGCGCATATCCCAATGAAAGCGGTTCAGACCACCCTCGGCCGTCAGACTGCTCTGTTTGATGTAGCGGATCTCATTCATCGCCATATCATCGACCCGCTCTCCTCGCTCATCGCCATCCATGGCATCAGCATTCGTAAACGCATTCACGAACTCGCCATCTGCCGTGGTGATCTCCAGGGTGACGGAGCCGTCGAAACCCTCGGGCAGGTAATAATCGATAATCGCCGACGGCTCCCGGTATTGAGGAATCGCATCGGGATCTTTATCGCCATAGGTGGGACGATCGCGGTACCGCAGGGTTTCCGCGGGCTCAAAGAGCACCACCGCGTCACCCATGTCCGGCATGGGATCCTGTCTCAGCGCAGAGATATCATCGAGCACCCAGAACGCGCGACCCATGGTGGATACCACAAGATCATCGCGATGGACGCGGATATCCGTAACCGGAGTTATGGGCAGGTTTTGCTGAAAGGATTGCCAGCTATCTCCATCGTCAAAGGAAACAAACAGGCCGGAGTCCGTGCCGGCATAGAGCAGCCCCGGACGCACGGGGTCCTCGCGCACCACGCGCACGGGATAGTCCGCAGGAATACCGTTTTTGCCGTCGGTCATCAGGGTCCAGCGCTTGCCGTAATCAGCGGTACGGTAGGCGTAGGGCTTGTCATCACCGAGCTGGTAACGAAGCACCGCGATGTAAGCTACCGCAGGGTCATGTCGCGAGGGTTCTACGGAATCCACCCGACCGCCTTTGGGCAGACCCCGGGGCGTTACATCATCCCAGCTTTCTCCGCCGTCCCGGGTTACGTGCACGGGACCGTCATTGGAGCCGGTCCAAATCACGCCCGGGGCAATCGCGGACTCGCGGATGGAATACAGCGTGCTGTACACCTCTTCCCCCGTGACATCCCGGGTAATCGGCGAGCCGGAGACCACCTGCTTATCGGCCTCGAAGGCCGTGAGATCCGGTGAAATCGTCTCCCAGGTTACGCCGTTGTCACTGGTGCGATGCACATACTGGGAACCGTGATACACGACATTGGGATCATGAGGCGATACCGCGACGGGAGCTACCCGCTGAAAACGGTATTTAAGATCCTTGGGGTTCTGGCCGTACATATTCGTGGCCCCTACATAGTAGCTACGCTCGGTGCCGGTGTTTTTGTTAAACGTCGAGAAGCGTCCTTTGCAGTTGGCATAGACCGTCGTGTGATCACCCGGTTTTGGAACAGCCGGTCCGGTCTCACAACCGCCCGCCTCGATAAGCCAGGCATTGACGTTCTGCACACTGTAGGGCGCCCGACTTGGCACGGCGATGGCGGTGCCGTTGTCCTGCTGGCCCGCATAAAGCCAGTAGGGATACTGATCATCGACATCAACGGTGTAGAGCTCCGTGGTCGCCTGATTGAACTGACTGGACCAGGTCAGGCCGCCATTGTGGGTGACGTTCGCACCCCCATCATTCGCCTGAATAAACAACTGGGGATCCTCGGGGTTTATCCACATATCGTGATTATCCCCATGGGGAGGCTCCAGCTCTTCCCAGCTCTTGCCGCCATCAACGGATTTGAAATAGTCCGTGGCCAGCACGTAAACAACATCGGCGTCCGTGGGATCCGCTTCCACATTGCCGTAGTAAAAGGGGCGGATGCGCAGGCCTTTCTTTGAGGACACCTGCGTAAAGGTTTCACCCTGATCGTCGGAGCGATAAAGCCCCCCCTCTTCTCCCGGGGCCTCTACCAGAGCGTAAACCACACTACTATCGGAGGCGGATATCGCAATATCAATCTTGCCAATAAGGCCCGTGGGCAGCCCCGCGGTGATGCGCCGCCAGTTATCGCCGCCATCAACAGATTTGAACAGCCCCCCCTCTTCCTGGGTGCCTCCGCTGATAATTGTCCAGGGCTGACGGCGCGCCTTCCAGGCTGCGGCAAACACTACCTCCGGATTGTTGGGCAGGAGCTCTACATCAGCGATACCCACGGCGTCAGAAATCTTGAGGACCTGGGACCAGCTGACCCCACCATTCTCGGTTTTATAAAGACCACGCTCGGGATTATCCGCAAAGGCCGATCCAATCGCTGCCACCCACACCGTATTGTTATCCGTGGGATCGATTTCTACCGCACCGATGTGGCCGCTGTCTTCAAGGCCGATATGCGTCCAGCTGTCGCCACCATTGGTGGACTTGTAGACGCCCTTACCGGGGATAACGTTGGATCTGAGTCCATCGGATCCTGTCCCTACGTAAAGAAGATTGGTATCTGTCTGCGACGCGGCGATATCGCCGATAGAGGGTGATGCGAAGTAACCATCGGAGATGTTGTTCCAGGTCGTACCGTAGTCGCTGGTTTTCCATACCCCGCCCCCGGAGGCGCCGAGATAAAAGGTACCAGGGGCCTGCACGGTACCCGCCACAGCCGTCACGCGGCCGCCGCGGGTGGGGCCGACGTTGCGGTATTCAAGGGCATCAAAGTTTTGCGCGAGACCTGCTTCGGTCTGCAGCAATGCGGTCAACGATAGTAGGGATACAAACGGTAGAGACTTTCTGCTCACAGCTAAGCTCCGGAAATAGATGAACCGTGAACACTACCACCGGATGGGGACTGTCACAATTGAGCGCCGGCCGTGTCCGGAAAATGCCGAGCCTCGCGGCCCGGCGAGCATTCAATCGGCGGCGTAGCGACGGATCACCTGCTTACCGAGCGCCATGAGGTGGACCTGATCGGAACCATCCGCCTGGCGGCACCAACGGGCGTAGTTGTAGGCCTCGGCCATGGGATAGTCCTCCGTGAGTCCTCCCGCGCCGTGCATCTGCATGCAGCGATCAATCACGGTCTGCGCCATAATGGGCACAGACACTTTGCTCGCCGCAATGAGATCCATTGCGCCCTTGGCACCGACCTCATCCATGCGCTGACAGGTCTTTAGCACCAGCAGTCGCATCATCTCGATCTCCGAGAAGCTTTTAGCAATATCCTCGCGCACCGACTGGTGTTCACTGAGCTTACGCCCGAAGGTGCTGCGCTGGGTCACGCGCTCGCAGGCGAGCTCCAGAGACCGTTGCGCGGCACCGATGAGCCGCATGCAGTGGTGAATGCGGCCGGGACCCAGGCGTCCCTGGGCAATCTCAAAACCGCGCCCCTCACCCAACAGAATGTTCTCCGCGGGAACGCGCACATCGTCAAACCGCAGTTGAGCGTGGCCCATGGGGGCATCGTCGTAGCCAAGGGTGGTGAGGGGACGAATGATCTCCAAACCCGGCGTACCTTTGGGCACTAACACCTGGGACTGCTGCTTGTGGCGGTTTTCGTTATCCGGATCGGACTTACCCATGACAATAAAAATCGCGCAGCGTTCGTACATGGCCCCGGAGATGAACCATTTATTGCCGTTCAAAACGTACTCATCGCCGTCCCGGCGAATCGAGAGCTCGATATTGGTCGCATCCGAGGAGGCGACCTGGGGTTCCGTCATTGCGTAGGCTGAGCGAATATCACCCGCAAGTAACGGCGTTAACCACTGCGCCTGCTGTTCCGGCGTGCCGTACTTCATGAACACTTCCATGTTGCCCGTGTCCGGCGCGTTGCAGTTGAACACCTCGGGACACCAGATCACGCGACCCATAAGCTCCGCGAGGGGCGCGTAGTCCAGATTGCTCAGACCGTCATGATCCACATGCTCCGCAAGCTTGGGAGGAACAAACATGTTCCACAACCCCGCCTCCCGCGCCTTGGCTTTAAGTTCGTCCATGATCGGCGGATAGGCAAAGCGATCCTCCGCGGAATCGACCTGACGCCGATAGGTCTCATCGTTGGGGTATATGTGTGCGTCCATGAAGGCCCGCAGCTCATCCTGAAACGCCAGTGACGCCTTGCTGAATTCAAACACAGGTCTGCTTCCTCTTTTGCATTCTTGTTCTACCGTTTATGCGGCTTTTTAGCCGGCTTTTACCCAGCTCTAACCCGGCTCTTACCCGGCTCTTACCCGGCTCTTACCCGGCTCTTACCCGGCTCTTACCCGGCTGCTTGTCAGCTTTTACTTAATTTTTATCAGGCCACGCGCTCAATGATAATCGCCGGGGCCATGCCCCCCGCTGCACACATGGTCACCAGACCAAACTGCTGGTCCCGGCGCTCGAGCTCGTCAAGGATTGTGCCGATGAGCACGGAACCTGTTCCACCGATGGGATGCCCCAGGGCCATGGCACCGCCGTTGACATTGACTATGCTGCGATCCAGATCGAGGTCCCGGATAAACTTCTCAGCAACCACCGCAAAGGCTTCGTTGATCTCAAAGAGGTCGATATCGGCGAGGCTCATGCCGGCTTTCTTCAGGACTTTTTTCGCCGCGGGCACGGGCGCATTCAGCATCAAGGTCGGGGAGTCCCCCATGTTAGCCATGGCAACAACCCGCGCCCGGGGCTTGAGGCCATGGGCTTTTGCGTACTCCGGCGAGGCCAACAGCAGCGCGGCGGCACCATCCACGACGCCCGAAGAATTGCCTGCGTGATGCACGTGGTTGATCTTGAGGTCCGGATACACCTGATTCACCAGCTTGCGATAGGTAGTGCCCTGCTCGTCCAGGGGGTAATCCGCAATGGGCTCAAAGGAGGCTTTAAGCGCCGAAAGACCTTCAAGGGTCGTTTCGGGACGGGGGAACTCTTCATGGTCCAGGGCGACGCTGCCATCGGGATTCAGCACGGGGATAAGACTGCCCGCAAAATACCCGCCGGCAATGGCCGCCGCCGCGTTCTCCTGGGAGGTGATGGCCAAGGCATCCAGCGCCGTCCGGGGAATGTTCTCGATGGTAGCGATGGCATCAGCGCACACACCCTGATGGGGCTGGGGATGCATTTCCCGGAGATGGAGATTGTCGTTATCCATAAACGGCGATTGACTGGGATCCGAACCGTAAAGGGACATCATCTCGCAGCCGCCGGCGATCACGAGGTCTTCCATGCCACTCATGATGGAGGCCGCCGCGATGTTCACCGAGGTGATACCCGAGCCACAAAAGCGATCCAGGGTGACCGCCGAGCTGCGGACATCGTAGCCTGCATCCAGGGCGGCCATGCGCGCTAAATCACCGCCCTGAGTGCCGCGCTGCCAGCTGGTGCCAAAAATAATGTCATCCACGTCCGACGTGGCGATGTCATTGCGCTCGGCAAGGGCTTTCAGCACGGTGGATCCGAGATGCTGGGGAT
This sequence comes from Congregibacter litoralis KT71, assembly GCF_000153125.2. Lineage (NCBI taxonomy): Bacteria > Pseudomonadati > Pseudomonadota > Gammaproteobacteria > Cellvibrionales > Halieaceae > Congregibacter > Congregibacter litoralis. The sequence continues at coordinate 2,774,513 of NZ_CM002299.1, forward strand.
GCAGGTGCGCCAGGGCCCCTTTACCTTTTTTGCCGATACCCCGGGGAGTACGGCAGGCGTCAATAATCCAGGCTTCAGTCATGGCAGACTCTCCTATTTACCTTTCCAGTTGGGTGCGCGTTTCTGGGCAAAGGCCGTGGCACCCTCAATGGCGTCCTCGCTGGTAAACACGTGACCGACAATTTCCTGCTGCTTAGCAAACATTTCATCGCTGCTCCAATCCTGGGCCCCGGCAACGGCCTTGAGGCTGGCGGCAACCGCCAGGGGGCCGTTCGCTGCGATGGACTTGGCCAGGGCCTGCGCGCCTTCCAGTGCCTTGCCCGTCTCCGCAATGCGGTTGATCAAGCCTAATTCGTAGGCCCGCTCTGCACTGATGAACTCACCCGTTAATGCAAGCTCCATGGCGATGCGGGAGGGAATCTGCTTGGGCAGCTTGACCAGCCCCCCTGCCGCGGCAGCAAGACCGCGCTTCACTTCCGGGATGCCGAACTTGCTGCTTTCGGACGCAACGATGAGGTCGCAGCTGATAGCCAGCTCAAATCCCCCCGCCAGGGCGTAGCCCTCGACGGCGGCAATAATCGGTTTCGTGGAGCGGTACTCCGTGAGCCCCGCAAAGCCCCGACCCTCCACCTGAGGCAGCTCGCCGCTGACAAACGCTTTCAGGTCCATGCCGGAGCAGAAGGTCCCGCCCGCTCCCGTGAGGATTGCTACCCGGAGGCTGTCATCCGATTCCAGTTCGTCAATGGCCTCTGCCACACCCAGCGCCAGTGCGCGATTGGCGGCGTTTTTGGCCTCGGGTCGATTCAGAGTGATGATCAGCACACCATCAATCTTTTCTGTAAGCACTTCCTTCGCTGACATAGCTTGCTCCTGTTTTTAAAACGTTGGGGACATTGGCAACATGAGATTGTGCATGGCAGGGCCCGGGGCTCCAAGGTTGGCAGCGCTCAGCAAAATTGCCCTTAAGTGACAGCAGGGCAGCCTGGCGTTTCAGGCATCTTCGGGAGGTAAATTCTCCTGAAGAAATCGCAGCATGTTCCCGCCCATCACCAGGCGAATCTCCTCCTCGCTGAAGCCCTGCTTGAGCATCTCTTCGGTGAGCGCCGCCAGCTCAGAGGTATCAAAGGGCACGGTGGTAGATCCGTCGTAGTCCGACCCGAGAGCCACGTGATCAAGGCCTACGAGATCAATACCGTAGCGTATGGCCGCCACGATGCCGGTGGGGGAGACATCGCAGATGGCGGCGTCCCAGTAGCCCACACCGATCAAGCCGCCCCCTTGTGCAATTTTTTGCATAAGATCATCAGAAATATTCCGCGGGGTCGGACAGTGCCCCTGAAATCCGCTGTGACTCACAATCAGGGGGGAATCACTCATGGCAAGCACATCCCTGACGCTCTGTTCCGAGGAATGGGCGACGTCGATGATCAGGCCTCTGGCATCAATGACCGCAACGACTTCGCGACCAAAGCTGCTGAGCCCCCCGCCGCCGGTGCCATGGAGGGAGCCGCCGAGGGCGTTGTCAAAGAAATGATGGAGTCCGAACATACGGACACCCGCAGCCTCCAGGCGATCAATATTGTTGAGAGACCCATCGAGGGCGTGAGAGCCTTCGATGCCCAACAGGGCGCCGATGGTTTCTGCGCCCTCCTCGCGCGCCGTCATGACCGCTTCGAGGTCTCCCTGACTGCGCAATATTCGCAGGCTGCCGGGATCATCGGCCTCAATCGCGGCCAGCTTCTCTGCCTGCAGCAAGGCCCGCTCCGTCAGGCTCGACCAGGTCGCTATGGGCCAGCGTTGAAGCTTGGCCAAGCTGGTAATGTTGTCCGGGGCATCCGCCTCGTTAGTCTCGTAGTTCTGGCCCTTGGGTGAGCGGGTAACAAAGGTAAACGCCTGGAGAGCCACATTCGCCTCTCGTAATCGCGGAAGGTCCACGTGGCCGCGCTCGGCTCTCTTCGTGAGATCCCGCGCCCAGAGTGTGCTGTCGCTGTGGAGATCACCCACGACCAGCGAATCATGGAGCGCCTGGGCGGCCTCAGAGACCGGGTACGGTTTATGATCCAGGACTTTATTCATGGAGCGCTCGAGCATACCCGGGCCTACCCCGAAACCGATAAGCACCGCCAACAGAAACAGCAGGCCCGCAATGGATACTCTCTTCATGAATCTAGTCCCCGTTTTTTACGTATTAACTCTACTATGACAATCCTCGCGAAGCGCAGTATCGCGTGATCACCCCAGGGGGCGCTACCTACCATGGCGCCCCCTTCCCCATCGCCCATTGCCCCCGGAAACTGTCCTGTGAATCTCAGACTGCTCAGTCTTGTCTTCGCGCCCTTTGCCCTTGGCACCAGCGCGTTTATCTACATCGGACTCATTGAGCCCATGTCCCGGGATCTTGGGGTCGGTATTGCAAGCGTCGGTCAGCTGCAGACCGTCTTCGCCCTCGCCTGCGGTATTGGCGGGCCGGTGCTCGCCCGGCTCCTCGCAGGCTTTGATCGCAAACGCCTGCTGCTTTGCGTACTGGCAATACTTGCGGCCATGAACCTGGGGTCCGCCTTGGCGCCCAGTCTTATCGCCATCGGTGGCATTCGTTTTGCGGCGGGATTTTTTGCCGCCCTGACCCTACCCCTGGCTTCCACGCTGGCGGTGAGCCTCGTCCCGGAGGCGAGCCGCCCCAAGGCCATCGCTACGGTGCTTGCCGGCTATACCCTGGCGTTTCTCATCGGCATGCCCGCCGGGAGCATTCTGGGTGATATCTACGGCTGGCGCTCGGCCTTCTGGCTTGCTGCCGCCATCTCTGCCGTGGCCTTTATCGTCATTGGCCTCTTTGCCCCCGCCCATATCCACGCACCGGAAGCGGGCGCGTCGAGCTTCCGACGGGCGCTGCAGGGGGAAAACCCCAAACTCATGTTCATTACCCTCCTGAGCTTCGCCGGCACCTTTGCAACGGTGAGTTTTATAGGACCCGTGATCACCGCATCAACGGGGCTCACGGGCTCGGGTATCGCGGCCATCCAGCTGTCGACGGGCATCGGCAGCCTCCTGGGACTGCCCGCCGGCGCTCTCCTTGCAAGGCTGACCACCCGCAGGGCGTTGAGCATCCTTCTGGGATCCGTCCTCGTCACCCAGGTGCTCTTCTCCCTGGGTATGCTCTTTGATCTGGGCGTGCTGGCAATTCCCGTGTTGGTATTTACCATGGCCTTCAACTCCGCAGCCCTGTTCGGCACCTCACCGGTGGTCCAGAGTCAGCTGGCGAACGCCGCGGGACCGGCGACCACCATCGCCTTCGCTTTAAACGGTTCCATGCTTTACTCTGGCCAGGGTTTGGGCTCGTCTCTGGGAGGCGCCGTAACCAATTTTATAGGATTGGGATGGACGGGCATTGCCGGCGCCGTTGCGGCGCTCCTGGCACTACTCCTGGCGCGCAGGCTTCACGTATAACGAGGTGACACATGGCCCTGGCTACCATCGGCGTTTGCTACTACCCCGAGCACTGGCCCCGGGAGCACTGGTCTGAACAAGCCGCGATGATGCGCAGCGGTGGGATCGAGTTGGTGCGCATCGCGGAGTTTGCCTGGTCACGCATAGAACCCAGCCCCGGTCACTTTGCGTGGGACTGGCTCGATGAAGCGGTGGAAACTCTCGCCGGGGAAAACCTCAAGATCATTATGTGCACGCCCACGGCCTGCCCGCCCCTGTGGCTGGTGGAGCGCTTCCCGGAGATTCTGCCCGTGGATCGCAATGACCAGCCGCGTCGCTTTGGATCCCGCCGCCACTACCGCTTTGCCAGCGAGGTGTACATCGACGAGTCCCTGCGTATCAGTCAAGCCGTCATCGATCGCTATGCCGGCCACCCTGCCGTCGTGGGATGGCAACTGGATAACGAATACGGTTGCCACGAAACCACCCTGAGCTACAGCGAGGATGACGGACGCGCCTTTCAAATCTGGCTGGAAAAGCGGCATGGCGATATCGGTGCCCTCAACCAGGCCTGGGGCACGGTGTTCTGGAGCCAGGAGTACCGCAGCTTTGCCGAGGTGGGAAGACCCAACCTCACGGTGACCGAGGCCAACCCGGCCCATCAGCTGGACTACTGGCGCTTCGCTTCTGATCAGGTCCGACACTACAACGCGAAGCAGCGTCAGCTGCTCGCAAGCTCCCAGGGCTCTGATCGCTGGGTCACGCACAATTTCATGGGCAACTTCATCGACTTCGATCACTTTGCCGTCGCTGAAGACCTGGATGTCGCCACCTGGGACAGCTACCCCCTGGGCTTTCTCGATCAGGGCTGGTTCAAAGAGGAGGAGAAACTCCGCTACCGGCGTATTGGTCACCCCGATTGGGCGGCCTTTCATCATGACCTTTACCGCGCCGTCGGCAAGGGCCGCTTTGCGGTGATGGAGCAGCAGCCCGGACCCGTCAACTGGGCGGAATCCAATGCCCAGCCCCTGGACAACGCACCGGCGTTCTGGGGCATGGAAGCGGTGGCCCATGGCGCCGAGTTTGTGAGCTATTTTCGCTATCAGCAGTTACCCCGGGCGCAGGAACAAATGCACGCGGCGTTGCGGCTTCCCACGGGCGACCCCGCCCCGGCGTGGGCAACCGTTACCCGGCTGGCCGAGGAATTCCGGAACCTTGATGCCAACGAAAGCGTACAGGCGCCCATCGCCCTGCTCTTTGATTATCCTTCCTGCTGGGCGGGCGCCATCCAGGCCCACGCGCCGGGCATGGCGCAACTGGAGAGCGCCTTCCACTATTACAGCGCGGCGCGATCCCTGGGACTGGATATCGATATCGTGAGCGAACAATCAGCCCTGGACGGCTATGAGTTCGTCATTGTGCCCGGGACCATCATTATCGACCCGGCCTTTGTTGCGCGGGTCGAAGCTGCGGGGGCGAGCTGCCTCATGGGTGCCCGCAGTGGCTCCCGGGATGAGCACTGCGCCCTTCCCGAGACCCTCGCTCCGGGGCCCCTCCAAAGCCTGATACCCCTCAGGGTGCTGGCGGTGGACAGCATGCGCCGGGGCGCCCGGCGATCTTTCAGCTACGGGGAAAAAAACTTTGAAGCAAGCCGCTGGCAGGAATCCATCGCCTCAGATCTGGAGCCACGAATTCGCTGCGATGATGGCGCCGGACTCTGGTACAGCAATGACAATCATCACTACATCAATGCGCATGTGCCTGCTGAGTTTCTCACGGCGGTCATGCAGGAAATCTTTACCCAGCGGGACCGCGCCTACCGACCGCTTCCGGAAGGTTTGCGTATTCGGCGGCGGGGCTCACTGACCTTTGCCTTTAATTTTTCGCCGGAGGCTCAACGACTGGAAGTCAGAGACGCCGAGTGCGTGATCGGCGCCAGGGATCTTGGACAGGGTGAATATGCGGTTTGGCAAAGCCCCCGTGACTGAATCACTGAACCCCTCCCTGGCGACCCTCCTCGCACCCCTGGCAACAACTCTTAGCCAGCGCTACGGAAAAGAAGCGATCTGGGCCGCCGCCGCGCCGGGACGCGTGAATATTATCGGTGACCATACGGATTACTCCGAAGGTCTTGCCCTGCCCATGGGTATCGACCTGTACACCCTCGTCGTCGCAGCAAGCCGGGATGACGATCGTCAGCTGATACGGCTATTCAGCGCCGAGGAAGGCGAGGCGGAATTAGCCTTAGGGGGAGCGGCGTCACGCAGGGGCGACTGGACGGATTATCTCCGCGGTGTCCTTGCCCTTTACGAGGAACAGGGTGCCGCTGTGCCGCCCATGGATCTGGTCATCGGCGGCAACCTGCCCTTGGGGGCGGGACTTTCCAGCAGTGCTTCCCTGGAGCTCTGTTTTGCCACACTCATTGAGACAGTCACCGGTCACGCATTGCGCCCGGAAGACAGGGCCCTCCTCTGTCAACGCGCGGAGCATGACTACGCAGGCGTGCCCTGTGGGATTCTCGATCAATTTGCCGTGAGTTTTGCCCGGGAAGGCGCCGCGATGCTCTTGGACTGTCGTGACCAAAACGTTGGGATGATCGAGCTGCCCGGCGATCTGCGTATCGCGATCGTCGACTCCGGTGTTCGCCACGCGCTCGCCGACGGCGGCTATGGCGCCCGACGGGCGCAGGTTGAAGCCGCCGAACACCTCTTGGGCAAGTCCCTGCGCGACGCTCGTCCCGAGGACCTTACCCTGATCCCGGACAAGACTGTGCGCCAACGGGCAAAGCACGTGATCACGGAGAATGCCCGGGTACTCGCATTTCAAGCGGCCTTGTCCGCCCGTGATCCCGCGACTGCCGGACAGCTCATGTATCAAAGCCACGACAGTCTTTCCCGGGATTTCGCGGTAAGCTGCATCGAACTCGACACACTGGTAGCGGCAGCGCGGCGTGCCGGCGCCCTGGGGGCCCGCATGACCGGTGGCGGTTTTGGAGGCTCCATGGTGGCTTTTGTAAACAGCAGTGACGCGATGGCATTTGAAGAAGTGGTCACCACAGACTTTCGCAAAGCAGGCTTCGGCGAGGCAGGCATTCGCTGGGTTACCGCCGCAGCCGGTGCTCGATCCTGGGCTCTGGCATGAGTGACCATCCTCACCGCCGCTACAACCCCCTCTCGGATCGCTGGGTCTTGGTCTCTCCCCAGCGCGATCAACGTCCCTGGCAGGGACAGGTGGAGGACGTTCCGGAGCCGGAACCGCAGTACCGCGAGGACTGCTATCTGTGCCCCGGTAATCCGCGTGCCGGCGGTCAGCAAAACCCCGACTATGCTCATGTGTTTGTCTTTGACAATGACTTTCCGGCGCTGTTGCCCGACGAGGTGAGGCCTGCAGGAGATGGCACGGGGGGCCTGTTTCGCAGCGATCCGGTCCGGGGGCGTTGTCGCGTCATCTGCTACAGCCCGCGGCACGATCTGACCCTTGGGCGCATGAGCAAACCGGAGCTCCTTGCCGTTATAGAAACCTGGGCCCGGGAGACCGCGTTGCTGAGCCGGGACTATCCCTGCGTCCAGATTTTTGAGAACCGCGGCGCCACCATGGGCTGCTCTAACGCACACCCCCACGGACAGATCTGGGCCATGGATGCCCTGCCCGGCGAAATCAAGGTCGAGGAGCAACAGCAGGCGGCGTACTTTGAAAAACACGCTACGCCCCTGCTACTTGACTATGCCCGGCAGGAAATGGCCCAGGGCGAGCGCAGCGTGTGCGCCAACAAGCACTGGCTGGCGGTAGTTCCCTGGTGGGCCACCTGGCCCTTTGAGATATTGCTGCTGCCCCTTGAGCCCGTGTCGAGCCTGCCGGCGCTCAGCAACGCGCAGCGCGATGCCCTTGCCTTAATCCTGCAGCAGCTCCTCGGCACCTATGACCAACTCTTCGCGGTGCCCTTTCCCTACTCCATGGGATGGCATGGCGCGCCGGGATCTGTCGCGGCGCCCCACTGGCAACTGCACGCACATTTTTATCCGCCCCTGCTGCGCTCTGCCACGGTACGCAAACACATGGTGGGTTTCGAAATGCTCGGCGAGTCTCAGCGGGACCTGACCCCGGAACGGGCTGCCGAGCAACTCCGCAGGGCATTGTCATGAACACGCAGTTTTTTGTTTTCGCCGCCATCACCGTCGCCATCGCGGTCTTTACCTATCTTCAATGCCGAAAAGCGCCCCGCAGCGGGGATGATAATGCCGAGTATTTTCTGGCGGGTCGCACCCTGTCCTGGTACTTCATTGCGGGCTCCATCACCCTGACCAACCTGAGCACCGATCAGCTGGTGGGCATGAACGGCAATCAGATGCTCCTCCTGGCCTGGTGGGAGCTCGCCGCCGTAGTGGGACTCCTGATTCTGGCCTTTGTTTTTGTCCCCATCTACTACCGCTACAACTGCGCGACCACCACGGAACTCCTGGAAAAGCGCTATGGCAAGCAATCCCTGCGCTCCCTGGTCTCTATTCTGTTCCTCCTGGGAAACGTATTTCTGTATCTCCCCATCATGCTCTACACGGGCTCTCTTTTCCTCAAGTCCATGTTTGGCCTGGAGGCATCCACGCTGACCATAGCCTGCGCCCTCGCCGCGCTGGGCTCGTCCTACGCCATCTTCGGGGGACTCCGTGCCGTCGCCGTATCCGACACCCTCAGCGGCATTGGACTCCTCAGCTTGAGTCTTGTCGTGGTCTGGCTTTCTCTGGACGCCATCAACTTCGACTTTTCCGGGATACCCGCAGATCGCCTGACTATGATCGGCGGCGCCGACTCCCCCATCCCCTGGACCACGCTCTTCACGGGCATGCTGTTTATTCAGATCTTTTACTGGAGCACCAATCAGACGATTACCCAGCGCGCCATGGCAGCGCCCAGCGTAAGAGAAGCGCAGAAAGGTGTCCTTGCAGCGGCTGCTATCCGGCTGCTCATTGTGCCGGCGATTATCGTGATTCCCGGGATCTGCGCCTACAAGCTTTATGGCGACATCGGTGATGCCACCTTTGGCACCCTCGTGGGCGACCTCCTGCCCGGCTGGCTGTCGGGCACCTTCGCCGCCATGATGGTGGCGGCGGTGCTTACCAGCTTTAACAGCGTGCTCAACTCTTCATCGACGCTCTACGTCATTGATCTTCATGAGCCCTATGTCAACAAGGGAGCCAACGTCCATCGTCTGAACATATGGGTTTCCATTGCTTTTGTTGCCTGCGCACTGCTCCTCGTACCGATCTACGATGGTGCGGAGAGCATTATTAATCTGGTGCAGCAACTCAACGGCCTGTTGAGCATGCCCATCCTCTCGGTGTTTATCGTGGGCTTGGTATTTCGCGGTGTTGCTGCCGGCGCAGCCGGTATCGCCCTGGTGAGCGGCGTGGCCCTGTACGCGGTGTTTTCCTTTGTGTGGACACCCATCCACTACATCCATCTCATGGCCATTACGCTGTTCTTCTGCATTGCCATAGCGCTTATTGCCAATCGCCTGGTGTTTGAGGGGCAGGCAAAGCTGTCTTTTGCCAAGGCGCTCCCCGCTTGAGCTTCCATCGCCTGGACGCCGGCGACAGCACCCTGGTCTTTGATTGCCGCGACGCACTACTCGACGTCTGCTACCTGGGGCGCCGCTTACCGGCGGCGTTGAACCTTGAGGAAATTTCCCTACTGACCGCAGCGCCCACCCCCCACGGAGAACTGGATTGCGAACTCCGCACCGAGGGTTTCCCCGGCGAGGATGGTCACTCCCCGGGGCAGGCCGCCCTGCGCCTGCGGCGCGATGGCCACGCGCTCCTGAACCAGTTACGCGTTGCAGACTGTTCTTCTTCCGGCGAGGTCTTCCACTGCACGCTTGAAGATCGTCAGGCGGGAGTTGAGATCCGCCTGACCCTCTGCGCCACGGCATCCGGCGTTTTTTCCAGCGAGAGCGCCATTGTCAACAGCGCGAAGGAGGGCCTTCTGGAGGTGGACTGGCTCGCGGCCCTGCATTTACCCCTGCCTGCGCTCTATAGCGAAGTGGAACGCTACGGTGGTTTTTGGGCGAACGAAATGCTCGCCGAGCGAATACCCCTGGGGCAGTTTGCGCTCGACACCTCTAGCCAGCGAGGTCGCTGCTCTCATCAGAGTTTCCCCACGCTGATTTGCGGTGAGACGGGCTTCAGTCACGAAAAGCAGCGGGTACTCCTCACCACCCTGGCCTGGAGTGGCAATCACCGGCTCCGTGTCGAGCCAGCCATCACGGGCGGCCATAGCCTCCAAGCCGGGGTCGTTCTCCAAGGCGGGGAAGTCCGCCTGGCTCCCGGCGAGCAGTGGCAAGGCCCTAAAGCACTTTTTGCTCTGAGCAACGGCGGCCTCAACGATATTCGCAGGCAATTCAAACGCTATTGGTTTGACCAAAAGGCTTACTCGGAACCGCCGGAGCGCCCGGTACATTTTAATAGCTGGGAATCGAGTTACTTTGAGCACGACGTCCACAGCAGTCTGAAGCTCATCGACGAGGCTCATGACCTGGGTGCCGAGCGCTTTGTTTTGGACGATGGCTGGATGGAGGGACGCAGCGGTATCGGTGTCGGACTTGGCGACTGGCTGCCCTGCCCCCGCCGTTATCCCGAGGGTCTGGGGCCCCTTGCCCGTCATGCGCGAAAGCTCGGCATGTCCTTCGGCGTGTGGATCGAACCAGAAATGCTTACCCCGGACTCGAGCGTCGCGGCGGAACATCCGGACTGGATTATCGCGGCAGCGGCCTACCCGGGGGTATCGGGACGACAGCAGTATCTGTTGAATCTGTGCCTGTCCGAGGTCCGCGAGCATATTCTTCAATGCATTGAGCGACTGATCCAGGACTGCGATCCCGACTATCTCAAATGGGACATGAACCGTGACTACGCACAGGTGGGTTTTGGGGGTTCTGCCACGCCCGAGGCCATGACCCGGGCCTGGTACCAGTTACTGTCAGAACTACGCCTGCGCCATCCCCGGGTGGTCATCGAATCCTGTGCCGCCGGCGGCGCACGGAACGATGCCGGAGCCCTGACCCATGCCGACCGACTATGGCCCAGCGACAGCATGGACCCCTTGCAACGTTTTGCGCTGATGAAACATATAAGCTGCGTTTTTCCTCCGGCTTTACTGGGCTCTCATGTGGGTGCTGCACCCTCCTCCACCACAGGCGCAACGCTACCCCTCTCCACGCGCTGCCTTGTTGCACTCCTGGGACACATGGGACTCGAACTCGACCCCAAAACCCTCGATGCCAGTGAGCGCGACACAATCCGGCGATGGGTGGCCTTTTTCAAGAGAGAGCGCGACCGGCTGGCGCGTTCAGACTTTTACTACCTGGATGGACTTGAACCGGGCCTGGACTCACTGCTGGTCTATTCCCGGGAAGACACCCGCTGTTTGCTCTTCATACTACGCAGTGCTTACCCCACACAGGCCCAACCTCCGGTGGTCGCCCTGCCTTCCTGCGTCAGGGGCAGCACATTCCATCTTGAGTTACTCAACCCTGAAGATGCCGACTTCGTTCAGCAGGACATCGAGTGGCATCGCGGTGGCGCAGTAACGGTATCCGGTGACACTCTGCACCTCGCAGGCCTGCGATTACCCTTCCTGCGGGCAGGCCACGCCGCCCTGATCCAGATAACACCGACAAGCTGAATTCATTTGTTTAAAGGACCGTTTCATGGAACCCTCAGCATTACGCACCACCCAGATCACCGCGCTGTTACTGTTGCTCCTGGCGATAACCCAAGCCACCTACACGGCACTGTATGTGGCGGAGCTCGACGTGCCACGGCAATTGCTCTGGGGCATTGAGGGCCTGCTCTTCACTTTCCTCGCCGCCTTTGCGGGTGCTGCCATGGTACAGACCAACCGCTACCACCTCGGGTGGGCTGCGATTGCCTTTAGCGCCGTGCTCAACGTTGTGCAGGTCAGCGTGGGTCTCACAATGTTCGGACCCTTTCGCGAGGCGGCGGGACAGGTAGACGGCCTGGCTCCGGCGGCGAGCGCCGTGGTCGCTTTTTCCTTTATGGTGTACTACGCCGCAAAACTATTGCTGGGACTTGCCGCCATGGTGTTCGGCATAGCCAGAGTGCACGCGGGATCCAAACCTCTGGGTGGCGTTACCGTGCTGCTTGGTGGCATCGCCATCATCGCCAACGCCGCGGTGATTATGGCCGGTCGGGACGCTTTCATACCCTCAGCGGTTGCGGGGGGATCAGGTGTTGTCGCTACCTTTCTTTTAGCACTGTGCCTGGTGACAAGCGCTGATGCAGATACCTAGCACTCAACAAAGTTTACGGGCACCGCAAGCACGTTTACCGCAAGACCACCCCGGGCGGTTTCCTTGTACTTGTCCTGCATATCCCGTCCCGTATCCCGCATGGTCTTGATGACCTGATCCAGGGATACGTAGTGTTCTCCGGACCCTCGCAGGGCCATACGCGCGGCGGAAATTGCCTTGATCGCACCCATGGCATTGCGCTCGATACAGGGAACCTGCACAAGACCGCCAATGGGATCACAGGTCAGACCCAGGTTATGTTCCATGGCTATTTCCGCAGCGTTCTCGACCTGGGCCGGGGTTCCGCCCAGCGCGTCCGCCAGCGCCGCCGCCGCCATGGAGCAGGCTGAGCCAACCTCCCCCTGACAGCCCACCTCGGCCCCGGAGATGGAAGCATTGATTTTGTAGAGAATCCCCACCGCTGCGGCGGTGAGCAGATAACGGCAGATATCGTTGTCACTACTGCCCTGACAGTGGGACAGATAGTACTTGAGCACCGCGGGAATAATGCCCGCTGCGCCGTTTGTGGGGGCTGTCACGATGCGGCCACCGGCGGCGTTTTCTTCATTCACTGCCAGGGCATAAAGCGTCACCCAGTCCATGGTATTCAGAGAAGGGTCACCAAAACTGTTTGACTGGCTCTTCAGTTGCCGGTGGAGCTGCGCGGCACGCCGGCGCACCTTGAGTCCTCCCGGCATGATGCCCTCGGTGCGACACCCTCGGTCGATACAGGCATCCATCACCGACCACAGCTCGAGCAACTTCCGGCGCACCTCTGCTTCGCTGCGCCAGGCTTTTTCGTTTTCCATCATGAGCGCACTGATGGACAGGCCATGTTCCTTGCACTGGGCAAGCAATTCATCCGCTGTACTAAAAGGATATGGCAGATCTGTGGGATCGTCGACGATAAGCTCTTCGCCCGACGCCGCCGCCTCGTTCACCACAAAGCCGCCGCCGACGGAGTAGTACACCCGGGTCAACAGGGAACTCCCATCTGCGTCCTGTGCCGTAAACCGCATACCGTTTGCGTGGTAGGGCAGGGACTCCCTGCGATGCATGATGAGATCATCGCGATAGCTGAAGACAATGCTATGGCTGCCGAGAAGTGCCAGCTCACCGCCCTCCCTCACCCGCTGCACATGAGCGGCAATGCTATCCACATCCACTGATTCGGGGAGCTCTCCCATCAAGCCAAGAATAATGGCTTTGGGAGAGCCGTGACCGGCACCGGTGGCGCCCAGGGACCCGAAGAGCTCCACGGTCAGGCGCGACACCGAGTCCAACTTTTCTTCGTTTTTAAGAGCACAGGCGAAACGCTGAGCCGCCACCATGGGACCCACGGTATGGGAGCTGGACGGACCGATGCCCACCTTGAACAAATCGAATGCACTGACGCTCACGGCAACACCCTCATAAATGTCCAGCGTTGGGAGAACTAGCGCCAGAGACCTTCAACGGGCTTCTCCTAAAACGTCTGCGAACACGCGCGGATCCACGTTTCCCCCGCTGAGCATTATCGCGACGGACTGGTACCTGGGATCCAGCTTTCCTGACAGCAGCGCCGCAAGAGCAACGGCCCCGCCGGGCTCCACCACAAGCTTCAGGACCCTGAAGGCGTAGCGCATGGCCGCTTTTACTTCGGACTCCGTGACCACCAGGCCGCCGGTAAGAAGACGCTGATTGATGGAGAACGTCATCACCCCCGGCGTCGGCGATAACAGGGCATCGCATAGTGACGGCTGTGAGGTATCCGCCCGCTCACGCTGACCCGACATCAGAGAACGGGCATGGTCATCGTAGTGCGCCGGCTCCACGGTAAAGAGCGCCGTATCCGGACTCAGCGTCTCTGCGGCGAGCGCACAACCTGCGGTAAGTCCGCCTCCACCACAGCAGATAAGCAGCGCATCGAGGGCTCGCCCCTCTTTTGCGGCGTCTTCAAAAATCTCCAGACCGGCGGTCCCCTGCCCCGCAATAACATGAGCATCGTCAAAGGACGGCACAATGACCCCGCCGTCACGCTCAGCGAGGGCGTAGCTGATCGCCTCGCGATCCTCGCTGTAGCGATCGTAGGTAATTACCTCGGCGCCAAGGGCCCGGGTGTTGTCGAGCTTAATGCGCGGTGCATCCTCGGGCATGACGATGCGTGCGCGCAGGCCCTCCAGCTTAGCCGCCGCCGCCACGCCCTGGGCGTGATTACCTGAGGACCAGGCGATAACGCCGGACTTGCGCTCCTCCGGTGTTAGCTGCGAGATTCGGTTGTAGGCGCCGCGGAACTTGAAGCTACCGCTGTGCTGCAGCATCTCCGGCTTCAAGAAAACCTCTCTTTTGCTGTCCTCATTGAGGAAGCGGTTTTGCAGCAGGGGCGTGCGTGTGGCTCGCCCCAGCAGCCGCCCGGCGGCGGCTTGAACATCGCCAAAGGACGGTAGCTCATCTGTGGTCATGGATACGCCTCTTAATGGGTTACGCCCCTCTTTATCGCTACACCTCTTTATCATCAAACGCTCAACACCGTGCTTTTCCTGCCCGGAGCAATGATGAATAATTATGCTCCCTTCAGCGATCAGGATACACACCATGCCATACACGCTCATCCATCACACGGGTTGCGGATCCTCAAAAAAGGGCCTCGCCCTGCTTCAGGAAAACGGCATAGAGCCTGAAGTGCGCAAGTACATGAACAAGAGCGATATGCTCAGCGAGAGCGAGCTTCGCGATATTGCCAGGAAGATGGGCAATGTGAGTCCGCGAGCGTTTATGCGGGAGAAAGATGCGATCAAGCTCGGTATTTCCGACTCCGCATCGGATGACGAGCTGTTTGCGGCCATGGCCGCGGAACCCAGGCTTATTCAGCGTCCCATCGGCATCAATGGTGCCAAGGCGATCCTTGGAAGACCCAACGAACAGCTGCTGGACATTGCCTGACAGCTCCTTTGGCCCTTTGCTCCTTTAGCTCTTTAGCTCTTTAGCCCTTTAGCCCTTTAGCCCTTTAGCCCTTTAGCCCTTTGCCTCGGAGCCAGGAGCCCTTTTCCCGGGAGCCAGGGAATCAGGGCGCCCAGTACACCGTGGCAGCGGGTGCCTCACTCGCCAAAACCGCAGCAATGGGCAAGGTTGCCGCATCTTTTTCCAAGCGGGCACGCTCCAGCACGGCGCGCTTTTCCTCTCCCACGATGTGTACGATCAGGTGGCGCGAGTCCAGAATACGCGCCAGGGTCATGCTCATGCGCGCATGGGGTGCAGTGATGGGATCTACGGCAATAACCGTGTCGCTACTGCTGAGATCCAGACCCGCACTCAGATTCTCCGCCCCGGGGAACAGGGAGGCGAAATGCCCGTCTCCGCCCATACCCAGAATCATCACATCAATGGTCCCGAGATCAGCGAGGCGCTTGCTGATTTCCGATACCGCATCCCGGGGATGCTCATCTTGGGTAACCAGCGAGACAAACTGCGCATCGCCCGCCGCGCCCTGAAGAAGATTCTCCCGTACCAGGCGATCGTTGCTGTCCCTGTGGTCGGCGCGCACCCAGCGATCATCCGCCAGGGTGACCGTGACCCGGGACCAATCGAGATCTTCCTTCGCCAGAGTCCCAAAAAAGCCTTTTGGGGTACTCCCCCCGGAGAGCACCAGACTGGCTTTGCCTCGTTGCTCCAGGGCACTCCTCAGGATCCTCGCGACATCCGCTGCCAGATCCTCATCCAGACGGTCGCGGCTGGAAAACGAGCGAAAGCGGTCCGCTAACGCATTGCAGGAATCCCGGTCAGACATGCCAGCTGCGTCCATCTTTCTCGATGAGTAACTCGCCCTTTGTGGGCCCCCAGGAACCGGCCTGATAGCTCTGAAGGCTGGGTGCCCTCGCCTGCCAGGCATCAATGAGTTCATCACACCAGCGCCAGGACTCTTCGATCTCCTCGCGGCCGACAAAGAGCGACTGATCCGCATTGATGGCGTCGAGGAGGAGCCGCTCATAGGCATCGGGTATGCGGTCCAGCTCCGAATGATCCAGAAAATCCAGATTGAGGTTCTTGGTCACCAGACCCATTTTATTGCGCAGGCTGTGCTGCTTGGAGACCATCTGCATTTCGATGCCCTCGTTGGGCTGAAGACGAATAACCAGACGGTTGGGCACGTCCTCGCTCCCCGCACCGGCAAAAATATTGTGCGGCAGTGCCTTGTAGGTGATCACAATCTCCGTAAGCTTCTCGGGCATGCGCTTCCCCGTGCGCAGATAAAATGGCACCCCGGCCCAACGCCAGTTGTCGATGAATGCCTTGAGCGCCACGTAGGTTTCCGTCTGGCTATCCTGCGCCGGACAATCCTCCTCTTCCAGATACCCCGGGACAGATTCGCCCCGCAGCCATCCCGCCGCGTACTGTCCCCGCACCGCGTGATCCCGGACATTGTTTTCGTTAATGGGACGCAGGGCGCGAACAATCTTAACCTTCTCATCGCGGATACCTTCGGCGGTCATGGAGTTGGGTGGCTCCATAGCCACGAGGCAGAGCAGTTGCATGAGATGGTTCTGCACCATATCGCGCAGCTGACCTACGCCGTCGTAATAGGACCAGCGACCCTCGATGCCAATGGGCTCGGCCACGGTGATCTGCACGTGATCGACGCAGCTCTGATCCCACTGGGTGTTAATGAAGCGATTGCCGAAGCGCATCACCAGGAGATTCTGCACCGTCTCCTTACCCAGATAATGATCAACGCGATAAATGGAGTCCTCGGGGAAGTACTCGCCCACGGTATCATTCACTGCCTTGCAACTCTCCAGGTCGTGCCCGATAGGTTTTTCCAGGAGCAGACGACGATCACCGGAAAGGCAGCCAGCCGCACCAAGGTGCTCACAGATCGGCCCAAACAATGAGGGTGGTGTTGCCAGATAAAACATTGCCGGTCGATCCGCCGACAAAAGCTGAGCGAGCTCCGAGAAGCCCTCGGCATTGCCAAAATCAATGCGGTGATACATAAAGCGGGAGCTGTAGCTCGCCCACTGCTCCTCAGACCAGCGGGAATCATCCACGTATTTTCGCACCCGATCCTTGATGTCGTTCAGGAAGGTCTCCAGAGAAATATCTTCCCGGGCCAGGGCGTGAATACGCACGCCCGCAGGGAGAAGCTCGCAGTTGTCCAGATGATAGAGCGCCGGAAACAGCTTGCGTGCCGACAGGTCACCCCGGGCACCAAAGATCAGTAAATCCATGTCCTTCTCCTCCGGACTAGCCATAGTCTCAATCATTGTGCCGCCCTGAAGGCCGTTACGTGCTCAACGGCCGCGCTTGCCAGCGCCCGGATGGCATCCCAATCCTGCGCTGCGAGTAATTCAGAGGGCGTCAACCAGGAACCGCCGACGGTAACCACGGATTCAAGCGCCAGATAGTCATCGATATTGTGCAAACCAACCCCCCCTGTGGGACAGAACTTCACCCGGGGAAAGGGCCCGGCAAAAGCTTTCAAGGCGGCGGCGCCCCCCGATGCCTCCGCAGGAAAAAACTTCAGACAATCGACACCATGATCCAGCGCCCGCATCATTTCACTGACCGTGGCAACACCTGGAATCAGAGGCACCGCGGAATCCGCCGCCGCATCCAGTATTCCCCGGGTAAGACCGGGCGTCACCACGAAGGCACTTCCCGCCTCCACCGCGGCGTCAAAGTCCCGCGCGTTGACGACGGTGCCGGCGCCCACAATAGCGTCCGGGACCGCATCGCGAATAGCCGTGATCGCAGGTAAGCCCGCGGGGGTGCGCAAGGTGACTTCCAGCACGGGAATACCCCCTGCAACCAGAGCCCGCGCAAGGGGAATGGCATGGTCGAGGTTGTCAATGGCCAGGACGGGGACGACGGGGGCCTGGGCCAGGATCTGCGTTGAATGATTCATCTCAGGCTTCCTCACGAAAAATCACCGTGGCACCGGCTTCGGGTGTTGTCACCACTTCTCTAAACAGGCCAAACAACTCTCGACCCACGCCCGCCTCGCTGTTACGTGGCGCGGTGACCAGGGGCCTGTCGAGAAACTGCGCATCGTCACATTGCAAAGTCCCAGTCACGGCGTCGAGGGTCAGCATATCGCCATCCTGAAGGCGCGCCAGAGCGCCTCCCATGGCCGCCTCCGGCGTTACGTGGATAGCCGCAGGGACTTTACCCGAGGCACCGGACATACGACCGTCGGTAACCAGCGCCACTGCAAAACCCTTGTCCAGAAGAGACCCCAGGAGCGGCGTGAGTTTGTGGAGCTCCGGCATACCATTCGCCCGGGGGCCCTGAAAACGCACCACCACAACACAGTCCCGCTCCAGATCTCCGTTTGCAAATTTTTCTGCCAGCGCTTCCTGACTATCGATCACTACCGCAGGCGCGGTGACCTTTCGGTGTTCAGGCTTCACTGCGGACACCTTGATAACAGCCCGGCCCAGATTGCCCTTCAATAAGCGCAGACCACCCTCGCTTGCAAAGGGCTTTGCCATGGTGCCCAGCACGTCGGGATCCAGGCTCGTCGTCGCCGCGGGACGCCAGGTCAGCTGCCCATCGACCAGATACGGCTCCTGGGTATACGCCTGAAAATTTTCACCCCACACGGTATTGGCAGTGCCATGCATTAATCCGGCGTCGAGCAATTCACGAAACAAAAACCCGGTCCCGCCCGCTGCGTGAAAGTGATTGATATCCGCCTGGCCATTGGGATACACCCTCGCCAGTAGCGGCACGACGGCGGAGAGCTGCGCAAAGTCATCCCAGTTGATAATCAGGCCCGCGGCCCGCGCCATGGCTACAAGGTGAATCGTATGGTTAGTGGAGCCTCCCGAAGCCAGCAGCGCCACGATGGCATTTACAAAGGAACGGGCGTCGATAACCGATGCCAGGGGCCGCGGGTCGCGACCCTGAGCCGTGATGCGCGTAATCAGTTCTGACGATTCCCGGGTGAGCGCTTCACGCAGAGGCGTGTCGGGATTGACAAAGGAACCACCGGGCAGCTGCAGCCCCATGGCTTCCATCACCATTTGATTGGTGTTGGCAGTGCCGTAAAAGGTGCAGGTACCCGCGCTGTGGTAAGACGCGGATTCCGCGGCGAGAAGCTCCTCTCTGCCCACCTTGCCTTCGGCAAAGAGCTGCCTCACCCGGGCTTTTTCCGCGTTGGGCAGGCCCGATGGCATGGGCCCTGCGGGAATAAACAACGCAGGCAGGTGGCCAAACCGCAAAACCCCCATGATGAGTCCGGGCACTATCTTGTCGCAGATGCCGAGACAAACAATGCCATCAAACATATGGTGCGACAGCGCGATGCCCGTCGACTGGGCAATATTGTCGCGGCTGAACAGGGACAGCTCCATACCAATCTGCCCCTGAGTCACGCCGTCACACATGGCGGGTACACCCCCGGCAACCTGCGCGGTGCTGCCCACCGCGCGCACAGCGGATTTTATTTTTTCGGGATACTCGGCATAGGGCTGATGAGCAGAGAGCATGTCGTTGAAAGCCGTAACGATGCCGATGTTGGACGCTTCCATAAGCCGAATGCTGTCTTTGTCATCATCGCCACAGGCAGCAAAGCCATGAGCGAGGTTCCCACAGGACAGCTGTCCACGCTGGGGGCGCAGGTCGCCGCTGCGCGCCATGAGATCCAGATAGTCCTGCCTCGGCCCCCGGCTGCGCTCATTGATCTGTTCTGTGACCTTTGCCACGGTGTCGTTGATCTGAACCATATCTTCCTCTTTCTTGCGCCGGCTTTTACCGCTAGCGCTGATTTTTATCGCTTGCGCTGATTTTTATCCCTTCCGCTAATCCTGGATCAGCCCGTATTGCGCATGCCCGCCGCCACACCGGCAATGCTGATCATGATGGCCTGACGCGTGTCGTCATCTGCTTTCTGTCGAAGACGGGCCAGGAGCTCCGCCTGAAGCACGTTCAAGGGCACGGTATAGATATTGCGAAGCTCCAGGGACTCCCGCGTCCAGTCGAGCTTCTCCAGAAGCTGCTCCTGTTTGAGTATGCTGAGCACCGTCGCCACGTCATTATCCAGCTGGCTGCGCAGCTGCTCGCCTATGACACGAAGTTCAGGGTTCACCAGCTTGCTGTCGTAATGTGCCGATATGCGGGCATCGGTCTTGCTATACACCATCTCCAGCATCTGCATACGCGTGGCAAAGAAGGGCCATTCGCGGAACATTTCGGTGATCACCGTCTCGCCCTGTGCTTCCAGTTCCCTGGCCAACGCCGCACCGGCGCCCAACCACGATGGCAACATGAGACGATTCTGTGTCCAGGAAAAGATCCAGGGAATTGCCCGCAGGGCTTCGATACCACCATCTTTTTTGCGGCTGGTGGGTCGCGATGCAAGAGGCAGGGCCCCCAGCTCACCCTCGGGCGTGGCCTCACGAAAATACGTGAGGAAGCGCGGATCATCTCGCACTACGGCGCGATAGGCATCACAGGAGTGCGATGCCAGACGATCCATGGCCTCGCGCCAGTGGGCCATCGGCGTAGGGGGGTGGGCCGTGCGCGCCTCCAGTATGGCGCTGGTGTAGAGCGCCAGGGTCTTTACCGCAAGCCCGGTCATCCCCAGCTTGGTGCGAATCATCTCGCCCTGCTCCGTCACGCGCAGACCGCACTCAAGGGAACCCGGCGGCTGCGATAGCAGCGCGTCATGGGCCGGTGCGCCGCCGCGACCAATAGTGCCGCCGCGACCATGAAACAGCTGGAGCCGAACCCCCGCCTTTTCGCACACCTCGAGGAGGGCTTCCTGGGCCCGGTATTGTGCCCAGGCCGCGGCGAGAATCCCGGCATCCTTGGCAGAGTCGGAGTAGCCGATCATGACCATCTGCTGCTCGGGTAAACGACCCAAAGCCTTTTCTACCGCAAGAAGATCGGTAATCACCTGGGGGGCGCGATCGAGGTCATCCAGGGTCTCGAAGAGCGGTGCGATGGGCAGGCTGTCACCACCGCCGGCCGCTTTTAACAGCAGCCGCACGGCCATGACGTCCGACGCCTGGCGTGCCATGGAAATAATGTAGCAGGCCAGAGCGTCTGCAGGCTGTTCCACCACTACCGCACAGCAATCGAGCACCTCCCGGGTCTCTTCACTGGGGGACCAGTGCTGGGGAATGAGCGGCCTGCGACTTTCGAGCTCCTGGCGAATCCAGTCGCGACGCTGCTCCTCGTCCCAATCGACATAGCGCCCCAGGCCCAGAAATTCAGTGATCTCTGTGAGAGCAGCGCTGTGACGGTCCGAATGCTGTCGGATATCGAGACGCACAAGATTGACGCCAAAGCACCGCAGCTGCCTCAAAAGATCGAGAAGCGTGCCGTCGGCAATGCGCTCCATCCCACAGTCACAGAGGGATTGGTAGCAGAGCATCAGGGGCTTTGAAATCTCCTCGGCATCCTGCAGAAGATCGCCCTCGTCTGCCCCCCGGCCATCGAGCAAGGCCTCCAGGGCCGTCAACCAGTTGCGAAGACGTCGACGCAGATTCTTCATGGCATGGCGATAGGGTTCACGGGTATCACCGACGTACTCCCGCAGGGCGGCGTTGCACTCGATCATGGACAGCTCCTGCACCAGGCGGTCCACGGTTTTCACATACAGGGCAGCGGCCTGCCAGCGACCGAGCAACAATACCTCCCGGGTCACTTTGGCGGTGACAAAGGGATTACCATCGCGATCACCCCCCATCCAGGAGGAGAACTGTACCGGCGCGGCATCCAGGGGAAGACGCTCGCCCGTAGCGGCTACCAGAGCGTCATCAAGGCGACGCAAAAAGTCCGGCACCGCCTGCCACAGGGAGTTCTCCACCACCGCATAACCCCAGCGCGCTTCATCCACGGGACTGGGCCGGTGCTCACGAAACTCATGGGTATGCCAGAGCTGGGCGATGAGTTCCCGGAGACGGCGATCCATGCGACTGCGCTCGTAGTTGGTAAGACCCGGCGACTCCAACTGCCCGAGGCAGCGTTGAATCTCTTCATATTTGTGAATC
Organism: Congregibacter litoralis KT71; assembly: GCF_000153125.2. Lineage (NCBI taxonomy): Bacteria > Pseudomonadati > Pseudomonadota > Gammaproteobacteria > Cellvibrionales > Halieaceae > Congregibacter > Congregibacter litoralis. Next base: position 2,796,212 of record NZ_CM002299.1, read on the forward strand.
AGCGAGCGGCGGGTGATCTCCGTGGGATGCGCCGTGAGCACCAGCTCAATACTCAGATCAGATACCGCTGCGCGGATGGCAGCGGGGTCCAGTCCCTTGTCCTCAAGCAGATCCATCACGCCCGTGAGGGTTCTGCTGGCGGAATTCACCGTGTCCATCTCCCGGGACAGACCATGGTGCTGCTCTGCAATGTTGGCGAGATTCAAAAACTGCGCAAAGGCGCGTGCCACCCGGCCCAGCTGCTCGGTTTCGAAACCCGCAAGAAGGGCCTCCAGTTGCTCCCAGCTACGGTCCTCGCCATTGCTACCCGACTTCGAAAGAAGGCGTATGCGCTCCACGCTGGCGAGGAAGTCTTCACCGTGGCTTTGCGCCATGGTCTCTCCGAGCATACTTCCCAGGAGGCTGACATTGTTTCGCAGGCTGCGATAGGGGTGATCGTTATCATCCTGCGTCCCTTGAGATTCAGAAGTCATGAACTGTGCTTACCTCCAGATGGCGGTGCAAAACGGGTAGCCCGAAGGCTCTCTTTGATGGCGCGCAGATGCGGCTGGAGCGCCTCGCCGCGGCGGAGAGAGACCCCCGCTGCCAATACGTCGAGCACCGCCAGGTGTGCAAGACGCGAGGTCATGGGCATGTACGCATCCGTATCCTCAGACACTTCGAGCTCGATTGCCAGGCTGCTGGCCTTTGCCAGGGGCGATGCCTCGGCGGTCAGCGCAATAACCGTCGCTCCCCGGGCCTTCGCCAGATTCGCAACATCCACCAGATCGCGGGTGCGCCCCGTGTGCGAAATAATGAAAAACAAATCATCCTCGTGTGCCGCGGCAGCATGCATGCGCTGCATCAGCACGTCGGCGTGGGCCGTGACCGGCAGGGAAAATCGAAAGAAATGATGCTCTGCATCCTGGGCAACGGCGCTGGAGATTCCCAGACCGAAGAAAAAAATATGCCGCGCACCAAGGAGCTGATCCACCACGGCATCGACGAGGTCCGGTGCCAGTTGCTCGCCCAGAGCCCTCAGGGACATCACCGCTCCATCAAGAATCTTGGCGGTGAAGGTGCCCGTCGCATCATCCGGTGCAATGGAAGAACTCACATAGGGCAAACCCAGAACCAGAGACTGGGCGAGACGGAGTTTGAATTCGGGATAGCCCCGGGGCTCGAACTTGCGGCAAAAGCGATTCACCGTGGGTTCGCTGACCCCGGCCGACTCTGCCAGCGCCGCAATACTCAGTCGGGTGGCAGCCCGGGGGTCATTGAGGATGACGTCCACGATACGCCGCTCGGACTTGGTGATTCGCCGTGCGGCGCTCCCCAGTTCGTGAAGCAAATTGTCGTTTTGGGCGTCTGTCACGTTAACAATTGGTCTTGTTCATTGAGGCTATCATGGCATATATTTTACTAAAACTACATAAATTTTTGTTTTTGACCTGTTTTTGGATCAATTTATGTAATTTTATAGTCAAAAAATAGCGAGGAGTGAACATAGCATGCTGCGCATAGCCATCAACGGATACGGACGTATCGGTCGAAACATTCTCAGAGCGCTCGTGGAGCGTGGCGATGAACTGGCGGATGCCCTGGAGATCGTTGCCATTAACGACCTCGGTGACAGCGCCATCAATGCCCACCTCACCCAGTACGATTCTGTACACGGTCGCTTCCCCGCCGCCGTAACCGTCGACGGCGACTATCTGCTCGTGGGCAAAAAGCGCATTCGAGTGCTGAGTGAGCGAGACCCGTCCCGACTACCCTGGAAGGCTTTAAACGTAGATGTCGTCTGCGAGTGCACCGGCGTCTTCACCGCTCGGGACAAGGCGGCCCAACATCTGGCGGCAGGCGCCCGTAAGGTGCTGGTGTCTGCGCCTTCGGCGGACGCCGATGCCACCATCGTTTACGGCATCAACCACCACAAACTCACCGGCACGGAGCGCGTGGTTTCCAACGCATCCTGCACGACAAACTGCCTGGCCCCCTGGTGCAACCGCTCCACGAGGCCCTGGGCATTGCCAAGGGATACGTCACCACCATCCACGCTTACACCAACGATCAGCAGCTTTCGGATGTGTATCACAGCGACCTGTACCGCGCCCGGGCGGCCACACAGTCCATGATTCCCACCAGGACCGGCGCGGCGGCAGCTATCGGATTGGTACTTCCTGAACTCGAGGGCCGTCTGGACGGCATGGCGGTGCGCATACCCACGATCAATGTATCCCTGGTGGATCTCAGTTTTATTGCCGAGAGAGACACGAGCGCAGACGAGGTCAATGCCATTATGTCCGCCGCAGCCAAGGGGCCCCTGGGCTGTGTGCTGGACGTCAACGAAGCACCTCTGGTGTCCATCGACTTTAACCATTGCGCCGCGTCCTGCGTGTTTGATGCAAACCACAGCAAAGCCAACGGCAATCTGGTCAAGGTCATGGCCTGGTATGACAACGAGTGGGGTTTCGCTAACCGTATGCTCGACAACTGTATGGCGCTTTTCGCCAGGGCGGAACTGTTGAAGAGCGCCTGAGCCGCCGAGTCAGGCCCCGGTGCCCCTCGCTCCGTCGCTCCGTCGCTGGCATCGCATAGACTCCCGGAGGTCGCTACACTGGCAGTCGATATGACGCGTTTTACAGGAGTCCTGCCATGCCTGAACATCCCCTCCCCGATGCCGGTACCTGCCTGAGAGACGGCTGGCTTCTCTACAAGCAGGAACCCTTGCTCCTCTCGGGAGCGACTATTCTCATGGGCATCATCTGTGGCGTGGCGGGCATGATCCCCTTTGCAGGAGCGCTGGTTTACCCTCCCCTCCTGGGCGGTCTGTACAGCATGATTATTCGTCTGGAGCGCGGTGAAGCCATCACGATCAACAACCTGTTTGATGGCTTTCAGGTTTTCCTGCCCCTGATCATTGCCTCTTTCCTCATGTCGCTGTTTATTGGGATTGGCGTGTTTTTGTTTATCCTTCCCGGACTCTATTTATTGATCGTATACGGCTTCACGAACCTGATGATCATTGATCAGAAAATGGACTTCTGGCCCGCCATGGAGGCCAGCCGCAAACTTATCCACGCGCATTTCTGGAGCTATGGCCTGCTGGCTCTCGTCATCGCCGTGATCTGTGTTGCGGCGAGCATACCCCTGGGTCTCGGGCTCATCGTGGCCGCCCCCGTATGCCTGGCCGCGCAATACCGTTTTTACCGCGCTTTGAACTTTTCCGAAGACCCTAGCTGTAGTGAGTAACGTCCGTACCCGCGAGGGCTGAGATATTCAGAAGCCCGCGGGCGGTAATGGAAGGCGTCACGATGTGCGCGCGGTTGCCCATACCCATGAGAATGGGCCCCACTTCCAATGCCCCGCCGCGCATTTTTAATATGTTTCGAACGCCGGACGCAGCATCGCCATAGGCAAACACCAGCACGTTGGCAGGTCCCTGGAGACGGGAGTTGGGAAAGATACGCGCTCGCAGATCAGGGTCCAGAGCCGAGTCGATGTGCATCTCCCCCTCGTAGGCAAAATCCGGCTCCCGGGCCTCAAGAAGTGCCATGGCCTGGCGGACGCGACGTCCACTATCAATATCCAGGTTGCCGAACTGCGAGTGGGAGCAGAGGGCGATGTTTGGCTTCATGCCAAAGCGACGCACGTGATTTGCCGCAGCCATTACCGTATCTGCTATCTGCTCGGGCGTGGGTTCGGGATGCACATGGGTGTCAGCGATAAACAGAGGCTCGTCTTCGGTAATCATCAATGACAGTGCGCCACGAGGATGGGCGCCATCATAGGCAAGAATCTGGCGCACGTAATTGAGATGCCAGAGATACTGTCCGAAGCTGCCACACACCATGCTGTCGGCATCGCCGCAGTACACCATGATCGCGGCGATGGCCGTGGTGTTGGTACGCATGATGACTTTGGCAAGATCCGGCGTCACACCCCGTCGCGACATGAGCTGCAAATAGGCCTCCCAGTAACGGCGATGCCGGGAGTCGTCCTCGGGATTCACAACCTCAAAATCCTCGCCGGGCTTGATGGTCAAACCCGCCTTCTCACAGCGCCGTGCAATGATTTCCGGGCGGCCAATGAGGATAGGCCTGTCCGTCATCTCCTCGACGATCACCTGCGCCGTGCGCAACACCCGCTCATCTTCACCCTCGGCAAAAACGATACGTCGTTGCGACAGCGCCGCGGCGGCAAACACGGGTCGCATAATCATGGACGAGCGGAACACCGAGGCATCGAGCCGCTCGCGGTAAGCCACCAGGTCCTCCACGGGGCGGGTAGCCACACCGGTCTCCATGGCGGCGCTCGCCACGGCACTGGCAACCACCCCCATGAGCCGGGGATCAAAGGGCTTGGGAATCAGATAGTCCACGCCAAAAACCAACTGCTCGCCGCGATAGGCCTCCGCCGCTTCGGCACTGGTGGTGGCCCGGGACAGAGCCGCGATACCGTCGATGCAGGCCAGTTGCATGGCATCGTTAATCTCCGTGGCGCCTACATCCAACGCACCGCGAAAAATAAACGGAAAGCACAAGACGTTGTTCACCTGGTTGGGATAATCCGAACGGCCCGTAGCGATAATCGCGTCGGGGGCCACTTCGCGGACCTCATCCGGAAGAATCTCGGGCACAGGGTTGGCGAGGGCAAAGACAATCGGCTGCGGGGCCATGCGGCCTATCATGTCAGGGCTGACCACCTTGGGCGCACTCAGACCGAGAAACAGATCCGCGTCGTCAATCACATCATCCAGGGTGCGATGGTCGCTAGGCTGCGCGAAGGCGGCTTTCTGGGGGTTCATGTCTTCACTGCGGCCTTCATAGACCAGACCGTGAACATCACAGAGCCAGACGTTTTCGCGTTTTACCCCTAGCTTTAACAGCATATTGAGACAGGCAATACCCGCTGCACCGCCACCCGTGGAGACAATCTTGATATCTTCAAAGCGTTTGCCGGCTATATGCAGCGCGTTGGTAACGGCGGCACCCACGACGATCGCCGTGCCGTGTTGATCATCGTGGAACACCGGGATATTCATACGCTCCCGGCATCGCTGCTCCACGATAAAGCAATCGGGCGCTTTGATGTCCTCAAGGTTGATCGCACCGAAGGACGGCTCCATGGCACAGACGATATCCGCAAGTTTCTCGGGATCGGACTCGTTGAGCTCGATATCGAAGCAATCAATGCCGGCAAAATTCTTGAAAAGAACCGCCTTCCCTTCCATCACGGGCTTTGCCGCCAGCCCGCCAATATTGCCAAGGCCGAGTACCGCGCTGCCGTTGCTAATCACCGCGACGAGGTTGCCCCGGGCCGTGTAATCCGCCGCCGTGGCAGGATCCTTGACGATTTCAAGGCAGGCCTCGGCAACACCCGGCGAATAGGCCCGCGCGAGATCCTGGCCATTTGCCAGAGGCTTGGTCGCGCGGATCTCCAGCTTCCCGGGCTTGGGATAGGCGTGATAGCGCAGTGCCGCGTCTCTTGCTGCCTGGCGGCTCTTGTCGTCGTCCATGGGGAAGCCTCCAAAAAAAAGCGCAGTATAAGCCAGCCGGCTCTGTCACACTGTAGGAATCCACCTTGCCATGGCTAATTTCTGGTCTAGGCTGAGGTGGAGTCCCTCAATCGAGGCAACTCACGGTTTTTCTAACAACAAAAATGACAAGGAATAAACATGAATACGATTAAGTGCCTAGTGGCAAGTACTGCTCTATTGTGTGCGGGCTCCACTGCTTTCGCCGCGCATCACGAAGGACCGGGAAATAAAGCCGTAGCTGAGGGTTGGTTCGAAGCGTCCTGCGGTGATCTCGAGGGTTTTGTTGAGTACGTCGATATGCATATGGCAGACGATGGTGTCTTCACACCCGATCGCTATGTCGGCCTTGGCTTTACCGTCGACAATGATAAAGGGGACGACTTTGGAACGATCATGAGCGTCACACCAGGCACCCCAGCCGCCAGTGTTCTCAAGGCAGGCGATCAGTTTGTGTCAGTCAATGGAATGCCCTCCACCTGGGAAAACCGTGACAAAACAACGTTTCGTGGAAAGCCCGGCGAGCCGGTAAAAGCGGTAATCATGCGTGATGGCAAGGAGATGTCCGTAGAGGTTAATCGTGGAATCATCGCTGCCAGGAATGACAAAAGCACGGTTCTGAAAAATCTGGGCATGGCGGACGCGAGCGATTGGGGCACCGGCGAGTGTAGTGTCCTGGAGGTCGTGGCTGAGGGTGATGTGGTCTACCTGACCGCTGAATACAGTGACACCGAAACAGAGACCGGCTACCCCTTCACCCAGCGTCAGATCATGCGTATCAAGTTCAATGGCGACGGCAAGATCATGGAAGCCATGGGAATGGGTGAGAACCAGTTTGTTCTGGAACAGCTCGGCTACAGAATAAGCCGCTAGGCAACGCAGGAAACAAGCCAGCAGCGCCTGACGTCAGGCCTGCTGGCATCTTCATAGCCTCCGACCCTCGCTTAGGACTCAGGATCACTTTCCTTTCATTGACGGGCTGTAAGGGCGGCAGGGGACGCATATGGCACACGGTTGCAGTCTGCTCCAGGGGGATCAGCAACTCCCGGAGGCTGTGATGGTTATACCCCGAGGCGTCATAAGAGGCGCCGGGGCCGCCGG